>NZ_JAGHRN010000009.1:0-47741 GCF_017743775.1 Shimia sp. R9_1 | reverse complement strand
AGTTCTACTTCCGTACAACTGACGTGACCGGCACTGTTGAACTGCCAGCGGGCACCGAGATGGTGATGCCTGGCGACAACCTGAAGTTCAACGTTGAGCTGATCGCACCGATCGCAATGGAAGCCGGTCTGCGCTTCGCGATCCGTGAAGGCGGCCGCACCGTTGGTTCCGGTGTTGTGTCCAAAATCGTCGAATAATCAGACCTTCTGATTTTTGACACGGAAGGGGGTGCCATTTGGCGCCCCCTTTTGCTTTGGCGCGTGCATGACCGGCTTCATTTTGCCCGCTGCCTCCTGTTTGCGCGCCTGTGCGAATTGCGGGTTTTTCTCGATTTAACAAGTTCATAAATTTCGCTGCCCTCTTGCTTTCACCCCCGCTCTGGGGTGAGACTTCCAAACAGGCTCGCTGGTGTAAGGCGAGAGGAAAAACAGGGGACTATTATGAAACGCGTCTTTTCAGCGGCTCTGGCTGCGGCGGTCTGCGCTGCGCCTGCTATGGCCGAGACTTTTAAATGGGCGGGCACAACCGACCCGCAGACCATGGACCCGCATGCGGTGAACTCCGCGCCGGTTCTGGGCTTTCTGAACAACGTTTATGAAGGGCTTGTGCGGCGCGACAAGGATATGTCCGTGCAACCTGCGCTGGCCACCAGCTGGGAGCCGATCGGCGAGGGCGCAGGCTGGCGCTTCCATCTGCGCGAAGGGGTGACCTTCCATGACGGCGCGAGCTTTGACGCTGAGGATGTGCTGTTCTCTTATCAGCGCGCCTCCAGCGAAGTGTCTGACACCCGCAGCTGGTTTGCGCCGGTGTCTGAGGTCAAAGTGGTGGATGACTACACTGTCGACATCCTGACCAGCGCGCCCAATCCGATCTTCCCGGACAGCATTGCCAACTGGATGATCATGGACAAAGACTGGGCCGAGGCCAACAGCGCCGCGCTGCCTGATAAGGAAAACGGCAACTACGCCACGCTCAACGCCAATGGCACCGGGGCCTTCAAGGTCACCGCGCGTGAGCCAGGCCTGCGCACCGAGCTGGCACCGCACGATGGCTGGTGGGACGAAGCCACCCACAACATCACCAAAGCGGAATTCACTCCGATCCAGAACGCCGCCACCGCTGTGGCCGCGCTGCTGTCTGGCGAAGTGGACATGATCAACCCTGTGCCAATCCAAGACGCCGCGCGTCTGCAGGGGCAGGACGGTGTGCAGATCATTCAGGGCATCGAAGCCCGCGTGATCATGCTGGGCTTTGCGCAGGATGCGGACGAGCTGAAATACGGCGCGGATGCGGGCAAGCCTAACCCGTTCAAAGATGCGCGCGTGCGCGAAGCCGTGGCCAAAGCGGTGAATGTGGACGCGATCCTGCAAACCATCATGCGCGGCAATGCAGAACCTGCCAGCCAGCTCGTGAGCCCGGCCATGCGCGGCTTCTCCGGCGCCAACTCGGAACGCCCGGCCTTTGACGTGGACGGTGCCAAGGCGCTGCTCGCAGAAGCCGGCTATGCGGACGGCTTTGAGTTTGGTCTGAAATGCCCCAACAACCGCTATCTGAACGATGAGGCGGTCTGTCAGGCGGTCACTTCCATGCTGGCCAAAGTCGGCGTGACGGCGCAACTCGACGCCATGCCGGTGCAGAACTACTGGCCGGAGCTGCGCGCGGATAACTTTGACATGTATCTCTTGGGTTGGTCCCCGGGCACCTTTGACGCAGAGCACCCGATCCGCTTCCTGGCCTCCACGCCAAATGCAGAGAAGAAGCTCGGCAGCTGGAACTTCGGCGGCTACTCCAACGCCCGCATTGATGAACTTCTGCCGATGATCCAGTCGGAGATTGACGACGGCAAACGCCAGATGATGCTCGATGAATCAGCCAAGATTCTGCAGGACGAAACCGCCTATGTGCCGATGTATGTGCAACCTCTGGTTTGGGGCGCGCGCGACAACGTCACGCTGATCCAACGGCCGGATAACTTCTTTATTCTGCGCTGGGTAAACGTGCAATAAAACTGCTGAAAAATGAGGCGTCGGGCAACACTCCGACGCCTCATTTGCTTTGCTTGACCCCATCTGAAGAAGGGCGCAAGGAACCCCCATAAAAACAAAGGGACGCAGTGATGCTGACGTATGTCATTAAACGAGTGTTACAGTCCGCGCTTGTGCTTCTGATCGTGGGGCTTGTTGCTTTCAGCATGTTCCGTTTTGTCGGTGATCCCATCGACAACATGCTGGGTCAGGAACGCACGGACGCCGACATCTCCCGCCTGCGGGCGGAACTGGGATTGGATGAGCCATTCCCCTTGCAATATTACAAATTCCTCGAAGGGGCCGTGCAGGGCGATTTTGGCGTGAGCTATCGTCAGGGCCGCCCCGTGGGGGAGATCCTGCTGGAGCGCGCGCCTGCCACGCTGGAGCTGGCGGCTGTGAGCGGCTTTCTGGCGATCTCCATCGGCATTGGGTTGGGCGTGTTTACCGCCATCCGGCGCGACGGGTTCATGGCCAATGCGATCATGTCGGTCTCGCTGATCGGGGTCTCATTGCCCACTTTCCTCATAGGTATTCTGCTGATCTATCTCTTCTCTGTGGAGCTCGGCTGGCTGCCGTCCTTCGGGCGTGGGGATGTTGTGAAAATAGGGTGGTGGAGCACCGGCCTTTTGACTGCAACAGGCCTGAAAGCCATCATTCTGCCCGCGATCACGCTGGGGCTTTACCAGATGACGCTGATCATGCGTCTGGTGCGCTCTGAGATGCTTGAGGTGCTGCGTCAGGATTACGTGCGCTTTGCCCGTGCCCGTGGCCTGAAGGCCCGCACGGTTAACTTCCGCCATGCGCTGAAAAACACGCTGGTGCCGGTGATCACCGTCACAGGCCTGCAGCTTGGCTCGATCATCGCCTTTGCGATCATCACCGAAACGGTCTTCCAGTGGCCCGGTGTTGGCCTGCTGTTCATCAACGCGATCCAGTTTGTCGACATCCCGGTGATGGCGGCTTACCTCATGCTGATCTCGGTGATGTTTGTGGCCATCAACCTGATCGTTGACCTTCTTTATTTTGCAATTGATCCGCGCCTGCGCACGGATGGTAAGGGGGCGCACTGATGTCTGACCAAACCTCAACCGCGCCGCAGTCCCGACTGGCGAAAGCCTGGGACAGCGACTTCGCTTACAACTTCCGCCGCTCGCCGGTGGCTGTGGTGTCTTTCCTTGTGGTGATGCTCTTGGTGCTGAGCGCCATCTTCGCCCCGCTGATTGCGCCTTATGACCCGTTTGATCCCGCCTCGCTGGATCTGATGAACGGTTTCACCGCGCCGATGGCGCCCAATGATTTCACCGGAGACACCTTCTGGCTGGGCACCGATGATCAGGGGCGCGATGTGTTCTCCACCATCCTCTACGGCATGCGGATTTCGCTGTTTGTGGGCTTCTCTGCTGTGCTGTTTGCCATGGTGCTGGGCATCACGCTGGGCCTGATCGCGGGCTATGTCGGCGGCTGGGTGGAAACCATCATCATGCGCGCCGCTGACGTGCAGCTCACTTTCCCCGCCATTCTGGTGGCCATGCTGATCTTTGGCATCGCCAAAGGCATCACCCCGATTGAGCATCAGGACACGATGGCGATCTGGGTGCTGATCCTCGCGATTGGTCTGTCCGACTGGGTGCAGTTTGCCCGGGTGGTGCGTGGCGCAACGCTGGTGGAGAAGGACAAAGAGTATGTGCAGGCCGCACGTATGATTGGCCGGGGCCGTGGCATCATCATGCTGCGTCACATCCTGCCAAATGTGCTGTCGCCCGTGCTGGTGATCGCAACCATCTCTCTTGCACTGGCCATCATCGCAGAGGCGACGCTGTCCTTCCTGGGTGTGGGTGCGCCGCCGACCCAACCGTCGCTGGGCACGCTGATCCGCATCGGGCAACAGTTCCTGTTCTCCGGCGAATGGTGGATCATCCTCTTCCCCTCCGCCACGCTTCTGGCGCTGGCGCTGTCTGTGAACCTGCTGGGCGACTGGCTGCGTGATGCATTGAACCCGAGGCTGCAGTGATGAGCGATACACTTCTTGATATCGAGGGCCTCTCGGTCCACTTCCCGACCCGTCGCAAGCTCTTTGTGGCGGTGAACAAAGCCAACCTCGCGGTGGAGCCCGGTGAAATCCACGGTCTTGTGGGCGAATCCGGTGCCGGTAAATCCACCATTGGTGCGGCTGTGATGGGCCTGCTGGAACGTCCCGGTCATATCGCGGGCGGCACGGTCAGCTTCAAAGGGGAAGCGATCAGCGGGCGGGATGCCGAAGGCATGCGCGCCCTGCGCGGGGCCAAGATCTCCATGATCTTCCAGGATCCGCTGACCTCGCTGAACCCGCTTCTGACCGTTGGCCAGCAATTGGTGGAAACCATCCAGTTCCACCTCAAGCTTTCCGATGCGGACAGCAAGGCGCGTGCGATTGAGCTCCTCGATCGGGTGGGCATCCCCAACCCGAGCGAGCGCATCAATCAATATCCGCACCAGTTCTCCGGCGGCATGCGCCAGCGGGTGGTGATTGCGCTTGCACTGTGTTCAGAGCCGGATGTGATCATCGCGGATGAGCCTACAACGGCGCTCGACGTTTCCATTCAGGCGCAGATCCTTGAGCTGATCAAGGAACTCGCGCGGGAGCGCCAGACCGGCGTGATCCTGATCACCCACGACATGGGTGTGATCGCGGACACCACCGACAAGGTGACCGTGATGTATCAGGGTGAGGTTGTGGAAAGCGGCACCACCGAGCAGGTGCTGGGTGCGCCCCAGCATGAGTACACCAAGTCGCTCATTGCCGCCGTGCCACGCCCGACACTCAAGGTGCATCGCTTCCCGCAGCTCTCGTACGGGGGCCGTCAGATCACCTTTGAGATCGAAGATCTGGCGCGCAACTGGAAGCGCCCGGAGCCGACCAAATCCGGCACGCTGCTGAAGGTCGAAGGGCTCACCAAAACCTTCCTGCAAAGCGGGTCGATCATCCCATCTCGTCGCAAATACTTCACCGCCGTGGACAAGGTCAGCTTTGACATCCGCGAGGGTGAGGTCTTTGGCATCGTGGGGGAAAGCGGCTCGGGCAAATCCACCGTCGCGCGGATGATTGCCACGCTGTATCAGACCAACGGCGGTAAGATCTTCTTTGACGATCAGGAGGTCACCAGCCTCAAGACCGCCAAGGATCTGGAAAGCTATCGCCGTCAGATCCAGATGATCTTTCAGGATCCCTTCTCAAGCCTCAACCCGCGCATGCGGGTGGATGAGATCATTGCGGAGCCGGTGCGCCACCACAAGCTGCTGGAAGGCGACGCCATTCAGCACCGCGTGGATGAGCTTCTGGAGCGTGTGGGGCTTGGTTCTGAAGCCGGGCGCAAATACCCGCATGAGTTCTCCGGCGGTCAGCGCCAGCGGATCTCGATTGCCCGCGCATTGGCCACCCAGCCGCGCTTCCTGATCTGTGATGAGCCGACCTCGGCGCTGGATGTGTCCATTCAGGCGCAGATCCTAAACATCCTCAAGGATCTTCAGGAGCATCTGGGCCTGACCATGCTCTTCATCAGCCACGACCTGCCGGTGGTGCGCCAGATGTGTGACCGTGTGGGCGTGATGCGTCAGGGGCAGATGGTGGAGGTGGCTGACACCGAAACCCTCTTTGCCAGCCCCAAGCAGGCCTACACGCAGGAGCTTTTGAGCCTCATGCCAAGGCTTGAGGGGCTCTCCACCGAAGGGCTGGAAGGCGAGATCGTCTAAACGTCAGAAACACACCTTGAAAGCGCCGCCATCGAGCGGCGCTTTTTTATGGCGCCTCGCCAAGCTCTTGGGCAGGATGTGCGCCAAGAGCCAAGGAGAGCACCATGTCTGAAACTCTACCTGAACTGCGTGACGGTGAAAGCCAGCTGGGATTTGATCCGCTTGAACGAGTGGACGCAGAGCTGCGTTTCATTGGGCGCATTCACACCCCGTGGCAGCGCGGCGATTGCCCCAAGAATGTCACCCGCGCCCGGGAGAGCGGGCAGGGGGCGTCGATCTCGCTGGAGCCGGGGTTTGCGGAAGGTCTGACCGGGCTGTCTGTAGGGGACGGGATTTTGCTGTTTTACTGGATGCATCGGGCGCGGCGCGATCTGATCACCCAGAGGCCGCGTCACAAACCGGAGGCACAGGGCACATTTGCGCTGCGTTCTCCCAACCGGCCCAATCCGATTTCGCTCGCGGCGGTGCGGATCACATCACTGGATCTCGCGGCGGGCAGGATTGGCATTGATGCCATCGACTGTTTTGATGGCACACCGCTTTTGGACATCAAACCCAGCGCCCCAGCGGTGGATGTGCCGCCTGCGCTGCCCTAGGGACGCACAGAAGCGTAGGGGGGCGCAGAGGGAGCGGCTGAGGCCCTCTGGGGCGCTGTCAGGCGCGGATCTTCAGGGTTGGGCCGTTGGGCGACGTATGCGGCCAGATACGGCGGTTCAGATTGCCGGACGGCGGCGGAATGAGCGCGAGGTCCGCATCTTTGCATGAGGCGAGGATGAAGGCCCCGGAACGCGCCTTGATACGCTCTGACCGCGACGTGGCCGGGCATGCGCTTCTGGGAAGCACCCAAACTGACAGATGTGTCTTACTCATTTTACCCCCACATGTGGTTTTCGGAGACGAGCCATGGCTGCGGCGAATCCGATTCCGTTAAAAGACCTTCGTTGAGACCCAGATTTAGCGGGGATTGGTTAACGAAGAGTCTGCGCCCGAAAGATGTGGGGATTTATAGTTCACATCTTAAGCGTGCATTGCGTGTGCAGGAAGGCGCACAGGCAAAGCGGCTTGTGGCGAAGGATTTCTGCAATTTTCATAAGGAAGTGGCAGCCCGTAGGGGAATCGAACCCCTCTTTCCAGGTTGAAAACCTGGCGTCCTAACCGATAGACGAACGGGCCACTGTGGCGATTTTCAGGAAGAGGTCTTCTCAAAAATCTCGCTTCGACTGGCAGCCCGTAGGGGAATCGAACCCCTCTTTCCAGGTTGAAAACCTGGCGTCCTAACCGATAGACGAACGGGCCGTGCCGAAGCGTGAGGCGTATCTAGTGAATGGCGCGGGTGGGCGCAAGCGGAAATTTGAGCCTTTGTGACGATTTTTTTCAGAAAGCTGTTTTGGCGGGTTTGGGGCGTGATGCGGGGGCTTTGCCCCCATCGCGTCAGAGCCGCGATTCCCCCAGGATATTGGGGGAATGAGAAGGCTTTGGTGCGGCTCAGGCGGCTTTGGCCGCATCCTCCAGACGCAGCTGCACAGATTGGCGGCCGCCCCATGTGTTGATCTCCAGACGGCCCGCCAGATGGAATCGCGCACCGCCATGTGATTCCAAGGCCGTCCCCAGCGCGGTGTCATAGGCGCCAAAGGCAATCGCATCGATACGCGCGCCGAATCCATCGCCAAAGGTGAGCTTGAGGTGGCTTTCGCCCACCCGTTTGGTGAAGCGAATCTCCACATCCGGAAAGGCAAAGCGCGGGGCAGGAGCGCCTGCTCCAAAGGGGCCAGCCTTTTCGATGTCGGTGATCAGCTCAACCGTGGCCGCGGTGGGCATCAGCAGGCTGTCGAGTTTCAGATCCGCCGGCCCCATGTCGCCTGCGCCCTGTTTGGCCATCAGCTCGGTGAGCCGCGCCATGGCGGGCTCCAGCTGGTCACGGGCCACGGTCAGGCCGGCGGCCATCTTGTGCCCGCCGCCTTTGATCAGCAGCTCTTCCGCGGCGAGCTTTTGAATGGAGGCGCCGAGATCCACACCGGAGACAGAGCGGCCAGAGCCTTTGCCCTCGTCCCCGTCAAGGCCGATCACAATGGCGGGGCGGTTGGTGGCCTCTTTCAGACGGGAGGCGACAATGCCGACCACACCGGGGTGCCAGCCTTCGCCTGCGGCCCAGACCAGCGGCGCATCCAGCCCACGCTCTTCGGCCTGTGCCATGGCCGCGGCACGCACAGCGGCCTCAATGTCGCGCCGCTCGGTGTTGAGCTCATCGAGTCGCTCCGCGAGCGCCTTAGCTTCTTGTTCGTTGTCGGTGGAGAGCAAGCGCGCGCCGAGGTCGGCCTGTCCGATGCGCCCGCCTGCGTTCACACGTGGCCCCAGCAGAAAGCCGAGGTGATAGCTGTTGGGGGCGCTGTCCATGCGGCTCACATCCGAGAGTGCCACGATCCCGGTGCGGTCCCGCCGCGCCATGACTTTGAGGCCCTGACGCACAAGCGCGCGGTTCACCCCCACCAGGGGGGCCACATCCGCCACCGTGCCAAGCGCCACCAGATCAAGCATCGCCATCAGATCGGGCCCACGTGTGCCATCGGCCTCGCGCATCTGGCGGTTGGCCTCCACCAGCATGAGAAACACCACTGCCGCCGCGCAGAGATGGGCCAGATCACCGCTTTCATCCTGTCGGTTGGGGTTCACCACCGCCACACAATCGGGCAGGGTCTCGCCGCCCAGGTGGTGGTCGAGCACAATCACATCTGCCGCCTTTGCCGCCGCAATCGGCCCGTGGCTGAGCGTGCCGCAATCCACACAGATGATCAGGTCATGGTTGGCGGCCAGCTGCGCCATGGCGGCCTCATTGGGGCCATAGCCCTCATCAATGCGATCCGGCACATAGAGCGTGGCCTTCAGCCCCATATGACGCAGCCATGTGATCAGCAGCGCCGCAGAGGTGCCGCCATCCACGTCATAATCTGCAAACACCGCGATGCGCTCACGTTTGCGCACCGCTTGCAGGAAACGCGCGGCGGCGGTCTGCATGTCTTTGATGCCGCGTGGATCGGGCAACAGGTCTGCGAGGCGCGGCTCCAGAAAGTTCTCCGCTTCCGCCGCTGTCACCCCACGCCGCGCCAAAACTGCACAGAGTGCCGGGGGCAGGGTGGTCTCCTGCGCCAGCAGCTCGGCAGCGCGGGTGGCCTCCACATCCGGCCCCAGCCAGCGTCGTCCGGTCAGGCTTTCGGATACACCAAGGAAGTCGGTCATGGGCAGGGCTTTCATCTTATCAAAAGGCCCGCCAAAGAGGCGGGCCGTAAGGGGCGCTTTGGCCCAGTCAATCAGTGCAGCGTGCTGTGATCAAGAGGTCTGATCGACGGGCGCGCGGTAGGTCATGCGACGCACGGAACCGGACTTGGAGCGCATCAGCAGGGTCTCGGTTTCGATCCAGCCCGGGGTGCGCTTGATGCGCGGCAGCAGAGAGCCGCCGGTCACGCCGGTTGCGGCAAAGATCACGTCCTGTGTGACCATCTCGTCGCGGGAGTAGATGCGGTCCAGATCGGTGATGCCGGTCTTGGCGGCGCGGGCGCGCTCGTCATCGTTGCGGAACACCAGACGGCCCCACATCTGACCGCCCATGCATTTCAGCGCGGCTGCCGCGAGCACACCCTCTGGCGCGCCGCCACGGCCCATATACATGTCGATGCCGGTTTCTTCGGCTTCGGCGCAGTGCATCACACCAGCCACGTCACCATCGGTGATCAGGCGGATGGAGGCGCCGGTGGCGCGCACTTCGGCGATCATGTCTTCGTGGCGCGGACGCTCCAGAATGCAGACGGTGATGTCGGAGGTGTCACAGCCTTTGGCTTTGGCCAGCGCTTCCACACGCTCTTTCGGGCTCATTTCCAGCGAAACAACATCTTCCGCGTAGCCCGGGCCGATGGCCAGCTTGTCCATATAGGTGTCCGGCGCGTGCAGCATGGAGCCGCGCGGGCCCATGGCGATTACGGTCAGCGCGTTTGGCATGTCTTTTGCGGTCAGCGTGGTGCCTTCCAGCGGGTCCAGCGCAATGTCCACGCCGGGGCCGTTGCCGGTGCCCACTTCTTCGCCGATGAACAGCATCGGCGCCTCGTCGCGCTCACCTTCACCAATCACCACAACACCGGCGATGTCCAGAAGGTTGAGCTGCTCGCGCATGGCGTTCACAGCGGCTTGGTCTGCGGCTTTCTCATCGCCGTTGCCAATCAGCGCTGCGGAGGCAATCGCTGCCTGTTCGGCCACACGGGCCAAACCGAGAGACAGCATACGGTCGTGAAATTCCGGCGTTTGGGACATGGGGTGATCCTTATGTGCTTGCTTAAATATCGGTTATCGCAGCGGCGGCGCGCTCACAAGAGGGGCGCGCCATTGAAATCTCAAACCTGCTCTATGCGCAACGCCACAGGGGCGCTTGCGACCACGCCGGTGCTCTGCATGGCGGCAATGGCTTCATCCAGAGCGGCGCGCTGGGTTTTGTGGGTCACGATCAGCACAGGGGCGAGCTCATCATTGTGGCGGGTCTGGCGCATGCGGTCGATGCTGATCCCGTTGTCGCCAAGCGCGGTGGCAATCTTGGCCATGGCACCCGGGCGGTCTTCCAGCGTCAGGCGCAGATAGTAGGGCGCCGGGGAGTTGGAGCGCGCCGCCTTGGCGCTGGTCAGCTGCTCTGCGGGCATGCCGAAGGTGGAGAGGCGGAAGCCGCGCGCAATGTCACAGACATCGCCCATCACCGCGCTGGCGGTCGGGCCTTCACCGGCACCGGGGCCGCGCAGCACAACCTGCTCCACCGCGTCGCCTTCAATCACCACCATATTGGTGCCGCCTTTGAGCTGGCCCAGCGGGCTGTCTGCGGGCACAAGGCAGGGCGACATGCGCTGCTCCAGCCCACGGCCGGTCATCTGGGTCACGCCCAGCAGCTTGATCTTGAAGCCAAGCTCGGCGGCCTGATGAATGTCTTCAATGGAGATGCGCTGAATGCCTTCCAGCTCCACACCCGCGAAATCCACCTTGGTGCCAAAGGCGATGGAGGAGAGCAGCGACAGCTTGTGTCCGGCGTCAATGCCGCCCACGTCCAGATTGGGGTCCGCTTCCAGATAGCCAAGCGCATCGGCCTCGGCGAAAACCTCTTCATAGGGCAGGCCCGCGTCCTGCATCCGGGTGAGGATGTAGTTACAGGTGCCGTTCATCACGCCCATGATGCGGGTGATCTCATTGCCCGCCAGCCCTTCGGTGAGGGATTTGATCACCGGAATGCCGCCTGCCACAGCCGCTTCAAAGCGGATCACCGCGCCTTTGGCCTCTGCGGTCTCGGCCAGCGCCTGACCGTGATGGGCCAGCAGCGCCTTGTTGGCGGTGACCACATCTTTGCCTAGCGCCAATGCGGCCTCAATCGCGTCTTTCGCCGGGCCGTCTTCGCCGCCCATCAGTTCGACAAACACATCCACGTCGTCGCGCTTGGCCAGAGCCACCGGATCCTCTTCCCAAGCGTAATTCGCCAGCGACACGCCGCGGTCCTTATCCTTGGAGCGCGCGCTCACGGCGGTGATCACCACCGGACGCCCGGTGCGGGCCGCCAGCAGGTTGGCCTTCTGGCGCACGATCTTCACCACACCCACGCCCACGGTGCCCAAGCCGGCAATCCCAAGACGGAGCGGTGTTGTGTTGGGGTTGCTCATCTGCGCATCGGTCATGAAGCACTACCTCGAATATGTGTTGGTATGGTCTGCTGTGTTGCTTTGCCGTGTAGCGGCTCTTGCAGGGGGGTGCAACGCGTCTGCATCGGGCAGGCTTACTGCAGCTCACGCGCGCGGCGATTGAGACGAGCGCCACGGGCGGCAAGCTCTTCCTCGCTGCTCTCCGTCAGGCGCTGCTCCGGCGCGGCAGGCAGCGCGCGCGCAGGCAGAAGCTCAGGGTAGGGCGCGGCCTCCACTTCTTTGGAAACAGCGGCATCCAGTCCCGGCACATCGCCACAGCTGGCCAGCACGCCCGTGCATAAGATCATCAAGAGGCTTGCTTTGGTCTGTCGTGTCACGCGAATGGCCCTTTTGTTGCCCGGCTTTCTTATGGCCCAGTCGGGGCTGGCGACACAAGCCAACTTGCACGCCTCAGCCCTGCTTATGCGGGGTTTTAAAGGAACGTACGTTCAGTTAAATTGCGCCTATGGCACGAACTCAAGGCTCACATTCCGGCATCACCGGCCCGCGCGTGCGCGCCGCCGCGCTCTCGCTCTTTGCCCAGCACGGCTATGCCGCTGTTTCCATGCGCCAAATTGCGCGTGAGGTCGGCGTGCAGGCAGGGGCGCTTTACAACTATACGCCGGACAAACAGTCGCTGCTGTTTGATCTGATGAAAACCCATATGGATGAGCTTCTGGCCACCCGCGCCTCGCTTGAGGCCCCGGCTTCTCCGGTGGCGGCACTGGAGACCTTCACCCGTCTGCACCTGCGCTTTCACTCAGAGCGCCCTGATGAGGTGTTCATCGCCTATATGGAGCTGCGCAATCTCAGCCCGGAAAACTTCTCCGAGGTCGAAGCCCTGCGCCGCGCCTATGAAGACCAGCTCGAAGCGATCCTGCGCGCCGGTGTGGAAAGCGGTGATTTCACTGTGGCGGACCCCAAAATCACCACCATGGCCGTGATTGCCATGCTGACCGGCGTGAACACATGGTTCCGCGAAGGCGGCCGCCTGTCGCTTTCCGAGGTGGAGCAGATCTACTGGGATATGGTGCGCCAAGCCGTAGGCATCGCCGCCTAACAGCTCTGCCTTCCTCCCCCCCCCTAAGCGCTTCTCATTCAAAAAATATCCCGGGGGTGAGCCGCGTCTCGGAATGTGTCCAGTGGACACATTCAGCGGCGAACGGGCGGAGCCCTTACTCCGCTTGATGTGACAGGGGCAGCGCCCCTCATAGACGGAGGGGTCTCCCCCTCCGTCCACTTTTCTAAAGCCATGATCAATGCGCCGGTTTGATGAATGTGCCGTTGCGCAGCTCTGCAAAGGCCTGCTGCAGCTCCGCCTGCGTGTTCATCACAATCGGGCCGTGCCAGGCCACCGGCTCCTGAATGGGCTGGCCTGAGATCAGCAGGAAGCGCACGCCCTGTTCGCCGGCCTGTACCGTGACCTCATCGCCATTGCCAAAGCGCACCAGCGTGCGGTCCCCGCTCATATCGCGGATATTGACCTCTTCTCCGGCCACCTCTTTTTCCAACAGAATGCCGGTGGGCTGGCTGGCATCGGCAAAGGCCGCATCCCCTTCAAATACATAGGCAAAAGCGCGCCGGTGTGTGTCGATCGGGAAGGTCTTTTTCACCCCCGCAGGCACGGTCACATCCAGAAACATCGGATCGGCGGCAATGCCATCCACCGGGCCGGTCTGACCCCAGAAGCTGCCGATGATCACCCGCACCTTGGTGCCGTCATCCTCAAAGATCTCGGGGATTTCTTTGGCGGTCACATCCTGGTAGCGCGGATCGGTCATCTTCAGATCGCGGGGCAGATTGGCCCAGAGCTGAAAGCCGTGGTTCACCCCATTGGCACCGGGGGTGGGCATCTCCTGATGCAAAATTCCGCGCCCTGCCGTCATCCACTGCACATCCCCCGCGCCCAGATTGCCGGTGTTGCCAAGGCTGTCCTGATGTTCCACCGCGCCGTCAATCACATAGGTGATGGTCTCAATGCCGCGATGCGGATGCCACGGAAAGCCCGCCTCATAAAGCCGGGGATCATCGTTGCGGAAGTGATCCATCATCAGGAAGGGATCAAGCTCCTCAGGATCCTGAAACCCAAAGGCGCGGTGCAGATGCACGCCAGCCCCTTCCCGGGCAGGAATGGCTTTGCGCGTTTCCAAAACAGGTCTGATCGACATGATGTCTCTCCTTTCCTCCCCAAGGTAGGGCAGGCGGTGTGCCCTGAAAATCGCCAGCACCGCGCGCTCATTGTGCGGATCTGCACAGAAATAAACTTAACAAGTGCAACAGCTTAGGTTGAGCGACGTAGCGGCATATTTCAACCGCCCTTTCCTCTACCTTGGCCTTGCGCGTATGGTCACGCGCGACAATACATTCACAGGCAGGGAGGCCTAAATGCTAGGGTCTATGATGATGCGTCCGCTCAACATCGCGGATATTCTCAAATTTGCAGCCGAAATCCACCCAACCGGAGAAGTCGTCTCTGTGCGCACCGAGGGGGATATCCACCGCCAGACATATGCTGAGATGGCCCCCCGTGTGGCGCGTCTTGCCAATGCGCTCACAACACAGGGCCTGAAGGTCGGTGACCGCATCGCAACGCTGGCGTGGAACGGCTACCGCCACCTTGAGCTCTACTACGCGATCTCCGGTGCTGGCGGCGTCTGCCACACCATCAACCCGCGCCTTTCCGCGGAGCAGATGACCTACATCGTGAACCACGCCAAGGACACGATGCTGTTTGTGGACACCACCTTTGTGCCGCTGGTCAACGCCCTGCGCGCGCAATGGCCAGAAGGCCTCAAAGTGGTGGTCATGACCGACCGCGCCCATATGCCAGAGGGCGATTTCCTCTGCTATGAAGAGCTGCTTGAGGCGGAATCCGAGGAATTTGACTGGCCAGAGCTGCCGGAAGACACCGCCGCGGGCCTGTGTTACACCTCCGGCACCACCGGGAACCCCAAAGGCACACTCTACACCCACCGCTCCACAGTGCTGCATGCCATGACTGTGGGCCTGTCGCTGCCCAAAGTCTGCCAGCCGGGCCGCCGCATCCTGCCGGTTGTGCCGCTCTTCCACGTCAACGCCTGGGGCCTGCCCTATATCGCGCTGCTCACCGGCGCCTCGCTGGTCTTCCCAGGCGGCGCGCTTGACGGGGAAAGCCTGTTTAAGCTGATGGAAGGCGAAAACGTCTACTCCGCATGGGGCGTGCCCACCGTCTGGCTCGGCCTTCAGGGCGAGATGGAGAAACAGGGCCGCATGCCCAAAGGTCTCGAAGATCTGGTGATCGGCGGCTCCGCCGCACCGGCCAGCATGATCACCTATTTTGAGGAAAATAACGTCAACGTCTGCCACGCCTGGGGCATGACCGAGATGAGCCCGGTCGGCACCATGGGCAACCTGCCTGTGCATCTGGAAGACCACATCCTAGAAGAGCGCGTGGCGATCAAATCCAAACAGGGCCGCCGCATCTTTGGCGTGGACCTGAAAATCGTGGACGAAGACGGCAAGCGTCTGCCCCATGACGGCGAAGCCGCAGGCGAGCTGTTTGTGCGCGGCAACAACATCACCGCAGGCTACTTTGAGAACGAAGAGGCCAACGCAGGCGCCTTTGATGCGGATGGCTGGTTTGGCACCGGCGATGTGGCCACGATTGACGGCCACGGCTACCTCACCATCACCGACCGCGCCAAAGACCTGATCAAATCCGGCGGCGAATGGATCAGCTCGCTCGATCTGGAAAACACCGTGATGGCGCACCCGAATGTGGCCAACTGCGCGGTGATCGCCGTGGCCCACCCCAAATGGGACGAACGCCCGCTGATGGTTGTGGTGCCCTCTGCCGAAGGCAAGCCGGAAATCAGCGAGCTGATGGCCCTGTTAGAGGAGCACTTCGCCAAGTGGCAGCTGCCTGATGATGTGGTCTTTGTGGACGAGCTGCCGATGACCGCCACCGGCAAAGTCTCCAAGCTCACCCTGCGCAAGCAGTTTGCCGACTACAAACTGCCCGACATGGTGTGATTTGGCACAAAGCCAGTTCATAACACTCAACGGTCACGCGTATCACATGCGCGTGGCCGGCGACCCTCAGGCCCCCGTGCTCCTGTGCCTGCACGGCTTTCCCGAATATTCCGGCGCCTTTGACGATCTGATCCCCCATCTGGAGGATCACTTCTTCCTCGTAGCCCCGGATCAGCGCGGCTACGGCCAAAGCTGGCGACCGGCAGAGGTGAAACACTACGCGCCTGCCGCGCTTGTCGCCGATGCCGCTGCCATCCTGAAGCACTACTGTTCTGACCGGCCTGCCGCCGCAGTGCTCGGCCATGATTGGGGCGCGGCCATCGCCTATGGTCTGGCCTTCCGCCATGCCGATCTGTTTGAGCGCCTGATCATCGCAAACGGGGTGCATCCGATCCCGTTTCAGCGCGCACTCGCGGCGGGCGGCGCACAATCTGCGGCCAGCCAATACATCAACTGGCTGCGCGCCGAAGGCTCCGAGGACCGGCTCGCAGAAAACGATCACGCCCGCATGATGGGCATCTTTTCCAAACATATGGTCATGTCCTGGATGGACGAGAGCAAACTGGCCGCCTACCGCGCGGCCTGGGGCACAGCCGAAGAGGTGCGCGGCATGGTCAACTGGTATCGCGCCTCAACCCTTCAGGTCGCAGACCCCGGCGCACCGCTGCCAGCCGAAGCCCTGCCCAAACTGCCGCCCCAAGCCCTGCGCGTGCCCATGCCGCATCTGCTCTTGTGGGGGGAAGAGGACACCGCGCTCCTGCCGGAGTGCCATGCAGGCCTTGAGGATCTCTGCGACGATCTCACCCGCATCACCCTGCCGGGTGCCGATCACTGGCTTTTGCATCAAAAGCCCGCCGAGGTGGCCCGCCACATCCTGCAGTTTCTGCGTTAAGCCCCGGCTTCTCATTCCCCAAATATCCCCGCCGGAGGCTTCCGGACATGGCCGCGCATCCCTGCCTTCCGCGAAGGCAAGCCCATTGTGACGTCATGTTACTTTGCCATCCTCTTGTTTGAGCCGCCCGCACGCGGCTTTATCCTGTCACCAAGGCGTCGTGCGGTTTTGCGCGGCATCCGGAGGAGAGGGAGTGGCACGCAGCCCGCATAGGCTGCTTTGCCTCGCGTCGTGCTCCGGTGTCCGCAGAGATTGGCAAGGCGCTGAGAAAACAGGAGTTTTTTATGTCTGGTGACCGCCACCTTCCCAAAGCGCTTCAGGGCCTGCGTATCCCCGCAGTGGCCTCTCCGCTTTTCATCATTTCCGTACCCGCACTGGTCATTGCCCAGTGTAAGGCAGGCATCATAGGCAGTTTCCCCGCACTCAACGCCCGTGAGGCGGCAGGAGACCATCCCCTTCTGGACACCTGGCTCACGCAGATCCGCGAAGAGCTGGACCGTCACAATCAGGAAAATCCCGATCAACCGGCCGCGCCTTTTGCGGTCAACCAGATCGTGCATCGCTCCAACGAACGTCTGGAGCGCGACATTGCGCTTTGCCACAAACATGAGGTGCCGGTCTGGATCACCTCGCTGGGCGCGCGTAAAGAGGTCAATGACGCCGCCCATGATTGCGGCGGCATCGCGCTGCATGACATCATCAACAACAAATTTGCCAAAAAGGCGATCGAGAAAGGGGCTGACGGCCTCATCGCGGTGGCCGCCGGTGCGGGTGGCCATGCGGGCTCCCAATCCCCGCTCGCGCTGATCAGCGAAATCCGCGAGTGGTTTGACGGCCCAGTGCTGCTTTCCGGTGCCATTGCCACCGGCTCCTCGCTGCTGGCCGCACAGGCCATGGGCGCAGACCTTGGCTATATCGGCTCGCCGTTCATCGCCACCAAGGAGGCCAATGCCGAGCAGGGCTATAAAGACATGATTGTCGAGAGCGGCGCGGATGACATTGTCTATTCCTCGCTCTTCACCGGTGTCTGGGGCAACTACCTCAAAGGCTCCGTTGAGGCGGCGGGCATGGATCCGGATCGCCTGCCGGTGGGCGATGTCTCCACCATGGATTTTGGCACCGACCGCGACAAACCCAAAGCGTGGAAAACCATCTGGGGCTCCGGTCAGGGCATTGGCGCGGTGAAAGAGGTGGGCACTGTGGCCAGCCTCGTGGACCGGCTGGAGCGCGAATATAAAACCGCCTACCAGCGTCTGCAGGACCGCATGGCATGAGCCAGATGTTCCACCTGATCCGCCACGCCCAGGCCAGCTTTGGCGCGGCGGATTACGACAATCTCTCGGAGCTGGGCCACCGCCAGTCCGCCGCCCTTGGCGCGGCGCTCAAACGTCAGGGTGTGGTGCCGGATGCGGTGTTCATCGGCGGGCAGAAACGCCACCGCCAGACCTGGGAAGGCATCGAAAGCGCGCTGGGCACGGGGCTGACCCCGATTGTTGTGCCGGGCTGGAACGAATTTGATTTCGCAGGGCTTCTGGAGGCGCGCTTTGCAGGGCGCACCGACAAGCCTGCGGATCTGCACACAGACCGCAAAACCCACTTCCGCATCCTCCGCGACACGGTGCTGGAGTGGCAGCGCGACGAGATCGCAAACCCGCCCGAAAGTTTTGCCGCTTTCACGAGCCGCGTGCGCGAAGCCCGCGCCATTGTGGCCGCCTCCGGGGCCAAGACCCCGCTGGCGGTCAGCTCCGGTGGTGCCATCGGGCGCACGGTGGCCGATGTGCTCGATGCCCCTGCCGAACAGATGATTCTGCTGCAACTGCAGGTCAAAAATTGCGCCGTGGCGCGCATCGTGATGGCCAAGGGGCAGGAGTGGCTCAACGGATTTAACGAAACCCCGCATATTGACGGGTGCAACGAGAAAGAGATGCTGACCTACAGCTGAGAGAGAACATGGGGGAGGTCGGGCGCGGCCGGTTTGCTGCGCACCCCGGCCATTCTGAAGCGCCGCCGCGCGTTTCGAGATCGGGCACCGCGCCGTGTCTGATGCAAAGGGAGGAAACTATGGACGCAACCCAACTGGACACCGCCGCCGTTGCGCGCTGGTTGTCTGACAATCTGGATGGCTTTGCGGGGCCCATTGAGGCCACCAAATTCAACATCGGCCAGTCCAATCCGACCTTCCGGCTGGATGCGCCATCAGGGCAATATGTGCTGCGCCGCAAGCCGCCCGGGGTGCTTTTGAAATCCGCCCATGCGGTGGACCGCGAATTTCGCGTGCAAAAGGCCTTGGCCGACACCGATGTGCCGGTCGCCAAAATGCATCTGCTTTGCGAAGACGATGATGTGATCGGCTCAGCCTTCTATGTGATGGACTATGTGGAGGGACGCAATTTTGACGATCCCCGCCTCAAAGACCTCTCCAACGCAGACCGCGCCGCCGTGATCAATGAAATGGGCCGCGTGCTGGCCGCCATCCATTCGGTTGATATCACCGCCGTGGGTCTGTCGGACTATGGCCCAGAAGGCAATTATTTTGAGCGTCAGGTGGGCCGCTGGACCAAGCAGTACCGCGCCTCAGAAACAGAAACCCTGCTGCAGATGGATGAGTTGATCGATTGGCTTGCCGCCAATATCCCCACCGATGACGGCAAGCGCACGCTGGTGCATGGCGACTACCGGATCGACAATATGCTCTTTGCCAAGGACCGCCCCGAAGTGGTGGCGGTGCTGGATTGGGAGCTCTCCACCATTGGCCATCCCTACGCTGATCTGGCGGCGGTGATCATGCAGTGGCAGATGCCGCCGGGCCATGAGGGCCGCGGGCTGGCCGGTGTGGACCGAGCCGCCCTTGGTCTGCCCAGCGATGAAGAGTTCATCGCGCAGTATTGTGCCCGCATGGGCCTGCCGGGGATTGAGAAATTCGGCTTCTATCTGGCGTTTTGCTTCTTCCGCATGGGCGCGATCATCCAAGGGGTGAAAAAACGCGCGCTCGATGGCAACGCCTCTGATCCCGAACGCGCGGCCAAGCTTGGAAGCTTTGTGCCGATGTTCGCCATGGCAGGGCTGGAGGCCGCAAAACGTGGATAAGATGTTTCAGGATAAAGTGGTGATGATCACCGGCGCGGCCAGCGGCTTTGGGGCCATGGCGGCAGAACGCTTTGCCGCACAGGGCGCAAAGCTCGGCTTGTCAGACATCAACGGTGATCAACTGGCCAATGTCGCAGAAACCCTGCGCGCCCAAGGGGTTGAGCTGGTCTCTGCCGCGGTGGATGTGTCAGATGAGGCGCAGGTGGCCGCCCATGTCAGCCACATTGCAGAGACCTTTGGCACCATCGATGTGGGGCTCAACAACGCGGGCATCGGCCATGATGTGCGCCCGCTTCAGTTCCTCACCACCGAGGATTTTGACCTGATGATGAATGTGAATGCCAAAGGGGTGTTCCTCTGCATGAAGCATCAGATCCCGCTGATGCAGAAAGCAGGCAGCGGCGCGATCCTGAATGTGGCCTCAGCGGCGGGTCTGGTGGGTTCAGGCCATCTGTCGCTTTATGCGGCGGCCAAACATGCGGTGGTGGGCCTGACCAAGGCGGCGGCGGATGAGAACGCCTCCCGCGGCATTCGCGTGAATGCGCTTTGCCCCTCGTTTTCGGCCACACCGATGGTGGATGAGATGGCCGACATCGTGGGGGAGCGCGCGGGCCTGTCCCGTGAGGATGCCATGACCCATATTGCCAGCCGCGTGCCCATGCGGCGCGTCTCCAAGCCCGAGGAGGTGGTGCAGGCCATGCTCTGGATCAATGCGCCCGAAAACAGCTTCATGACCGGGCAGGCGATTGCCATCGACGGTGGTCTGACCGCTGTTTGACGGCGGTCTGACTTAAGCCCCGGAACAAGGCGCTTGCGCCGCCGGGGCAGCGCACGTCCGCCCCCTTGGGCGTGCGCTTTTGCAACGTCGCGGCACTTTCTGGCGGCTGCGTTGAAGTCGCGGGATAAACTGCCAGACTGACACCCGATTTTGCGCCCACCCGCGGCCGCGCGCTGCCCCTCGTTTGAAAGCTTCCCCATGACCCACAAGCCCCTCGATCCCGCTCTGGAAGAAACCCCTTATGAGCTGCAAAAGCACCTCGGGTTTCGCATCACCCATTGGGATGTGGATTACGCCCGTCTGGAGCTGCCCATTGCGCCGCATCTGATGAACCGCGCGGGCATTCCGCACGGCGGGATTTACGCCACGCTGCTCGACACAGTGATGGGCTTTGCGGGCTGTTACACCGGTGATCCGGCGCACAAACGTCTGGCGCTCACGCTTTCGATGACCACCAACTTCCTCAGCCGCCCCAAGGGGCAGGGGCTGATTGCCGAAGGTTGGCGCACAGGGGGCGGCGCCAAAACCTTCTTTGCCGAAAGTACGATTTCCGATGAAACCGGAGAGATCATTGCGCGCGGCTCCGGCGCCTTCAAATACCGCGCCACCACGTTGTGACCTGAGAGATCAACCCGCCAGAGCCTGCGGGGTTTCCGCACCCCAACCCTGCGCCAGCTCCGCGACCGACTGAAGGATGAAATCCACGGTCTCATCAGACATCAGCACGCTCAGGTTCAGGCGCACAAACCCCGGTTTGCTTGCGCCCGGACCTTGCAGAATGTCATCTCGGATATGCGCGGATTGCCCGTCGTCAATATCCAGCAGCGCATGCACATACGGCCCCGCGCAAGAGCAACCGCCCCGGGCCTGAATGCCATAGCGCTCTGACAGCGCGCGGGTGAAGGCGTTGTGGTCAATCCGCGTGCCTGTGCTGTCCAGCGGCACAAAGGAGAGAATGGGCAACCGCGCGCTCCGATCAGCCGCCAGCAGGTGCAGATTGGCCTTTGCCCCCCAGGCCGCAAAGGCCTTGGCTGTCAGCGCCGCATTGCGGGCCTGCATCTCCGCGCCAATCACCTCTTTCACGATCAGCGCCAGCGCCACGCGGATGTCACCCACCACATTGGGGGTGCCGCCTTCCTCGCGCTGGGCCAGCCCCGCCACATAGTCATGCTGGCGGGCGTTCACAAAAGCCACGGTGCCGCCGCCGGGCCGGTAGGGCACCGCTGCGCGCACCGCATCTTCGCGCACCACCAGCACGCCGCTCGCGCCGGGGCCGCCAATGCATTTATGGGCTGAGAACACCAGCGCATCGACCTCCGCGCCCTCTGCTGGTGTCATCTGCATCGGCAGATAGGGTCCGCCACCCGCATAGTCCCAGACCATCAGCGCGTCATAGGTTTTCACCAGCCGCGTCACCGCCGCCACATCTGTGCAGACGCCGGTGACATTGGCTGCCGCGCTCATCGCGACAATCACACGCCCGTTCAGGCTGTGCTCCGCCAGTGCCTGCGTTAGCGCCGCGCGATCCGGGCCGGGCAGGGCGCCTTCAGGGATTTCAATGACCTGCGCGCCGCTCTCGCGCCAGGGCAATAGGTTGGAGTGATGCTCATAAGGCCCGACCAGCACCGTGTCGCCTGCGCCCACCTGCAGCATATGCACAAGTTGGTTCAGCCCCGTGGTTGCGCCCGATCCGGCAAAGATCACCGCATGTTCCCCCTCACGCGCCCCGCAGTGCCGCGCCACCACAGCCCGCGCCCCTTCACGCAGCTGCCCCATGCGCGCCCCGCAGAAAGAGGCATCTGTGTGGGTGTTGGCATAGTAAGGCAGCACGTTTTCCAGAACGAAGCTTTCCACCTGCCGCAGCGCCCGACCAGAGGCGACATAATCCGCATAGATCAGCTTGCGCGGACCATAAGGCGTGTCGATCTGCAGATCCGCCCCAATCAGCCCGTCGCGCAAGCTGTCCATCGGCGCTGCGACGGAGGAGAGCTGTGCTGCAAAGTGATCAAAGGGGGCGGTGAGCTTGGACATTGTGAGCCTCTTATCCATGTGTTTGAGGTGTTTTACTTCGTTACTCCGGCGAAATTTGCCCCTCATTTTGCGAAATGGGTCGTACTTTGTTGTCATATGATCTAAACAAGCAGTCATATGGACCAAATTGATCGAAATATCCTTGATGTGCTGCAACGCGATGCCTCTTTGTCCCAGCGTGAGGTGGCTGAGCGTGTGGGCCTCTCTCAAAACGCGCTCTGGCGTCGTCTCAAACGGTTGGAGGAGGAGGGCGTGCTGCAGGGCGCGCGCATGCGTATTGATCCCGCAGCCTTGGGCCTTGATCTGACGGTTTTTGTGATGGTGCGCACCCGCAACCATTCCGTAGAGTGGGCAGAGAGCTTCAAACGCCATGTGTCGCTGATCCCGCAGGTGCTGGAAATGCACCGGATCGGCGGTGACTGGGACTATATGCTCAAGATCGTGACCTCGGGCATGGCGGGTTATGATCAAGTCTACCGCCGTCTCACCACCGGCTTTGAGCTGGATACAGTCACCGGCTATTTCTCCATGGAAACCATGCTCGAAGACCGCCCGCTTGACGTCAGAGGCTGATCCGGCCCCCATCTGTCATCAAAGTTTCACGCGCTGCAGGCAGAGACTCACTTGCATCTCGCCCAATATTTCCATAATTCACGATATATGGATAAATTATCAGCCCTCACGGCCTTTGCCGCCCTGTCTCAATCCACGCGCCTGGATGCGTTCCGCCTGTTGATCAAGGCGGGCGAGGCCGGCCTGACCGCCGGGGAGATCGCCGATGCGCTGAATGTGCGCCAGAACACCCTCTCGGCAAATCTCTCCGTGCTGTTGCAGGCCAACCTGCTGCGCAATCAGCGTGAAGGGCGCAGCATTCGCTATTTTGCCAACACAGACGGCGTCCGGGGGCTTTTGGGCTTCCTGCTGGAGGACTGCTGCGGCGGACAGCCCGAGTTGTGCCAGCCGTTGATCGAAGACCTCACCTGTGGATGCTAAAGGAGCCGGTCCCATGTCGGATAAACGCTACAACGTCCTCTTCCTCTGCACGGGCAATTCCGCCCGCTCCCTTCTTGCCGAAGCGATTTTACAGCGCGAGGCCATGGGCCGCTTTCGCGGCTTCAGCGCGGGCTCCCACCCCAAAGGCGCGCCGCACCCATACGCCATAGACCTGCTGCAAGGCCTCAACCACGACACAGGGTTTGCCCGCTCCAAAAGCTGGGACGAATTTGCAGGCAAAGACGCGCCGGAGATGGATTTTGTGTTCACCGTCTGTGACCGCGCCGCCAAAGAAGACTGCCCGGTCTGGCCCGGGCAACCCGTGACCGCCCATTGGGGCATCCCGGATCCCAGCAATTTTGAAGGCTCTGAGGCCGAAAAACGTGTCGCATTCGCCGAAGCCTACCGGATGCTCTACAACCGCATTTCGATCTTTGTGAACCTGCCGATGGGGCGTCTTGATGCCGTGTCCCTCAGGCAGCAACTGGACGATCTGGGCACATCGGAGCCGGTCGATATTCTCAGCGCGATGCGCCGCTACAGGGAGCAGAAGGATGTCTGATCACGCCGCAGAACTGGACCCAGGCCTAGGTACTTTTGAGCGGCTTCTGTCGCTTTGGGTCGCCCTCGCCATCGCCGCAGGTCTTGCCTTGGGCCTCCTCATGCCGGCTCTCTTTGGTGCCCTTGCCAGCCTTGAGGTTGCGTCGGTCAACCTGCCTGTGGCCGTGCTGATCTGGGCCATGGTTTACCCGATGATGGTGGGCATTGATTTTGGCGCGCTTGCTGATGTGGGGCGCAAACCCAAAGGTTTGGTGATCACTCTTGTGGTCAACTGGCTGATCAAGCCTTTCTCCATGGCGGCGCTGGGCGTCTTGTTCTTTGAATATATCTTCGCCGCCTGGATCGATCCGCAAACCGCCAGCGAATACCTCGCAGGCGTGATCCTTCTCGGCGCGGCACCCTGCACGGCGATGGTCTTTGTCTGGTCCAATCTGGTGCGCGGTGATGCCAACTACACGCTGGTGCAAGTCAGTGTGAATGACGTGATCATGGTCTTTGCCTTCGCCCCCATCGTGGCCTTCCTGCTTGGCGTGACCAATATAACCGTGCCGTGGGAAACTCTGATCCTGTCCGCCGTGCTCTATATCCTGCTGCCGCTGGTGGCCGGTTACATCACCCGCAAGCGCCTGATGGGGCAGGGCGGTGAGGCAGCTGTTGAGGCCTTCCGCAACCGCCTGCGTCCCACCTCTGTCGGTGGCCTCTTGTTGACGGTTGTGCTGCTCTTTGGCTTTCAGGCCCAGACCATCCTGAGCCAGCCCTTCAACATCCTACTGATCGCCATCCCGCTGCTGATCCAGACCTATGGCATCTTCTTTGTCGCCTATGGTGCGGCGCGTCTTTGGAAGGTGCCGTTTGAGGTCGCCGCCCCCTGCGCGCTGATCGGCACCTCCAATTTTTTTGAGCTGGCGGTGGCCGTGGCCATCTCGCTCTTCGGCCTTGGCTCCGGCGCGGCGCTTGCGACCGTCGTGGGGGTGCTCGTGGAGGTGCCCGTGATGCTCAGCCTTGTCGCTTTCGCCAACCGCACCCGCGGCTGGTTTGCTTAACTCTTCGCTTCCTCCCGAGGTCGGCCGCCGCCCTCTGTTTCAAAAGGTAGACACATGACCAAAATCGCAATCAATGGCCTTGGCCGCATGGGCAAGCTGGTGATCCGCAGCTTCTTTGACCTCGGTCTGGATGCCGAAATCGTCCTGCTCAACGACCCTTCCGGCGACGCCGAGCTGCACGCGCATCTTCTGGAGTTTGATACCGTCCACGGCCGCTGGCGCGCCGATTTCGCTTATGGCGCAGACAGCATCACCATCGACGGCCACCAGATGCGCAAAACCGAAGCCTGGTCGATCGAAGAGCTGCCGCTCCAAGAGCTGGGGGTTGATCTGGTGGTGGATTGCACAGGCGTCTTCAAAACCAACGCCAAATTGCAGCCCTACTTTGATGCGGGCGTGAAAAAGGTCGTGGTCTCCGCCCCTGTGAAAGAAGACGATGTGGCCAATATCGTCTACGGCGTGAATGACGCCACCTATGATGCGGCCGCCCACAAGGTGATCACCGCCGCCTCCTGCACCACCAACTGCATCGCGCCGGTGGTCAAGGTGATCCGCGAGAAACTGGGCATCGAGCAGGCCAGCTTCACCACCATCCACGACGTGACCAACACGCAGACCATTGTGGACCGCGCCCACAAAGACCCGCGCCGCGCGCGCTCTGCCCTCAACTCCCTGATCCCCACCACCACCGGCTCCGCCAAGGCGATCATCCAGATCTTCCCCGATATGGACGGTAAGATCGACGGCCACGCGGTGCGCGTGCCGCTCTTGAATGCCTCGCTCACCGACATCGTCTTTGACGTCAGCCGCGACACCACCGCCGAGGAGGTCAACGCCTTCTTCGCCGAGGCCGCCGCAGGGGAGCTGGACGGTATTCTGGGCTATGAAACCCGCCCACTGGTGAGCTGTGATTTCACCAATGACGACCGCTCAACCATTGTCGATGCGCTCTCCACCCGTGTGGTCAACAACCGCCATGTGAAAGTCTATGCCTGGTATGACAACGAGTGGGGCTATGCCTTCCGTCTGGCAGATGTCACCCGCATGGTGCTCGCCAGCCTTTAAAGGGCACCTTTGGTCCGGCACCGCCGGACCGCGCCCCATTGCCCGGTAGGGGCTTGTGAAACAAGCTCCCGAAAGAGACCCTCCCCGTCGCGCCGAAGGCGCGCCACAACAAAACTGTAGGGCGCTTCGCTTCCTCCCGAGGTCGGATGCGCTCCTGAGTGATCTTGATGACCAACGCCCAAACCCAAAAAACAGACGGCCTCGCCGCCTATATCACCGTCACCGCCGCCTATTGGGCCTTTATGCTGACCGACGGCGCGCTGCGGATGCTGGTGCTTTTGCACTTCAACGGGCTGGGCTTCTCCCCGATCCAGCTGGCCTATCTGTTCCTGCTTTACGAGGTCATGGGCATTGTCACCAACCTCTCCGCCGGCTGGATCGCTGCGCGCTTTGGTCTGACCTCCACGCTTTATGCGGGCCTCACCATACAGATCGCCGGCCTGATCGCTCTGGCACAGCTTGATCCCGCATGGGGTGCCACCGCCTCCGTGATCTTTGTGATGTGCGTGCAGGGCGCGTCCGGCGTGGCTAAAGACCTCTCCAAGATGTCGTCTAAGTCGGCGGTCAAACTGCTCGCCCCCAAAGAGGGCGGCGGCCTCTTCCGCTGGGTGGCGCTGCTCACGGGCTCCAAGAATGCGGTCAAAGGCTGCGGCTTCTTTCTGGGCGCTGCGCTGCTGGCGCTCTGGGGCTTTCAGGCCTCGGTCTGGGGCATGGCCATCATCCTCGCGGTGATCCTCGCAGGGGTGGTGACTTTCATGCCCTCAGGCCTGCCGCAGGGCTCCAAAAAGGCCAAGTTCTCGCAGGTCTTCTCCAAAGACCCCAATGTGAACCGGCTCTCCTTGGCGCGCATGTTCCTCTTTGGAGCGCGTGATGTGTGGTTTGTGGTCGGCATCCCGGTCTATTTCAACGCGGTGCTCTCTGATGGCACCGCCGAAGGCCGCCGCGAAGCCTTCTTCATCATCGGCATCTTCATGGCGGTCTGGATCATCCTTTACGGGGCAGTGCAGGGCAACGCCCCGCGCATCCTGAAAGCCGCAAATGCCAGCACCGATCAGGTGGTCGGCAAAGCCATCAATTGGGTCGGCTATCTCAACCTGATCCCGCTGGCGCTCACCGCCGCCGTGCTGATGCTTGAGACTTCGGCCATGCTCACGGCCATTCTGATTGCCGGGCTTTTGGTGTTTGGCTTTGTCTTTGCGGTGAACTCTTCAGTGCACAGCTACCTGATCCTCGCCTTCACCTCAGACGAGCGCGTCACCATGGATGTGGGGTTTTATTACATGTCCAACGCCGCCGGGCGGCTGCTCGGCACCTTGCTCTCAGGTCTCAGCTATCAGATCGGCGGCTTGTGGCTCTGCCTGTTCACCGCCGCAGTGATGTCGGCACTCAGCTGGTGGGCGGCAAGGCGGCTGAGGCACGCCGCCTAAACTTCCTCTTGCCAAAAATATCCCCGCCGGAGGCATCCGACGTGGGCCACAAAGCGCTGCGTTTAAGCGGGGTCAGCCTGCGGATGCAGCGCGTCGTTGATCCAGCCCATCTCTTCGGGCAGGGTCAGCTGGTTGATCGCGATGGAGGGTTTTTTCGGCAGGCTGGCCGCCGCCGCGCGCGCCTCTTCCAGCCCGCGCGTGTCTCCGGCCTTTTGGCAAGCCAGTGCCTTGAGCAGCTGCAAGCCGCGATCCATTGGCCGCAGGTCCGCCGCTTCGCGCGCGGTCACGCGCGCCATCGCAAAATCTCCGGCCGCCAGATAGACCCGCGCGGTGAACGCCATCCGCGTCACGCGGAAGGGATCACTGCTGGTCATCTGCACAAAGCTTGAAAGCGCCTCGATGGCTTTTTCTGGCTTGCCTTCCAGAAGCGCAAGCTGCGTGATCAGATCGACAAAGCCAAGGAATGTCGGGTTGATCCGGCGCGAATGCTCAATATCCGCCGCCGCACCTTTCAGATCGCGCAGCACCCGCAGCCGATAGGCGCCGCGTGCCCAGAACACAAAATCGCTGTTGGGGGATTCCGCAATCGCCACATCCAGATCACGCCCAAGCGAGGCCAGCTCCGCGTCACTCAGGGTTTCATATTTGATATTGCTGAGGTTGAGGCGGCTTTGCGCGCGCATCGCCAACGACATGCCGTCCGTCGGGCTCAGCAGCACCGCACGGTCGAGCGCCGCGTAGCCTTCTTCCCAGGATTCCAACGTCTGCTTGAAGAACAGCCCCGCCGCCCGCGCGCGCAGCTCAGACACGCTCAGCTGGGTGTTTTTCAGATGCGCCAGACGGTTGCCGTCATATTGGATGGTTTGCAGCCGCAGATCAGAGCTCACCACAGGCAGGATCTCATCCACAAAGGCGAAAGGATCACTCACATCGCCGTCATAGCTCTGGGTCCAGAGCGTGGTCATATCCCGCCGCAGGATCAGCGACACGGTGAAGCGCGCGCGTGTGCCCGACACCCGCAGCCGCCCATGGGTCAGAAACAGGGTCGGCGTGGCCTCCACGCTGCCCGCATCCACCGTGGTGATGCCGGTACGCTTCATCGACATCTGCACCATGCCGTCGTGCAGATCCTGCGCCAGCGCCATGCTGTCCGGTGTCTCGGGCGCGGCCACAAAATTCTCAAACCCGATCGAGGGCAGGGAGCCTTTGTTGGGCGCGGTGGTCAGGTTGGCCGGGCGCCACTGGTAAAGACGGATTGGTGTTGCGATGTTCTTGAGGTTGAACATCCCCACATCGCTCAGCTCTTTCTGGCGTGCCTCAGACAGCTGGCGGAACAGATCTTCAGAGAACATCGCCCCACCGGGAGGCGCTTCGGTCTCGATCCGCTGGGCAATGTTCACCCCATTGCCATAGAAATCCGCCTCATCCTCGACAATCTCACCCACGTGACAGCCGATGCGCAGCTTGATGACCTCATGCTCCACAAGGTTGCTCTGCACCTCTTCGGCGCAATCCAGCGCCGCTTCCACACCGGGGAAGGACAGGATCCAGCCATCACCCATGCGTTTGAGCACCTCGCCGCCATAGGTCTTTGCCACAGGCTCCAAATGCTCGTTGCGCAGCTCCTGAACAGAGGCCACGGCAAGCGCTTCGTCTTCGCCCATAAGGGTGGAATAGCCCACCAAATCTGCACACATCAATGTGGTCAAGCGACGGCGCATCTGCGAGTTCCCTGAAGTATACCTGCCCGTACACGCGTGTATTGGGGGGGTATGAATTTCGTCTTTAGATTGGTCCTGAATCTTGGGTCTGCAGGCAGCAGGTTCAAGAGCAAGAGGTTGTATTTTCTTTTGCCCCAAAAAACAAGGGTGCCTGTGCCTTCTCACTTGCGAGATCACCGCGATTTGAGGCTATCTGGCATTTGAAACGGTTTCGCTGCGTCGGGCACTGGCAATTGTCACATCTGAAATGTAGATCGCCTGTACGCCTTGTGCTTTAAATCATTGGGGCCGCTTTAGGCTTGGGTAATAGGGGAACATGACTGTGACGGCTTTCACCGCTCAAAACCTCGGGCGCGCGCTGATGTGCATCTTTGTCGCAGCCTCAGCCCTGCAGGCCCATGCCGCGCAGCGCTCTGTGCAAGCCCTTCCGGCCGCGCCGGTGCTGTCTCCGCTGCCTGTGGCGGGCGGGGATGCGGTCAAGCTCAGCAAACAGCGCGCCCAAAAGGGCGATTTTGATGCGGAAATCCTCATTCCCTGCGCGCAGGAGCTTGGCCAGAACCTCGGCAGCTGCAACGCGGCTGTGGCGCGGGCGGGGCAGGGCGCGGCCACGGTTGTGGTAACCTTTCCCAACGGCTTTGCCCGCAAGCTTTACTTCACCGAAGGCGCTTTCACCTCGGCCAGCGCCACCATGTCGGGCGCCGGGCGCGACACCGACTGGTCACTTCAGGGCGATCTGTTTCAGATCCGGGTCGACGATCAGCGCTATGAAATCCCTGAGAGTTTTGTTCTCGGCAATTGACCCCCCCTCAAAAAAGACTGCGCCGCAGAGCGCCGCGCAGCCTCAAATGTTTTACCTGAAGTCGTAGTGCAGGCTTACGGCGTGATCTTATAGATCATGCCCTCATCAACTGCCGCATAAAGGCTGCCATCCGGCCCTGACACCAGCGAGCGGAACCGTCCCGGCTCCATCGGCAGGGTCATCTCCGTGACATCCATCACCTCGGTGCCATCCTCTGTGAGCTGAATCACGTCAATCCGCTGCCCCAGAGGGGTGCCGCCAAAGCCGATGCCCATCAGCCCGACAACCATCGCGCCTTCCCAGTCGCCCCAGGCGCTGCCTTCCAGAAAGGCGGCAGACGAAGTGCCCTGTGACCAGCCATTGTTGGTCCAGATCGGGGGCATGGCGTTTGGATAGGTGGCAAAATCCGTCATCGGCATCCACGAGGCCCGCGCAAAGCGGTTGTCGCCCACCATCTGGTTCGGGCTGTAGCCGCAATAGTCATCCGGGCAGGCGTCCCGACCCGCCATATTGGGGCGCGGATCCCATCCGGCGTTGCCGCCATTGCGCAGCACGGTGATTTCATCAGAGTGCCATGGCCCGTGCTCTGCGGTGATCGCCGCCCCGGTGGTGGGGTGGAAGGCGATGCCCTGCACATTGCGGTGCCCATAGGTGTAGGTGCGCTTGTCAAAGCCCACAGGCGGGGTGTTTCCCGCCGCAGGGGTGCCGTCCGTATCGATCCGGATCACCTTGCTGCCCATCAGCGAGGGGCTTTGCGGCACCGCGCTGTTGTGGGTGTCTCCGGTGGTCAGATAGAGATAGCCATCCGCCGGATTGAACCGCACGCGCCCGCCATTGTGTGCGCCCGGCCCGCCAAAGGGGTGATCCGTGGCGGTCATCTTATAAGGCACATCCTCCACAATATCGATGCGCTCTGACACGGTTGAGAAATCCTCACTCACCACCATCCGCATCAGACGGTTGGTGTGCGGCGTCACCATATTGGAGGTGGAATAGACATAGATCCGCCGGTTGTTGGCAAAATCCGGGTCCACGGCCACGCCCATCATCCCCGCCTGACCTTCACAAAACAGATCCTCTGCGGTGGCGGCATAGCCGTCCACGCCGCCCATCCCCAAAAGTGCGGTGATGTCACCTGAAGGCATCAGCACCGACAGGCCTTTGCACTTCTCTGTGTAAAACATGGTGCCATCGTCCAGAAACGCCATGTCCCATGGGTTTTCCAGATCCTCCAGCACCACAGTGTGGCTCAGGCTGGTGGTGTTCTGCGCCCAAGCAGGCGCAGCCATCGTCACAGCGCCCACCGCCAAAGCCGCGGCGCTCATCTGATATCGCAATTTCATTACGTCCTCCCAACGTGATTGCAGTCATCGCTGCGCGAGAGGCTCAAATCTGCGGTGTCACCTGCCAAAGAGATGCCGGGCCTATCAATAAGCCGTCCGTGCCCGGCTTGCGTCGTTCAAAAAAGTCCGTACCAAAACCCGTTGTCCTGCGCCGGAGACACGAAGTCACTCCAGCGAAGTGATGAAGTGGCTGATATTGGTGATGTCTTCGTCAGAGAGTTTCTTGGCATTGGGGGTCATCAAAGGCGTGTTGGGCCCGAATTTCTCCCCCGCGCGGTAGCGCGTGAGCCTGTCTGCCAGATACTCCGCAGACTGATCGCGCAGCGATGGATAGCTCGACAGACCTTTGGCCGTCGGTCCATGACAGCTGCGGCAGGTCTTTTTGTAGAGCTTTTCACCGGCGGTGATATCAGCCTCCGCCGCCCAGCTCAGCGCCGGGGCCAAAATCATCGCAACAACGATGGGTACATATCTCACGTCAGCATCCTCACTGATGGCATTCAGGCTTCAGTCAAAGTGCAATTGAGGCAGCTAACACTGATTTTGAAGATCGGGCAAGGGGAACCGCGCGCAGCGGTGGCGGCATGGTGAGGGGGGAGGGGGCGGCGGTATGGCCATTGGTGTTGCTGTTGGGGGTGTTTGTGGAGTGGCCCTCAATCTTTACTCGGATCACTCGTGATCCGGATCGCACCCCGCTGACGGCAGGGCTTTGCAACGCAAAGTCCCGAGAGTGTCCCCGCCCCCCAGGCCGGGTGCGATTTTGCCATGGTTGAGTTAGACGAGACGTAGAGATTTGCGGAGAGCGATTTGCCAACCTGACAACCGCCCTCGGTGTCGGGCGCGATCCTCTGTTGCTACTACCCAACAAACGCCCAACCAGCTCGGCCCCGCCGAGCCGCGCCCGACCCTCCCCACAGGAGGGCGCATTCGCTTCCTCCCAGGGTCAGGCGCGGCTCTAATACTTAAAGGACGCCAAACACACGCAGGCCGATTTCCACAATGCTATCTAAGTGCTTGAGAACGAAATGATGAACCGCAGCGCCACCCGCGCCGACAAATCCGATCAATCTCAGCGTTTTTATTGTATCGCTATCAAAGACTTGAGCGCCCTTCTTCGTCAGTTCTGAAGTCGCCCCCAACTTCACTCGCATTTTGGCAGAGCGCCCGAAAACTCTTGTGCTGGCGTCTGCGCCCGGCAGTCTTGGCGCGCCAGATGGGAGGGGTAGCAATGCGTCGTTGATCAGCTCAGGAATGTCTTCGGCAAAATCCTCTGCCATAGCGCCCTCGCTGATGGCTGATAGAACCGGCGCAGCCTTTTCAAGAGTTTCGCGATCTTCAGCGCTCAGTTCCTGAATGGCGAGCTGCGCCAGCTGTTCGCGATTTGCCGCGACTTCAGGGTGGTTCGCCCGAATGCCGCGAACACCTTCCTCAACCGAGTTGAGGAGGGCGAGATTATCCTCGCTGTCCGGCAGTTCGCCCGTTTCGTACAGTTGTCGGCGAAGGCCCTGCGCCACAGATGTCAGCGTTAGCTCTGCTTGCTGAGGATCATTGCCATATCGCGTCACAACCCGCTGGATTTTCCGTGCTTCGCTTGAAGTTTTGGTGACGCCGTTGTGCCCAGCCATGGCGTCTTCCAAATCGTCAGAAATTTGCGTCAGTAAGGCTGACATCAAAGGCGCATTTTCGACCGGAGTGGGGGTGGCGCGAAATTTGCCTGTGTCAGGATTTAGGTCGATGGTTTCGGCAAGAGGAAGTTGATCTGCGAGATAGCGGACTTGGATGCGTTCGATTTCATCAGCAACCGCCTTAGGGCCAGCTTCCCAAATGTCATCTGCGATCAACGCAACGCGGCGTTGGAGCTTCGCGGCGACTGGTTTGCCTTCAATTAAGCTCAGATACCAGTTGTACCAAAAATCCCAGACACCTGGCTGAAGTTGCTGGTATTTGATGACTGTCTTTGCATTAGAGCGCTGTTCTTGTGTTTCGAAACCTCTCCAAAGTGGCTGGTTTAGCAGGAGGTTTGAGCGGTCGTCGGCAACTTGTTTATTGTATAGCGAGACGCCTTTTCCCACTTCAAACACTTCGTGAACAAAAAGTTCATCTTCGAATACAGCATCGGTGCTGTGTTCGAAGCCACTAGCTGCCATATTTCTGTCATGGAATGAAAATGCAGGCATGCCGCTTGCAGAGGATAGTTTAAAGAGAGGACTAGAGCGATAGTACCTGAGATAGTGGGTATCTGGTCCATCGTTGGGCTCATATGGTGCGCTATAAATACGTTTTTCGCGATTGACGCCGGAAAACACGGAAATGGCCAGGCGAAATGCCTCAAAAAGTTGGTAGCTGTGGGCTTTTCCGAAAAAACCTTCATCAGGATCCAGCGAAGAAAGTTGTCTCAGCATGTATCTACATACAAGGATCTGTCGTGCGTGTGAGTTAAACCATCCCAATCTCCGCAACGCCTGTTCGAAGTTTCTTGAGCGATCAATTGTAGTCAAATTCAATGGTCCGAATGTCCTTCTACCCCAAATATCCCGCCCCGCACCCTACAGCGCTGCTTGACCAACACAAGATTCCCCATCATATCCCGCATCATGAGCACCGATCTGTCCAAAATCCGCAATTTCTCCATCGTGGCCCACATCGACCACGGTAAATCCACCCTTGCTGACCGCCTCATTCAGGAGACGGGCACGGTGGAAGACCGCGATATGAAAGAACAGCTGCTGGACAGCATGGACATCGAGCGCGAGCGTGGCATCACCATCAAAGCCAACACCGTGCGCATCGACTATAAGGCGGATGACGGCGAGACCTATGTCCTCAACCTCATCGACACCCCGGGCCACGTCGACTTCGCCTATGAGGTCTCCCGCTCCATGAAAGCGGTCGAAGGCTCGCTTCTGGTGGTGGACAGCACCCAGGGCGTGGAAGCGCAGACCCTCGCCAACGTCTATCAGGCCATTGAGGCCGATCACGAGCTGGTGCCTGTGCTCAACAAGATCGACCTGCCGGCCTCTGATTGTGACCGTGTGGCCGAACAGATCGAAGACGTCATCGGCATCGACGCCACCGGCGCCATTCAGGTCTCCGCCAAGACCGGCGTCGGCATCCACGAGACCCTTGAGGCCATCGTCAAAGACCTGCCCGCGCCAACCGGCAATCTGGATGCCCCGCTCAAAGCCATGCTGGTGGACAGCTGGTATGACGCCTACCTCGGCGTGATCGTTCTCGTGCGGATCATGGATGGCACCCTGAAAAAGGGCCAGCGCGTCAAATTCATGTCCAACGGCACCCTGCATTCGGTGGACCGCGTCGGCGTCTTCCGCCCGGAAATGCAGATGGTCGACAGCCTCGGCCCCGGCGAGATCGGCTTCCTGACCGCCTCGATCAAACAGGTGCGCGACACCCGCGTGGGCGACACAATCACCAATGACCGCCACGGCACCGAAGAGGCCCTGCCGGGCTTTAAGCCTGCGCAGCCGGTGGTCTTCTGTGGTCTCTTCCCGGTGGATTCAGCTGAGTTCGAAGACCTGCGCGACGCCATCGACAAGCTGGCGCTGAATGACGCATCCTTCAGCTTTGAAATGGAAACCTCCGCCGCGCTGGGCTTTGGCTTCCGCTGCGGCTTCCTCGGCCTCCTGCACCTCGAAGTGATCCGCGACCGGATCGAGCGCGAATACAACATCGAGCTCATCACCACGGCGCCTTCCGTGATCTATCACGTCTACATGAAAGACGGCGAGAAGATCGAGCTGCACAACCCCGCCGACATGCCCGACATGTCCAAGGTCGACCACCTTGAGGAGCCGCGCATCAAGGCCACCATCCTGGTGCCGGACGAATACCTCGGCGACGTGCTCAAGCTCTGCCAGGACCGCCGCGGCATCCAGCTCGATCTCACCTACGCCGGCTCCCGCGCCATGTGCGTCTACGACCTGCCGCTCAACGAGGTGGTGTTTGACTTCTACGACCGTTTGAAATCGGTGACCAAAGGCTATGCGTCTTTTGACTACCAGATGGAGGATTACCGCGAAGACAACCTCGTGAAGATGTCCGTGCTGGTGAACGACGAGCCGGTGGACGCGCTCTCCATGATGGTACACCGCGACCGGGCTGAGATGCGCGGCCGGGCGATGTGTGAAAAGCTCAAAACCCTGATCCCGCGCCACATGTTCAAGATCCCGATTCAAGCGGCCATCGGCGGCAAAGTCATTGCCCGTGAGACTTTGAGCGCGCTGCGCAAAGACGTGACCGCCAAATGTTACGGCGGCGACGCCACCCGGAAGCGCAAGCTTTTGGACAAACAGAAAGCCGGTAAGAAAAAGATGCGCCAGTTTGGTAAGGTGGATATCCCGCAGGAAGCGTTTATCAGCGCACTCAAAATGGACGATTGAGCACCGGTCCAGAGCTCTGCTCAGGCAAACGCTCCAGTGGAGCGTTTGAGGCGCGAAAGGGCGGAGCCCGTCGGCTTTTTTCGAGCGCGAGTGCGCGAAAGCGAACGGCGCAGCCTTCGCGGGCGCACCCCGGGATTTAGGGCACGCAAAGCCAACCCCAATTCCCAAGGCCGCTCCAATCGAGCGGCCTTTCTCTTTTCCAACCTGAGCCGCATAGCCAATTCCCCCCAAGCGGTCACACCACTAAGCACCCGCGTAGCCCCGCCGCTGGGATCGCGCCCGACCCCGAGGGCGGCTCTCCGCTTGGTACAGTCCTGTCCGCACATCCTTCACGTTCCGTCTATCGCAACCGAAGCAAAATCGCACCCGCCCTGGGGGGGCGGGGTCGGGCGCGATCCGGATCGGATATCCAGTAACTGTGGGGAGCGCGTTGGCCAAAGGTATTCAAAAGAAAATAGCGCGTGGGTTGTTCGGTGCTGCTACGCCGTGCTCTATGTTTACGAAATATAGAAACTGAATTTTGAGATTTAAAATGACAGAATACGATAGGCATTTCAAACTAACGGAAACTAGGGATCAAGAAATTGTAATATTTGAAGAACAGTATCGTTCTCTCCGAAAAGAAATCTTGGATAGGCAGCAGAGGCGATTTTTTATTGTTGCGGGAGCGGCGTTAGGCATACCGAGTGTTTCTGGATTGAAGATAACTGGGGTTATGGAAGGCTCCTTTTTGCTAATTGTGCCGATTGTTGTCGTTGCTATGTCTTTCCTTTTTGTCATTGAAGTGAACGGCATTGCTCGGGCAGGCCGCTTCATCGAGCAAAGAATAGAAAATCACTACAAGAACGTTCGGGGGTGGGAGCACTACCTTAAAGAGCTCCAAGAAGCTGAAGAACTAACACCTAGAGTCGTCAAAAGCGCTAACTCGAGTTTTTTGATCTTAATGGGGGTCTATTTCGCGTTCAGTGCAGTAGTTTCCACTCATCGAGTACTTTTTCAGAACCTTGCGGAAGATACTAAAGTGCTTGAAGCGCTGGGGACATTTAATGGGGTATGGGCGCTTGCATACTTGGTGTTCATGATTGCTATTTTCGCCGCCTGGCTTGTTGAGATGTGGCCACACCTTCAGTTTTCTGCTGAAAAACATAAATCCTAATTCTAGCGAAATCTTGCCCACGTCCGGCACGGGCAGCGCCCGATCCTCCCCACGGGAGGGCGCTTTGCGGGGCTCCGCCCGCTCACGGCTGAAAGCGTCCGCTGGACGCTTTCCAAGACGCCGTTCGCCCCACCCAGGGTCAGGCGCTTCCCTCTGTTGTGCTCAAGCCAATCGCCTCCAACCACCCAGTCCTCATTCCAACCCCACCGTGCTCCGCCCATTCGCGGCTAAAACGGTCCACTGGACCGTTTCCAAGACGCCGCTCACCCCACAAAATAATTCCATCCTCCCCCAACAGCCCCGCATCGCTGACCTTTCCAAATCCATCCCCAACCTATCCACATGAAACCCACAGGCTTGCCCCGCGCCTTACCCCCAGCGCGGGCCTCTCAAACACCCGTTTTCCCTTGCCAAACGGCCCTCTCAGGGCGCAGCATCTTCCCCAACGCAAGGGGTCGCAAAGACCCGGCGCGGGACGCTGAGGTCTTCCGGGGCCCGGTAGGGGAAGGGGCCGAGACATCGGCGTTTCAACTGCCACCACTCGGCCCGGATCGCCTGCCACACTGGCTGAGACTCTTTGCGCATGGCTCCACCCAAGACCCCACGGGGATCACGGGACGGAGCATTGTGACGAGGGACGCAGGCAGGACGGCGGCAAACGCCTGAGCGTAGGCTGACAGCGGGGTGCTTTTCATCAGAAAAGCACGGTCTCTGTTGGTAGGGGGGAGCGGATCTCTGCTTTGGGCCTCGGCCCGCTTGGCGATATCCGTATCCCACGGCACCGATCACGTGCCATGGGGCTCAGCGTCTTGAGCCGTTTCGGCGAACCCCTTCTGGGGCCATGGCTTGGTTGGCGCGCACCGAATGGCGGTGCTGGGATCTGGGGGGCTCTTTTTCGGGCGGCCTGCTGTCTCATCAGCGCGCGTTCAAGGAAGGCGTCAGAGACGCGAGGGGCGGGGCGTTGTGCCCATTTTCCTCATGTGTCTGGCGCCTTTTTCTAGGCTGCTCTTTGCTTTGCCACGTCACCAAAACGCGGCGGCATATTCTCTCCGCAATGCTGCTCCCATAGGCACGTGAGACCTTCGCGATACAGACAGCGGATTTGCGCCCTTTTGCGGCGATCTTCGGCTGGATGTTTTGCGGAAGGCCACCTAAAGTCTCGCTCAAGGCCCTGCGGGTAGCGGGGAGAATTGACCAAAAGACTTTACGACTGGAAGGACGCTGATGAGCACCGATCGCGAGACGCTGACGCGGGAACTACTGGAGATGGTGGCTGAAGAGGGCATGGTGGATGCCTCCGAAATCACACCGGAGCGCCCGCTGGAAGAGCTGGACATCCAGTCTGCGGATTTTGTGATGATCCTCATGGCGATCGAAGAGAAATACGGCGCTTATGTCTCGGTCGACAATGAGTTGACCGATGTTGTGACCGTGCAGGACCTGCTGGATCTTGCGATCTCCAAAATCGAAGCGCACCAAGCTGAGGAGGCGTGAGCCACCCCATGACGCGCAATGCTTCTACCCGAGTTGTCGTCACCGGCCTCGGCGCCGTTTCCGCATGTGGCATCGGTGCAGATGCACTGATTGAGGCCACACAATCCGGCACCTCCGGTGTCAAACCGGTCAGCTTTGAGGCGCTCGACATTCAGCGCGTCAAAACCGCTGGGAAAATTGCGGAGGGTGATCTGGCGGAGATCCTCGGCGAAAAGCCCCATCGTATGCGCGAGCCCGTCGCCGAATATGCGCTGGCAGCGGCGCGTGAGGCGGTGGCGCAGGCGGGCCTCACCGAGGAGCATTTCGGGGACAATTGCGGCGTCTCCATCGGCTCAGGCTTTGGCGGCGCGCAAACTTTGGACCGCAACTACCTGAAATTTGGCGCCGAAGGCTCCATGCGGCTTGATCCCATGGCCGTGCCCAAGATCATGAACAATGCCGCCGCGAGTTGGGTCTCCATGGAGTTTGGCGCAACCGGCCCCGCGCTCTGTCTGGCCACCGCCTGTTCCTCGGCCAGCCAGTCGATTGGCATGGGCATGCAAATGATTGCTTCGGGGCAAGTGGAGCGCTGCCTTGTGGGCGGCTCTGAAGCCTGTCTCGAAAACGGCGTCTTCCGCGTCTGGGAGCTTTTGCGGGTGATGACCGCAGATCTCAACCGCCCCTTCAGCAAAGACCGCAATGGCATGATCCTGGGCGAAGGCGCGGGTGTGCTGGTGCTGGAAAGCCTTGAGGCCGCAGAGGCGCGCGGCGCGACCATTCTCTGCGAACTCAGCGGTTTTGGCACTAACTCAGACGCCGGCGACCTGCTGCGTCCCAATCCAGAGCGTGCCTCGGCCTGCATGCGCATGGCGCTGCGTCAGGCGGGGCTGGATGCGAGTGACATTGGCTATGTGAACGCCCATGGCACCGGCACGGTGGCCAATGACGTGAACGAGGTCTCCGCCCTGCGCGCGGTGTTTGGCGACACGCTTGACGGTGTTGAGATCTCCTCAACCAAACCGGTGCATGGTCACGCGCTTGGCGCGGCCGGTGCGCTGGAGCTGATCGTCGCCATCGGTGCGCTTTTGCGCCAATCGGCCCCGCCGACGCTGAACTTCGCCGAGGTTGATCCCAAAATCGGGCTGGAGCCTGTGCCTAACGCGGCCAAGGCGACACCGCTGAAGGCGGTCATGTCCAACTCGCTCGCCTTTGGCGGCATCAACGCAACGCTGATTGCCGAGGCCTTTGCAGCCGATGTCTAAGGACACAGCGGTGACAACCCTGACGCTGGAGCGTGGTGTGGACGCCACGCAAGAGGCGGCGCTGGCCGCGCTTTTTGCGGAACTCGCAGGCGCGCCCCAGCCGTTGCCCGCCCCGATCACCGGCAAGGTGCTGCTGCTGGGTGATCCGGCGCTATGGGAGGTGAAAGCCGCCCTGCGCGCGCCCACCGGCACCTATGCGGTGCAGGAAAGCCAGAGCTTTCTGGGCTGTCAGACTGCCCGCGTTGAGGCCGGTAACAAGATTGTCGTGCATCAGGAGCGCAGCGAGGCGGCCGCAAGCTTCCGCTTTGGCCTCAATGACAGCGGCGCGCAGATGGAAACCCGGGTGAAGTTTCTCACCGCACCCCAGATCCGCGAGATGCGCCCGCCAAGTTTTGCTGAACGCATGGCCCCGCCACAGGCGGAAACAGTATCCCTGACTCCTTTGAGCCCGCAGGCCGTGTCGCGCTATCTGGCGCTGGCCCATGACGACAACCCGATCCACACCGATGATGTGATGGCCAAAGTGGCCGGTTTTGACGGCGCCATTGTGCCGGGCATGTTGTTCTGCGCCATGGCGGAAGCGCTCTGCCTGCGTGCCGCAACCGGCCTGAGTGTGTCTGATGTGCGCGCGCGTTTCCTTTCAGCCGCCCGTGTGGGCGCATCGGTGCGCTGCATCCTGTCGCCCTTTGCCGGGGCCGCGACACAAAAGGCGCGGGTGTTTGTGGTGGGGGATGCCGATCAGATGCACGCCATCATCGACGTGTTTGCCGCCAAAGCCTGATCCTTACGCGCATTTTTGCGCTATGCGCATTCGAACAGCGATTTCTGAAAAAAACGTGTCGCGCTCAGGTGGTCTTGAGGCGGGCGCTCCGACTCACGGGGCAGTCTTAGGCGCAATCTCAACCGGTCAAACTCAGGCGGTCAGGCAAGCGAAATAGGCCCAGGTCATCACCAGATAGGTCAGCTGGTGCAGCGCCTGATCAAACCCCATGGCATACCAATACATCGGTTGCTCAGGCGTCAGCCCGCGATCCACAGAGAATCGCGCCTTGCCCCAATCAATATGAAAATGGACGATGAACTCGGCCAGAACCATCCAGAAAATCACCATCGGGCTGGAGCCAAACAGAGCCAGCACCACAACCGAGAAAACAGCGTGAATGCCCGCGTGCTGCGCCCGGCCCATATGCCAGTAACGCTCGCGCCCCATGATCATCTTGGCGTTCTGCAAAAAGAAGTCCGCCACCAGATGTTTGATCTGAAACGCAGCGACCAGCAAAAGTATGGTCGTGATTTGGTCCATAGACCTAAGCCCCATGATGTATTTGACTTTCTGAGACTAGACTCAGAATTCAGCTACCGCAAACCCATGTTTTGTGCCTATATCATTTCCCGACCAAAGTGGTCCGCCAAAAACGTGGATCTCAGCCTTTGGCGGCGCATGGTGTGACCTATTGAGGTTTTGCGCGCGCTGCCTTGTCTGATGCTTCAAGTTAAAGGCAGATGCATTAAGAAACCGTTTGAACACAGGGTGGATGCATTGATAGCATCTGCTGAAAGTCCGGGTTTCGGCCCGTTGCCTAAGACCGGGAGTTGAGGTCATAGAACGCTCGCTATTTTCGTTCATCTGGAAATTCTCAAAGCGCGACCAGATGGTGCTTCTGGCGCTGACGGCCTGTTTGTTTCCGCTGCAGTTCCTGACGCTGGAGCTGCCCAAGCGGATCATCAACGACGCGATTGACGCGGATCAGGATTTCATCGACGTGCTCGATTTTGAGATGACCCAGGAAAACTTCCTGATCATGCTCAGCCTCCTGTTCCTGCTCTCGGTGCTGTTTCACGGCCTGATGAAAATGCGCATCAACACCATGAAAGGTGTGCTCTCTGAGCGGATGCTGCGCCGCTACCGCTTCACGCTGATCTCGCGCATCACGCGCTTTCCGCAGCCCTATCTGCGGCGCACTTCGCAGGGCGAGCTGGTGTCGATGATCACCGCAGAATCCGAGCCGCTGGGCGGCATGATGGGCGATGCCATCAGCCTGCCGGTGATGCAGGCGGGGCAGATGATCACCATTCTGACCTTCCTGTTCTTGCAAAACATCTGGTTCGGTTTTGCCGCGATTGCGCTTATCCCCGTGCAGGCCTGGCTCATTCCCAAGCTGCAGCGCCAGATCAACCTGCTGAACAAGGACCGCATCCAACAGGTGCGCAAACTGGCGGCAGAGATCGGCGAAACCGCGGCGGGTGCGCCGGAGCTGCGCGTGAACGGCGGCTGGCGCTTCCGCATGGCGCAGACCACACGCCGTCTGGGCACGCTCTTCCTGATCCGCCTGTCGATCTACAAGAAGAAATTCTTCATGAAGTTCCTCAACAACTTCATCACCCAGCTGACGCCGTTTTTCTTCTACCTCGTTGGTGGCCTTCTGGTGATCCGGGGGCAGGTGACCCTTGGCGCGCTTGTGGCTGCCTTGGCCGCCTACAAAGACCTGTCCTCTCCGTGGAAAGAGCTGCTGAACTACTACAACCGCGTGGCGGATCTGTCCCTGCGCTGGCATCTGATCGGTGACCGTTTTGACCCAAGCGGCATGGTCGATGAAGCGCTGATTGAGGGCGAGCCTGAAGAGATCCCACGCCTGACCGGCGCAATCGCGCTGGATAAGGTCTATGTGCGCGATCACGATGGCGACACCGTGCTGGAAAACATCACCGCCACCGTGCCGCAGGGCACGGTGATGGGCATTCGTTCTCAGGACGCCGAAGAACGCCGCGCGCTGGCGGAGCTCTTCACTCGGGAAATCCTGCCGATGAGCGGCAGCCTCTCAATTGGCGAGCAAAAGCTCAGTGATCTGCACCAGCGTGTGATCGCCTCCCGCATCGGCTATGCCGATCCGTCGCCCTATGTGTTTGAAGGCACCTTTGGCGACAATGTGATGATGCCGCTCAAACGCGCCCCGCTTTCAGAGCGCCCCGATCCGCAGGGCGAAGGCGAAGACCGCAAGCGCGCTTATGAAAGCCGCCGCACCGGCAACAGCACGGACCGCCTCTTTGCCGATTGGGTGGACCCAAATCTGGCCGATCTCGCAGATGAGGATGCGGTACACGGTTTCTGGGTCCAGCTGATGGACGCAACAGGCGCGGGCAACGCGCTCTTCCGGCGCGGTTTGGATCAGATCTTCAACGAAGAGGATCATGCGGAACTGGCGCAGACGCTGGTCAGCCTGCGCCCCAAAATTCAGGAGGCGCTGGCCAAGGCCGGGCTTGAGAAAGCCTACTACCGCTTTGATCCGGACGCCTATAACCCCGCCATGCCTGTGGCGGCGAACCTGTTCTTTGCCACACCTCTGCGCGAAATTCAGGAGCCGGACCCCGAAGAGGTCATGGGCTTCCTTGATCTGCTGCACGAGCTGGGCATCGAGGAGGGCATCCTGCGCATGTCTCAGGAAGTGATCGAGATGCTGAACCAGACCTTTGGTGTGGACGGCACGGATCACCCGCTGTTCCAGCAGCTTGGCCTCAACGCCGAAGTCTTCACCCGCAACGTGGAGCTGGTCGGCAAAAGCCGCGAGGTGGGGCTGTCTGAAATGGCGCGCGAGGAATTGGGCCAGATGCTCAACCTGCCGTTCTCCGTGTCAGCGGAGCGCATTGGTCCGGGCTTTGGCGACGAGCTGAAACAGACCATTCTGGAGCTGCGCCACAATGAGGCGGAGAAGCTCGCGGAATGGATGACCGCCTTCCTCGCGCCCTTGGATGAAACCCGCTACGCGCCGGGCCTGACTGTTCTGGAGAATGCGATCTACGGCAAGCTGTCGGCCTCCGCCGGTGGCCGCGGCGAGCAGCTGCGCGATATCGTGTCCCAGATCCTCAGCGATGCGGGCGTGAAAGACGAAGTGGCCGAGCTGCTCTTTGCGGTGCCAACCGGCATCGGCGGCACCAATCTGCCCGGCGCCTTTGCCGAGCCGCTGGCGATCAGCCGCGCCGCGATCAAAAAACCTGACCTTCTGATCCTCAACCGCTGTCTGGCGTCTTATGAGGAAGGGCAGGCGGCCAAGATCATCGAAAGCCTGCGCAGCCTTCTGCCCACCACCACCATGGTGTTTCTGGAAGAGGAGTTTGAGGATCAGGACAGCTTTGACATGCTGCTGGAGCTGGAGCACGGCCGCCTGAAAGACGGCGAGGCGGTGGACATTGAAGACACCGAAAACGCCGCCAGCGCCGACCTGCGCCGCAAGATGCGCGCGCTCACCTCTGCGGACATGTTTGCTGGCCTGTCCCGCCGCCAGATGCGCCTTCTGGCCTTTGGTGCGCAGTGGCATCAGGAAAAGGCGGGCGATTATGTCTTCCATCAGGGTGACGATCCGGCTGACGGCGCTTATCTGATCCTTGAAGGCACCGCCGGGCTTGGCTTCCACACACCGGACGGGGAGGCCCATGAGGTTGCCGAGGCCGGTGCGGGCACGCTGGTGGGCGAACTGGCGCTGTTGCGCAAAGAAAAGCGCGCGCTGGATATGTATGCCAAGACCGATATGGAAATGCTGCGCCTTGGGGAAACCGAGTTTATGGCCGTGGTCGAAAACGACGCCTCAACCGCCTTCCGCATCCTGCAGACGGTGTCCGGCTATGTCGGCGCGCTGAGCCGCCGTCAGGAACAGACTGAGACGCAGGATCAGGACGAGGGCTAGGAAACAGCGGTCGCAGGCCCGCGCCTGCGACCGGCCCCGCACTCAGGCGCGGGCATGGGACACCACCCGCACCTGCTTTGCCTCGCTGTCCCACCAAAGCCGCCAGCTGCCCTGCGCACCGGATTTGTTTTTGACCAGATCCCATTGGTGCATCACCGCGATATGGGGATCAAACACCGGCCTGCACCGCCACCGCGTCTCCGCCGCATTGCTGCCCATCCCCTCAGAGATCAGCGCCAGCCCCGTGCATTTGCCCTCCCGCGCGGCCAGCTGCAGCCGCCGCCCCTGCGTCAGGGTCACCTCCTTGCTGAGCTCCACCACCACCAGCGCAACCGCGCCGGAGCGCAGCGCATCCTCCGCCACGCCAAGGGCCTGCGCATGATCCTTGGTCTTGCAGAGATACAGCTCCGCCGGATCAATAAACGCCTTAAACCCGTTGGGATCGAGCCGGTCCCGCCGCCAGCGGTCCCGCACCCAGATGATGGTCCCGCGACAGTGATGGCCCAGCACAAAAGCAAACACCGGCCCGCCGGGGCCGAAGGCTTCATGCACACGGCCTTTGGCCAGAGGGGGAGGGGGCGGCAAAGAATCTGTCATGCCGCCAATATAAGAGAGTGAGAACAAAAATAGAACATTTGAGGCGGCGAGAAATGTAATGGCCTGCCCGAAACCCGCCCCACAGTGCGCCCCAGAGCCAGATCGGAAGCCCTTAGCCCGACAACACAGCCACAATCTCCGCCGTTTCCGCCCGCCGCCGCGCAGGATGCGGCTGCGCGATCAGCAGCGACCGGCCTGTGGGGCAGGGCGTTTCTTCAACCGCCACCAACGCACCGGACGCCAAAGCCTCCTCGATCAGGCAGAGATGCCCCATCAGCACACCGGCCCCCGCCTTGGCCTCTTCCATCGCCAGACTGTAAAGGGAAAACCGCGGCCCGCCTTTGCTTTGGGAAACCTCGGCTCCGCTATGCGCCGCCCAAAGCGCCCAATCCTCCTCCCATGTCTGGTCATGCAGATGGGTCACCGCAGTCAGATCCTCTTTGGCCTCAGGCAACAGCGTCGGCGCACAGACCGGCAGGATCGCATCGGCGCAAACCGCAACCTGATCTGCCGCCCCATCGGGCACCCCGAAAAAGATCGACAGATCAAACATCTCCCGCGCAAGGCTTGGCGGAGTCTCCATGGCTGTGACCGAAAAGGTGATTTCCGGAAACTGCGCCCGCACCTGCCGCAACCGCTTGGGCAGCCACAGCTGCGCGACCGCTGGCAATGCGGCGATATGAAAATCGGGATTGGGCGTGAGATTGCGCAGCGCCCGCGCCGCATCGGCAAGCTGGTCAAAGGCGGCGGTGAAATCCGCCACCAGCGCTTGCCCCTCTGCCGTCAGCGCCACGCCTTGGGCATTGCGCTGAAACAACGGCGTGCCCGCCCAGCCTTCCAATGTCTTGATGTGCTGTGAAATCGCCCCGGGCGTCACATTCAGCTCTTCCGCCGCAGCCACAAAACTCACATGCCGCGCCGCCGCCTCAAAGGCGCGCATGGCATTTAACGGAGGGCCTTTGGGCCGTTTGGGCGCAACACTCATCTTCTAGCCTTAGTTTTTCTACGCCAAGAAATATCAATTCTGTTTTGCGAAGTCACCTGCGCGCGGCCAGACTGCCCAAAACAGGAGAGCGATCGATGACCCTCGCACAAAGAGACTGGGTGCCCGCCACCAGCGAAACCTTGGTGCAGCGCATTGCTGGGCAGACCACGGCTGCCACGTCTGACACACTTCTGGCGCGCATCACGCAACTGGCCGAGCAAAACCGCCAGATCCATGAGCGGGAGTGTTTCAATCTCAATCCCGCCACCAATGTGATGAACCCCAAGGCCGAGGCGCTTCTGTCCTCCGGCATCGGCTCGCGCCCCTCCCTTGGCTATCCGGGGGACAAATATGAAATGGGGCTGGAAGCGATTGAGGAAATCGAGGTCATTGCCGCCACCCTCTGCGCCGAGGTGTTTGATGCGCGCTTTGCCGAGGTGCGGGTGGCGTCAGGGGCCATGGCCAATCTCTATGGCTTCATGGCGATCTGCCAACCCGGCGACACCATCATTGCGCCGCCTGCTTCCATCGGCGGCCATGTGACCCACCATATGGCAGGCTGCGCCGGGCTGTTTGGTCTGCGCATCATAGAGGCCCCGGTCAACGCGGATGGCTATACCGTCGATCTGGACGGGCTGCGCGCGCTGGCCTTGGCCGAGCGGCCCCGGCTGATCACTCTCGGAGGCAGCCTCAATCTCTTTGAACATCCCGTGGCCGAGGTGCGCAGCATTGCAGATGAGGTGGGGGCCAAGCTGCTGTTTGACGCGGCCCATCAATGCGGGATCATTGCAGGGCGGGCGTGGTCCAATCCGCTGAAGGCCGGCGCGCATCTCATGACCATGAGCACCTACAAAAGCCTTGGCGGCCCGGCCGGTGGTCTGATCGTGAGCGATGATGCCGAGATTGCCCAGCGTCTGGATGCCATTGCCTTTCCCGGCATGACCGCCAATTTCGACGCCGCCAAAACCGCCGCGCTGGCGGTGACCATGCTGGATTGGAAAGACTGCGGTGCCGCCTATGCCGCCGAGATGATCGCCATGGCACAGGCACTGGCAGACGGACTGGCGGGGCAGGGGCTGCCGGTGTTCTCAGGTGCAGCTGTCGATGGCCCGGCAAAGTTCACGCAGTCTCACCAGTTCGCCATAGAGGCCGCAGCCTTTGGCGGAGGGCAGGCCGCCTCCAAACAGCTGCGCCAGGCGGGGTTCCTCGCCTGCGGCATCGGTCTGCCGATTGCCGAGGTTGCGGGAGACATGAACGGCCTGCGCATCGGCACCCCCGAGCTTGTCCGCTGGGGCATGACCGCCCCCGACGCCCCCCGCCTCGCCTCTCTGATCACGCAAGGCCTTCAGGGAGCACCAGTCGCCGCCGAAGTCGCAGACTGGCGCCGCAGCTTTGACACCGTGCATTTTGTGACGGGCGGGTAGGGGGCGCTTACAGGGGGGACTCAAGGAGGGAGGCGGCGACAGCGCGCCTCTCCTCTGACAGACCTGAGGGTGCGCTACACCTCTTTCTCATGGCGTTCCCCCCCCCCCCCATGCTGGTGGCTGAGCGACTCGATGAGACGACCTGCCTGACCTCCGTTGCGGATTCTGCGTCTTTGCGCCCGTTGGTCTTGGCAGTCAGAATCTTCCACCTCCGCAATACGTATGCGTTACCGACGTGATACCGACGTTATGGTTTGGCGTTGCGTGTGGTGTTTCGGAACGCTGTCCTCATTTTGGGACGAGTCTTCAGCGTATCTCTGGCGAGTCTTTGACTGACTCTCTGGCGAGTCTTTTGCCGAGTCTGTGGGTTATTCTGTGGATAAGGTTGTTTTGTTGGGATTTGGGTATGGTTTGTGGGATTGTTGGTGAGGTTGTGTGTGGTTAAGTCATTGATATTGTTTGTTTTTGCAAGAAAGTTTTTGAATTTGGGAAAAAAGTGAAAAAAGCGCTTGCGGCTGGTGGGTGATAACCTTAGAACCCCCTTCACCGGCGGCGCTGAGGCGCA
>NZ_JAGHRN010000008.1:0-86396 GCF_017743775.1 Shimia sp. R9_1 | reverse complement strand
TGGCCGCAAAGCACCTCAACCTGCCGTAACTTCGTGACAATCTCTTCAGGCTTGTGTCGCTTGATTCCCATATCTGATCCTCCGTTTCCTAACTATACGGGCGGACCACTTCAGTGGGGGAGGATCAGTCCGGTTTGAGCCGGTTACGACTGCCGCGTGAGTAAAGCTGACTTGCCTGACGAAGGGCAACTCGGGGTTCTTAGTGACGAATCCAGCCAAAGTATGAAATCTATCAGTCACTGAACTCTCGGGGCTTCAGGAGAAAGCTCATAAATCACAGCGTGACTGCTTTTTCTTGCTTTTCAACCGACACTCAACAGGCGCGTTCCAAGGCAAGAGCTTGTCGTAGTCGAGGGCCTCGGCGCCTTGAGCGACGCTATCAAACAGCCACAAGAAGTACTTCTGAACATTGATACCGTTCAGCTTGCAGGTCTCGACAATCGAAGAATAGATCGCCCACATCTCACCGCCTTCCTCACTACCAATGAATAGGGCGTTTTTGCGCAACAGGATTGTCGGCTTGAACATCCGCTCAACCGGATTGGTATCCAGGTCAATGAAACCGTTGTCGACAAACCGCGTAAGGTCTCGCCAATGCCGGAGCAAATAGTTGACAGCTTTACCCATGCTGGACCCTCGCAGATGATGCGGTTTCATATGTAGCAATCGCTCCTTTAGCCGGTTCAAAACCGGGCTAGCGAGTTGTTTCCGTACTGCTGACCTCGCGTTTGGTGGCTTACCTCGAATATCACGTTCAATGCTGTATAACTCATCTACTATACTGACGACTTCAGCGGCATCAGGCGTGCGGTTGAATTCAAATTCATCTGTAAACTTGCGCCGTGCGTGTGCCCAACAGTTGGCCGGGGTGATGTTTGCTACTGGGGTTCCGGGAAAACCAAACCGAGCATACCCGGTGTATGCATCTGTTTGTACGACCGATGTTACGCCTTCCAGTATGTCGTGGATGTATTTCATCCCACGGCCCGGTCGATGAAAGTAGACTACGCCGGGTGGTAGATTTCCACCAAAGGAGTGGTCATCACGATGAAGCGCATACAGGTAGCTGGTTTTTGTCTTCCCATTCCCCTGAACCAGAATTGGAAGCGTCGTCTCATCCATGAATAAGCGCTTGGAATTGAATTTGATATCCTTGGCCAGCGCATCAAAAAGTGGACGCAGTTTCTTCAGCGCAATCGCCGCTGCCCACCGATTCATGGTGGAGCGGACAAGATTTACGCTCTCCGCCGCGAGCATTTTTTCCAGCCGATGCCACGGCAGGTACCACCCAAAACGAGCAGTAATGAGCTGCGCCATTAGTGTGTGTTCGCATGTTGTTTTCGGTAAGATCGCAGGCGCGAACTTCGTACGTAGGATTGCCCCCTTAGCATCGTTGGCCAGACGGCAACGGTACATCGCGTAACGCTTCACTTGGCGATGAAATCGAGCTGGGACACACACTAGGGTTTCCTTCGTCTCCCAATCGAAGAAAGTTCCGCCACATCCGCAGGGGCAAGTTTTGTCCTCGGTTATGACGTCTACATTTACAAGTTCGAGGTTCTCACCGTAGTTCTTCTTCCCCCGGCCGTTCCGATTACGTGGTTTACTTGGTTTGTCACGATTAGGAGGAGACACCGGGGCCGAGGCAGCTTGCTGCTCGTTAGTTTCGCCTGGTGGTGTCTGTGGAGGCGTATCTTCGGTTTCGGGCTTCTGATCAGCGTTTGCCCCAAATTTCATTTTGTTGAGTTTGGCGACTTCGCGTCGGAGCTTTGTGATCTCAGCCTGATGAACCCTGTTGCGCGCGAGCGATTTCTTGAGCTTTTCGGACATTTCCTCAATCTCGATGAGCAGCTCGCTGAAGACAGTCTCAATTTGCCTGACAAGCAAAGATGGATCGGGATATGCTCCCGCCATTAAATCTTCTTTCAACTTGTCGACACGATCGCGCATAATTTTTGCGAACAACCCTCCGCTATCCCAAAAGCTACTGTGCCGCTGCGCCGCCAATTCGTTGGCGCAGGGCTTGACTTATCTCAGGTTGCTATGGGATGAAGAGGAACATCGTGACCAACGATTTTAAGAGCTCGGTTAGGACGCCAATCCGCCGGGCTCAACCTTTTCAGGGCCCTGATTTTTAGGGACTCATTTCGATTTTCCTGCGTTGTCGGGATAGCGCTCCGGCCAGATTTCACCGGGATGAACGCCGATCTTCTTGGCGATCAGTTCCTGCACTTTGGCCGAGACCGATCGGGAGTTACTCACGGATAGCACGGTGCTGTGGCTCAACCCCAGTTCGCGAGCCACTTCATTGAAGTTGCTTCCAGCGCTCTGAAGTAGAAATTTCGTCCTCAAATGTCTCGCTTTGAAATCCGGCACATCGCGCTCGCTATTCGTGGTTTTCACAACTGTGGAAGCACAAACCCGACGTCAGATCAATAAAAAGCGCCCGAGTTGGCGTTATTTGCTTGATACTACGGTGAAAACATCCAAACAGTCTTATTGCACGATTCACCGGACTTTTCAGCAGGAGTGAAATGAGAACGCTTTGGGTCTTCGATGATCACGTATATCTCGTTCGGGATGGTGCCGGTATTCCGTCAAGCGCCGAGGAGTTTTTAGAGCCGATCAAACGGACCGGATCGTTGCGCGCGCTGAAAGAGGTTTTTCCCGCGCGCAGAGGTGCTTTGTTGGGGGCGCTTGAGCGGTTTGGATTTGATTTTGACAGTCTGCTGAGGGAAGATTTCGAGCTGGGGCATTCAGATGTTCAGATCGCCCGAAGGCATGGCGTTGATGCAAAGTGGATACAGGCTCAGCGACGAAGGCTAGGGGTTCCGGCCCACATGGGCCGACCTTCGAAACATCCGTCCGATGCAGAATTGGCTGAAGTATTCCGTGAAACAAAGCGAAACTACTCCGAGGCTGCTAAGCGATTGTAAATGGATCGCGCGACCTTTGCGAAGCGATACCATGAGATGCTTGATCGAAGGCGGCGGTAACTGTTGTCAGCCAACCTCGACTACTTTTATTCAATCCGTTCTGTGGGATAGGCCCAAATTGTATTGGGTGATGAAAGCCCCCTTTTGTTCACAGCGCGCAAAATGACCTTAAAGAGCCCAGAGTGCAAGATGCTTCACTAAGTTCTAAAGGCCACGAAATGCGCAAAGCGCCCATTGGCTTTTGTCAGAGCGGCCCAAACCGGTCAGTAGTGCCGGCTGCAGCGAAGGCCAGTTGTCCAGTCGATTTAGAAGGAAGATTCAAGATGCTTACAAATGGTCCTTGGGCTTGTGGGCCCGCTTGATGCAGAACTGCAATAAAATTTTTCAAGTGTTGGAGGCACCGAAAAACAGCTACGAAGTGAACGTTCACTAAAACGCGTCAAGCGAGTGTTCCAACCCTTTTTTTATGTGCTGTCTAAGCATGCGGTTCGCGCTTTTGCTGTCTCGAGCGATGGCGGCATCGAAGATCGCTTTGTGCTCATCGACGGCTTCTTGCCCGCGGTAAGTAAGAACAAGCATCTGGTACCTGAGGTACTTGTCAAAAACGATCTCATGGATGGACATAAGGTTCTCAGAATTGCACGCGCTGATCAGGGCTTTGTGGAATTCAAAATCGTACCGTTTCCAATCCTCTTTTCCTGTTTCATCCCCACCGAGCAGTTTTTTCTCCATCAAGTGTAACTTGTGATGCGCGGCAACCAGGTTGCCTTCCCACTCGGTGTCGCCGTTCTCCACAGAGAGCTCAAGTGCGTGGCACTCGATAAGCGCGCGCAGGTCTGCAATTTCCTTTAAATCTTCCTTGGAGACCGGCTTAACAAGGAAGCCTCTTTGTTCCGGAGCCTCAACGAACCCATCGCTCGCCAACCGATTGAGAGTTTCACGCAAGGTAGACAGAGACGCTTCATAACGTTTTCTCAGCGCTTCCAACTTGAGTTTGGCACCAGGTTCAAGCTCACCAAAGATGATGTCACGCTTGATTTGTTGGTAGGTGCTGGCACCAATCGTGGAAGGCTGCTTTGCCATGTGGTCTGCTCAATATCCGAAAATTTATCCAACAAATAACAGTCAGGCGCGGCATCAGCAATCACGCTTTGCGCCATATGAATTTTAAAATATCTGATATTATTGAAAATCACAAGGATCACGCATACGATCCTAACATTGAGTGAGTCGCGCCCCATGCGACTGGTCATGCTGGAAAACAGAAGGGACCTTAGGTGTCAGACCCGTTTAAAATTGCCGTGGTTGGCGTGGGCTTGGTTGGCCGCAGACATGTCGATGCGATCCAATCCCTGCAAAATGTTTCCTTGACGGCAGTGGTAGACCAAACCCCCGAGGGGGAGACCTATGCGGCCAAAATAGGCGCCCCATACTTCTCCGATCTCAGTCAGATGTTGCAAACTGTTAGCCCTAACGGAGTCATTCTTGCTACTCCAACGCCACTTCATATCGAGCAAGGTCTCACTTGCGTTGCTTATGGCTGCCCTTTGCTTGTGGAAAAGCCCATCGCCGTCGATGCAGCGTCCGCTCTGAAATTGGTTCACGCTGCAGAAGTTTCAGATGTACCGTTGCTCGTCGGGCATCATCGCCGCCATAATCCGCTGATTGCGGCGGCCAAACAAGCTATTGATGCCAACAAAATTGGAGAGATCCGCGGAATTCAAGGGTCTTGCTGGTTCTACAAACCCGACGGGTATTTCGATGTGGCACCATGGCGGAAGAAAAAGGGAGCCGGCCCGATTTCTGTCAACCTCGTACACGACATTGATCTCATGCGGTACTTGGCAGGCGAGATTATTCAGGTGCACGCCTATGCCCAACCATCACTGCGCGGCTTTGATAACGAAGATGTCGCCGCTGCCGTCATGACTTTTCAAAATGGCGCAATCGCCACAATTAGTGTGTCAGACAGCATTGTATCCCCATGGAGTTGGGAACTTACGTCTGGCGAATACCCAATATATCCCACAACTCAAGAAAGTAGCTATCTCATAGGTGGTTCACACGGATCGATCTCCATACCAGATCTCCGCCTTTGGTCTCACGAAGAGGGGCAAAGAGACTGGTGGACACCAATTTCTGCCACATCCTTGATGACCGCTGCCTCGGACCCTTTGGTCAATCAGATCGCGCATTTTGTGAAGGTGGCAAGGAAAGAAGCATCACCATTGGTGTCGGGATGGGAAGGATTGAAAACCCTGCAAGTCATTGAAGCAATTCAAAAATCTTGCACGTCTGGAGTGTCAGTCACCATAGCAGAACCGACTTCCATGCAATCTGAGATCGCGCTCGCCTCTAAAATATCTGATATTTCGCAAAAAATATTGCAAAAATAATAAAATCAGCCAATGATCAACATCGAAGATTGAGTATCAGTCTAAGGGAGGAAATAGACGATGACCAAATTCACACGCAGAACTGCGCTCTCGGTGCTCATGGCCACCGGCCTCGCCTTTGGCGCCGCAGGCAGCGCGCTTGCAGCAGACAAGGTGAAGCTCCGCCTGGCAACATCAGGCTCTGAAACCGATCAGCGTTCCGTGGCCATGGCCGAAGTCTTTGCGCCGATGGTTGCTGATTTTGCTGACTATGAGCCAAGCTACAACGGCACAATCTTTGCCCAAGGTACTGAGCTTGACGCCATCAGCCGTGGCAACTTGGAAATGTCTATCGCGTCAGCACAGGAGCTGGCACAGTTCTTCCCCGAGTTCTCCATCTTTGCGACCGGATATGTCCATCAAGATGCCGCGCACCAAGTGGCCGTGTTTAACGACCCTCTGATGGACCCTTTCAAAAAGACGGCAGAAGAAGAACTGGGCGTCAAACTGCTGTCGGTCATGTACCTGGGGCGTCGCCAAGTGAACCTGCGTCAGACTAAAGATGAACTGACGGTGACGACGCCGGCCGATTTGGCTGGCGTCAATCTCCGCATGCCGGGTACAGATGCGTGGCAGTTCCTTGGCAAAACCCTTGGTGCTGCGCCAACGCCAATGGCGTTTTCCGAAGTCTATACAGCACTTTCAACAGGTGCGGTGGATGGTCAAGACAACCCGCTACCAACCGTTGTTGACGCCAAGTTCTACGAGGTCACAAATCAGATTGTTCTGACCTCGCACCTCGTCGATCTGAACTACATCGCCATGTCCAAAGCCGTTTGGGACGGCCTGACAGCTGACCAGCAAGCGACCGTTCAAAAGGCCGCAGATGCAGCCGCTGAATCAGGGCGTCAAAAACAACTGGAGAAAGAAGCAAACCTTGTCAGCTTCTTAAAGGAACAAGGTATGGCGATCTACGAACCCGATCTCGACGCATTTCGCAACCAGGTGCAGTCCATGTACCTAGACAGTGAGTTCGCTGCGTCCTGGCCAGAAGGCGTTCTGGATAAAATCAACGCCTTAGGCAACTAAGCCCAACATATTCGAGGGAGGACACTCATGAGAAAGCTGATCAGGGGGGTCTCCCGACTTTCAGAAGCGATTGCCGGCGGCATGCTGGCGGCAATCTTCATAATCTTTCTTCTGCAAATCATTTTGCGATACTTCTTTACCCCTGCCGGCTGGACCCTAGAACTGATTGGTATTCTCTGGGTTTGGGTGATCTTTTTCAGCTGTGCGTTTGTGGTTCACGAGCGTGATCACGTCAAATTCGACATTATCTATCTCTCGGTTCCCACAAAAGTGCGCATGGTGTTTGCGATCATTGGATCTCTCGCTGTGGTCGCAGGTGTGCTCTACAGCTTCCTGCCGACTTGGGACTACATCGACTGGATGAAAATCCGCAAAACCTCCACGGTGCGAAACCCCTTTACCGGCAACAAAATTCCGCTTCGCGACGTGTTCTCAATCTACCTCGTCTTTATGGCAGTTATTGCAGGTCGTTATGCATGGCTTGTGTTCGACATTTTGCGCAACGGGCCTCCAAAAACCGAACTTGAATTGGTCGTAGGCTACAACGTTGTGGACGATCATCCGCGTGTGGACGTTCCGCACGAAGATAACGACAAAGATCAGGGAACTACAAAATGAGCTTTGAACTTGCTTCGTGCCTGCTGACACTTTTTGTGCTTGCAGGGATCGGAACGCCCATCGGATACTCGATCATGCTGGCCTCGATCGTCTATCTTGGCGTTGCAGGGTTAGACGTAGCATTGGCGGGCGAGAAAATCCTGCAGGGATTTTACCGCAGCACTATTTTGCTGGCTGTTCCCCTATTTATCGTAGCAGCCAACATCATGAATGCAGGCTCTATCACGGACCGCTTGCTGAACTTTTGCGTCGCAGCTGTAGGCCGTTTCAAAGGCGGGCTTGGCCATGTGAACGTGGTGGCTTCTCTGATTTTCTCGGGCATGTCCGGCTCTGCCGTGGCGGATGCTGCCGGCATAGGCAAAATCATCATCGAGATGATGACCAAGGACAATCGCTATAGCCGTGGATATGCGGCAGCCATCACGGCCGCCTCGGCGACAATCGGCCCGATCATTCCTCCGTCTATCCCCATGGTGCTCTATGCGCTCGTATCAAAAGCCTCCATCGGTTCTTTGTTTCTAGCGGGTATCCTGCCGGGATTGATCATGGGGGCGGTACTGATGGCGATGAACTACTATCTCGCCAGCAAACGCAACTTTGCGCTTGAAGAGCCTGTGCCTCTTAAAGAGTTGCCGCGAAAGACGGCCAATGCCTTCCCTGCCCTGCTGATGCCAGCAATACTTCTCTACGGCATCTACGGCGGTGTCACCACACCTACAGAAGCCGCCGCTGTCGCAGCTTTCTATGCGCTCCTATTGGCCGCATTTTTCTATCGCGCCCTGACACTGCGCGGCCTGTTTCAGGTGTTTATCGACAGTGCGCGTTCTTCAGCAGCAGTCGGAATGGTCATCGGCGGCGCCTTCATCCTGAACTTCATCGTCATCCAGGAACAAATTCCGCAATCTATTTCCGCAATGCTGGAAGGCGCGGATGTTAGCCCGATCATGTTCCTCATTATGGTGAACCTGCTGATCCTCGTTCTGGGCTGCATTCTGGATGCCACGACTATCATCTTGGTGATCGTTCCCCTGTTTATTCCGACTTGCGAGGCACTTGGCATTGACCTCGTACACTTTGGAGTGCTTGTCGTGGTCAACTCTATGATCGGCTTGATCACTCCGCCATATGGCATTCTTCTCTTTGTATTAAACGCCGTCACCGACATTCCACTGCGCGAGATCATTGCCGAAATCTGGGCCTTCCTTGCTGTCTTGATCGGGGCGCTATTGGTCCTGCTTTTTGCACCTGATCTGGTGCTCTGGCTGCCTCGACTGTTCGGTTATCAAGGGTGATCCGATGGTCCTATCCGTATCGACAACTTCGGTTCCAGGTAGCCTGACTGACAAGCTCACGGCCATCGCCGACGCCGGCTTTGACACGGTTGATATCCATGAACCAGACGTCACAGCATCGGAGTTAAGTCCTGCGGCCGTCGGCAAGCTCGCAAACGACCTCGGGCTCGGTGTTGGTTTCCTACAGCCCTTTCAAAACCTTGAAGGGCAAGTAGATGCCAAGGCGACTTTCGCTCGTTTCGAAGAAAAGCTGAAATTGGCTGCTTTGCTCGGCGCCAAAGGTCTTTTGGTGACATCTGCTGCCGTTGCTTGTGACGCTGCGGATGCTGAACGCCGCATTGGCGATCTTAAACGTGCGGCCGAACTGGCTCGAAAGCACGACCAAGTAATCGCATACATGGCGTTGCCTTGGGCGAAATCTGTTTGCACAGACATTGAAGCCCACGACGTGGTGTCACACGTGGACGCACCAAATTTCGGTTTGGCGCTAAACTCATATTTTTCTCTTGCGGATGGTTCCAAACCGGCGCGACTTAGAGAAATTCCCGGCCACCAACTGTTCCATGTTCAGCTATCGGATGCGCCACGCTTGGAAACGGACATCCGTCACCTCAAGCGCCACTTTGGGCTGCTTCCTGGGCTTGGCGCCCTAAACCTTTCCGGATTTGTCAAAGTACTGGCAAGAGCCGGCTACGAAGGTGCATGGTCCGTTGCCCGCGTAAACGAAACCGCGCCGCAACCCGGCGGTACCACGTTAGCACGAGACAGCTACCGCGCTTTGGTCAATCTGCTGGATGAAGTGGCTCGAAGTGAGCCCGGTATGAACTTTGGCACCCCTGCTATGCCTGCGCGGGTATATGCATCAGGTTTTGAGTTCATCGAATTCACCACCGACGAAGCTAGTGCGCGTGCGCTGGGTGAAAGCCTCGGCGCATTGAGCTTTCGCAGAGAGCGCAAACACGTCAGCAAACAAGTTGAGCTTTGGCGGCAAGGTTCCATCAACTTCGTGATCAACAAAGATCCCGAAGGTTTTGCTCGGAAGGCCTTTCTCGGCCATGGCCCATCGGTCTGTGACATGGGGTTGCGGGTTAAGGACGCCGCTCAGACTGTCGCCCGCGCAACGGCACTTGGCGCGCCAGATTTCTCTCAACCTGTGGGGATTGGCGAACTTGACATCCCTGCCATCCGAGGTGTCGGGGGCAGCGTGGTTCACTTTATCGATGAGCAATCTGACCTTCATCGTGTTTGGGATATCGAGTTTGATCCAGTGCAACACAAGTCGGTGGTCCAGCCTGCCGGGCTGCGCCGTATCGATCATGTGGCACAAACCATGCGCCACGATGAGATGCAGAGTTGGCTACTGTATTATCTGTCGACTTTCGACATGTCCAAAGCCCCTATCCACAACGTTGCGGACCCGTCCGGCGTTGTGCACAGTCAGGCTATTGAGAGCCCCGAAGGCGAGGTGCGCCTGAACCTCAATGGGGCGGTCGGGCGCAATACGTTGGCCGCTTCATTCCTGCAGGAGGGCTTAGGCGCAGGCGTGCAACATATTGCGCTGCTCACGGATGATATTTTTGAAACGTCCGAAATCCTCGCGCAACATGACTTTGGCCGCCTCAAAATCCCTCAAAATTACTATGCCGACTTGCGCGCTACATTCGGCCTGGACGCCGACTTTGTGGCGAGATTGCAAGCTGGCAGCATTCTCTACGACCGCGACGGCGCTAGCGAATATTTCCAAATCTACAGCAGAACCATGTTCAATGGCTTCTTCTTCGAGATCGTGCAGCGGAAAGGCGGCTACGCCGGTTTTGGCGCCCGAAATGCGCCCATTCGCCTCGCAGCGCAGCAGGCCTATGCGGCGTCTGCGGATCAAAACACGGAGCCAGCACACTCATGAAGGCCGCACTCATCGGCAAAAATACCTCCGGTTCGCTAACCCCGAAACTTCATGAGCAAGAGGGGAAGGCTCAAGGCTTCGCTTACAGCTATTCCCGAATTGATCCGTCAGAAACCCATCCTGATCTCCAGAGTGTTTCTGAGTGTCTGGAATGGGCCGAGGCTCATGGTTTGGCCGGTGTAAATGTCACATACCCTTTCAAAAACGACGCCGTTGCATATGTGGATGAGCTTTCGCCAATCGCAAGGAAGTTGGCATCCGTGAATACGGTTGTGTTTCGTGACGGTCGACGCATTGGCCACAACACGGACTACGGTGGCTTTTCCAAAGCTTTGGAAGAAGTACTCCAGAACCAGTGTAAAACGACGTGTGTTCTCTTTGGTGCTGGGGGCGCTGCAAGTGCTGTTGGTTTGGCGCTGCTGGACGCAGGCGTGCAAAACTTGACGGTCATCGACCCCCAACAAAACCGCGCAAAAGAGCTTTCTGAAAGCCTGAGTGCTTTGCGGCCAGGCTGTACAATTGCGCATTCCCGATTGTGCTCGTACGACACCTTGGTGAAAGCCAATGGCGTTGTGAACGCTACTCCACTGGGTATGGGGCTGGATCAAAGGAAATCCTTTGATCCAGCCAAATTGACGCTCGGCACTTGGGTTGCTGACATCGTCTACTTCCCTTTGGAAACGCCCCTTTTGCAGACCGCCAGAACTTGCGGTCTCACCGTTATGAGCGGACGCGGCATGGCGTTTCACCAAGCGGCAGAAGCCTTCCAGCTGATCACAGGGCGTCAGGCCAATGTGGCGCGCATGAGCGCTCACTTCTCCGCGCTTCTTGAAGAGAAAACACCTCATTCGGAGACAGAACATGTCTGAAGATGCAGAAGCCGTACGCCACTGGTGGCGCACATCAATCATCGACATGGCCCCGGGACAAATCGCGTTCCGTGGCGAGGCAATTGAAGACCTGATTGGCAACGTCAGTTTTGCGCAAATGATCTGGCACATGGTGCGCGGGGGAGTTCCTTCCAAGGAAGAAGCCGCGCTTTTTGAGGCGGCGCTGGTTGCTGGCGTCGATCACGGCCCTCAGGCCCCATCCATTGCCGCAGCGCGCATGGCCACGACCTGTGGCGTCGGCCTAAACAACGCCATGGCCACTGCAGTGAATATGCTCGGCGATGTTCATGGCGGGGCTGGCGAGCAATGCGCCGAACTTTACTTTGGCATTTCGGCTCGCATCGACAATGGAGAACGGCTTTCTGATGCTGTGAAGGCAGGCCTGAATGATTGGCGCGCCACCTACGGGAAAATCGTATCGGGCTTCGGTCATCGTTTCCACAAGCCGGTCGACCCACGCGCCCCGCGTCTCTTGCAGCTTGTTCATGACGCCGCCGAAGTCGGAACAGTGTCCGGGCGCTACGCGGATATCGGCGAGGCAGTCCAGGAGGAATTGGCTCAGCAACGCGGTGGCCGCGCAATTGCCATGAACATCGATGGTGCCACAGCTGTGATCTTTTGCGAACTGGGCTTCCCCGCACCGCTGTCTCGCGGCTTGTTTTGCTTGTCGCGCTCTGTCGGCATCCTGTCACACGCATGGGAGCAAATGCAGCAGGGCGGGCGCAACAAAGGGCCAATGCCGCCTAAGTACCTCCCCCTTTATCAACCAACAGGAACGGAATGACCCATCGCCCGAAATCCTTCCGGGTCGGCCTCATCGGGTGTGGCCGCATAAGCGATATTTACCTCACAACTTTAGCAAAGTTTAATCAGGTGGAGGTTGTGGCCTGCGCCAGTCTTGAACCCTCCGAAAGTCGCGCGAAAGCGGCGCAGCACGGCATTCCCAAAGCCTGCACACCGGAGGAACTGCTGGCAGATCCCGGTATTGATTGTGTTTTGAATCTCACCGTTCCGGCAGCGCACGCTGAAGTAAGCTGCAAAGCGCTTTTGGCTGGCAAACATGTCTATTCGGAAAAGCCTTTCGTGACCGACCGTGAAGACGGCAAAACCCTTTTGGATTTGGCCAAGCAAAAAGGACTGCTGATTGGCAATGCTCCTGACACGTTCTTGGGCGGGCGTTGGCAAACTGTACGCAGGCTCTTGGATGACGGAGCGATTGGGAAACCGACAGGCGTCTTTGCGCATGTTGGCACACATGGAACCGAAAGACACCATCCTAACCCCGACTTTTACTATCAGCCTGGCGGCGGGCCTCTGCTCGATCTCGGCCCATATTATTTGACCGCAATGGTGTTTTGCCTTGGCCCTATCTCCAAAGTTGCGGGCATGGCGCGCCGTACATTTGACAAGCGGCAAATCGAAAACGGCCCACGCAATGGCACATGGATGAATGTGGAGGTTGACACCCATTCTCTCAGCCTTTTGCAGTTTGAAAGTGGTGTGTTGGGCCAGATGACCATGAGTTTCGACATTTGGGACAGCGAGATACCTCGCTTTGAAATCTATGGCGAAACCGGCACTATTTGCATCCCTGATCCTGATCCAGTGCATGGGGCCAATGACTTTCACGGCCCCGTATGGCTGCGCACCAAGGAGACCTCTCGCTGGAGCCATCAACCACGTCCGACGGGGCGGGATTTTTGGGAGGAAATCCCGCCCGTCCATGGCTTTAACGAAAACAGCAGAGGCCTCGGGCTGTTGGACTTGGCAGCGGCTGTTGAGGAGAACAGAGCGCCGCGCGCGAGCGGCGAGTTGGCCTTCCACGTGTTCGACGCAATGGACGCAATTGCGCGATCCGGCCAGAGCTCGACTTTTGAAGAGATTGCCACCACCTGTGTGCGTCCATCCCCTCTCCCAATTGAATTCTTGTCTCCAGTCAAGGACCCGGCTCATGCCCGTTGAGAACCTTAGCTTCGCCGCCCCTTTTTTCACCGTTCGCTTGCTCACTGATGTAACAACCTACGATTTGGACACCCGTGCTATCGCCCTAAACTTGGGCAAAAGCGCGATATCCGTTGAACAACAGTCACTGGCGCCGTTGACCTCTGTCATCGTTCAAGATTGCACACTGTCTGATGTGGAGCGCTGTCTACTTATTGAAGGCTTTGACGATCACGACGACGATGAGGCCTTTTTTAAAGAAATCAAAGCTCATTGGCCTTCTGCCTTTGATGTGCGGCGCGAAGAGCGTTTGCGCGGTGTCAGCCACTACATGTCTCCCAAATCCATCAAGGGCGATCTGGGATTGACCATGTATCACTCCGGCTCGGTACCGCTGAAAGTGGGCCTGCACAGAGATCACCCGTTCTGCCCCGTTCCGGGATTTCGAGAGGTCCACACGCAGGTCGTTGGCTTTGGTAAAATGCAGCAATGTCGGGAAAAGGACGTGGGCACCTTGTATTTGGAAGAACCAATGGCGCCCGGCACCACCCATCGTCCAATGTATGATGCCAACGGCAACTACCCTTGGCATCAATATGAAACCATCACACCAAGTGTTTTTCTCGCGGTTGAGTTGCTTCCACAAGGCGCCTCTTTCCCAGGTCAGGAGATGTAATATGTTACACAAACTTCTTCCAACCGACCTGAACTTTGATGGCCCTTTCCCTCGACTGTCGCGCCGTTTGAGGCTTGGTGTCGTCGGAGGAGGCAGGATATCAGAAACCCAGGCGACCGCAGCCCGCCTAACAGGCCAGTGGGAAGTTGTTGCGGGCGCTTTGAGTTCTGACCCAACCCGCAGCGCAGAACGTGGCAAACGTTGGTACCTGGACCCGGATCGAAGCTATTCCTCCTTTGAGGCGATGGCGGCATCAGAAGCTGATCATCCGCAAGGGGTAGATGCGGTTATGATAACCACCCCGAACAACATGCATTTTCCTGCTGCGAAGGCGTTTCTGAAGGCCGGCATCTCGGTGATCTGCGACAAACCGTTGACCAATGAAATCGATGAGGCACACGCCCTTGTCGCGGCGACCCAAGACACCAATCAGGTTTTTGGTGTCGGGTATGTAATGTCCTGTTTCCCCATGGTGCGCCAAGCAAAACACATTCTAGCTCAAGGCGACATTGGCGAGATCAATCAGATTCACGTTGAATTCATGCAGGACTGGATGGTGCCCGAAGAAGTCGCCGATGCACCTCACGTCAAATGGCGACTTGACCCCAAAATTTCGGGACCAACCAGCTGCGTTGGTGACATTGGCACCCATGCTGCGCATCTGGCCAGCTTCGTTTCGGGGCTTTCTCTGACCGATCTACAGGCTGAGTTTCATGTGTGCGGCGCGCCAAAGCCTTTGGAAGACACAGTCTTCATGCGTACGAAGTTTGCTGGATGTGTTCCGGGAACGCTCATGGCCACTCGGCTCGCACCTGGGAATCGCGGAGGCCTCAGGCTACGCATTTATGGCAGCGAAGGTGGCGTTGAATGGGATCTGGAGAACTCCGAGCAGCTCAAATTCAACCGTTTTGGGGAGGCGGATCGGGTCATCAGCCGAGGTCATGGTCACGAGGTCGCGCCTCATGTTGAGCGTTTGATCCGCACCGCGCGGGGGTTTCCCGAAGGCATCATTGAAGCCTGGGCCACGTTGTACGCTGAACTGGCGTTGGCGGTTGCTGCGCACAAAGATGGGGTTTCGTCGCCGCCAGATTGGCTGGACTTTCCAAGGGTTGAAGCTGGCGCGACTGGGGTTGCATTTGTGGACGCGGCCGTGCGTAGCAATGCGACCTCGGGTACTTGGGTGCAGGTATAATAACAATAAATATAGAGCTTTACCTGACCGCCTGTCACCGCAGGCGGTCTTTTTCTTTGGCAAAATCGAAAAGTTGATATTTTTTAAAACATCTGATATTTTTGTATTTGTGTGATGAATTAGATTCGCTGGGAGGCGCACAAGATGACCGGATCACAATCTGAGGCGAGCCCACCATCGCTCTACTCCCTTGCGCATCTCACTTTGATCAATTGCACCCCACCGGAATTGGTCTACATCGCGGCGCGCGCAGGGTATGACGCCGTAAGTCCACGTTTTATTCCCATGCACGTCCCCGGAGAGTTCACCCAGTCTCCAGTGAGCAAATCGCAGGTCCAGGCCACAAAGACGGCTTTGACGACAACTGGATTGAGCGTGCTGGATGTCGAGCTGGCCCGCATCACTGAAGATGTAGATCCACGCAGTTTCGAACGGTCTTTGGAAATCGGCGGTGAACTTGGCGCCAAACGCATGATTATGAGCGCTTGGACCAACACGAGAGACGATCGAGACTTTCTCATCGATGTCTACGCAGAGACATGTGAACTCGCCGCACCCTATGGGCTGACGATCGATCTCGAGTTTCCGTCCTTTTCACGCTTGCGCACATTGGACGAAGTGCTCGACATCGTGACAGCGGCCGACCAGCCCAACGGCGGTATTCTTGTCGACACCCTGTATCTGCATCTCAGCCGCGTTGACCTAGGAGAGCTGCTACATGTACCAGCTAACCTTCTGCATTTTCTTCATATTTCTGATTGCCTACCCGGCATCGCAGACACCCGCGCAGGCATGATCCAGCTCGCACGCGACGCGCGCTTGTACCCGGGAGAAGGCTGGATTGATTTTGCTGGGATCATCGAGCGTATGCCTCCTGTCGACTACTGCATAGAGCTGCCCAACCAGAGCCGCGTCGCGGAACTTGGCTATGAAGAACACGCGCGCCGCTGCCTGACACACGCGAAACGCACATTTGGAGAGGCGCGTTCTCAACGCCGCCTGTCAGACCCTTCCACCCTTTCCATCAACGAGGAACACCATGGGCAGAGAGCTCACTAACGAAGAGCGTGACCTGGTCGCGCAGATGGTCGATCGCGCACGCGCGGCAATGGCCCAGATCGAAGACTGGAGTCAGGCGGATCTTGACCGGCTGTCCCAAGCAATCGCCTGGTATGCTGGCAACGAGAAAACTTTCACCCGTTTGGCCAAGCAGGGCGTAGATGAAAGTGGCATTGGGGACCGCGAAGGTCGCCCCGGCAAACGCTTCAAAATCCATATGGTTTTGCGCGACGTCTTGCGCACCCCTTCCACCGGCGCCGTTGAGGTGGACGAAGCAAAGGGCCTGGTCAAATATGCAAAACCGGCCGGTGTGATCGCCTCCCTCATCCCCATGACAAACCCGGCCATGACGCCGCCGGTAACAGGTGTGTCGTCAGCAAACGCGCGCAACGCGGTCATTTTCTCTCCACATCCCCGTACTGCACAGACCACCTACGAGATGGTCGAGGTCATGCGCGCCGCCTGCCGCGCAGCTGGCGCACCAGAGGATCTCTTCCAATCCATCCGCAAACCTTCTATCCCAATGACCCAACATTTGATGGAGGTTTGTGACCTGACCCTCGCCACGGGCGGCAAACCCATGGTCAAGGCCGCCTATAGCTCTGGTCGTCCAGCCTATGGCGTCGGCGCAGGCAATTCCTCCATCGTGATCGACGAAACCGCGGATCTGGACATCGCGGCTCAGAACACACGCATTTCCAAAACATCCGACTTCGGCTCAGGCTGTTCGGCAGACGGCAACATCATCATTCAGCGCTCGATCTACGAGAACATGGTGAAAGCGCTGGAAGCGGAAGGCGGCTACCTATGTTCTGAGGAAGAAAAAGCACTGCTCGAAGCCGCCATGTGGGACGAAAATGGCAACCGCACATTCCCGACAATCGCCTGTCGCCCTCAGCAAACTGCAGAGGTCGCCGGGTTCTCTATTCCCGAAGACCGAAAATTTCTGATGGTCGAGAACCAAGGCCAAATCGGGCCAGAGCACAAATTCTCCAAAGAGAAGCTCACCACGCTCATGGCCCTCTATCACTTTGACAGTTTCGACGACGCGCTCGAAACCGTCGGCAAGATCTATGCGACCGGTGGCAAGGGGCATTCCTGCGGCATCTACAGCCACAATGACGATCACATTGACCGCCTCGCACGTCTGGCGCCGGTGAGCCGTATGATGGTGCGCCAACCCCAATCCAAGGCCAACGCGGGCGCATGGACCAACGGCATGCCCATGACCTCTTCGCTTGGCTGCGGCATCTGGGGCGGCAACATCACCAATGAGAATGTCACCATGAAACACATGATGAATTACACGTGGGTCAGCCGCCCTATCGCAGAGGATCGACCTTCTGAGGAAGAGCTGTTTGGAGAATTCTATGGCGAGGAGGTTGCGTGATGGACGGCAGCAAAGTGGACGGGAAAACCGTAGCAGAGCACATCGTCGATTTCCTGCAGCGCAGAGAGGTTGAACATGTGTTCGGCCTTTGCGGTCACACCAACATTGCGGTGCTTGCCGCTCTGGCAGAGAGCCCGATTGATTTTATCACAGTACGTCACGAACAAATCGCCAGCCACGCGGCAGACGCCTATGCCCGCGTAAGCGGTAAGGCTTCGGTGGTGCTGTCACACCTCTCCCCTGGTTTGACCAACTGCGCCACCGGGGTCGCCAATGCCGCATTGGATTGTATTCCAATGGTGGTCATTGCTGGCGACATTCCCACGCATTATTACGGAAAACACCCCCATCAGGAGGTCAACCTGCATGCCGACGCCGCCCAATGGGAAATTTACCGTCCGTTTGTGAAACGCGCCTGGCGCGTCGACCGCGCAGACCTGATGGCGGAAATCCTCGAAAAAGCCTTCCATCTGGCCGAAAGCGGCCAACCAGGCCCAGTGCTGGTTAATGTGCCAATGGATATCTTTTCCGAAGTGATCCCTTCGGACACTTTTGACAGGGTCGCCCAAAACACCCGCGCCTTGGTGAAGCCTTCGATTGATGACGAAACGGCGCGCCAAATCGTTGCGAAACTGGCATCTTCCAAGGCGCCTGTGGCTTACGTCGGCGGCGGCATTCTTTTGGCCCAAGCCAGCGATGAACTGCGCGAGTTTGTGGATCACATGGGTCTGCCTGTGGCGCACTCCCTGATGGGAAAAGGTGCACTGCGCGATGATCATCCACTCGTGATGGGCATGACTGGCTTCTGGGGCACCGAGTTGGTGAACCAATCTTGCCTCAACGCCGACACCATTTTTGCGGTTGGCACGCGGTTTAAGGAGGCGGACTGCTCCAGCTGGTACCCCGGCTATACGTTCAACATTGGAGATAAAACCGACACCACCAAAGTGATCCATATCGACATTGAACCTACTGAGATCGGTCGCAATTATCCTACCGAAATCGGTGTTGTCGCCGATGCCAAAGCGGCGCTGCGTGTCCTCACTAGGGTCGCACATGAAATGTATCCAAACGGCTTGGATCGCACAGACAAGAAGGCAGAAATCATCAAGTTCCGCACTTCGTTCAAAGCTTCAAATGCGGAAATGCAAACCTCGACAGCGTTCCCAATGATGCCGGAGCGTATTCTTGCGGACACACGCAAAGCGCTACCAGAGAATGCAATCATCACAACCGATGTCGGGTGGAACAAAAACGGTGTCGGACAGCAGTTTGACATTCTGACCCCAGGTTCCATCCTCACTCCGGGCGGCTTCGCCACCATGGGGTTTGGCCCCCCGGCGCGATTGGAGCCAAGTTGGCGGCGCCGGACCGAGTTGTCCTCAGCCTGGTGGGCGACGGCGGATTTGGTCAGAACCCATCGATGTTGGCCACCGCCGTTGAGTTGGATCTGGGGATTATCTGGCTGGTGATGAACAACAATGCTTTCGGCACAATCGCAGGCCTGCAGAAAGCGCACTACGGGTTAACCTACGGCACCACGTTCCCAGGCACACCGGACGCGCCAACAAATGGGCCCGGCTACGCTGAAATTGCACGAGCCTATGGTGCCGAAGGGATCCGGGTCACCTCCGCAAGCGAGCTGTTGTCGGCACTGGAAGCGGCAATTGCCAGCGGCAAGCCCACAGTTTTGGATGTCCCAATGATCAACAACCCCACGCCAACTACCGGACACTGGAACATCTTGGACATCTACTCGCCAGACAAGAATGTATCGCATGTTTCGACGTAGTCTATATGTGCGCTAATTTTTTCAATTGGCGCACATCAAACAATGAAATGATGCCTAGAGGATACAAACTACCTCAATACTCTCGCTTGTTTTTGCCTAAAAAGGGCTGCCGCATTGAGCAAACAAGAATGAGTACATGGTCCTTTTCGCTGGGCAAAGCAGCCATCGCAAGGCGCGCATAGCGGCCATTCATATCTGTAACGGCAATGGCAGCGGAGTCCGCACCTTCCCCGTTCGATGCAGATCAAGTGTACGGCAGCGGCGTCCGGCCCGGTCATTGGCGCATCAGGCAGCAAAGGCTCCAGGAGAGCCCAACCCGGTCATCGACAAATCGTGCTGCGTGTGCACGCGGCGAACGCATTGCCACACTTGCACAGTCGGTGTCTCTTCAAGTGTGGCATGAAACGCGGCCACTCGAACACAGCGCAGCGGGGATCACTTTTGGTACAGACTGTCACGTGCCTGCAGTGCGCCTAAGTCTGACAAGCCTCAATAGATGACATAACTTTTGACCCAGCCCGAGCTTACCCCGCAACGCCGAAAGGCACCATAAAACCCCTTGCCAGGCAGCAAATCCACACCTCAAAATGGAATGAGTTGTTTACTAGCTTTGGAAAGGTTCGGTATGGCATTGATCAGTAAGCAATTTTGGCAATGGAAAGAACACACGCGCAAGAGTATGACAAGAGCTACTCAGCAGCGCGAACCCGGCGAAACCGCTTTGATCAGGGGGCGAGCAACTTACTACCAATTAGATGAAAAATCTGAGCTGCCCTTGCTGATATGCATACATGGCTGGACCACCGCAAGCTATGTATGGGAGCCTTTGCGCCCTCGCCTGCAACACAAAGGCTATCGCGTATTGACGTATGATCTGTTTGGGCGCGGGTTCTCTGACCGTCCGACTGCGGATCACACAGCTGAGTTCTTTGTCCGGCAATTGAATGACTTGCTCGAACACCTCAAACTCAATGATCAGCCTTTCAGCGTTGTGGGCTATTCGATGGGGGGCGCAATTGCCGCGCGATTTGCCTCGGAACGACTGCACCAGATCGAACGTCTGCTTTTGATTGCACCGGCAGGCATGAAAGTACGCTCTGAGTGGATGAGGAAAGTCTTGCGTAAGAATCCACGCCTGCTTTCTCCTCACGTTCTGGCACTTTTACCGCCGGTCCTGCGGCGCACGTTCAGAAAGGAAGCTGCTCCTTATCAGCATGATCCCTTGGTGAGAAAAGTCGTGGCGTGCCAACTACGCGAATTGGAGTATCGCGGTTACCTGCCATCACTCTTGTCATCACTGAACGGTGTGTTGTCATCGAAAATGGAGAAAGAGCACCGGACTATCGCCCGATCCGGAATTCCGATACGCGCAATTTTTGCCGAGAACGACACAACAATACCCAGCAAAGACGCGCGACGGCTTTTCGATCGGTGGCATGGGCCTGGCAAAAGCACGATCATCGCAGACGCAGGTCATGGTGTGCCTTACACCCATCGCAAAGCAGTAATGACCGCGGCTCAGGGATTTCTGTAAACCTGTTGGCGCCGGATGGCGCTCCGCGAACCGGTGTGCGGAGTTGGGGGTGGCGACGTTCAGCACCTCATAGTTGGTAGAGTCTGATGCATGGTTGTAAACGGAAGAGAGCCTTATCCCGTCATGTTATGATCGTTGCTCAATGAGGGAGCATCAAACCCCGATATCTTGGCGAAACCAATGATTGTCACAAATCATCGGGAAGCACGTGGCAGGGCGCGGTAACGTGGCCAGGATTATCGATCTCCACCTATTCGCCATGACCATGCCATTGTCCCCGAGCCCGGCTTTACAGCAGAGGCATCGCCTTGCATGTGGCATTGCGGGCAAAGCGGGCGGCATTGGGCAGGGACCACAAGTCCAGTAGCGCTTGCCGGATCTGGTGCGCCTTTGCGTTCAGCCCTTCAGCTTGCTCTAGGCGCTCCACAATCCGTGACACGCGGGTGCCTTGGTTGGCAATGTAGCGCACCTGGCGCTCCGGATCGTCCCGCCGATCCTTGGCAATCCGCCGCCCTTCGGTATCCAGAACGAACCCATTCTTGTCAGTGTCTGGTATCGCCTTGTGGTGTAAGGCCACGACCTCCCAGCGGGAGTTTAGGACCGGCGCCCCGGAACTGCCTTTTTCGGTATCGCTGGAGTACCAGCAGAACGGGTCCGTCGCATCTGTGCCTTCGGCTTCGCGGTCTTCTACGAACCGGAATACGCTGTCATGCACCACCACTTTCTTCGCTTCTCCACGCGGGTGGTGGATAACGTTGACCGGCTCACCGATCACGATCTTCCCGGTCTTGCGTAGCAGAGGCAACCAACCGAAATCACGCAGCGGCGGCGCCGAGTCGTACTCCTTCAGCGATACGAAACACATGTCGAGATCCCCGTCTGCAAACACCAAACCGTCGGGGTCGGCGGTATAGGTCTCGCTGTTGCGCGGCTGGCCGATTGTGTTGTCATCGAACAGGAACTCGAAAGACACTTGCTTGGCCTGCGTCGGTCCGGAAATAACGTGATGGTTGGTTAGAACGACCCCCTCGCCTACCAAGAACCCGGTTCCGACCTCAACTCCTCGGACGATCTTGCACACAGCCCGCGCTGCCAAAACACCGTGGTCGAGAAACTCGGCGCCTAGGATATTGTCCCGCGGACCGACATACCCCTGCAGTCCAAAAGCTGGGCCAGCCTTCATGTGGGAAACCGACGTCCCCGCTGCGTGGCCGGCTTCCCACTGCGCGGCCTCTAGCAGGCGGGTGGTGGTCTCTGCCTCCCAGCCACGTCCGGCCGCAATCCGTTTCTGGGCCTTTTCGAAACGGGGACGCACCTCCTCGAAACGCGCCATGACCTCTAACAGATTGGGCGGCCCGAGATCTTCGGGTCGCAATGACATACTTTTCCCAATACAACTTAAATTAGACTATATTAATTTGATTACCGACCAATCGCTAAGCAAACAAGCCTTTATTGGAGACCGCCTTATGGAACCGATTACTTTTGAGGACTATGTTAACCTTTCTGCTGACCTCACGAACCGGGAAAAATTCCGTGCCTATTCCACCGTGATTTCGGGGGAAGGCGGGTTCGATTTCCAGATCGTGCCAAACCCCGATCTCGTCATCATGACCGAGGAACAGGTTGACCTCGAAGACGCAATGCAGATCGGCAATGACACTGAGCGTGCCGCCCGCAAGGTGGCCTTTCTCCTTGACCGCGGGTTCAACCCTGATCGGCCAGTGGTGGTCTCCGAAGGTGACAGCTGGTTCCAGTTCCCGGTACTGATTGACGACGTCATTGACCATCTGAACCCGCACTACGCCATTCTGTCGCTTGGCGCGGCCGGGGACACCACTGAGAACATGGTGCGGGGTAACTCGGCAACGCGAAAAAAGGAATACCTTTTCACGCTGAAAAGGTACAAGAACCGGGTGCGTGCCTTTCTTTTCTCCGGGGCCGGGAACGATTTTCTTGGCCAGGACGCACAGAAGAAACCCTCCCTTCTCGGGATACTGCGTGAATACAATGGAAATCCTGACGACATTGAAGGCCACATCAACCAGGACGAACTAAAGAAACGGATCGAGCAGATCCGCAGCGACTATCAGACGGTGATCAACGACATCCGCGGCATTCCCGAATTGGAGGAATTGCCGATCCTGTTCCACGGATACGACTACGCATTTCCATACCCATGGGGCACCAATGACAAGCGCAATCCTCGTTATCTCAAGTCCCGCGACCAATGGTTGGGCAGCGCTTTCAAGGAACGGAACTTCCCGACCAGCACCGTACCGGAGATCAAGCTGCGTCGGGCGATAATTATGGTGCTGGTCAACCGGCTCTATGACCTGCTGGAGGAACTCGCGGACGCCGAAGCCCATGTGTACGTGGTTGATTGTCGTGATACCCTGCTCACAGTTAATGACTGGAACGACGAGATTCACGGCACCTCTCGCGGCTTTGCCCGGATCGCCAGCCGGTTCAAAGATGTCCTCGACAAGGTGATCTGATCCCAACCGCCGCAGTTCGTTCGCTCCCGAAAGCCTCCAACGCAGGTTCGCGTAGTACCGGTGTGCAGCGCCACGAGGCGGCCGAGTGAAGGGGGGCTTTGCAGGAGAGTGTGAAATCCTAGGCTAAGCGAAAGCTGCCGTTCGTTTATCACGCGGCGGATTCAACGAGAGAGCCCAACCCGGCCATCGATTTTCTCGCTGCGCGCGCACGCAGCACAAGAATTGCTGCAGGTGCCCGGTTCGCCGTGCCGCAGTGCGGCTGCAAACTCGGCCATTTGAACATCGCACAGCGAGAGTATTAAGGGCAACTCACAGGTCCGGGACTTTGCCGACTTTCGCCGAATCTGCCCCAACGACGGCTTTGGATAAAGGTGCCCAGTCATAAACGGTCATTTTCGCCAAGGCCGAAAACCTATGAGTTTTGATCACGCTCTTCGCCCTTTGTTCGATCGATAGCAACTAGAAGAAGATCCCTGTGGTACTCGTTCATTTCGTCCAGCCACGACCAAAATCACTTTCGACGTGCGCAACGCCACGCCCTTTTTCATTGACGGCCCGATCCATGTTCTGAACAATTTCATTCAGCCTTACCCAATCAACGCGTGATCCAGGGGAATATTCTTCCGGGAGTTCCGGAAATTGAGGTCCGAGGTCAATCCTTGATATCAATGCGGTTTTTGCTGCACTTTGATCTTTGGGCGGGGACCCAAAGAGTTCGTGGAGGTGTGTAACTGCAAGCTCCACTATCTTCAGCAAAACTTCTGAGGCAGCAACTGCAAGGGCAGCTCCCTCCAAGCGATTTTTCCCGATCTCTGCATTTGCACGGTTCGAGGGTGTGTGCTGCCAACAGAATCCGAGCGAGCCGCTTGAGGCAGCACGGCTGCATCGAACTCCGCTCTTCGTCACCATTCTGCATTGCTCGTCGCTCATGCCAGTACTCTAACGAATGAGCGCGGCGAAGCGAAGGCTTTCATCAAAAGGCGACTGGTCAGAACCCTAATGACAGAATTCCATTGGCAAAAACGGTCGTTTATGGCGTGGCCACAAACCCTTGGCACAATCTTCTTTTTGAACGACGCTGCTACGCTATTGATTGGTGTTATCACATCTTCCGGCTACTGCTTTCTCGACGGAAAAAACAATTCGAGGGATACATCGCCTGTACCGTAATCTAATGTACTTTCAGTCGAAACTGGCTCGACCGTTGACAAGGTTCTGTTGACGACGAAGGAACTTTGGCCACCAGCTATCCATGCTCGAAATTGCATGTCTTCCGAAACAACTAGTACGGGTCTGTCGCTGAGGTTGGAAACCTGAAACTGGTACTCATAGAAGCCACGCTCCCCACCAGCTACCAGCCTTACGCATGACTCGACTTGGAGGTGTACAGACGATTTTCTAACTTCATGAGATCTTCGTAGGTCGGGATGAGCGTCACCGCAATCTATACGTCTTTCTACCAATGAAGGAGCACCCGCAACCGGGAGAGATGGCCCTTCGCCCTGTTGTCGGCGGTCAAGGAAACCTTGAATTTCAGCTCGCCGCCCCTCATCAAAGATCAAACGCGCATCTACAGCAAATCTGAGATTCTCAGCCGCCTGATCTGGGTCACCCGATCGAATTGCTTCTAGAATAAGCGTTTGATCACCCTTAAGCCGCTCGACTTCGGATGTAGCTTTGCCATTAAGGTAGGCGACATAGGCATTGCCTCCCGCGGCTACCGCAGCCGCCAGTATTGCGATGGCAAACGGACTTCGGAACAGTTGCCTGCTCTTTTGTTCGTCAATTTTGAGGTGTTCAGCTTTGTTTTGTTGTTCGAGAAGATTCGCTTGGACTTCAAGTTCTCTAGCGGAAATCTCACGCTCCCGCAGCCTCACTTCATCAGCCCATTTTGCTCTTTCAAAATCAGAAATTTGCTGTTCGTCGTCTGACAAGACTGAATCCCCTCACACCTACCTGCATCAAACGGATGAAAGTCGTGAAGAACAAGCGTTTTTGGGAGATTTTGTCTTTGCCATGAGATGTTCGGTTGGGGCTGTTTGTCAAAAACGGTCGTTTTTGTCACTGGCGGTGATCCTTTCACAAGCATTGAAAAATTTTGCGTCACAAACCCTTGGCGAAGCTCGATTTGATTTTGTCACGTTTTTGTCCTCAGACAGAAGAGCGGACATTGGTGCACGGTGCGGCATTCGTCGCATTGGGCTCGAAGCGGTCGATTGCACTTGCAGCAACGGCTCTATCCGTAGGCGTTCTGAACGTTGCAGTTGGCGAGGATGTTACAAACCTACTGCCAGCGCGGTGCTGGTGAATGGGCTTGGAGGGAGGATCGGAGGGCAAATCATGCCAAGAGTCCAACTTCCCGCAACAACCCCGAAACGCAGAGCCTGGAACAAAGGGCGGATCATCGGTCAAAAACGGCCTTTACTACCCAAACAAGTCTGGGCGATCCGGACAAGGCTCGAACTGGCGGGTTATCTGCGTGATCTGGCTTTGTTCAACGTCGCTATCGACAGTAAGTTGCGCGGCTGTGATCTTGTCAGATTGGCCGTTTCTGACCTTGTAAAAGACGATCGCGTCCGAGAGCGCGTTTCGGTGATCCAGAGCAAGACTAGGCGGCCGGTGCAATTTGAATTGACTGAAAACACACGCGATACCGTCCTGGCGTGGGTCAAATCGCCCGAGATGTTTGCCTGCCGGTTTATGTTTCCGAGCCGGTTCCATGACCGGCCGCACATCTCCACCCGCCAGTATGGTCGGCTTGTCCGCGATTGGGTGACGGCAATAGGCCTTGAACCAAGTGGTTACGGCACGCATTCGCTTCGCCGTACAAAGGCTGCGGAGATTTACCGCAAGACAGGAAACCTCCGCGCGGTCCAACTGCTGCTTGGTCACACAAAGGTCGACAGTACATTGCGCTACCTTGGCGTCGAACTCGAAGATGCCCTGAGTATCGCTGAGCGTACCGATATCTGAGCAATCTTGGTGAACGGTCCTGCCGTTCGCCATTTCAATGCGCGTGCCGGTCCCTCATGCGGCGTTGTTCGGTGCCGAGCCCATACCGTGAATTCGTAATTTTCGCTGTATTTGCAGGCAGTGCAGAATTTACTGCAACCGCGCAAATCCCGACCCTGCTGTGCGGAGGTAAACCAGCCGTTGGCCTCCAGCAATTTAAGGGTTGGTAGCGAAATAAATCCGACAATAGCGATTCTGGGAATTATACGCATCACACGCGCGGCTTCAGAGGTGAAACTCTGGCAAATGACAGCACGCTCTTCTGTGAATTCTGCGGAGAGCGTTTCAAATTCAAACTGCATTTGGAGGCTCATTGCATATGTGTAAACAAAGCCTCCATAAGCCCTGTTTCCTGCATTTGTCGTCCTTGATGATCCAATAGGCCACAGGACGAAGAGGCTTGAGTATACTCAAGCGAAGGCGTCCCAAATCGTTCCTGTACCTCCTCATTTTCACCCATGTTTGAGAAATCGAGCTCAGGGTTTTCTGAAAGAAAACGAGCATATTCGGTTTGCAGCAGAGTATATTCTGCAAGCTTATCAAGGGCGCCGGTTTCGGCCATTGTGTCGTAGACACACCCCGCAAACTCTTTGGTCTGCGCATCCCAATCATCATAAGGTGGAAGCATATCCTCAAATGCTGGATCAAGCCGCGTAAACATAACAGCGAGGTCGGGCCAAGCAGTTTCGTGGATGGTTTCCATTTCCGCCAAGAAATCTGCTTTGGACAGGCCGACAAACTCACTGATTGATGCTGGCTGGCTCACACTGGCCGTTGGCAGCAGCAGAGTTGTCAAAAAGGGGAGGGTTGTTACGATTTTCATCTCTCGTTTACTCGCTTTTTCATAGCTTGATTGGTTCGCGCTCTAGTTTCCATGATCCATAGCTCCGAGTAGATTACCGACCTCAGCACCCAACTCAGCACTGGCGCACTCAAAGCTGATCGGCACGATTAGCATCATTGTGGCGCGGTGTTTGCCAAGAAATTGGTTGGCCTCATCAGATGACAAACTGCGTTTTTCTGTGAGCAAATACTCCATCGGATCCTGTGCACCAGCCTCGCCAGAGGCTTCTATTTCGGTCAGTTCAGTAATCAAATGAAACGTCTCGTCGTCGAACCGGCTGGCGTAGGCGTCAGCTTGGCAATCGCAAATAGCCATCTCTTCGGCCTCACCGCCGGTCATGAAGCCACAGGCCTGCAAGAAGCGTTCCTTAGGACTTCTATTGCCATCAAACGAGATGAATTGAGGGTCTTGGACAGCACGACAGCTTTGCTCTGCGTGGATCACAAGTTGAGATGTCGCCGGGATTGCATCCACCATCAGGCTGCGGTCCATTTCCTGCAATCTGGACGTAAATACAAGTGGATCCATACGCGGCTGACCAACCATAAGCGCCGCCATTTGTGCGGCATCGTCACTCAGACCAAGCTCGGTTGCCTTTGCAAAAAACGCTTCTTGGGCGCAGATACATGCCGTGCCCTCGTAACCTTGATCTTGGCAAAAATAGTCTAACGAGGATCTATAGGTGTCCGCCAAAACCGGCGTTGCCAATACCCCGCCAAAAAATGCGATAAACACGTTTCTTAAGGTCATTTTCGCTTCCATCTCTGATAAGTATGTCCTGTTTCTAGCTGCGACACCGCGCGCGAGCGTTTCATTTTCGCTCTGCGCAGGCGGCCAAAGTGGCCTCGTTCACATGATCCAGCTGCAACCACATCTGACGACCGACCTGCAGACGATCATCGCGCGCAACGATCCCGCCAAAGAGCGTGAGGTTCTGCCCACAGGTGAGGCTGAGTTTTCGTTTGGCCCCGTCTGGGAGGTGCAGTTCGCCTTCATATCTATTGTCGCCACCATGCTGCCGGGCGAGCAGGATTTTCTGCCCCTGCGCAGCAAGCGTCAAAGATGCCCCGCAGCTTTCTGAGCTCACTGTTGCGCGGGCTACCTCTTTGGTGCCAATGGGCATGACATGGCTGATTGAGGTCCCAACGACCTGTCCTATAAACATTGTATATGTCCCGACACAAAGGTGCTGGGCGATGCGGTCTGTGTCTTCATCGTCCTCAACGATGAGGGGCAAGGCGGGTGCTGTCACGACAAATGGCTCAAAAACTGTGATGGCCAATGCAGGGGCATCAATTGTCAATGGCCCCTCCACCGCCAGCACCAGATCGGGCGCATTGATCTCAAGCGGCCCTTCCACCGCCAGAACCAAAGGCGGAGCGTCGATCTCAAGCGGGCCCTCTACGGCAAGGACCAAAGGCGGGGCTTGAATTTCCAACGGCCCCTCAACTGAGATGATGAGAGTGGGTGCCGAGACAGCAAAGGGGATAGCCGGTACTTCGATCTCACCATTGGTATCAGTTTCTGGCTGCGCGCCAAGGCTGTCATTCGCGCCGCCCGCTCCGGTCAATCCCACGGATACCAAGGCCGCCACCGCGAGTGTTCTGGGCAACAAGGCGAGCATATTGCGCAGGCTCACAAACAGGCTTCAAGTTTCGGGGGCAGCTGCATACGGTAGTCTGGCATGAGAACCGTGGCAAAAATATTGCCGCAGCTGCCAGGACCTGCGGGTGCGCTCGGATAGCCCGATTTATCACTACGCGATGTGCGTTCGATATCTCCAGGTTTCAACTGTTCCGCAGGAATGACCGCTCCTCTTTGTAGCTTACAATTGATGTCAATGGCGTATGTACCCTCAAAGCGAGTATGGATATCCGCGCCCAATTCAGAAGGAACAAATTCGAAAGTCGTTAGAAATGTTCCGTCATCAGCGTTTGGCGCAAATGTCGCGCCCGGCGCGCTAATCTGTGCAGTCCATTCGGCTTGATAAGCTGAATCATCCCAGACATAGCTTAAGCAATACAACCAAATGCCATCTGTAACCTTGGAAAGGTCGCCGTCAACACGGACAGGAATGCTGAGACGAATTGCCCGTTCAGCCCAGGCCGGTGAGACGAAGGCGGTCAGGCCAATGAGTGCGCTTGTGGCGCCATTTTTTAGGATGTTTTGCATTTTACGTTCCTTCATTCGGATCATAGGGCGCACAGTTTGCGTGATCAGGCCCGGACATGTCCTCACAGCTGAGCAAGCTTTCTTCGGCAATTTTTTCATTCATGCAGCCTGAGAGCAGAGCTGAAAGGACAACCAACGCAACCGCGTTTGGGCGCATCACTGATCTTCTTCGATAGTGATTTGAGTGGTGGCGATGCGGACATTTTCCCCCGCCAGGAAATAGTGGATGTCGTAAATGCCAGCCTCGTCCGGCAGGATCAGTTTGGCAGGGCCACCATTTCGCAGGCGGAAAGTATGCCGCCCCTTCGATTTGCCGCCGTCACCTACAGGAACGATGCCGATAAAATCATTGCGGTTTTCGGGGCCTGTAAAATCGACAACTATTGTGTCGCCTGCAGTGCCCACAGCAGGTGCAGTAAGCGTTGCCTGCGGCATTGTGACAGTGATCGGCACTTCAGCCAAAACTTTCTGATCTTGGCTGAGCGCATAGGTGATCACATAGTCCCCAGCGTCTGTCGGAATGTCGAGCAATGCGGGTGAAGGCTTGTTGTTCAGCATCACGTTCTTCTTGGAGCGCTCACCAGAAAAACCGATGCCAATCCGATCCGTTCGATAGCCCGGTCCTGTCCATGCAACCTCTATTGTGCTGCCCGCAACAATCACATCAGGCAGCGAAAGCGTCACGGGGATCTCAACAATGTCGATAGGTGCTGTTGCAAGGATGCCCTGTCCCGAGACGCGCTGCAGGGCAATTTCATATCGACCGACACCAGCAGGCATTTCCAGGTCAAGCGGTGCGGCTCCAGAGATGATTGTTCCGTTGATCTTGCGGCCCTGTTCATCACGCACGATGAGTTCGTAGCCTGTTGTACCCGCATCATACCCCGACCAGCTCACGGGGATGACTTCGCCAATATTGGCCTGTTTCTGCGCGTCGATACGGATATCAACTTCGGGCTCCGGCGTTGTCTCTGGAACCTTTGCGGCCACGGCTCCCAACGCAGTCGACAGACTGTCGGCATCGGTCGCGCTCAGATATTGGCCTCCCGTTTCAGCCGCAATGCAGGCGAGTTGCGCATCTGCCTCTGGGTCTTTGATATCAAAACCGATCACATGGGCTGTAAAATCGACCCCGCTTTCTGCCAGCGCAGAGGCAACCGCACAAACATCAGGCGCGCAGGTTTCAATTCCATCAGAGATCAAAATCACCGTGGCTTTGTCTTCTACGTGGCGCATCGAAGTCGCAGCCTGAGCTATAGCTGCGGCCATAGGTGTTTTGCCTTTCGGTGAAATGCGAGCCACCTGAGCAGCGATGTCGCCGACGGTATCTGGCCCAGTTTCCGCCAATACCTCGATGTCAGCGCAATCTCCTTTGCGGCGGTGGCCATAAGCCATTAGCCCTAGATTACGCCCGGTATCCAAATCACTCAGAAGGGTGTCGATTGTGCCTTGGGCAATCGTAATCTTTGCTGTGCCTTCAATTTGCCCCCACATCGATCCAGAGGCGTCAAGCACCAGCATTGTCTTTTCTTGTGCGAACAGCGGAGTTGCGAGGAAGCTCGCAACCAAAGCTGGTTCAACGAAGCGTTTCATCTGCATGGAACGGTCCTAGCTATTATAAAGATACAGGGTAGAGGACGCGTCACTAGGAGCCATGTCATCCCAAGACGTCACAATCATCACTCCACTCCTCTCGCCAAAAGCTTTGAGCGCAACTGTGGAAAGCCTCTCTTTTTGCAGAACGCTGACTTTGCCGCCTTTTTTGACTTTTGAGATTTCCAATCCATCAAAGACCGCAGCCTTTGGCAGAAACATTTCACCTGGGAAAAACATCTCGCCCGGAAATACGACCTTCTCGACGTGCGGAGAGCTGAAGAGCGCGGCCACTTTCCCGCTTGTTACTCGGACAAAATGGAACTGTGGTCTTGCGATTTCATGGCTTGGAGTAATCTCAAGGTTTTCGGCCAAAAACATGCGAATTTTGGCACCATAAAACCCGACCAAATTATCTGCGAGACGCAGATCAACCACAGCCGTACGTTCAGCCCACGCCACATGTGGTATCAACAGAAAGGCGCCTGAACCTAAAAGAATATCACGACGTGTGACATGTTCCCTGAGGGCGCTTTTGAATTTGTTCATCAACAGTACTCAAAACGATTTTGCTTCACGCACCATCCCTTGGCGAGCTTGTTGTTGGCAATATATCGAAATTGATATATCAATTTTGAGCTATGGATCGGACAATTCTTGAATGTGCTTACAGCATCGAAACAGCCAAAACTCCTGATGTTGCCTGGGCGCGCATGCTGGACACTCTTTCGCGCTTTAAGCTCGACAAAGTCATCTATGCGACAAGAGACGATGGCAGCCCGCCCCATTGGAACGTCAGGTCAAGCTTGCCCAATTCATGGCCGCGTGAATTAGCAAAAGACCCTGAATTCATTGAACCATTCGTCACCTTTTGCTGTGCAACTTTTGAGCCAACAAAGGTCGGAGCTGAATATCTGGACCTGAACGATCACTATATTGATGAGTACACACGCGAATATATTCAAACCACAACCGAATTTGACTGGCACGCAGGCATTGGAATTCCAACCGCTTTGAAAGGATCAGGCAGGCACGGCGGGTTCATCTTGGGTAACGCCATGATGCGATACGATTTTGAAAGAAGCGTAATGCCCTTGGTTGATGACCTCCGGACACTTTGCCTTGTTGCGAACGCACGGTTTGAGACGTGGAGAAAGGGGGAAATCCACCAAGATGTGGTGCGCCCGTTGAGCCCCCGAGAAATACAGACGCTGGAAATGTTATCGAGAGGACTGCGCCCAAAGCAAATCGCGGACGAGCTTGGCCTAAAAGAGTCCTCTGTTCGTCTATATACGAAAAATGCACGAAGTAAGCTCGGCGCATCTAACAACAATGAGGCCGTGAGATTGTTTATTGATCGGCAGCATAAATAGCTGAGGTTTTACAATCGGTTTGAAGATCAAATCGCATGGATGACTAGAGCGGTTACAGAGCATCGCAGAAGAAGTGATTCCGTTCTGGTTCATTTTTTGTTTTGTATTTGACAAGTCATTCCGTTTCTACTTGTTGGACTGTACTGCGTTGAGTGTTAGGTTTTGGTTCAACGCAGATTAACACTAGCTAATAGCGCGCAATCGCGCCCCTTGCTGCAACGACAAGATAGCGGTGCCGCCCATGCTTGTATCTCGGGTGAGAATTTCTGTGTTAACGCAGCGACTATTTTGTTCGCGCCGAGGCGTCAGATCAGATTGCCGCGAACGACTGCAATGACGATATGCGCCGTACTGTAATAAAAGACCTGCCGCATGCGCGAAGGGATGCCGCGTTAGCAAAATTTGCACTCGCAAAAGTCTGCTTTGGTCCGCGACTTGTGAATTGCCCAACTCATCCTCGCCGCACGGCGCCCGAATGACTGGTTTTCCCGCCCCGTAGCAGCGCCCGCAATCGCGCAGATGCAGCGATTTTCTTGCTGCGAGCGCGCGCAGCAAGAAAATGTAATGACTGCCATGGGCTCATTTAGGACTTTCGCTGCAGATTGGCCCATCTACAGCACCGCGGACTTTCCGGTCATTTGGTTTTCGTGCTTTGCTGACGCAGCATCGCTTCGCGTGTGCGGCGCGCCTATCGCTGCCACGCGGCAAATTTCAAGGAAACGGACATTCGCAAGCATGAAGTTAACGTGAACCGAGGCCGTGATTTCGCCGCAAATCTACGGGACAACTCACATGCGGACAAAGCCGTTATTCAGCTGCTTGTGATCAATGTCCGCAAGCCGAATGCAGGGCCATTTTTCAGCCCCGCGCTTTTTTCATCGGTCACTCTGGTTTTACAGTGTAGTCGAGATCAACTGCCTCAGGCCCTCTTGCTGGTCCGATCAACTGGCGCATCTGATCGCGGAACCGCTCCACCATAGGGCGCTTTAGCAGCCAACGATGGAAATCGCCCGGTGACGTGTTGTGCTGCTGAACCGATCCGTAGTCTCCAGGCGCTGCGATATCCATACGCACCGGAAACTGAAGCCATGTGCCTTGCATTTCTTCGGACAGCATCCAGTTCAAGTAGAGCTTCGCCGCCGCTTTGTTTTTAGCTTGCGTCGGTATTCCCGCGGTTTGGAACCAGGTCAGAAAATAGTCTTCTTCCGGGAACAGGAATTCGGTGTTCAGCCCGGGAAAGTTCTCGAATGCCCAGAAGGTTGTGAAACTTGCCGCGTACCAACCGTTGTTGACAGCATGATAGGGCATTGCAGTGCCCCGCGTCCAAACGGGTTCCTGTGCGACCAGCTTTTCCAGATAGTCCCACCCATAGGCTTCTTTTAGGTTCCAAAACTGGTAAAGCACTGCGTCATCATCATGCGGATAGGTCAGGATGATTTGGCCTTTGAGGCTGGGGTCTAGGTAGTCCAAAGCGTCGCGGGGCGGGTTTTCGGGGTCGACCAAATCTAAGTTGACGTAGTTGCTGAATGTCACGCCATAAAGGCCGGTCCACCTACCATGCGGGTCTTTATGATCCGGGAACACCTTGTCCCAGTTTGCAGGTTTATAAGCGTCCAAGAGCCCACGCTCCATATAATAGTTGAAGTCATGCAGGGTCTGGAACTGGATGACATCTGGAATGTTCTTTTCACCCCCAGAGGAACGGGCGTTGTCGAAACGAGGCGCGTGATTGATGCTCACATCCACACTATGTGTCACGTCAAGCTTTGGGAAACGCGCCTTCAATTGATCCAGATAATAGTCGATCTGGCCGGGCTCGTCGCCACCAGCACGTAGGACGAACTCCCCGCCTTCGGCCAGCGCGGCTGCATAAAGCTCATCCAGAGAGCGCGTTTCGATCTCATCAGCATGTAGTGCCATTGCAAAAGTGCTGGTCACCAAGCACGCGACACCAAGCATTGTTTGATAGGTGAGGACTCCCTTCATGGGGTGGTCTCCTTTCTCGGGTTCAGTGGAAGGTCATCGGCAACGGGACAGTCTAGGACAGGACTGACCATCCCTTGCTGACTGCGGGCCGTGCGCCGAAGCGAGTCACGTAATCCATGACCCGCGGCATTTGGTTGAAGCCAGTGATTTCTTCGGCCTTGTAAAAGCGTGGAATGGTCTGCAGCCAAGGGCCGAGCGCGATGTCCGCAATCGAATAATCCCCGGCAATCCACTCACGATCCGTGAGCCGACGATCAATGACGCCGAGAAGCCGTTGCACTTCGGTCAAGAAGCGGTCATGCGGCCGGGGGTCTTCAATATCCTTTCCACCGAAGGCGTGGAAAAAGCCAAACTGGCTGAACATTGGACCGACGCTGGCAATCTGAAACGTCAGCCAGCTGAGGATCTCGTATCGCTGTGCTAGACTCGATCCAATTAGATCTCCTGATTTGGCTGCCAAATACTCCAAAATGACAGCGCTTTCGAACAAGCCTATCGCCTCTCCATCCGGCCCTGTAGGGTCAACGATGGCAGGGATTTTGTTGTTTGGGCTAAGGGACAAAAACTCCGGGCTTTTTACATTCTCATCATTCAAGGGGATGAGGTGCACCTCATATGGAAGGCTAAGTTCTTCTAGCGCGATGGAGATTTTGACCCCGTTCGGCGTACCGAAGGAATAAAGCTGAATTTGGTCCGGTTGATAGGGCGGCCATTTGCCTGTGATCGGGAATTTGGCCTGCCAAGTCGAAATAGATTGCATGACACGTCCTTGGAAAGTTCTTTCCCAATTACTTGACGCAGACCTACGCGGGGAACATTGGCAACCTGCGCAAACCAGATTTGCAAAATGGCACAGATGACTGCCCAGTCGCTACGAGATGCCCAAAACCTCGTCTGTGATGTGCTTGGTCGCAAAGTCGTAAAACGCATTTACTCGCGCGCTCCGCCGCACATCTGGGTGGGCTAAAAGCCAGAGACGCCAGCCAGCGCTATCATCAGGCTCATCCACACGTACGAGAGTTTCATGTTTCTCTCCGAGATAGCAGGGCATAGCAGCGATACCGAAGCCCGCGTTCACCATGTCAAACACGCTCATCATCGTATTGAGCACAGTTGATTTGGCCTCTTGGTGTTTGCGGCGTAGAGTGATTTTACTCATCGGGGATTGGTTCAGGTCGTCCCCTAGCATGATCCAGTGATAGTATTCAGGGCCATCATCCTGAACAGCTTGCCAATAGTCACGGTGCGCGTAGGTGGCAAAAGACAGACTGAATAAGTCCCGCCCAATCCAGTGCTCAGGAGGATTATTTGTTGGCCGAAGCGCGATATCCGCATCTCTTTGCATCAAGTCCAATGCTTGAACATCTGAAAGAAGCCGCAGCTCGACATCTGGGTATGTATGCCGAAACTGGGCAAAAATGGGCGCAAGGCAATGGAGGAGGGAGTCTGTTGTTGTGACGGTCAACGGACCTTCCAGCCGTAAGTCTTGCCCGCCCAACTCCCGTTCAAGCTCATCCATTCCTTCGCAAAGCAAAATGGCCCGCTCATAGAAGCGTTCTCCTGCTGGGGTCATGATGTACCCGCGTGCGAGACGCTCAAACAGGCGCACGCCCAAGCGCGCTTCCACCGCCTCAATTCGCCTGAAAACCGTTGAGTGATTTACCCTAAGCATACGTGCAGCGCCAGCGAGGCTGCCTGCTTCACAAACAGACAAAAGATAGGGCATGTCAGCCCATTCTAGGTTTTGGTCCGCACGAGACCTCTGTGCTTTCATGCAAGGCTCACTTGCAAAAATCCAACATTTCATTGCTAGAGTAGACGCTTACATATGCTTCAAGCAACAGTATGGAGCAAACAATGCTGTCCTCACTCAACCTCCCTGACCGCCAAGGGCCAGCGCCAAAGACACTTGGGCAGCTCCCTCATTCTCAACTCACCCAGCATGGGCCAGACGATATTGTTGACGCACTGCATGCCTGGTGCTTTGCGCTGCCAAACATCAGTAACGAGAACAGCAGGATATCCGTTCCTGGATCGCGTGCGTTGATTTTGGAGGATGGCGTTGCTGGCAACCACGCGGCATTCATGATCGGACGCGAATTTGCCCACATCCACCCTAAGCCGGACAATGGCAGCATGCATTTGGTTCTGCCGACAGAAGATGTGGCTGAAATCAAGAGGACTGGTTGGGGTGAAGACCACTACCTCGTGAGTCAAGGACAATGGCCGGTAGGGCTAGTAATGATCTTTTCACCGCGTGACGAAAACGAGTTGTCCACTGTCAAACAGATCGTCGGAAGATCATATGAGTTTGCCACTGGCACGCAAGCTCCCGTGTGACTTTAATGGATTACTGTGATCCAAAGTTTCATCTGCTGACACGTATTAATGTATCCCCAGAAACACTACTGGGGATGCTACCTGCACGCCGAAGTGAATGGGCCAAAACGCCTCTTTTCCTCGGCTGGCCTGCTCAGTTTCAAAGGGTTCACGCAACCATGACGGAAGCAAGTGCCCGCCTTGTAAACGGCCTCGAAGTTCTTCTCGATGAGCCGGAAGGTAGCGTTCAGGACCTTTTGGGGATCTCGGGTATGAACCATCTTGGCATGGAGTTGATTGACAGAGTCTCGCATCATCACGCCTACGAGGACGAAACGGTTCTCCCGCGTTTCTTGTCCCTGTTTCCCGAAAAGACAACATCAGTTGGTCTGCTAGAAAACGACCACGACGTCTTAGAAGGCGTGCTTACCAAGTCCCGAAAGACGTTTCAGGCCCTTCGCCCTGATGCCAGTAGCAAAGAGGCAATTGATGCGGCTCTGAAGCAAGCGACCGAACTAAAGCGGATCCTGCATCGACACACCCATGATGAGGAAGACTTGCTCATCCCACCGATGCTGCACGCGAATGTTCATCTTTGACGAAAGTCACGTTCACCGACATTCATGTGGCGTGCAGCATTGCGCACAATGGGCTCCACACCGACCAATGCCGCGCACGGGACAGACACCCGCTTCGGAATGGCGAACGGCAGGGCTCGTTCGCCAAGGTAGTTCAGATATCGATACTCTCAGCGATGCTTAGGGCATCTTCAAGTTCGACTCCAAGGTAGCGAACAGTGCTATCGACCTTAGTATGGCCGAGCAGCAATTGGACCGCGCGGAGGTTGCCCGTCTTTCGATAAATCTCCGCGGCTTTTGTTCGCCGAAGTGAATGGGTTCCATACCCATTCGGTTCAAGGCCAATTGCCGTCACCCAGTCGCGCACAAGCCGTCCATACTGACGGGTTGAGATATGTGGGCGGTCGTGGAACCTGCTTGGGAACATGAACCGACACGCAAACATCTCAGGTGCTTTGACCCAGGCCAAGACGGTTTCACGCGTGTTTTCCGTCAGTTCAAACTGAACCGGTCGCTTGGTTTTGCTCTGGATGACCGATACACGTTCCCGGACGCGGTCATCTTTGACGAGGTCGGAAACGGCCAGTTTGACCAGATCACAGCCACGCAGCTTGCTGTCGATGGCGACGTTAAATAAAGCCAGATCGCGCAGATAGCCCGCCAATTCGAGCCGTGCCCGGATTGCCCAGACCTGTTTCGGCAACAGCGGCCTCTTCTGACCGATGATGCGTCCTTTGTTCCAAGCCTTGCGCTTTGGAGTGACTGCGGGAAGTTGGACTCTTGGCATGATATGCCCTCCGATCCTCCCTCCACACCCAATCGTCAGCACCGCGCTGACGGGACGATTCTACAGTCTGAAGCGATGACCGGTGTCAGAGACACACGATGTCGGTAGTTGCCGCGCAAGCATTGGGCAGCTCAGAGCCCTCACCGGACCTGTCAGAATTCTGCTGCACAAGCAAAGTGGAAGGATCTGTCTGAACAGACATCAAAATCTAATCTGCAGCGCAGCGCAAAACTCGGCCATTCGCGCATAACTCAGCGAAGATTAAGACCAAATTCACAGGGTGCGCAACAAAGCCGGTCTGCATAGGGCGTTCCAGTGGATTCGACGTGTAATGTAATGCGCCGCGATCAAAAGACGGTTTTAATCAGCGCTAAGCGCTTTTTCGATGATGGTCGCGAACCAGGCGGCTCCGACAGGCAGGATCGAGTCGTTGAAATCATAGCGAGGGCTGTGCAAAGGCGCAGTTTCCTCCCCTTCCTTCGCGGTGCCTATGCGGGCAAAACATCCAGGACGGGCCTGGGCCATAAATGCGAAATCCTCGCCGCCCATTGCCGGGGGGCGGTTTCTTACCAACTTACCTTCTCCGACAATTACGGCGGCGGCGTCTGCACCGATCCGGGTCGGACCATCTGCGTTGATGACCGCGGGATATCCGCGCCGATAATCAACTGTTGCCTCTGCGCCTACCGTTGCCGCTGCGCTCGTTGCGACCTCGAAGACCAAGGCTTCGATTTCGCTCTGAACTTCAGGCTTGAGGGTGCGGACTGTACCGGCCAACTCCGCTACTTCGGGGATCACGTTACCCGTTGTGCCCGCATGAAATTGCGTCACTGAAACCACCCCATTTTCCAAAGGATCAATACGGCGCGAAAGGATTGTTTGCAGCGACAAAGCAACCTGCGCTCCGGCAATCAGCGGGTCTACGGTGTGATGCGGGCGCGCAGCGTGTCCACCCTTGCCCTTGACCTTGATCGAAAATCGATCAGAGGCGGCCATTGTCGGGCCTTTGACCACGCTCATTACCCCTTCGGGCAACAATGGATCGTTGTGCTGGCCGAACACCATATCGGCGGTGAACTTTTCGAACAGACCGGCGTCGATCAAGCTTTTGGCCCCGGCAAGTCCCTCTTCGGCGGGTTGAAAGATCGCGTGAACGGTGCCCGAGAAGCGCCGCGTCTGCGAAAGGTATTTCATCGCACCCAAAAGCGTCGCGGTATGCCCGTCATGACCGCAGCCATGCATAACGCCCGGTACGGTCGAAACCCACGGCGCGTCGCCCTGATCTTCCATCGGTAGCGCGTCCATATCAGCGCGCAAAGCAATCGCGCCGTTGCCATCACCCGCTTGCAGGGTGGCGACAATGCCGGTTTCAGTTAAACGTTCAAAGGGAATTCCCCATTCCGTCAGGTGCTGTGCAACGAAGTCTGAGGTTTTGAACTCTTGATATCCTAGCTCTGGGTGCGCATGCAGATGCCTGCGCCAACCCGTCATTTCGCTGGCAAGGTCGGCAATTTCGGAAGGAATGGCCATAAGAATACCTCAAATCTTCAAAGGTGCCCGTCCTCTGTGCGCGTGACTGCAGAGGGCGGTATTGGCGGTTGGTTAAAGTCGCGGGATCAATCGTCCTGAATGGCGGCCAGCGTCTTGTTCATCCGTGCTTTTCTGATCCGCATGATGATCATGATCATCGTCAGGATCAGGATCGTCAGTGAAATCGGGCGCTGGAAGATGATCCAAAGGCCATCATTGTCCAGCAGCATGGTTTGACGCGCTGCGCGCTCCATGCCGCCGCCGAGAAGCAGGGCGATCATGAAGGCGGGAATATTATAGTGATAGCGCCGGAACAGATAACCAAGGACGCCGAACACAACCATGATCCACACGTCAAACAGTGACGAGTGCAATACGTATGCCGACGAGACCGAAATCATCAGGATCAGCGAATAGGTAATCCGCGCAGGCACCGCCAGAATGATCCGTCCGATCATCGGACTGAACCAGAAGCCCACAACAAAGTAGGCGACGATACAAAACAGACCGGCACTAAACAGCGCATAGATCAGGTTGGCGTCTTCGGTGAATACCTGTGGCCCGACGGTAATTCCGTGGATCAGCATAGCCCCGGCCAGCAACGCCGCTTGCGTCGATCCGGGAATACCCAGTGTCAGCAGCGGGATCAGGTTTGCCCCAGAGGTTGCGTTGTTGGCAGCCTCTGAGGCGGCAACGCCCTTGACCTCGCCATTGCCCCAATCGTCATCCGGTTTTGCCTGACGTCTTGCCTCGCCAAACGACAGAAAGGACGCGACCGATGCACCGATGCCGGGAAACATTCCGACGGAGGCGCCGATGAACATGGACCGTATGATTGTCGGCAGTACTCGCAGATAATCCGTCAAACCAAAACTGTCGTCGGGTTTGCTGACCTCTTCTTTCCGATCTTTGTGCGAGGTCGCTCCAAAGTCCTTGACGTCAAAGCGATGGAATACTTCGCCGACGACAAAAATCCCGATCAATGCCGGAACCAGCGGCAGACCATCCATAAGCGGCAGTTGATCAAACGTCATGCGCAGGTTACCCGAGATCGGGTCGAAGCCAACCAAAGCCATGGTGATACCAAACAATGTGCTGATGATGCCTTTGATCATCGATTCACCAATGATTGATGAGATCACGACAAAAGCCATGATATAAATCGTCACCAGTTCCGGCGGGCCGATTTTTACAGCATAGACCGCCAGATAGGCCGCGCCAAAGATCAGCAGACACTCCGAGAAGAAGTCACCGGTTGCCGAAGCCGCTGTGGCCGCACGCAGCGCCTTTACCGGGTAACCCTTCCGCGCCAGCGGATGACCTTCGATCATGGTCGCAGCCGCAGAAGGAGTCCCGGGAGTATTAAAGAGAATTCCGGGGATCGAGCCGCCGAAATCCGATGATTTTGAGATCGTGTACATCAGGATCAACGCGATCAGCGGATCCAGATAGAACGAGAAAGGCAAAAGCAAAGCAACAGCCGTTGTCCCGCTGAGCCCGGGCACCGCGCCGACGAGAATACCCGCAACCGAGCCGACGATGGCGACAAATACAGCGCTGGGGCTGGTGATGAACGCTGACATACCATTCAGGAATGGAGACATTTTCTATTTCCTTTTGATCGGTCTTCAGTTGCGTTCAAAACGCGGCAAAGAAATCGCGGCGCCATGTGGGCACCTTGTCGTTCAATCCGGTTGAAATCAGCGCGCCGTCGCTTTCGGTGATGCCCAGGACAAAGAAGAACAGCAGGTAAGAAAACAGTGTGAAGCACAGCGCGAGCGTCACCTGCTTGCGACCGAATTCGCCGGTAAACAGGCTGATTGCGACGAAACCTACGATGGCCGTTGCGATGATGTACTCCGCGGCCCAAAACAGGATTGGATAGGAACAGCCCACCAAAGCAATCAGGACACCGCGCCGCGTCATGAAGGGCAAATAGGCGTCCGGGTTCTCGCGTTCTTCACGGCTAGCGCGCGCAGATGGTGATAGCACAACCACTGTCAGCAAAATGACCGACAACACGATGATGGCCAATGCGAAGGCAACTCCGCTGTCTTGGGCAATGCCAGCCAAGCCACCGACGGACAGCAGATCATATGCGCCTGCCAGAAAAACGATGATCATGAAGAGCCCGAACAGGACCTCTCCGTCAAGCCACTTTGGCATTGTTCCCTCCCTATTCTGATGACTGTAGGCAGCTTACCTGCCTACAGTCCCTACACATCAGCGCGGTCAGAGTGAGCCCGCAACCGAGTCGGTCGTCGGACGCCACGCTTTCATGAGGTCTTTCATGTGTTCATGCGTCTCGGCACCGTCCATAAAGACGACGTTCAGGTTGGCGTTCTTGACCTTTTCCTGAGTGGCCGGGTCATCGATGGCGAATTTGAATGCCGCCGTCAGCTCTTCGACAACCTCATCAGGCGTGTCTTTCGGCGCCAACACGATGTAAGGCGCGGGCATGGCGACGAACTCGGTGTTCTGTTCAGCGAAAGACTTCATGTCGGGAGCTAGACCATCACGTTCCTCGGCCATAACACCGATGGCGCTCATGGTGTCGAGGTTGGCAAGATAGTGGTGCGTGCCGACCACGCCAAAGGCGACCTGGTCGCCGATGATTGCAGCACGAGCAGGTGCACCGCCAGCAAACGGCACGTCCTGCACCTTGTCCTGCAAACCGTTTGCCAGCAACCAGCTTGTCATCGCCACATCGGTGATCGAGCCCTTGCCGGTATGCGCCCAGCGGAGCTGTTCGCCCGCCGCATCCGCGTCCAGGATGGCTTGTTTCAGATCAGCAACCGAGTTCAGGTTGCGCGCCTTGGGTGCAACAACAGCGAGGTTTGCTACAGCAACATGCGCCACCGGTTTGAAGTCATTCAGAACGTCCACTCCGGTTTCCTTGACCATGGTAGCGATCATGGCTGAGCCCGAGATCATCACGACAGTCTGGCCGTCCGCTTTTGCAGGTTTGGTGAACTTCAGGCCGATCAACTGCCCTGCGCCCGGACGGTTTGCAACGACGATGGGTTGATTGTCCAACGCTTCGGTCAATGCAGGCGCAAAGATACGCGAGAGCGTATCAAGACCGCCGCCGGGTTTTGCGCCCACAACGATTGTCACCGGGCCGTTTGGGAAATCGTCAGCGGCCGCCGCCGCCCCTGACATGGCTGCCAGCGCGATGCTCGCACCGGCCGCTAGGCCTTTGAAAGTTCTGTACATGGTTCACTCCCTTGGTTGATCTTTCCTGATTTGCGGTTGAAGTAGGCATCCGCGAAGCGGGTGAGTTTATGCAGGATGTCGTCGAAGAAGATTTTGCCTGCCTCGGCACTGAACGGCACGTTTTCACCATTGATTTTTGCGTCTTCGCTGATGTCTTCAGCGTAGACTGGCAGGTTAATGTCGAGGTCTTCGAACTTGCCCTGATGCATGGACATCAGCGGAATCCCAGTTAGCTCACCCTTCCCGGAGCGGTGCACATCTTTCTGTTCCGGGCAGTCGTCCGGAAACAGGTAACGGCTGAGCGAGCCCATCGGCTCGGTCCCGTGGCCCTTGGCGCGAATGCCAAGCTGAGGATGCGCCCTCTCCCAGATTGCGTCGTCGAACTTTCCCCAGACATTGACCGAGGGTATGACAAGACCATGCTTGTCGCGGGCCAGCCGAAGCTGATTGGCGATGATAGCAGAATTGCCCCCATGCCCGTTCAGAACAAGGATATTCCGCGCACCATCACGAATGAGGCCATTCACGATTTCCGCGAACACCGCGGCAAAGGTCTCAGCCGACAACGCGATCCCTCCCGGCACGTTCTGGAAATATGTGGCATGACCAAAGGGCAGCGTGGGCACTGCAATGCAATCTGAAGTAGAGGCGAGACGCTGTGCCAAAGCTTCCACCAGCCGATAATCACCCATCGGGGTAGATCCGCCATGCGGCTCGGTCGATCCGACGGGGATCAGAAAGGGTACGTCCGAGGCAAAGGCGCGGCGTGCGTTGGGGGCAGTGGTTCCGGCAAGCATAGTCATGACGAAGCCCCGACATTCACGCCATGTTGAGCAACCAGTTCATCTGCACCGGACAATGCACCCAAAGTTGCACCTGCTTGCATAGCAGCCCGACGTTGAGTGCTTGTGCTTTCCTTTGCCGCCGCAGCCATGGCAAGCGCAGGGGCTTCGGCGCGCGGAATGCAGATGACGCCGCTTTCATCGGCCATGATCAGGTCGCCCGCATGCACCACCACACCGCCGCAGTTGACCGAAAGGTTCAGGCTGCCGGAAGGGCCCGTTCGCCGCGTTGTGATCGGCGAGACGCCAGAGGACCATACCGGAAAATCATGTTCGCGGATTTCGTCCGGGTCGCAAATCGGGCCATCGACAATGGCGCCCGCTGCGCCTGCCCGCATAAGAGCGTATGCCACATTGCCTCCCAGGCAGGCCAGGCGTGTGTCGCCTGCACGATCAATCACGACGATATCACCTGGCCGCACGCGCCCCGATGCATAATGCAACAGCGTTGAATCCGGAGTGGGCAGCCGCAGCGTAATGGCCGTTCCCACAATGCGCTTGTCAGATTGACGCGGGGTGATGTGGCGATGGTCCAGAAAACCGCTCCAGGTCAGGTGACCGACCGTTGCAACGGATACGCTTGACAACATCGCCAAGATTTCACTGCCGATCTGGTCCGGCATGGGGGCAATTTGGTAGCGCTTACTCATATGTTCGAACATTTTCATTATTTCGATGATTGTGAAATATGTATCAGATATAAAATATTCGGTCAATAAATTCAAAATCGACTATTCTCTGATCCCCGATCGCATGTTAAAAAAGAAAAATGCGTAGTGATATTCTGCCCCCCTCAACGACCTCTGCCGCCAAAGAACCCATAACGAACCGGATTTATGATTCGATTCTCGAAGACATTCGGTCTGGAAAACTTGAACCGGGACAAAAGCTTAAGGTTCGTGAACTGACGTCCGAATATGGTGGCAGTACCGGCTCATGCCGGGAAGTGTTAAACCGGCTCTCTGGCGAACGTTTCGTGCAAACGAAGGGCATGACTGGTTTTAGTGTTCGCGATCTTTCCTCGCAGGATCTGGTGGAAGTGCTTGATCTAAGGGATCAACTCGAATCGCAGGCCTTTGTGCAAGCAATCCAGCATGGCGATACCGAGTGGGAAGAGCGTCTGGTTCTGGCGTTTCATCGCCTTGAAAGGGAACGCGTTCGCGAGGGAACCTCTTTGATCGAGCGGGAGTACTATCATAGGGAGTTTCATCTGGCCTTGATCGGAGCGCACACATCTGAATGGCATCAATTCTTTATCCGCACATTGAGCCTGCATTCTGAACGGTATCGCCGCATTCTACTGCCCAAGAGGATCTTCGAGCCGGAATACGTTCGCGTGGTCGATGAGGAACATGAGCTGATCATGCGCCTCGCGCTGGAACGTCGGGCCGAGGAAGCCGCCGAAGCACTTAAAAAACACCGCTCAAGGTCTCGAACCGATCTGCTGATTGCATTGGAAGGTCGCTAGCAGCGGGCCTGAACTGCTTGTCGATACACCTTATAAAGTAAAGCTGAAGCCATGCCCCTGCCACGCATTGCCCTGATCCACTTCCACTTGGAAAGCAACCGTGCTGCGCCGTTAACCGAGCGCTCGGATTTTGCGGCCCAAGGCTTAGCCATCGGCGAAGACTTCGCTCAAGATCTTGAGAAGCGGCCGGTATTGGCATCCGCTGGTATCAGAGGGTTCCAAGAGGATTTCGGGGATTTTGAACCTGTGCCGGTTTTTGCGGCATTCGCAGGTGCGGGCGGCATGATGGATGGCGCGTTTTTCGACGAACTTTTGCAAGCGGTGCGGGACCGGCTTCCGTTTGACGTCGATGGTGTCTATCTGGACGCGCACGGGGCCTGCATCTCAACCAATGACGAAGACCCCGACGGGACGCTGATTTCTCTGATCCGCGATATTGTCGGGCCGAACACGCCGCTTGTGGTGACGCTGGATTTGCATGCCCATGTCAGCCAGGCCATGATCGCGGGTGCAGACTTTATCGCCGCCTACCGGACCAACCCACATGTGGATCAGTTCGAAAGGGGGCAAGAAGTCGCCCGCGCCATGAAACGGCTTCTGGCCGGACAGCAAACCGGCCGCGCGTTGGTTCGTTTGCCGTTTATTCCGCCTTCGACCACACTGGACACGACCCGCGGGCCTTATGGGCGAATGATGAAAGATGCCGTGGCTCGGGCGGTCGACCCGATCTGGAATGTATCTCTGTGCGCGGGGTTCTCGGTCGGCGATTCGTCGAAAGCGGGCGTGAACGTCACCGTTACGGCTGACACTTCTTCCGTGGCGCTGAAAACGGCGCGCGAAATCGGTCAGACATTTTGGGACGACCGCGAAGAGTTTCAGACTAATCTAACCTCAATTGAAGATGCCATCTCCCTAATGTCGGACGAGCAGACCCCTCGTATTTACGGAGATGTCGCCGACAATCCCGGCGGCGGTGGGCACGGTAACACTATTTCCATTCTGCGTGCGATGCTCGAAGCAGGCGTCGAAAACGCACTTGTCGGTATGCACGTTGATCCGGATCTTGCCGCCGAGGCCGTGCAACATGGCGAGGGGGCAAAGTTCTATGCCGAATTCAATCGCAGCGAGACGGATGCGCAATCAGGGCACCATGTTGCAGAGGTTGAAGTTGTGAAGCTGGCAAATGGTCCGGTCGCGTGCAGACGCGGTCTATACGCCGGAGGTAGTCAGAATCTCGGCCAATGCGCGCTGCTACGCTGCGCAGGTCTATTGATCATTGTGTCAAGCATTCGCCGCCAATTGTGCGAACCTGCCTTCGTCGAGCGCTTCGGACTGAACATCGCCAATTTCAATACCCTCGTCGTGAAATCTCGCGGCCACTTCAGGGCTGGATTCGATGAGTTCTTTAACCCGGCGCAAGTGGTTGAGATCGACGGCCCCGGCCTGACTTCCCCTGAATTGACTCGCATAGATTTTCAGAAAACGCCGCGCCCCATTCACCCGATTGACAACGGCGTAGAGTGGCGCGCCGACGAAGATGGCCTGGTAGCCGGTCAACCCTAACTAGCAAGAAAAAGGTAAACCTGATCCTATGGGCCACGTGACCGCACTTTCCATCGGGCTTGCGGGAGCATTGATCGCCGTTGGGATTGGGTTTCCTCTTCCATGGATGTTGGGCCCGATGGTCTTGGTGACATTGGCCGCCATTGGTGGCGCGCCGGTCAAAGCACCCCTTCAGATTCGCAAAGTAATTATGCCAATACTGGGGGTTATGCTCGGGTCTGGTTTTCACCCCGAGACGTTTGAACAGATCGCGGAATGGGCAGAAACGATTGCCTACATTCCCCTGTTCGTGGTCATGGCATTCTCGGCGGCATTTGCAGTCTATAGATTTATAGGTCGTTTCGATCCTATCACGGCATATTTCTCGTCCGCTCCAGGCGGCTTGAACGACATGATGCTGATCGGAGCTGAAGCAGGCGGTATCGAGCGTCGTATTGCCTTGGCCCATGCCAGCCGGGTGTTGATTGTCGTCTCAAGCATGTCGTTCATCTTCTGGTACTTCTTTGAGGTCCGCTCAACGGGTCAATCCACGCAAAGCGTGGGGTTCGCAGATTTAAGCCAGCAGGACTACGCGCTCTTGATCTCTTGTGCCGTTGTCGGTGCTTTTGTCGGCCCCAAACTTCGCCTCCCAGCGGCGCAAGTTATCGGTCCAATGATCCTGTCCTCGCTTGTGCATCTGGCCGGGCTGACGCAAAGCGCACCCCCTACGGCTGCCGTAAATGTTGCGCAGTTGGTCATGGGAACGGTTGTCGGCTGTCGCTTTTTGAGTGTTCCGATCAGCGAAATCTGGCGGGATATTGGTCTAGCGATTATCGCGACGACGGGCATGATGTTTGCCGCATGCCTTTGCGCAATATTGGTCAGCCAGCAAACAGGTATCGACATCAAGCAGACCCTGCTGACGTTTGCCCCCGGAGGCTTGCCTGAGATGAGTTTGCTGACCCTTGCAATGGGCGCGGATATCGCTTTCGTGGCGACCGCGCACATAATTAGAATTCTGCTGGTGATCGCAGCTGCTCCGATCATGTTTCGAATTTTGAAAATCCGGTCAAGATATTAGCGTAAACTCCGGGATCCGCCCTTACGGCCAGCTAGGTTCAACTTGCCGCGTGCACGCTGCTGATTTGTTTCATCCAATCAAGCTGAACATAAGCAGACGTTCACCCCATCGGCTAGATCGTCCGCATTGCCCGCGTCTCGATGAACTGATCAGCTTGCAGAGAAGGAGCGGTAATGGTGTGGGTGGAATTGATGGCGGTGAACGACCGGAACGGTGATTTGCGCCGCTCCGCAACAACAGGCGTGCCGCATATGCGAGCGGATGCTGCGTCAGCAACGGTGGTGCGAGCAAAAGGCGGGTTTGTCCGCGTTCCAGGCATTAGAGGAACCGTACCGATTGTCCGCTTTTTTGGATTACCATCTGATGGGGTTGCGCGCTGTTTGATCAATTCGGAACTATTCGTCGTCCGACATTTCGTTACGAAACTTCTTGAAATCAAAATTCTCGTCTAGTTCACCAAGAGCCTCAACTTTCCTTTGGATCACTTGTATGCGCTCACGAAGGCTCTGTTTGTCACTATGACTGGCGAGGTGGAACTCTAGTGCGTCGCGAACGACAACGTCATCATCAAGAACGCCTGTCACTTCCCGCAGTTGTCGGACCAAGTCGTGAATTTGGTTTGCAATCTTCTGTTCCATTCCCAACGCCTTGTTGAAACTCATGCAGCAGTAGGCTTGAACGGTCTGGCACCAACGACTCGTCTCCAATCGAGACCTTCAAAAAGCGCTTCGAACTGCGCTTTGCTCATGCTCATCATACCGTTTCGAAGTCTTGGCCATACAAAGCCTTTGCTTTCTATGCGTTTGTACGTCATCACGAGCCCAGTTCCATCCCAAACAATGAGTTTTAGCCGGTCCGCACGTTTTGACCTAAAAATGACCACGGCGCCGCTAAAGGGGTCGAGGTCAAATTCGTTGATCACAATGGACGCCAGACCATCCATACCCTTGCGAAAGTCCACAGGTTCGGTCGCTACGTAGAATTTGAAATTCCCGGACGGTGTAATCATACGTCGTCCTCAAATGCACGGATCAGTGTCGCAAGTTTCCCAAGTGGGTAAGTGGCGGGAAATTGGACTTCGCAACTACCACGCTTGAAGATGATGTTTTCTGACGTGGCTGGGATAGTTTGCTCACGTGAGCTGACTTTAATCTCAGCAAACGACGGCTTGGATTTGGGTCTCAATGTGGAATGCGGACCCAGCGCTTTTTTCTCGGATGCTTTCTTCCACCTAGACGCAGTCTCGTGTTTGACGCCACAGATCTTTGCAACTTCACCGACAGATAAACGGCCAGACTTCATTTTTTGACCCATTTCATCTTTAAACCTTCGGGTCCACAGACGACGGCCATCCTTCCCAACGGGAATAGAGTGACCATAAGCGTGGAAAACATTTTCGATTTTTTGATCACTGGCGAGCTCACCTAAATCTTGGGAATTCATGATGCCTGTATCCTTTTTGAGGCATCATAGACTTCTAGGTGTTGGCTGATGAGTGGTGATTTAGGGGGTCAGATGCAACGCTTACTTTCAATTGACGCCGGAAACGCCGAAGACTGGACCCGCATAGACACCATGCTCGCACGGCTGGACACCTTGCGCTCCGCATTCCCTGACGATCGAGAGATTGTACTTACGGAAACTAAAGCGGCGGTCAACATTTCCAATGCCGCCAGAAACACCAAAGACTGGCCGCGCATAGATACTATGCTCGCACGGCTGGATGTCATAGTCGAACAATTCAGTGCGGATTTAGTTATCGGCCAAAGTAATGAGAATGATCTGACCTTGGGAGATTTGCGACGATATCTGGTCGGTATCAGAAAAAGTGGCCAGACTGATCTGGAGTCATAAAGTCACAACTTGCGGCGTTGTTTGAAACGCAGTCTACCCTTCGAGTCGCCCAAAACGATGAACCTTACACGCTTAGCGCCTTTGCGACATTCGCGAGCGTTGCTTGTCGGCCACACCAATTTCCCGCTCCAATTGCTTCCAGAGTGCTTCCACGGTTCTTGAAGCGCAAACGCGAGGATCGCCTCTTGAGGCGCTAGTGCATTGATCTAAAATGATATTTTTGGTTGCGGGAGCACGCAACCGCCGTTACCGAACTGAAATTAGATGCTGTATTTAAAGAAAAATATTCAAAATGAATGCACCTTACTTACGAAGAGCGGGCTGTCCTTCGAGAGCCAGCCACAGCAAGGTCGTGGAATGTTAAAGCTCGATGACAGTTCACACCCTAAGTCGAAACAATATGCAAAACGGTCTACCGACTAAAATTCAGAGCGATCTTGAAACTAAATGTTTCGCCCTCCAATCCTTTGGGCGCCTTCGGTCCTCTTTTTGCTGACCTGACAGCCACAACGGCGGCCTTGTCGAGCGCCGAAACTCCAGATGATCGCAAGATCTGCGTATTGGCAAAGCGACCATCGCGAGCAACCAATATGCGCACCACAACTCTCCCATTTCCATGATCACCTCTCGGGTACCTTTGGAAGCGCGCTATTTTGTTGCGGATCTTGGCGCCCCAAACGGCTTTAAGCTTGGCCTTCTTGCCTTGTTCTGCCGTGCTAACCGTCGCTGTTGCAGTATTGCCCGCGTTGCTTCCACCGCTGCTACCAGCCGCGCGCTGTTCTTGTCGCCCGGACGAATTTACATCAGCCTTACGCGCTGTCTCTTCCTTTGGTTCCAGCTCTACTTCATCGATTTCAGGACGCTCCTGTTGTTCTGCATCCGGATCTGGCTTTTTCTCATCAACAGGTGACGGTGGCAGCTGAGTCGCTAAAGGATCAATTTGAAATTGGTCTGGACTAGAGTCTTGCAAAGTATGCAAACGCACTTCTGCACGGGGTGCAGAATCCTCCAATCTCGGAACAACAGGCGGCTCCAACATCGGCGTTTCTGATTCCATGACCTCATTTACATCAACGAGCGTCTCTGGGGCCTGTTCCCAGCTCTTTACCATTTCCACGACCGTTGGGGCAGCACCCAAAAGAGAGACCATCTCCTCTCCACCGGAACCAGCCGCTTCCGAACCTGTTTTTGGCACAGTTGCAAAGACAGCGACATGCACTCCAACCGCCACAGATGCAGCGACACAAAACTCTAGGGTCCGCCTCATTGTGGCACCACAATCAACTCAACCTTGGACATGCCTGCAGCTGCAAGATCTGAAAGCGTTTTTGCCGCGATGTTGGAGGGAACACTTTGGTCCGCACGCACGCGAATAACCGAAGCCCTAGCGCTTTGCGCCAGCAGCTTGATTAACGCAGCTTCGCCTTCCTGACCGTCGAAAGACAAAATACCTTCTTCGCTTAAGAATACGACTGCCTCTGCCACAGGTTTCGCATCTATCTTTGCATTTGGTGGCGTAATTTTGAATGGGGTTGGCTCCGCCAAACGTGAGGTCATCAGGAAGAAAATAAGCAGAAGAAACACCACATTAATCATGGGAACGATGCTTTCTCCACGTGCCCTGCGTTTTGGCTTTTCAATCTGCATTGCGCTATTCAACCAAAACGACCGAGGTATAGCCCGCAGATCGCAGCGTTTGAGTGACGTCTACAATGCGTTGCAAAGGTGTTTCAGCACCACCCCGTAAAATAAGTGTATCATTCATCGTCTCGGTCAGCGGTGCGACGGAAGCGACAATATCTGCCACAACAATTCCATTCAACTTGACGTCATTTGAACCAACTTCAATCAAACGTGGTGGACCGGAATAAACGCCGCCTCCCGCAGCAAGCGGCAAACTCAACATGGCGTCGGTGCCAAAACGAGAGGCCAGCATGAAGAATACCAGCAAAAGAAACACCACATCTATCATAGGCGTTAAGCTGGGTTTTCTACGGGAACGAACACTTGGCTCTAAAAACATCTTATTCAGCCGCCACTTTGAGATCAGGCTCCGTGCCAAAGGCTACAAACAGACGTGTGACCGCATCCTCGATATCACGGTGGATACGATCAATGACACTCTCAAACCAAGTCAGAGCCGCGGAAGCTGGAATAGCGACTGCCATACCGGCAGCAGTAGTCAAAAGCGCTTCCCAAATGCCACCTGCAAGCTGTGATGGATCCGCATTGGAACCGGCACTTTGCAGGGCTTGAAAGGCCGCAATCATGCCGAGTACCGTGCCCAGCAAGCCCAATAGCGGCGCGATAGTTGCTATAAGTTCAAGAGCTGAGAGCCCCGCACGCGCTTCAGCCAATTGATTTTTGGCGACACGCGCCGCATCCTCTCTGGCACGATCTTCATCAAATCGCCCCATAGCATTGAGAGTAGCAGTAATTACTTTGGACCGCACGCCGCGCCGGGGGCGCACTATGTCAAGAGACAGCTGAGCATTTCCATTCTCGAAAGCTCGAATTGCCTGATCTGCTTTGCCTCGCGACCATGCTCCCATCAAGGCCAGCTGCCAGATCTTCCAAAGGATCAAAGCCAACGTAGCGACAGAAAGCGAAGCAATTGCCCAAATGCTTGGACCACCGTCGCGCAAGAACTGATAGGCGCTTGAAATCGCGGATTGCGCAACCTCGGTCAGCTCCTGCTGGCGAGTCATTGGCACAATGTCTTCATCCGTTATTGCGGTAAAAGACGCATCATCCATGATCGCTTCGTTCGCCAAAGCGTTTTGTTCTTCATCGGCTCCAATCTGCCTCTGTACAGGTGTGTTCCGATCTGCCGCTTCCGAAGCGCCTACTGAATCCAAATCTGAATTTACGCGCGTTCCAGACCGCACATTTGCACCATTTGATTGCGGAACATCTGGCACGTCATCCGTAACTTCAGATGTGGGTAATACCGAATTTAGGCTTGGCGCATTCGTCTCCACCTGGGGCGCGCTCAATACGGGCGCGGATGCCGTCTCAGAGGCAACTTCGGACCCCAATGGGGAAGTTTGAGACAACGCTGAGAAAGGCAACAGGAGAGCAGAAAGAAGAATAAGAACTCTAGTCATCAACGGCTCCAGTACGTCGCGATATAGTGCTGTTTGGTGTCGATGTTTGCGCCGCTGCAAAAGGCGCGCACTTGGGCAACGTCCTCTTTTTCTGACGCAAACCAAAGCATATGGTCCGCATGATCTTTTTGGTCTGCAATGGCTTGAGCAGCGAGCCCTTCGCCAGCATTCCGCTTTACCCATTCAGGTTTCAATCGAGGATGTTCCGGGAAAATATAACCACAGGCTTCTCCTCCATCAGCCATCACAACAATCTTACCAGTACTGTCTCGTGGTAACCCCTCCAAAAGGCGGGCGACCGCCGGAAATGCCGTTTCATCTGCATAGACCGCAATTCTATTTGTTTTTGGGATACCCCCTCCGCCTGGCCCGGTGAGGCCAATCTTGGAACCTTTGACCGCGGCTTTTGCCCATTCCGTAGTCCGCCCGCCAGCATGCAAAAAAACGTCAAATTCAAGTTCTTTGGCTGCAATATCTGCCCGCCGTACGGTGTAAACCGGTCGGTGCAGCGCCTTGTCCCCTTTCGGCCAAACGGTCACACCCTTTTCATTTACCGTTGGCCATTCCGGTAAGGTATCGCCTACCGCTGGCAAAATTATCCTAAAATGAATAGCGGAATCGACGAAATTTCTAACATCCTCAACGTGCAGCACGACACGCATGAAATCGCCACCGATTGCACGCACTGATTTTACTGTTGCAAATTGGAAGTTAGGGGGATGCCCCTGATGCAAACTAGCATCTGACCAAACAAGCGTTTCAACAAGTTCTGGTGCGAAATGCGAGATGCTTTCTACGAGGCTCTCTTTCAAAATAAATAACGTATCTGCACGTTTTGACATGGCAACGGCTTTTACACCGCCTTTGATATCCTGGAATGAGAGATCCCCGTATTCTGTCGACATCCGGACCATTTTCTCGGTGTTAGTCGACAGAGTTAGATCATGTTCCTCGGCCTCGTGCATGAGCAACCCGCGAACTGCAGCGAACGCCAAGCCCGACAGACTTGTCTCGGCCACATGTGGAAAGAGTGTTTGCTCAGTCATAAGGTGCGCCCCTATTTTGGAATGACATGGGGATGACCATGCAGCGGATCTGCGATCACGGTACAAGGTAATGAAAAAATCTCGCCCATCATCGCTTCTGTGATGACGTCTTCCGGACCACCCTCAATTTGCACACGACCGTCTTTCAAAGCGACGATGTGATCTGCAAAACGCGCGGCCAGATTGATATCATGCAGCACCATTGCAACCGTGCGCCCGGTCTCTTTGTTCAGCGTCCGTACAAGCTTCAGCAAGTCAATCTGATGCGGCAAATCAAGATAGGTGGTTGGTTCATCCAACAATAGAATGTCCGTGTCTTGAGCCAGCGCCATCGCAATCCAAGCACGTTGGCGCTGCCCCCCAGAAAGCGTTTCAAGACTGCGGTGAGCGTTGTGGGACATGCCAGTCAGATCCAAGGCGTGGCCCACCGCGTCGCGATCCGCTTTTGTCCATTGCTGCAACGCTGATTGATGCGGTGTCCGCCCGCGACGCACCAGATCATGAACAGAGATCCCCTCTGGCGCAACGGGTGCCTGAGGCAGAACCGCAAGAGATCGCGCAACGAACTTGGATCTCAGTTTGCCAATCGCTTTGCCATCCAACACGATCTGACCACTATCGACCCCCTGTAACCGAGACAAAGAGCGCAGCAAAGTGGATTTCCCACAGGCGTTGGGCCCGACAATTACCGTTATTTTGCCGTCTGGCACATCAAGAGACAGCGCATCTAAGACAGGCTTATTATTAAAGACAACAGAGACGGTTTCGGCTCGCAGTCTGGTAGATTGACTCATCAGAGGTTTCCTCTTCGGAATTGGCGCATTAGCAGCCACATCAGGACGGGTGCACCGATCAACGCTGTGAACACACCAGCGGGCAACTGAACAAATGGAACGGAGCGCGCCGCCAGGTCAGCGAGCAATGTGACCACCGCCCCCACCAATGCGGCGGCAATAACCGCAGGTTGACCACCACGTACAATGCCGCGTGCAATTGGTCCGGATACAAATGAGACAAAGGGAAGAGGGCCGGCGACGCTGACGGCCAAGGCCACAAGGGCGACCGCTACGCCTGTGATAAGCAGCCGCAGCGATACCAGCGACAAGCCAAGCCCAACCACGGTTTCATCACTCATTGCCAAACGCGTAAGCGGGAAGAGCAGCCAGATAATCAATGGTAGAAGCAAGGCGATGCCAGCCCAGATAAGGGCAACATCGGCAAAGGAGCGCGTGTTTAGAGACCCTGTCAACCATTGGGCCATATCTGCCGCGATGCGCTCATCTGTCCAACTGAGTAACAAATCCGCGGCCGCCGCGAGAGAAAGACTCACACCGATACCAACCAAAATCAACCGGTTGATCTGCAACCCATTGTTCCAGGCCAAGAGTGCGACCGTCAGCGCTGTTGCCACGCCACCAGCCAAGGCCCCTGCTACAACCATGCCCCCGGTTAGCAAAACCGCCAGCAAAGCTCCGAAATTTGCACCTGCGGTAAAGCCAATCACATCGGGCGATGCCAGAGGGTTGCGCAACATGGTTTGAAACATTGCGCCAGCCATGCCAAAGGCAGCCCCTGCCCCGATTGCCACCAATATGCGCGGTAGGCGGTGCTCCAGAACAATCATCGCCTCCACCCCGTCAAGCTGGCCAGCCAGACCAAGCAGGAGTTGCGGAATGCTCAGTGGATAGCTGCCAATGCTGAGCGAAAGTAACGCGACAGACAGGCCAAGCAGAGACAGCAAGGCGCCAGCCACCGCGGCGCGGGGGCTGATTTCAAAAGAAAAGCGCGCGGTTTGCAGCGAGATGCTCATAGTTTTCGTCCACCCCCTTTGCGCACCATAACCACCAGCGTTGGGCCGCCGATCAGCGCCGCCATAACACCCGCCTGCATATTGCCGCCAAGCATTGACAGCCGTCCCAGAAGATCGGCCATCAGGAGCAGGCCTGCACCGATTACAGCGCTGAAGCCAACCATCCAGCGCATGTCCTGCCGGGCAAAGGGGCGCGCGATGTGCGGCACCATCAGCCCGATAAAGGCAATGGGCCCTGCCAGCGCCACCGTGCTTGCTGCGAGCAAAACAATCGCCACGCCGCTGATCAATTTCGCCAGCCCAACATTGACGCCAAGTCCCTTGGCGGTGTCTTCCCCCAACATCAGCGTATTGAGCAGATGTCCGGACAAAATCGCGACCAAAAATCCTGCGGCAAAAAATGGTAAGAGCGCGCTGATATCGTTAAAGCTGATGCCATCCAGACCGCCGAGCACCCAAAATCGATACACGTCCAGACTTTGTCGGCTCATCAACAAAACCGCCCGTGTCATGGCAAGAAAGAAGGCGGTTATGGCGGCCCCAGCCAGCAACAAACGCGCCGGCTTGGCTTGTGCGCCGCCCCCCAGTGCAAAGACGCTCAGCGCCCCCAAAGTGCCCCCTGCCATGGCAACCCAGATAAACTGGCTTGGATCGCTCCAGCGGAGCGCAAAGACCACCACAACAACCCCAAAGGCTGCTCCGGCGTTGATCCCAAGCAACCCGGGGTCGGCCAAAGGGTTGCGGGTCATCCCTTGGATCAACGCACCAGAGACGCCCAGGGCGCTGCCCGCGAGTAGCGCAGCCACAAGGCGCGGCAGACGAATTTCACGGACCGCAATATGCTCCGCAACAGAGCTTTCAAAACCAACAAAAAGCGTAAGCACGTCGTTCCACGACACCGCGCGATATCCAAAGCGCAACGCTAGGACCGCAAGGCACATGACGGCGCAGGTCGCGATCAGCAACCAAAGCCCACGCCTGTCTTGTGACCGCGCCATGGGCGCTTCTGAGGTGTATACGCTCATGGCTGCACCTCCGGCAGAATGCCCGCCTGTTGAGAGGAGGAGACCACGGTTGCCGGATCACCATCCATTGCAGCCTCAAGCAACGGAACCAACGCGTCCAAAGTGTAGTCAATGCTCAATGGACTGGCATGGGACAACGCCGCAGACATATCCATACCCAGATAGATTTCTCGGCCTTCTCGATAGGCGCGCATGGTATGCCGCAGCGGAAGACTATTAAGACGCTGAACATTTTTGCCTGCGTCAATCCAGATCAGGGCATCCGCATCGATTGGCTCCGTGACCTCTTCGGGGATCAGCTTATAAAAACTGTCAAACAACCCAATCTCTTTAAGCGCGGGCGGTTCTCGAAAGCCAAGTTCTGCCATGAATTGTCCACGAATGTCGCGGCTGGAATAGGCTCCGGTACTGCCTGACCAGACCACCACAGACGTGGCGCCCTGCCAGTCCGGATGAGCGGCGCGGATATCTGCGAAGCGCCCCTGAATGCGCGCGATTTGCGCCTCAGCAATCGACTGCCGCCCAGTTGCAAGACCCAGAACGCGGTGCATCTCCGCCCAGGGGGCGCCGTAGTCCCCCCATGCCTCCTGCGGGGCGATGGTGGGCGCGATCTGGCTCAGAAGCGCATAGTCTTTTTCAGTCATGCCACTCCACTGCCCGACAATCAGGTCAGGTTTCATTGCGGCGATTTGTTCAATGTCGATCTCGCCGCGCATGACGATGGGGGTTCCTTCTCCCAATGCATCTTGCGCCCAGGGCCAAACCCCATAGGGATGCGTGCCGTACCACATGCGCAAAGCATGAGGCACTACGCCCAGCGAAAGCAGAAAATCGTGCCCTATAAAGCTCAGAGACACAATTTTTTTTGGCTCGGACAGAACAACCGCAGAACCATATTTGTGAGTGATTTCAACAGGGAAAGACTCTGACTTCGCTGCAATAGGACAGAGCAAGGAAATCAATAATGCCAATTTATGAAAAGCGCGCAATTTCCGCACCTCTTGCTTGCATATCCATGTGAAGTGGACTGTCCAAAACTCGAGGCTGGCTACCGGTGTGCAACTGAATGTACCGGCAGTGGCTGAAGTGCTTGGGTAGTTTGGAAAAGTAATTTTGTCAAGATTTGAAAGGGCCAACTACGGTGCGCGCGATTGGCCCTTTGTTGTTTGATTAGAATGTTTTGCTGACAGTAAGCATCACATTGCGGCCTTCGCCGAAGTAGCAGGAAAATGCGCCACAACCGGTGATAACACGCTCGTCTGATAGATTGTTGACATTAAGCGCCACTAACCAGTCGTCTTTCCGATAAGACACTGCCGCATCAAACAAAGTATAAGCGCCGGTTTTGAACTCAGTCGGCAGCCCCGGCAGCGCAACAGGAAGACCCGCCGAACCAAAAGACGATCCAGTATACCGTGCACCCAGACCAAAGCTCCAGCCATCGAGTTGTTTAGGTGTGTAGTTCACCCAAGCGGACGCCAGATGCTCAGGAATACCATCAATAAAGTCTTGGGAGTCGGTCTGTGTATCGAGATAGGTATAAGATGCCTGAACAGAGATGTCCCCGAAGCTGTGATAGGCTTCCAGTTCGACCCCTTTGGACGTTGTCTCGCCGGACTGCACCTGGAAGTTGGGATTTGCCGGATCTCTCTGTAGCAAATTGGACTTCGTGATATCAAATGCCGCCGCAGACAACAGTGTATTTGTGCCAGTTGGTTGGAACTTTACACCAACCTCATATTGTTCACCTTCAGTTGGCTCAAACGGCCGACCATTGGCGTCGGTACCAAACGCTTCTTGTTGGAAGCTTGTTGCCCAGCTGACGTAAGGTGCAAGCCCGTTGTCAAAGCGGTACATGATAGCCGCATTGCCAGTCCAAGCGCTGTCATCAGCACCGGGACGCAAGCGTCCACTCGAGGAGTCTAGGTTCTCACCCACATCAACGCTACCGTATCGCACACCGAAGTCGACAAACAAACGGTCGTTAATGGTCGCGCGGTTCTGCGAGTAAATCCCCCACTCTTTGGTGGTGACGGAAGGAGTATCAACTATCGCAACGTCGATGACATTGCCGTATGTTGGGTCAAACGGGTTAATGGGCGCGCCATGGTTGTTTGGATCGGTGTTGTCCGAGGTATCTTTATCAAACTCACCACGGCTGTAGCTCAAGCCAACAATGCTGCGCATCTCGACAGAGCCTAGTTCGTAATCTGCCGTTGCGTAAGCATCAGCTGCGAACGTCTTGAGAGAGTTCCGTGCTTTATAGAAGGTACGGTTGATTGTGCCGTCAGGGTTGTAGCGTCCAAGATAGATATATTGCGCAAGCGCAGGAAGGTTATTTCGGATATCTGTCGCGCCGTACCAATATGCATGATCATATTCAACATCAGAGTCAGTATAGCGCGCATTTGCATTCAATGACCAAACACTATTGAAACGATGCTGGAAGCTGGCAGACAGGCTTGCGGACTCTGAGTCATATCGATCAAATCCAGGCTCGCCAACATATAGGTCAGACTCAAACTCGCGCCCAGCGTGCGGCGTCGGCACAACAGTCGGCGCCCCTCCACCACCAGACAGATCTGGAATCACAAACCCCGATGGCACCGGCTCCAATGTCCCGATCCAAGACGCAAACTGCGTGGCTGGTGTCGCGCGACTGCTTTGATAGCTCGCAAGAACCGTCAGCTCCGTATCGTCGGAAGGGCGCCAAGTGACGGACGGCGCCAAATTGATGGTATCGTCTCGCGAAGATAGCAAAACATCATCTGAATCGCGCAGCAAACCTACGAAACGGTATCTGAGTGTTCCGCTCTCATTTCCATCGCCGCTGACATCAACGCCAACTTGCTTTCGGTTATTGCTACCCAGCTGAAACTGCACAATGTTTGGGGCATCTTGTGCTGAGGTCTTGGAAGTTGTGTTGATCACCCCGCCTACAGAACCGCTTCCATAGAGCCCAGAGGCAGGCCCACGTAATACTTCAACGCTATTGAACATGAATGTTTCGGGGCGAGGGCTATTATAGAAGTCATAGCGGGTCTGCAGCCCATCTTGCAGAAAGTTTGGGGTGAACCCACGAACGTTGGCCCAATCGGCACGGTTGTCCTGACCAAAAAGCCCCGCGCGAACACCTGGTGTATAGGCTAAAACCTCTTCCAGATCACGTGCACCACGCTCCTGAATCTGCTCGGCCGTTATCACACTCACCGACCGCGGGGTCTCAACAATAGGATCTCCCGTCTTTGCAATGCTACCAGTTTCAAGAGAAACAGCTTCACCAAAGAAGCCCTCGTTGCCTGCACCGCTTATGTTGATGTCTTCTAGCTGGATGTCCTGTGCAGCAGCCGGCAAAGCAGCAACCAATGCGCACAGGGACACAGTCGTACGCCGCAACAGCATGTCCCATTCCTTTTTTTGGATTTCTTAGAGCGCTGCCTGGCGTAGTGCTTGGGGGTCTCAAAGACGCTCCCGCTTAGGTTTAAGTGCTCATACGGTCAATTTGTTAACCATCGAGAAAGCACAAAATGTTGCATCAACAGCACACTTTTCTTATGAAATCCTATCTAAACAGTTTAAGTACCTGAAAAATAATTACTTTAAATCTCGCACAGCAAGAACTAAGCTATAATTCTTGCCACTTCATTTCTTCAAATGCTTCCCGGAACGCAAATCTCTTAAGATGAGAGTCGATCACCAGACGCCCCCTAGACAGCGCTTCTTCAGTCTCACCGCTCAAGCTGACGTCGAGTGCAGTTTCGCTGGCTGAAATCGTTGCTTGCCCAAAAGGAAAAGAAACACAGCAGTACGTTTCACTAAAACTGACCTCCACTTTATGCGCAAAATGCTTGCCCAATTGCTGAAGGTATTTTCTCGCATGAAGGGTCTCAAAGCGCCCGTTCTGTTTTCTCATGAGTTCTCATCAATGATTTTTGATTTTCAAAGGCTGGGAGAATGCATGTGATGTTCACTTCCCCCAGCGTTCGATATGGGTCCTCAGAACCGCAGGCGTGCAGTGAAAGAAACTGTACGGCCCGGCTCGTTCAGAGGGATAACTCGCGAGGAGTCGATCCCATCGGAGCTGCGGCTGGCATAGGTTTCGTCAAACAGGTTGTTGACCCCCAAGCGTAATTCCAAATTCTCAGCTGCGGGAGGCGTATAGGTCGTATAGACATTGAAGACCTCATAGCCGGGCAATGTGATGTCCGTATCGGTGTTTTTGAGAGCAATTTCGGCAGTGCCACCGACACGCCATTGGTCGTCGATCTGCCATCCGCCTTCCAGCGCCACAATATGCCCCATCGGGCGGCCGAGATAGTAAGCCGTGGAGCCCACGGCCTCCCCATCAAGCTCAACATCAGCGTAGGTCCAATTTGCCCGCACAAAGCCCGCATACCAGCTGTACTCTGCGGAAGCGTCGATGCCCTGACTTGTCAAATCTGCGGTTGCACCACGAGCTCCGCCACTTGGAAGGACAGCCGCGATGTCACTGACATCCGTGTGAAACAGCGCCGCGCCGAATTTCCAGCCGCCATAATCGTACCGAAGACCAATCCGCGCCGCTTCCGCGCGGGAGGTTGTGAAACCAGCGTAGTTCCAAGCGCTCCCGAAATTGACAAGCGCCGCTTCGCCCAGCTCATAGCCACCCCAGGTAGAGGCGAGACCCGCATTCAAGCTCCATCTGTCGGATAGAATGACATCCAAGGCACCGTTAACGCTGATACCTTCATCAGAAAAATCTGACCCGTCTGCGCCAGTAAAAGACTGGCTGTCCAATCTTGCGCCATAGCTCACAGACACCCGATCAGAGATATCTTGGCGAGCCTGTGCAAAAATGCCGACATTGCTCAGTTCTTCGCGGCCGGAACTTGCAAAAGGCCCGGGCCCACGCCCCTCTCCTTCTGCGGTTTCATCAAAAAAATCTATGCCTGCGGTCAAGCTGCCGCCCGAAATGGCGAAGCTGTTTTTGATGGTACCGCTCAGGCTTTCGTTGACGCCGTAAACACCAATGGCATCAATCTCTTGTTCGTTATAGCTGATTTGGACCAACGGATCCCAAATGCCCTGTGGCTGGGTGTTGGTGTAGGTAAACGTATAAGAGGTTCGTCGGGACAGACCTTCGGCCAAAACGCTCGGCCCCGATGTGATGCCTGCAAAATCAGGGCGCGTGAATAGAATGCCACCCGGCCCGGCTTGCGCTGTCCGCAGCCCCGTATCTTCGGTTTGCGATCCGGCAAACTCAAACCTATGGCCGTTCTGGCTTTCATACGCAAATTTGCCCACATAATCGGTCAAGTCCGCCTCTGTACCGGGAACGACATTTCCGTCGCCGTCTTCGTAGTCGTCACCACTTCGACGTGTGGCGCTCAAGAGGTATTCAAAACCATTGGCGCGCCCAAACAGTGCAAGAGAACTGCTCAGATCAATGCCATTGTCGGCCGTGCCCAATGTGGCTAGCCCGCCGAAATTGTCGCCCTCCTCCAGTAGGTCATTGGCGTCTTTGGTCTCATAGGCAATCGAGCCGGCCAGTGCACCTGCACCAGAGTCTGCAGGTGCCAAACCTTTGCTGACCTCGACCGATTTCAACAAGACAGGATCCAGCAGCACGTTTCCTGTATGGTGAAACGCCGACTTGTTTTGGCGCGCGCCATCAATGGTAACCGAAAGTAGGCTTTCTTCGATCCCATTCACAAATATCTTTTGTGCTATCGCAGCACCGCCACCCGCGGTGACCGCACTTTCGCCTGCAAAGATATCCTTGGCTGTCGTCGGAGCGCGTGCTTCGAGATCTTCCTCAGATATTGTGACGTTGCCCAGCAGATTCTGTGCATCTTCTGCTTCGATCCGAATTTCCCCCAAATCAAAGCTACTGGTTTCTAGATCATCGAGCGGGACCGCCTGCGCGTAGGCAGAGGTAACAAAAAATGGCGTGGACAAAGCGGTACCCGCCAAAATGAAAGCACGCAAAGACATTTGCAGACCTCAAAAGTTGACTAATTTGCTCAGTTAAGTAAATAAACAAATTGGACCCTGCCAGATACCTCTCTTTGCGCGATGACCAAATTCCTTTGCGAAACGCTCAAACCGTGCGCTGTCGAGCAACGAAACGTTCCTCAATCATCGGAACCCTGAATGACCGAGCATCCACGTTCTGCATCTCGAAATACGTCAAACGGTATGCATTTTGAGCCCAAGCTGGATTGGTTCGGCAAAACTGAACGCCCGGCATCTGGAATCTTTGACGGCTCGGTTACGGCATTACAATTACAGCCCGGATTTGGACTACACACATTGAATGCTACGGCCAATCAAAGCTATGTCATTGACGGACAGAGAAAACCTGGCACAGTACTTCACTGCTTCCTAGAAGGCTCAACTGCCGCACGGCTCGACAACCGACCTATGAACTTAGGCCATACCTCAGGTGGCGCGGTGAAACTGGTACTAACCTCCATTGAAGAGACACAGAGGTTCTGGCGCCGTTCTGATCCCGGCGAGTACGTACGCAAAATCAGTATCCAGATGTCCCCCAATTGGCTCGAAAGGAATGGCCTGTGCGTGCCAATTGCAACGCCGACAGGGGCGATGCAGCGACATGAATGGTATGCATCGCCCCAAGAGATCAAGATGCTAGAAGCATTGGCGAGCACGCCAAGATTTTCATCACCAGTGGCGCGGCTTCATGCCGAGTCTATGGCACTTGCACTGGTGGCAGAGAGCTTTGAGAGATTTTCTGATCAATCAACAAACTCGACACTCTCAAAACGGGAGACCATACAATTAAGTCGCATTGAAGCGCTAGCCCGTCGACCCGGTCCAGTCCCCAGCCTCACCGCGCTTGCGACAGAGGCCGGCCTTAGCCAATCTGGGCTAAGGCGGTTAATTCAATCCGTTTACGGTCGCGCGCCCCTCGCACATATTCGGACGTTGAGACTAGAAATGGCCTACATCGCACTGAAACAAGATCGCATCAGTATCGAAGACGCGGCAGCCATGGCGGGTTATACTTCAGGAGCAAACTTCGCCACTGCCTTCCGTCGGGTCTATAAAATGGCACCTTCTCAGATACGCAGCGGCCACTAAAGGCTCCGCAAAGAAACCTATTAGGTCATCACAAAAGCCCTCTGGACCCTGCGTTGCATCGCATCTAAGTTACGCGGCAAATCATAAAGCCAGCCTACAGCCAGCTCCACACTTTCTATGCTGACTCTAGACATGGTGCTTTAAATGGCTTTGACATTCTTTCGCCCGATCCTATCTGTTGCCGCAATCTGCATTGGCTCTGCTGCGCTCGGTGCGGATGTTACAATCCCAACCTATCGCGGTGATGCCACCGTAGAGCAATCTCCCAGCAAGATTGTGGCGCTGGATATCGCGGCCGTTGACACTCTGAACGCTCTGGATGTGCCGCTGGCCGGGGTTCCTGCCAATCTCTATGTAAGTTACCTTGGCGAAGTGTCCGAGCATGCAAAACCTGTAGGCACCTTGTTCGAACCCGACTTCGAAGCCATCGCCATCATGGCACCGGACCTGATCGTAGCTGGCGGGCGTTCTTCCAAACAATTTGAAGCGCTCTCCGAAATTGCGCCCACTTTGGATATGACCATTTGGGGGGATGACCACGTTGAAACCGCTTTGGCACGCCTGCGTGGCTATGGCGAGATCATGGATAAGAAAGCCGAAGCGACCGCGCTGGAGAGTGCCTTCTCAGACAAGCTGGCAGAAGCCAAAGCCGCAATCAAAGGCAAGGGCAATGCGCTGATTGTTTTGACCAATGGCCCCAAGATTTCGGTTTATGGCAAAGGCTCCCGATTTGGCTGGTTGCACAGCGCCCTTGAACTGCCGGAGACAGTTGAAGGTGTGGACGCCCAAACCCATGGTGAAGCCGTGTCTTTTGAATTCATCGCCAAGGCCAACCCGGATTGGATGATCGTCGTGGATCGCGCCGCAGCCATCGGGCAAGAAAACCAATCCGCTAAAACCACTTTGGACAATGCGTTGGTCGCCCAAACTGCAGCTTGGAGCAAAAATCAGGTGATCTATCTGAATGCCGCAGATGTCTACATCGCCGGTGGCGGCATTCAATCAGTTCTGCGTACTTTGGATGAAATTGTGCAAGGCTTTGGCGCTGCACAATAACTTCTCTCTCCGCATCCCAGGCTACCGCTAGACATGGCCAAGGCGTATTATCTCTCACTAAGCGGATTGCTGGCCCTTGGGGTCGGCAGTCTCTTTATTGGAGTACAGGACGTCTCGCTTGCAGACCTTTGGAGAGATCCAGACGTACTGCACTTGATTGCCATCAGTCGACTACCCCGCACTCTCGCAACATTGCTAACCGGAGCAAGTATGGCCATCGCAGGTGTGATCATGCAGCTATTGGTGCGCAATCGTTTTGTGGAACCAGGAACAACTGGAACTAATGAAGCAGCAATGATCGGCCTCTTAGCGGTCACTATTCTGGCGCCAGGCCTACCAATTTTTGCACAAATGCTCGCGGCCGCATTGGCAGCGCTTGCCGGAACACTCGGTTTCCTGCAGTTGTCGCGCAAACTGCCCCCACAGCAACCATTGCTCGTGCCGCTCGTGGGCTTGATTTACTCAGGTGTATTATCCGCGGTTGCGACGTTCATTGCCTATCAAACCGATTTGATCCAATTCATCGGCGTTTGGATGAGCGGCGAGTTTTCAGGCGTTCTTGCGGGGCGCTACGAATTGCTGTGGCTGGCGGGAGCTCTATCGTTGATTGCATATTTTGCAGCAGATCAGTTCACCATCGCGGGCCTAGGACAAGGATTGGCCGTCAGCGTCGGGCTGCGTTACGGACAGGTGCTTGCGCTCGGTGTCGCCACTATCTCCATGGTCTCAGCCCTCGTCATTGTTACGGTGGGCATTTTGCCATTTGTTGGATTGGTTGTGCCAAATATTGTCTCGCGCATGATGGGCGACAATCTGCGCCAGAGCCTACCAGTGGTTGCCGGAATGGGTGCCGGGTTGGTGCTGATATGCGACATGATCGGGCGTTTGATCCGCCATCCGTATGAAATACCTGCAGGCACGATCTTTGGGATCGTTGGCGCCATTGTGTTTCTCAGCCTCTTGCTAGGACGTCGCAGCCATGCCTGATACCTCACCACCCCATCAGACGTTCTTGCCACCATCTCAGGGGACACCGGCGCTCAAAAATCATCATCTTTGGGCGCTCTTTGCCGCACTTGCGGTCGCCTGTCTTGTATTCATGTTGTGGGGCGGCGCATGGCGCTCAAGCTATATTCTGGAACTTCGGGCTATTAAACTCGGCGGACTTCTCTGCGTTGGCGCATCAGTGGGGGTTGCCACAGTGCTATTTCAGACACTCACCAACAACCGCATCCTAACACCTACGATTATGGGGTTCGATGCGCTTTTCTTGCTTATGAAAACAGTGTTGGTATTTGTGTCGGGCATGCTGGTTTTGCCGAATATGACCAATACTGCGACCTTTTTGTTTGACACCGCTCTGATGATCGCAGCAACGCTCCTGATCTTCACCGCAGTGCTCAAGCGCGCACAGCAAGACATTCAGCTTCTGGTGTTGGTAGGGGTCATTTTTGGCCTCTTATTCCGCACAGTTTCTGGGTTTCTTCAGAGACTGCTGGACCCTTCCGAATTTGCTATCGTCCAATCCAATATGTTTGCCCAGTTCGGCGGCATCGACCGGGAGTCTTTGCTCATCGCCAGCCTTGTCACAGCGGCCATTTTCGTTTGGATCGCCAGACGGCACCTGATTTTGGACGTTTTGGCACTCGGACGCGATACCGCGCGCAGCCTTGGTGTAAGCTATGACGGGCTCCAGCTCCAGCTGCTCGCAGCAATTGCTGCGCTTGTTTCCGTCTCAACCGCACTTGTCGGGCCACTTGCATTTCTAGGCCTCTTGGTGACGGCGCTGACCCATACTTTGCTACGCTCACACCGCCACGGCCTGCTCCTGCCTGCGGCTAGCTTGATCGCTGGCCTCATTCTGGTTGTCGGCCAGACCGTTTTTGAGCGCGTACTCAACCTCAATTCCAGCCTCGCTGTGGTGATTGAATTCTCCGGCGGCCTTCTTTTTCTGGTGCTATTGGCCAGAGGGAAAATCACATGATCACCATCGAAAATCTCTCTCATGCCATCGCTGGGCACAAGATCCTCACCAATGTGAACACGCACCTGCCGCACAATAAAATAACCGCCTTGATCGGCCCAAATGGCGCCGGAAAATCAACGCTTCTCAATGCGATAGGTCGCCAATTCGACGCTACAGCCGGCGATATTTATATCGATGGCGCCGCCTTGAAAAACATAGACCTGCAAGACCAGGCACGTCGATTGGCAACGGTGGCTCAACATCTTCACGTCGGCAGCCGCATTCGCGTCATAGATCTCATTGGATTTGGACGCTGGCCCCACGCGAAAGGCCGGCTCGTTCAGGCAGATTATGCAGCCATTGACGCAGCTCTTGAGCTATTTGATCTTGTAGAGCTAAGTGGCCGCTTTCTCGACGAACTCTCCGGAGGGCAACGTCAAAGAGCCTTTATCGCAATGGCGCATGCCCAAGATACAGACTGGCTATTACTTGACGAGCCCCTAAACAACCTAGATCTGAAACACGGGCGCAGTCTGATGGCACATCTGCGCCACCTAGTAGACGCGCAGAACAGAAGCGTGGTTGTCGTATTGCACGATCTGAATTTCACGCTGGCTTGGGCTGATCACATTGTCGCAATGCGCGACGGTACCATAGTGTTTGACGGACCGACTGCAGAGGTTGCCACCTCTGAGGCGCTTTCAGATCTTTACCAGACGCCAATTGAGATTGTGCCAATGGGTGGGCATTATTTTGCTCATTACCACCGCTAGATCGCCTTCCACCCGACAGATCACTCTCCAGCGGCTTCCCAAACAAGCGGCTCAGGCGCTTCGCGAAAGGCAAAGCGCTGCAAGTGGCGCTCTATCACATCGCAAGTTTGAATGAGCTCATCATTCGTGGGCGAGGTAATATCCATCCGCAAACAGCCTTTTTGAAGCGCAAGATCTGCCACGCCGCACACAAACGTCAGCTTTGCTGTGTCATCTGTTCTCTCAACATCAATCTTCTCAGAGAAGTGCTTCACCATTGTCGAAAAATACTGCGCCACCCAAGGCGAGCGGAACTCGGATCGAACCCTCATTTAGGACCTCAAACTCATTGCATCCAATTGCGTAACAGCTTGCCAACACAGAAACTTTTCTAGCGATGGCGACTATAGTATGACAGTGTCAGCGGGGCAATATTCCCCTTCGAGACACAGGTAACGCCCATGGCAGTCGAAGAGCTTCGGCCGGAGAATTTTGTATTTTTTGGCGATGATGATGAAAACGTCGCTTATGATCGTGCGTGGTTTAACATCATGCGGGTCCATCGCAAACTGCTGCCTGAGATCACAAAAGCCCTAAAATCTTGCGGGATAAACGATCCAATATGGTTTGAGATCTTATTGGAGGTTGAACGCTCAGGAGCTGCAGGCCAACCAATGTCTGCACTCGAAGATAAACTGTCTGTGCCGCAATACGCTTTGTCGCGACACGTTTCCAGACTAGAGAAAGAAGGTTTTTTGCGACGCGAGTTCATCGCCGATGGTCGTCGCAAGCAGATCCTATTTCTTACAGAAAAAGGATCAGGTGCTCATGAGCAAATATGGCAGACATACGGTGATGCCATGCGCTCAGAACTCAGCCCTCATCTCAGCACGGATGAGGCCTACGCTCTATCTTGGTTGCTGATGAAACTGCTCGCCTGATAGCCCAAGCAGGCGAAGTATCACCTCAACTAAGCTGCTATAAACAAAAAAATCGCCTCTTACCTTAGCCGGGGACCAACAAGGGTTCCAGCTAAGATAAGCGACGCAGATCCATCAATCATTCGCCCAAGCATTGTGCACATCTAAGGTCCAAAGCTTGAGCGCATTGTTAAATCGAAGCCTACGTTAAAACTTGACGGTCGCAACCATCGAGAAAGTTCGGCCAGGCTCGTTAAGAGTTGGGAAGCCCGGATAGTCCCCACCGTAGGTTGCGCGATCTGCGTAAGCTCGATCAAATAGGTTGTCGATGCTCGCCCGAATAACGACATTGTCAAGGCTCGGCGGGTGGTACTCTGCGAAGACATTGACCACTTCGTAACCTTCCAGCTTTGTTACCGGATCGGCCTCATTCGCATTGTGAGAATATGTAAATGCCGCATCCAAATGCCCACCGACAACCATGTTGAGCTGTGCCAACTCTTGTTGAACCTGCAAAGACAATACCTGCCCAAGAGGTGCACCGGAGTCGAGTACATAGAAGCTCGAAGCTTTCTCTCCATTCACGTAGTTCTCGCTGTCAGAGAAGGTCAGACGCGCAAAACCACTACTCCAACCATACGTCGCTCCCAGATTGTATCCGCGGGATTCAAAATCATAACTGTTGACGACATTCTGCGCCGGCAGGACCAATCCACGCGTGTCGTCGATTTTGGTCCGGAACACTTCACCGCCCAGTGTCAGACCACCCCAGTTCCAATCAGCACCGACCACGATGTTTTCACCACGCCGCGCTTGCAAACCGGTGTAATCCCAAGCCTGATAGAACAGGAAGTTGTCCTCAACCACATATCCCCCGAATACATTTGAGTATCCGGCGCGCAAGGAAAGCGTGTCAGTCAAGGCATAGGACAGCGAGAGATTTCCGCTAAGGCCAGAAGAATCCTCGCTGAATGCCGAACCTGTTTGCGCAAAGTCCTGCCCGGTGAAGGAGTTCCAATCATACCGCAGGCCCGCCGAGAGATTCAGCCGATCCGTAGGCTCAAGACGGGCCTGTGCGAAAACCCCTACGGTACGGCTTTTCTCATACGGCGAATTGTTGCCCCAGAAATCACCACTGGCAGCGCTTTTCTGATCCAGATAATCGAAACCTGCGGTGATTGTGTTATTTTCAGACAGGTGAAACCGGTTCTGAAGTGTCGCAGAATAGGAGCGGGTATTGCCGATGGCGCTGTCGCTTGGCGTGAGGCTACCGATCTCGTTCTCAGAATAACCCAATGTCACCGAAGGATCCCAATTGCCTCCGCCATGCACATTCTCATAGCGCAGAGAATAAATGGTGCGTTCAGTGTCATAGACGTTGGTGAGAGGGTTCCACGGCGCATTGCCAAAATTGGCCCGGCGGTTGCGCAACGCGGTGTCTGTCAGGCGCTGACCTGAAAGCTCGACACGGTGACCTTGATCAGATTGATAGGCGAATTTCAGCAAACCAACATTCATGTCAGACGTGGTTCCGAGCACAACATCGCCATTACCATCTTCGTAGTCGCCGCCCGTTACGCGCTTACCGTAGGCAAGAACTTCAAACCCATTGCTGCGTCCTGCAAGTGTCAAAGATCCACCAGCAACATCACCATTGTCGGAATAGCTGAGCCGTGTCTGACCACCAAAATTGTCCCCGTTTTGCAAAATGTTGTCGACATCTACGGTTTCCATTACCACGCGCCCTGCAACAGCACCCGGACCTGCGTCTGCGGGAGCTACACCCGGGTCTACGCGGACAGCTTGCATCAAGCCGGGATCGAAAGCGTTTGCGCTGGCGTGGTGAAACACACGGTTGTTTTGAGAAACACCATCAACCTGCACAGCAAGGTTCAGCATATCCACGCCATTCACAAAAATCTTTTGTGCCACTGGGATCGCTCCACCGACAGAAACAGACGCAATTCCGGCAAACAGGTCCCGCAGATCGCCCATGCTGGCGCGTTCCAATTCGGATTCAGACACATATGCCGATGTGGCACGATCCGCAGCTTCTCCTAGAGGATCCTGTTTACGAACCTCAATTGGATCAAGAGTATATGCGTCGAGTGCTCCATCTGCGTCTGATACAAGAGACGCCTCTTGGGCCAGAGCTGGTGCAACAGCCAAAATCGAAAGGGCCGTCCCGCACAACAGGCGGGACCGCGAGAATGCAGTCAAAGAGGTCATGATCTTCCCCGAGATTCAGAGTTTCTTGCGGGCTTGCCCTGAATCGGGGCTGGCGAGGCTTTGTCTCAATCAATTAGCCGTGAACCCCCATAACATGCAAGTGCATGTTATGAAGTCCCACAAACATACCTCATAAACTTACAAAAATTTTCTTCTTGCTCTTGCTCGAGTCTCAAAGTGCCGGAGCAAGCCGCAATTTGGGCCAAAGTGAGGAACCGTCTGCTTTGGAGGCCGTCGATATGCGCCGCTCTACAACAAAAAACTGCGCATTGTGAAACCTCTCATCTGTCGTTTGGCACTGTAGACCGATTGTTCCACCTACCCGTTTTGTATGACAAGCTGATGTCCCACGTCGCACTCAAAAAGAAAGTTCCACTCGTCCCTCTTCGCAGAGCAAACATGTACAAAAGCTCAGTCACTGCCAATGCTCCGACTTAAACTCAGATAGGCTATTCACGATCGCACCCTGGGAGGGTACCGCGCTGCTTCAGGCAGCGGCAAATATGAAAGACCGGAATTGCTTACCCTTCCGTGCAACTTTAATCGCGTGAGCTGAGCAGCATTCAAAACAAATGACAGCGAACCTAAATCTTAAAAGATTCTAGGACCGACCAGTTTCTGCCTGTGAAAAGTTGTTTTACTGAACGGATACGAAGGATCGATGCCGGCTCACAAATTAAAGACCGAGGTAATGACAACGTCTTGAATTGAAGTGTTCACTTACATGAATACAAATTTTTGCTCGGTACTAAGGTCCCACTTAAGTGACCCTTTACTTCGGTCCAAAAAGCTCAAACACTTTTCTAACGAATTTTCTTCGATCAATCTGAAAGAGTTTTGGGCTTAGCTTCCTTGTTGGATAGAACAACTCTGACGCAATTGCTGCGCTATCTCGCCGATCACTACCCTAATTCAGTGGGTTTTCCGGCGTCGTTTGGCGAGAAAATCAACGCCCCATTACGAGACGCCCTTTCAGAATTGAAAGAGGCCGGTTTGATAGACTATACCTTTTTGTCCTTTCGAAATGGCATGGCTCCGTTACCGAAGTCCTTATCAATTACTGAAGCAGGACTTTCGTATCTCGAAACTCTTTCAGACATCTGAACCAAAAATCTCGCGATAATAGCATCTTGAAATCTGTGATTTACGACAGATTAGCAGTCAAAGAAGTCAACGAAAGATCAAGCAACGGCTTGCAGTTCGCAATCCTTATAACTATTGTCAGGAATGGCAAGACTGGTGCCTTATCAAGGATCAAAGTGAACTCAAATCATGCAAGCCATTGCTCTCCAAAAGGTAGAAAAAGCCTACATTTCGGCCCCACCACAGCTTGCGGAACGGTCTTTGAAAATCATCAACCATCTTAGGTTGGTCGCACGCCGCAACAGATCAGCAGCACGCATGGATTTGGAACAAGCCTGCGCACTTTTGCTGGCTGATCCGGCAAATTCGGACATGCGTCATGCCGAAACGCTTATGCGTGGCTTTAAACAGGCGGTCTCAAATCGGCCCGTTTTCTATCAACCTGGAACTGTTGAGCTATCCTTTGATGAAGCTTGGCTTGGTCGCCTGTTTGAAACGATGGAGAATGGTGACGACGACAGTTTCTGGTTTTTAATCCAGTCGCGTGTTCCACGCTGGACACAGCGCAATCTCGCTTACCTAGTAAGATCCATCTCCAAGCAATTTCATCAGATTTAGAATTATTCTAAAATCCCTTGGCATCGCGCGTTGTTCCGATATTTTGAATGGGAAGACGCGACTCGTTCGTGTTGAACAAATATGGATAAGTGATGAAAAGGTAAGCCGATGACCCAGACAGCTATTGACCTCACGACCGATGCACGCGCAGCCATTGCAAATGCCCTCAACCAGTCTGTGGCAGAAACTGCCATAACAACTATGCTCGCTCAGAACTTTCATTGGAACGTGACAGGCATGGCTTTTGGCCCACTTCACGAACTATTTCAGAAAATCTACGAAGATCATTTTGAAGCGCAGGACGATCTCGCGGAGCGTATCAAAGCGATTGATGCGCATGCTGAGGGAACGTTGGCAGGAATGCTCAAGCGTTCTAAGATCAACGAGCATGAAGGTGAGGCCTCTGACAAAGAGATGATAAAGATCATGCTGGAAGCTCAAGAAACACTCGCCGCGACACTCGCGGGCTGCGGTGAATTGGCCGCTGAGCAGGGTGACACGCTCACCGAGGATCTTTGCATCAGCCGTGGTCAGACTCACGAGAAGTTTGCCTGGTTCCTGCGGTCTCACCTGCGCTAAACCGCTGCGTTAGGCTCTCTGCCAGTCTGACTTTCTTTTTCTTCAGCTTTTTTAGATAGGCCGGCTCCCAATGGGTGTACCGGCCCATTTGTGCTTGCTGGCAGGTGAGCATCAGAAGAAACGCCTCTTGCTGCTCCTGCTTCTTGATCGATTTATAGAGCTTCTTTTGCGCTTTCGTCATCGAACATCCAATGCAATGCCCTTCGCGGCGAAACTTGCAAACGTCGATACAAGGGGACGGAATTTTCTTGCTCATGGCTGTGCTCGGCTGTTTCTGTGGCAGAACTACGCTATCAGAAGTGCTTATAACGCCTCTTGGAGGCGATAGTAGCTTAGAAGCAAATAGTCCATTTCACCGAGGCGTGTCTCACAAAAGTGAATAGCAATTTGAATTGAATCAATCGCACCTTAGCCGTGGCAGCGATGCAAGCACTTCACGCCATGATGCAGAGGCCGACCAAGGGTCGGAAGACAAAACAGCAAAGCATTTCCCAACTTTGGAATATAGCTCGAGTTGCCAATGGTGCTTGGACGCAATGACCCACAGCTCATGAAGTCCACTCAGATCCAAAGTAAACATGGAGCGTCCATCTCCCATGATCCAAACGTCTCCAAATTGATCCAACTTTTTTATCGCGCCAGACTGGGCCTGCAAAACGCCACCAGAAGGGACCATCCTTGCAAAAGGCAGTTCGCGATCCTTGAGATAGGTTAGGAAACTGCGCAAGACGGGCGTCAAAACCTGCCAAGCTTTGTTTTCACCCAAATATGGCAAACACTGGCGGCGCAATTCTCCATTTGAACGCAGCAAGTCATTTAGGTGCATGCCAGCATCTCCACACTCCCAGTTGACCCGCGCTTGGCGCACCGCATTCAACGGCACCACATTCTCGGATGGATGATCCGTTGTGTCTAGAGGTGCATAGCAGGTGGGATTTTGATCCAAGGACTTCGCAACGCGTTCGTCATAGTCATTCACAAATTGCACGCGGTGATGGATTGAGTCTGAAGGTGATGATGCAACAATGCTGCCAGGTAGCTTTTTATCAAAATTGATCGCACTGCGGGACAGCGTCAACGGCGCGATAGGATCAATACGCAGAGATACCCGACGCGAACTCACTCGGAATGGCATTGCGGTGGTTTGCAACGAGGCATAACCACCCCGCTCAGAAATCAGCGCGTGTTCATTGCGGGTTGTGATTAGTACGTCATCAAATTGCGTGCCAAGTAGTGCTAGGGCTTCAATGTCCTGTCCAAGTTGCGTAACCACAGCAAGGTCCATCAGAGCGGACAAACTGCTGGGCACTTCCCCCGACAATGTGCCAAAGCATCTTTCGTTTGCACAGTTTGCAGACATTTTTACATGAAACCTCAGTACACATCCCGCACATAGCGCTTTTCGCGTTTGAGGCTGCTCACATACTCAGTCGCCTCATCCGCAGACAGTCCCCCATGCAACTCAATCACCTGATGCAGCGTCTGATCCACGTCTTTGGCCATGCGTGTCGCATCTCCGCAAACGTAGAAATGTCCGCCCTCTTGCAGCATGCCAAAGAGCTCTTTTCCGTTTTCCAGCATCCGGTTCTGCACGTAAATCTTCTCCGCCTGATCACGAGAAAACGCCAGATCCAGGCGGGTCAACAGACCAGAGGCACTCATGGCGCTGATTTCATCCTCATAGATGAAATCGCTCTCTCGATGCTGATCGCCAAAGAACAGCCAGTTCGCGCCTTTGGCACCAAGCTCTCGACGCTCCTCCAGAAACGCGCGGAATGGTGCAATCCCGGTGCCCGGCCCGACCATGATCATTGGTACGTCATTGTCCTGCGGCACACGGAAGCTTTTGTTGGGCGACATGAAGATGCGCGCCTCTGCCCCTTCCAGCACATGATCGGCAAGAAACGTGGAGCAGACCCCGTTGTGGACACGGTGGTTATAAGTCCACCGAACCGCGGCAACGGTTAGATGCACTTCACCGGGATGCGCCTTGGGACTTGAGGAAATCGAATACGCGCGGTGCTGCAAGGGCTTGAGCCAGCTTACAAACTCATTGACATCAATCGCCAGATCGGGGTTGAGGTTCAACAGATCCAGCGTGTCTTTACCCCAAAGGAAAGCCTCAAGCGCTTCTTTGTCTCCATTGCCCACCACATGGCTGAACTCATCATGTTTGGCCAAAGGTTCCAGCGCGCGGATCAGATCGCGCGAAGGTGTCATGATCTCCACACCTGTTGCGAGCAGCGCACCCAAAGGCTGATCCTTACCATCTACGTATGTGTCCTGTGACACACCCAGCCGTGTCAGGATGCCGTCCACCAAGTCAGGTGCGTTCACCGGTATGACCCCCAGCGCGTCGCCCGCTTCATAGGTCATACAGCTGTCACCAAGGTCAAAGGCAATGTGTCGGATTTCCTTGGCAGATTGCGCGCCAGATTGGATGTGGTTGTCCACCACCTTTGACACATAAGGGTTCTTGCGGGAGAAGCCGGATTTCTGAGGCTTTGGCGCGACAGCGTTTGTTTCCGAAGCCCCCGCTGAGCCCGCATCCGGGATCGTGACGGTCAGCCAAGCGGAGGCGGCATCCTCAAAATCAATGTCGCAATCCACGCGCGCACCGAGACGTTTTGCACCCAATTGTTCAAGCCGCGTATCGATCAGCTTGCCAGCCTGACAGAAGAGCTCATAGCTCGTGTCCCCAAGCGCCAGCACACCATAGTTTAGCTTCTCCAAACGAGGCGCTGTACCTGCAGAGAGTGCCTCCCAGAAAAGCTCTGCGTTGTCGGGCATCTCACCTTCTCCATAAGTGGAGATCACCACGATCACGTTTTCCATCGCCGCAAGCTGGTCCATCTCAATCGCGTCAAGCTCGGCCACTTTGGGGGCAAAACCCTTGTTTTTGGCCAGCTCTGCTGCCTCATTGGCAACCTCTTCGGCATTGCCGGTCTGAGTGCCAAATAAGATGTTCAGCGGCTTGGCTTTGACCTGCTCTTCGGCCGGAGCGACGCCAGCAACGCCGCCCATGGAAAGGCGGGAATGCAACCCGGCGAGGAACCCACCGAGCCAAGAGCGTTGCTCGCCAGAAAATGGCGCATCATCAGGAATGTATGGGGCGTTCATAGTTTTACTCCGCGGCCGTTCGGGCCACCAAATCAGGCAGCGCATTTTGGGCGAACAGTTCATCAAAGCTTGGAATGGTGCCAAGCGCGTTCCGGTTTTTGACGTCCTGACGCAGGATCCAGCTGTAGGTGCCGGGACTGTCCATGCTCAGAATATTGCGCATCGACAGAGCCCGCTTGAAATCGCTCAACCGTTTGTGCGCAACCAACGTGGCCAAACCAGTGTCGTCATAATCATTCACCGCCTTCTTGGCGTGTTTGGACAGCGCCAACATCAGGCTGAAGTCTTCGGTCAGGATCAGATTGCGGGCAGCTTTGTCCAGCGCCATCCGATCGGCGGTTTTGCCGACACGTCTGACAGCCAGATTCTGCGCCATCTCAAGGACAGAATAGCTGTTGAGCAGACGGAACATCTCCTCCGTATCCATCTCGCCATAATCAGGCGTTGCGCCTTTGTGGACAGGACGACCGGATTTCCAGGCTTTCTTAAGCGTGGAAATCTGATGTTCGGCCAAGGCGGTGGACAGCTCCTCAATCAGATCCTTGCGGGTTTTGACTTTCAGGATCGCATCGGCGTCCTGATATTGCAGCAGCGCCTTGGGCATGACCCAAGCCATGTGCTTTTGCGCCTCTTCCCAATTACCCAGCAGATCCTGCGCCTTGGCAGAGCCGGTTGCCTCGTGGTGCCAATTCAGCAGCTGATATACCGCATCGCGATGCACGCCGGCTTCATCTGAGCCATCCACCAAGGTGCCCATGAAGACGGAGTCATGGCTGATCATATCGTTCAGCCGTACTTCCGGGTCATACTGATAAGCAAAGCCACCAGACATGCCGTTGCCATAACCCTTGGAGAAACCGCCAAGGTTCAAAATGGCCCCGTTGGTCATGTATTCGGCGCAAAAATCGCCAACCCCTTCCACAACCGCGGTTGCCCCGGAGTTGCGCACCGCAAAACGGTCTCCTGCCTGCCCTTCAATGAAGGTGCGACCGCCAGTTGCGCCAAACAATGCAAAGTTCCCGATCAGTACGTTTTCAGTGGCGGAGCCCCCGCCCGGGGATCGTACAATGATCTCACCGCCACAAGCGCCTTTGCCCACACCGTCGTTACAGGTGCCCGTATGCTCCAGCATCATGCCGTCATTGCAAAAGGCGCCAAAGCTCTGCCCGGCTGAGCCATTTGTAACAATCCGCACCGCACGTGGATCAAGGAAACGACGGCCCCGCACATCCTGATGCGCGGCAGGCGGAAGCGCCTCAAGCTCATGGTTGAGCATACGCTCGATATCAATCGCGAGCTGCCCACCCACAGATTTGTTGCGGTTGTTGAGCGGTGCATTAGGGCGCAGCTCGATCTGATCTTCACGCCCTGATAACAAGCGCTCCCGCATTTGCTCCAAGAGAATGTCATCGACCTCAAAATCGCGCTCCAAATAGACCGGATCTTCCACAGGGTTTTCAGGCACATGGGTGAGCATGTCGCGCAGGTTCAACTGACCAACAGCGGACGGGTGATCCAACAGGTGCAGTAAATCACTGCGCCCGCGCGCGTCTTGAAGGCTCTTAAGGCCAAGATCTGCGAGGATTTCACGTGTCTCATGCGCGATGTTCAGCAGATATTGCGCCAAGGCACGGGGATCGCCGTCAAAAACTTCCGGGTTGGTCGTCAGACCTGCCGGGCATTTGACGTTGCAGTTTTTGGCCATCACACATTTCAGCATCATCAGCGCCGTGGTGCCAAATTCAAAGCTGTCCCCGCCCATCAGTGCGGCCTTCACCACATCAGAGCCGGTCTGCATTGCACCTGAGCAACGCAGCATGACCTTCTCGCGAATGCCATTGGCGCAAAGTGCCTGATGCACTTCCGCAATGCCCAATTCCGCCGCGCGGCCTGTATACTTGAGCGAAGTCACGGAAGCCGCACCGGTGCCACCTGTGCTGCCTGCCACATTGATCAAATCCGCTCCCGCTTTGGCGACGCCCACCGCGATGGTGCCGATGCCCTCTGAGGACACAAGTTTCACGATCACTTTCACCCTCGCCGCCTTTGCGTCGTGGATCAGCTGACCAAGGTCTTCAATGGAATAGGTGTCGTGGTGCGGCGGCGGCGAAATCAACTCCACACCAGGCGTGCCCCCGCGCGCGGCTGCGATCTCTACCGTGACCTTAGGAGCAGGCAACTGCCCGCCCTCGCCCGGCTTCGCACCCTGACCGATCTTAATCTCAATCTCTTCGAGATTTGGCTCGGCCAAATAACCAGCCCAAACACCAAAACGCCCAGACGCAAACTGCTTGATCTTGGAGGCGCGGATTGTGCCGTAGCGGCTGATGTGTTCGCCACCTTCACCGGAGTTGGACATGCCGCCAACCATATTGGTGCCATGCGCCACCGCTTCGTGAGCTGTCGCAACCAGCGCGCCATGCGACATCGCGCCAGAGGCCAGCCGCGGCGTGATCTCAGATGCAGATTGCACTTCGTCCAGAGGCAGACGCTCAGGTGCCGAACGGATGCGCGAAACATAATCCAGTGCCCAACCGGTCACCGCGACTTTCAGCGCGCCACCGGTGACCGTGTGCCCGACCACATCCTCGCCAAACCGCACCACCAGCGTCTGACGCAACGCATCAAGCCGCCCTATGTCACAGGCCTTCGGGCCGGTAAGGCGCAGCAGGTATTCGCCCGCACCGATCTCCTCTACGCTTAACCCACGGATCACAAAATCCCGGTTGCCGGCGCGATTGAAGAGCATCATCTCCTTTTGAATATCCGCCACCTTATCAAGGAAAGTAATGTCGGCCGGAAACGCCAGAACATCGCGCAACGCAGCAGGGCGCTTGTGTCGCTCGTCACTCATCTGGCGACTGAAGGCCCGATACCCCGGCGTGATTTTGAAACTGTCGATCTGCTCCTGGCTCAGCTTGTCAAAGCTGGTGTTGACATAACCATCCTCGGAAATGCCAAAGGCGTCGTCCATCTGGCGCAAGGTCAGCAGGCGGAACGGATCGTTCTCCCCTTCTCCTTCGGCAAAGCTGATCGGTTCCTCAGTCAGGTCAACGAAGCCCCGCACAGCCGTCGTGCCATAGCTGTGCCCGGCTCCTTCAGAGCGTTCTTTGAAGAGGCCCAGCATTGGCACATCGTCGCTGCCTTCCACGGTCAGCGCGCGTGCATGCCAGTCCGCAACGGACTGCGCGATGGTTGCAAAGCGTACCCCGCCCACGGGTGTCTTCATATTGGGCAGATATTTTTTGAACACACGGTCATTGGTGTCCAAAAAATTCGGCTCAAAAAACTCGCCACCTGAATAGCTTTCCACGGTGCAAAGTCCCACCTTGCCCATGGTTTTCATCAGCGCCTTTTCCGCCGCCTTTTTGAATTTTCCAAAGGCTTGCGTGCAACCGTCTCCCTCGCCAAACAGCTCTTCTGCACGCAAGCGCACGCCAAGCGGATAAACCGCAGCGGCCCCAAAGCCGAGCGCGCAAGCGATGTGATGCGAGGAGGCGATCTGTCCGCTCTCAACCACAAGCGACACCTTGAAGCGCAGGCCTTCTTCTATCAGGCGCTGATTGATCGCAGAGATCGCAAGCGTCATCGGCATCGCGGCCCTGTCCCGGCTGATATGCCGGTCGGTGACGATGGCGATGCCACCTTTATCACGTGCGAAGGCCACAACCTCTTCAGAAACCGCATCAATTGCGGCCTCAAGCGCCGCCTCGTTTGCAGCGCCATCGCCAACCACCGGTGCAAAAAGCATGTCAAACCGCGCCCAGGGCGTGTCTTCCTGCGCCTTAATCTTCAACATGTCCGCCATGCGTAGAATGGGAGAATTGATTACAATCTGGCGCGAGCGCGAATATCCCAAATGTGGCTTTTCCCCCAGTGCCACGCGCAGCGTCATGCCATCCGCTTCTCGGATCGAATCCAGAGGCGGGTTTGTCACCTGCGCAAAACGCTGACTAAAGTACTTTGCCACACCGCCTTCGTTGTCGGACAAAGCATTGATCGCATTGCCATATCCCATGGCAGAAACCTTCTCGACACCGGTCTGCAGCATCGGATCCATCAAGAATTTGAAGCTTTCCTGATTGAGCGTATAGGCCACATAGCGCGCCGAGCGTTCCAGATCGCCCTCATAGCGGCGCGCCGCCGCCTTTGGGTCCGTCTCCGCCTCGGGCAGCGCTTCGATTGTCACGCGCGCCGCTTCAAGAAGCGATTTGTAGTCCTTCTGCGCTGCCAGCATTTCAAGCGCATCTTGGGTCTCGTAGATGCGGCCGTCGCCGTGGTTGTAGTAAATCATCCCACCCGCTTCGACGCGGCCACGGCGGATCACCTCTTCTGGCGGCAGATAAAACTGTCCCGCTTCTGACATCACCGCGAGGTAGTCTTGGGTCTCAACGGTACGCAACGGGCGCAGTCCCAGACGGTCAAGGCGGGCACCGATGATTTTACCATCCCCAAAGACCAATGCTGCCGGGCCGTCGTTCTTTTCCTCAAAGAGAGAGAAGTACTCCAGCATTGCGCGCACGTCGTCCGAAACGCCTGCGTCATTCTCCCAGGCCGGCGGCATCATCGCCACAACGGCGGTCACCAGATCAAGCTGTTCATCATAAACCCGCGCATTTAGCGTCTGATCCAATCGGCAACTGTCTGATTGGCCCTTGGGCCTGATGATCGCTTTGGAACGCGCCAAGGCCACCGCCGCTTCGCTAAGGCGGTTTTTCTTATCCGTGTTCAATTCACCATTATGCGCCATAAGGCGAAATGGTTGCGCCATCGAAGGATGCGGGTCTGTGTTTGTGGAAAACCGTGTATGGAAATACATGGTATGCACGGCGTGATCCGGGTCAGAGAGATCTTTGAAATAGGGAATGATCTCCCAAGAATTCAAACGGCCTTTGAAAACTTGCGTGCGTGCTGAGAGCGATAGCGGATACAGCCCATCCAGCGCCGGCTTTGTGTAGGCCACCGCCTCTATCGCCAAAAGCGCGCGGTGAATGGCTGCGTCCAGCTCTCCCCCACGGATATCGTCCGGAGCAGTAAACACCCACTGACGAATGGGGAGCTGCCATTTTACCGCGCGCACGCCAATTGCGGCGTTATCGACAGGCACTTCGCGCTCAAGCAAAATTTCAAAACCTTCGGCATTGAGCTTTTCAACCACCAAAGTAGCTGCCACCTCATGCTGGCTCTCGTCAGAAGGCAGAAAGAAGTTGCCAACACCAAAGGCACCAGCCTCAAGCGGCTTGCTAGCCAACTTGCTAAAAAACGCAAGCGACAGATCCACTGAAATCCCGGCACCGTCCCCAACACCCTCCGAAGACATGCCGCCCCGATGAGGCACAGCACACAGAGCCTCATGCCCTTTTTCCAACAAGGTATGGGTTTGCTTGCTGTCTTTGCGTGTCAGAAAACCAACACCGCATGCGCTGTGTTCAAGGGACGGATCATAGAGGCCAGTATCTTGGATCATATTGTCTGATGGCTCACAATTTGGCAGTCGGACAGCCCCTCAAAACAAGGAGAGACACCGTTCAGTCGAGTTTATGGGAAAGCCTGGCGGACAGATATTTCGCAAGATCGCGCGTCTGTTTGCTAGATGCGCCCTTCTAACTTGGAGGTGCGCAACAATCAATCGCGTTCTAAAACGCTTCGGCATCTGCCCACAATTTCAAAACGCTCGTCTTAGAAACGTTGGTGCAAGAAAAGGCTGTGGGTGGATGCCGGATTAATTGTAATCTAGGTAATCTTGGGTTCTATTTGGCCTCTGAAGTGTGAGCAACTCCTCAGTGTTGCCATAGGTTTCTACGAAGATTAGGCTACTCTCTGCTCCTGATGACCGGTTTGGTTTTCTTCTTTTCTTTGCCATTAGACTGCGGCTGATGGTTTGCCGCCAAGGGCGCCATCAGGACGCTTTCGGTTGTAGAACTCAATCCATTTGCCGGCACCTGCCTTGGCTTCCGATCCGGTCTCCCAGACAGGCAGGTTGACGCATTCGTATTTCAGGCTCCGCCAGAACCGCTCGACAAAGGTGTTGTCAAGGAACCGGACCTTGCCACCCATCGAGATGCCCACGTCGCTTCGGCACAGCCGATCCGTCCACGCAAAGGCCTTAAATTGGCTGCTCTGATCTGTATTCATGATTTAGGGCGGGCCGAATCAGGTGATGGCCTCTTTCAACGCCTTGACGCCGAAGTCAGCTTACAGCGTGTTTGACATCCGCCAGGTCAGCACCTTTCTTACCACAAGGAAGTGTTTTCTGTGGTCCGCTTGCGGCGCCCCAGAAACAGGCATGGGGTGGGATAGACGCGCAGCGTGTATTACAACCCGTTAGCCTGCGTAGCCGTTTTTGTTTGCTTCGGAGCGGTAGATGATAAATCTGCGGCATCGCCAAAAAGCTCTCAAAAGGGCGTTGCCCTCTGCGAGTGATACTCGCATTCACCCACGGTTTTTCGGCGAATAGATGTTTGGCAGGATCGCTCTGAGTAGCCCAACTCCAAACACGCAGTTGGTGCCTACCGCGCATTGGCTGCTCCATTCGTTGCAAACAACCGCCCTATCGCCCTTCCCTCTCAAGCACCGAGATTTCTTCTTTCAATAGGGCAATCTTTTGGGACCGCAGGTGGTCATCAAGCAGCTTCAAGAACATCTGCCTCTTCGCACCTTTTTTCATGCCAAACTGTGCGGCAGCGAGTTGATTGAACTGATCCGCCTGTTCAGAGGAAACTCGGAAGTAGAAAGAGACCGCGTCCTCTTGGTCATTGTCTGACATCACGGCTCTCCCCAAAAAGAAGCGAGGTAATGTGCATTGCGAGCAGTACATGGATGACAGCCAGTTTTGCTACGCCCACCCACATCGCGCGGTCTGCTAGGCTGGCGGCATACGCCCTAAACATCGCCTCGTTCCCTCTGCGCCAACGCTGCAACTTTCTCAACGAGGCTCCACACGCTGCTACGGCGCTCATGACCAGAGATCATTCTCTTGGCTATTTGATGATGGAATTTCAAGTGGTTCGTAACCCCGCTCGACGGTTCGAACCTCGTAGTTGGAGATATCAGCCAGGTTCGAGACATTAGCGGCAGATGCCTTAGCGATCACTCGATCACCAACGGAAACTGTAATTATCAGCATAGATTTTTCCTACAAGAACTATGGTAGGAACGGAGGGAATCGAACCCTCAGATCAACGGTAATCTGCCGCAAAGGGGGTATAAGGCCCTCACCCGCACCAGCGCGCTCCCAACTAACGAATTGCGTTAGCCGGATATTCGAGCGCTCAGAGTGTTGCTGCGGATAAGGTCTTTCATGTCTCAAGCCTAGTTAGATCAATGGAAGGGCGTCAAGCGATTAGAGGAAGGGAGGTCCTAGATGTTAAATTTGCGAGACCATTTGCTGAGCATCGTAAAGTGATCGGAGATAACTGACGAAGGCCCCAGATTTCAAGTTTTTGGATTTTGCGACGCTGTAAAACCAGTTTTTATCGTCCTCAGTGACCCAGATATGAAGTTGCTTTTCATAGGCAGGAGCCGGCCGGCTCAGTTGCATTGGTCGCCCCCGGAATGTGCCTTGTAGTCCGTCCTCCAGCTTACCATCGGCTTGAGCAGTACTTCTTCCAAACCGCTCTTCAATTGCAGCCAAAATCTGGTCGATTTGGCCTTCCGTCAGTCGCTCGTCTCTCATCGCAGATCACTTCTCCGCCGCATAGTCGTAGTTCTTGGCACGTAAATTACGCAACTAAATTCAAAGTATACTACATAGACTGGTAGCGCTCGATGAACGAAGTGTCAATTCATGTCGAGCCCTAATACAGATCAATTGCTTGCGGGCTTCGCACAGGCGTTAAAACGCTTGCGCAAAGACCGAAAGCTTTCCCAACAAGAGCTTGCCCAAAGAGCTGAGCGAAGCATGCAGTACATTTCGTTACTGGAGACTTGCCGCTATCAACCGACTTTGGAAACGTTGGTTTTGATCTGTAGCGCATTGGACATTTCATTGTCGGACTTCGCGAGCGAAATCGAGCGAGAACATAAGGCAATTCAAGAAGCGTGAACGAACCAAGAGCGGAGGACGTTCCACTTTCGGGTCTGAAGCGAGCATTGGGTGACGCGTGACTGCACAACCCAAGTGCTTCAGTCTGGGCTAGACCGCCGCTTGCACTTCTCGATGCACCACATACTCAGGGGCGATTATAGATTTGTAATCTCGGAGGCCCCATTACAGTAGATTACACTGCAATTTCTCGCATCGCGGTTCTTGGGCATCATTTTTGCCTCCTTATTTTATTGGGCTTTTGGTGGCGCATCAAAATCAAATGCCTGAATCCGTAAGATTTGTAGGTAATGTAATTTTACAGACATTACTCAACAGGTGGACCAAATCGGCTTATGGTGCATTCGCCCAATCAAGCCGCTGGCTGAGGCCGGCAAGAACGCGCGCAATCAAAGGTTGTTGTTTTTCAATAGCTTGCGCAACTCACCTGACTGGTGTATGAAGTGGGCATCTTAACCTGAGGCTCACTTGCCACAAAAAACGAAGCATTCACTTTGCCCCGTTTGTTCCTACTTTGTAGATACCTCTGAGATCCGATTTAGGCGGCCCGCTCCGCCGCCCTCGCAGATCCTTTTGCAAAGGATATCCCGGTCTCAGCCGGAGGGTTCCCAATGACCCTCCCGGATAAAAACCACATCGCATCGGCGGTACAACGACGCAATCAGGCTGCCTTGACACAGCTCGCTCGACTGCTCGGCCGGCAAGCCGCGAGACAGTCCTTCGCGGATCAAATGGATCGTACTCAACTGCCCTAACCGCAAAAAGCTATTGCGGGCGCCCCATCGAGCCCTCTAGCTCTTAGGGCGCCCATTTGTACGACCTCTTTTCAGGAACCTCTCTTCATGCGCGCCGCCATTTACGCCCGTTATTCCACCGACCTTCAGACCGACGCCTCCATTGAGGACCAACACCGCCTCTGTACACGCTTGATTGCAGGCAATAGCTGGCGCGAAGCCGAGATCTATGCGGATCGCGGCTTGAGCGGGGCTTCCCACCTGCGCCCTGCCTACCAGCGGCTGCTGGAGGATGCCCGCCACAACACCTTTGACGTAGTTGTCGCCGAGGGTCTCGACCGCATCAGCCGAGACCAGGAACACATCGCAGCCTTCTTCAAGCGCATGGAGTTTTGGGGAATTCAGATTGTCACCGTGGCTGAAGGCGAGGTCAGTGAGTTACATATCGGCCTCAAAGGCACCCTGAGCAGCCTCTTTCTCAAAGACCTCGCCCAGAAGACCCATCGCGGCCTGGAGGGCCGTGTGCGCAAAGGCAAATCCGCAGGCGGCGTTACTTACGGCTATGACGTGGTGCGCACTCTGCAAACGGATGGTGCAATGACCACTGGCGAACGCAGCATCAATCAAGAGCAGGCTGGGATCGTCCGCACCATTTTCAAAGACTATGCCGACGGCATCAGCCCCCGTGCCATCGCCGCTGCACTGAACCAAGACCGTATCGCTGGCCCCCGCGCAACTGACTGGGGTGCCTCTACCATCCACGGCAACCACAAGCGCGGCACAGGTATTCTCAATAATGAACTCTACATCGGCCGCCTCGTCTGGAACCGACAGCGGTTCGTCAAAGACCCGAGCAATGGCAAACGTCAGGCCAGGCTCAATCCTCCAGAAGACTGGGTCGTTGAGGAAGTCCCTCACCTGCGGATCGTAGATCAAGACCTGTGGGACGCAGTCAAAGCACGCCAAAAGGCGTCACGCAACGCCGTGATTGCGGAAGGTCTCAACCGTCCAGAGCGCGCCAAGCGAGCAAAGCACTTGTTTTCAGGTCTCTTGAAGTGCGGATGTTGCGGCGGCGGCTACACCATTGTGGGCAAAACCAACTACGGCTGCGCCAATACTCGGAACAAAGGCACCTGTGACAACCGCAAGACCATCAACCGCAATGAGCTTGAAGCGCGGGTGTTGGCCGGGCTCAAAGATCGACTGCTCCACCCTGACCTGATTGGAGAGTTCGTCAAAGCCTACCAAGAAGAACACAATCGCCTCTCAGTCCAGAGTTCTGTTGATGAAGCCAAAACCAAACGTGACCTTACGCAGGTCACCCAGCAGATCGATCGCATCATTGACGCGATTGCCGAAGGGATGTTTCACGAGAGCATGAAAGAGAAGATGGACAGCCTGGAAGCCCGTAAGGCGGAACTAGAAGCCGATCTGTCCAATGCGGACCAATCGGCGCCAGTGTTGCTACATCCCAATTTGTCCGATGTGTACCGCAGCAAGGTCGCCAACCTAAGCGAAGCGCTAAACGATCCCGAGACCAAAGCCGAAGCCACAACGATCATCCGGTCTTTGCTGGAGGAGATCCGGCTTACCCCGCTCACAGATGGCTTGGACATTGAGCTAGTTGGGGAGCTGGCTGGTTTGCTGGCCTTGGGGCAAACGAAGGGCCAAATAAAAACGGCCTCGGAGCATTGTGCTTCGGGCCGTTCTGTATCGTTGGTTGCGGGAGTAGGATTTGAACCTACGACCTTCAGGTTATGAGCCTGACGAGCTACCGGGCTGCTCCATCCCGCGACGCTTTTGATCTTGGGCCATTTTTGGCTTTGAGATCTGTCGCCCTTC
>NZ_JAGHRN010000007.1:0-218211 GCF_017743775.1 Shimia sp. R9_1 | reverse complement strand
AGTGAAGCTGTTGTAAACTCTATTATCAGCCGAAGCCTAAGAGCCGATATGCAGGTGTTTGTTCATCGAAAGAACCAAACCGCCCTCATATCTCTTCAGTGTCATCACAATGTCAAATAACGTCGGATCCCAAAAAAGAACCCCAGAGACAAAACCACCAGACCGCGCCGAAAAACTTCCTAGCGCAACCCGCTGATACTGCTCGATATTTCCAGAACTTCCCAACCCAGAGCGTCGCTCCCAGCCAGTCCGTCCCGCCGTTGTGCGCCTCAGCGCCGCCGGTGAAGGGGTTCTAGTGCTGGTACGGATGAGTCGCAAGCGCTTTTTGACAGGAAAATGAAAAAAACTGCCCGACTGCATGTTTTTTTCGCAAAAGCCCTGTTTTTAAGGGGTTTGGGGAAGTGAAAAAATTGGAGCAGCGGCCTTTGACGCTGAGAACGGGGCACTCCCGACGCTGAAACCGCCCGTTTTGCCTTGGCAAACCATAGCACCCATCGACTCGCCCTGCCCGAGACGTGAAAAAGGGGCGCATCATGCCCCCCTTTATATGTCCTTTATATGTTCAGTCAGACTTTTCGCTTTGTGAGATCAGCACCTGATCCATCGCCTGCAATGTACGCTCACTGGCGCCGCGGTGTTCGGCCATGAATATCGCGGCCTCTTTGAGCGGGGCCTCTCTTGGGGGCCAGAGCGCCGCTGCCATCGCTTCAGGTGTGTCAAAGCTTTTGGCCACGCCGGCCGCTTCGGCCTCTGCAAAGGGAAATTCGATGGGCCAAGTTTCCGGGCCAGTGATTGGAGGTTTGCCAACCGCCAGTGGCTCAATGATGTTATGCGCCCCTGCCGGGGTGAAGCCGCCACCCACGATGACCTGATCGGCCAGACCAAGATAGAAGTACATTTCCCCAAAGCTGTCGCCCAGCAGGACATCGGGCATATCCGCCAAGGCCTCTCCAAGTAGAGCCAGCCCCGCTGTGCCAACCTCAGCCAGCTGACTGCGCACGCCTACAGAGAGATCTGCGTCTTGCAGCATCCGGCCAACCGCCTCAAAGCGTTCGGGCGCACGTGGCACATAGACAAAGAGGGGCGCCGGGGCGCTGTCATTGGCGGCGGCGGCGCGCAGCGACAGGATCATATCGCGAAAGATCTCTTCTTCCCCGGCGACGCCTGAGGCAATTGTGATCACCTGACGGCCATCCGCGGTGAGCTGCGGGCGAACCTGCGCCGCCGCATCAAGCAAGGCCTCCGGGATCGGCTGATCAAATCGCAGCTCGCCCGTGACCGTGATGTTCTGCACCCCGACAGAGGCAAAGCGCGCGCGCTGTATCTCTGATTTGACAAAGGCGCCGGCCACGCTGGCAATCACACGTTGCCGCAAACGCAGGCCCTTGCTGTCTTTGGCAAAGGCCCCTGACGTATATTGAGAGTTACACAGATAAAGCGGCACACCGGCGCGGCGGGCACTTGCGATCATCGCAGGCCAGATCTCCACCTCCAGGGTGAGACCAAAGCGCGGACGGCAGGCCCGGTAAAACCGATGCAGGCACCAGTGCATGTCCAAGGGCACCCACAGCACCGCAAGGCGGCCCTCGGCAATCTCCTTGGCAAACTGGCGCTCACTCTCTTCGCGTCCCGCAGGGGTGAAGTTGGTGAGGATCACCTTATCGCCACGCGCCAGTGCGAGCCGGATCATTCCAAGGGCAGAGCGCACTTCACCAAGGCTCACCGCATGAAACCAGATCGCATCCTGCGGCAGCGCGCGCCCGTAAAAGCCGAAGCGCTCTTTGACATGGCGCAGATACCGCGGGTCTTTGCGCCCCCGCATATAGAGATAGATCATCAGAAGTGGCAGCAAAGGTACCCAAAGCAGCCGGTAAATCAGATTGAAGAGCGTCAGGATCATGGCGCAGCCCTTAGCAGCGCAAGCAAATCGCGGGCAAGAGGCGTGAGACCTTCGCGCGCGCGTGCAACCAAAGCCTCCGCTTTCTGCTGCACCTGCGCTGCATCTCCGGCCTTGTCCAGATTGGCGAGGACGTCGGCAATATGTGCGGCCGCACCAGCCCCCGCGCATTCTGTAGCAAGGCCCACCTGCGCCAGATCAGCATAGTCTTGTCTGAAATTGCTGGTATTGGCGCCATGCAAGACCGCGCATCCCTGCCCGATCGCCTCCCACGGGTTATGCCCACCCACCTCGCCCGCAGAGCCTCCGACAAAGGCGATGTCTGCCAGACGGTACCACAGACCCAATTCCCCGAATGTGTCTGCCATATAGACCGGAACTTCCGCCGATGGCGTCGCACCTGTGCTGCGCAGAGCATAAGACAATCCGGCGTCGGTCAGCGCATCGCCAATCTCTGCACGGCGGTCAGGCACACGTGGGGCCAGTATAAGAAGCGCGGTGGGCTCGGCGCGCAAAAGCTCTTGATGCGCGGCGATCACCAGCGCCTCATCCTCTTTATGTGTAGAGGCCGCAACCCAGACTGTCCGGCCTTCGGTCTGAGCCTTCACAGCGTTCAAAGCCGCCGCATCCACCAAAAGCGGATCAGCCGCCGGTTTGAGCGATCCCATTTGGCGGGGCGCTTGCGCCCCCAGATCACGCAGGCGCGCCACGCTGTCTGCGTCCTGTCCAGCGACCAGATCAAACAGCCGCATCAGATCCCCAAAGGCAGAGCGAAACCGGGCACGGCTTTTGTGGCCCGCTTCCGTGATCCGCGCATTGATATAGGCCAGCGAAATGCCCCGGCGCGCTGTATCACAAATGGCGCCGGGCCAGAGATCCTGCTCCGACCAGATCGACAGATCCGGTTGCCAGTGATCGAGGAAGGCCGCCACAAACCGGGGGCCGTCCAGCGGCAGAAACTGGTGGATGGTATTGGCCGGAAGGTTCGCCCCCATCACCTGCCCCGAGCTGCGTGCGGTCGACGTCACCAGAAAGGAGACATTGGGTGCCTGCCGGGCCATCTCCTTGAGCAAGGGGCGCAGCGCCAGCACTTCACCCAATCCCACCGCATGCAGCCAGATCACCGTGCCTTCAGGGCGCAGCACAGAGCTTTGCCCCAGTTTTTCCGGGCTGCGTGCGGGATCATCTTTGCCCTTTGCCACGCGCTTGGCGACCACGCGACGCATCAAGGGTTGCAAGAGTGGGCGCAGCGCAAGGTAGCTGCGCAATTGCCATCCGAGAACAAGCGGGTGTTGCGTCAAGAAGAGGTCCCTTTTTGTGCGGCCCGCCCAAGCGCGGCGGCAGGCTCCTCTATACACAGATCGGCCCTGTTTGCCACGCCCCGCAGACATGTCCGAAAAGTGCGCGTCGATTCACAGGAGACCGCCTCAGCGCTCTACAGGAGAGACACCGCTCCGGCAGCCTCGCTCCTGATCTCGACAATGCCTGCTGGGTTTTCTTCAGAAAAATCTATGCAAACTATATCTTTATCTTGCCTCGACGGAAGCTTGGACCCATAAATATTAATAGAGCTGTGTGTCTCGACAAACTTAAAATACTGTAAAACAATAATTTTTCTCGACAGGTTAGATTGAGCAAAGTTTTCGCCATCCAACGTCACACAACCCTGATGACATCCGGCCCGCTCAGCGGCGTATGGATCTTAAATCCCCCTTAATATGCCTCATGCAGAGTCAATGCGCCCCCTGCGGCCGGACAAAAGGACCGGAATACGAATGCAACTGACCGCCCATTTGCGTAGGATTTTAACGCCCGTTTTTCGACGCGCCTATCTCCCGTCGTTCATCGCTGTGCTGGTCGTCTCCTCCTTCGCGCTCTATGCAGATTATCAAAACAACAAGATTGCCCTTCAGGAACAGCGCAACCTCGCGTCCAGTGAAACAAGCCGCCTGCGGGCACAGATCGAAGGCGAAGTCAGCGCCCGCATTCAGCTTGTACGCGGCATTGTGGCGGCCTTCTCAGATGACCTGGACATGTCTCAGGAGCGCTACAGCGCCCTGATGAGCCGCATCACAGGCGGCACCATGGAATTCATCAACATCGCCGCTGCCCCCGATCTGATCATCAACCGCGTCTATCCTCTGGAGAGCAACCGCCCCGCCTTAGGCTTGAATTACCATGAGAATGAGGCGCGCAGGCGCGTTGCGTATCAGGTACGAGACACCGGTAAGATGGCCATCGCCGGCCCCCTCGATTTGGTGCAAGGCGGCGTCGGGTTGATCGCCCGCTTGCCGGTTTGGGATGAGCGCGGCGGCGAGCGCCGCTTCTGGGGTCTGATCGCCGCCGTGATCGATGCCGAACATCTTTATGAGAGCGCTGGTTTGCGTGACCCGGAGCTGACGCTGGATATCGCGCTGATCGGCAAGGACGGAAAAGGCGCCGATGGCGAGCTTTTCTTTGGAAATCCAGATGTCCTGAACGACGACCCCATTCTAATGGACATACAGCTGCCCAATGGCACCTGGCAAATCGCCGCCCGTCCAAAAAACGGCTGGATCAAATATGCCGAAGATATGGTAGGCGTGCGCCTGTTCTTCTTGGGCGCATTACTGCTTGTCCTCACCCCGACCATTGCCGCCGCCCGCCTGTCAGAGCAGCGCCGCGCGATGATCGTGAAACTGCAAAAACGCGACGAGGAACTTGAACGCCTCTCTCTGGTCGCCAAACACGCCTCCGACAGCGTGCTGCTGTCTGATCCAACCGGCAAAATCATCTGGGTGAACGACGGCTTCACACGGATGACCGGTTACGCCTTTGACGACGCCGTAGGCCGCCACGCAGGCCAGCTGCTCAATGCAAAGGAAACCGACCCCTACACAATCGAAACGATCAAACGCCACCAGAAGCGGGGCGAGCGCTTTCACACCGAAATCCTCAACCGTACCAAATCCGGCAAACTCATCTGGGTGGATACCAATATTTTCCCAGTACTGGATGAAGACGGCAAGGTGGTCATGAGCATCGGCATTGAGCGGGAGATCACCGAGACAAAGCGCTATGAGGCCGAACTGGCCGAAGCCAAACGCGCCGCAGAGACCGCGGATCGCGCAAAATCCGAATTCCTCGCCAATATGAGCCACGAAATCCGCACGCCGATGAACGCGATCATCGGCATGTCCGAACTGCTCTCTGAATCTCCGCTATCCAGCGAGGACAAGCAAAATGTGACCACGATCCGCGAGTCCGGCCACGCGCTGCTTAAGATCATCAACGACATTCTGGATCTCTCCCGCCTTGAATCCGGCAAACTCGACGTCTGTGAGGTTGATTTTGACCTGCACCGCTGCATCGACAGCGTGGCTGATCTGCTGCGCCACAAAGCCGAGCAAAAGGGCCTCTTCCTGACGGTTGAATACAAAGAGGGTGTCCCCCAAAAGCTGCGCGCCGATGACGGCCGCCTGCGCCAGATCCTGATGAATCTGATCGGCAACGCGGTGAAATTCACCATCGAAGGCGGCGTGCGGGTTGTTGTCAGCCGCCAACCGGGCACCGAATTTGGCATCTGCATTGACGTCATCGACACCGGCATCGGCATCTCACCAGAGCAGGCACGCCATGTCTTTGACCGCTTTTCCCAGGCCGACGCCGCGATCACGCGATCCTTCGGCGGCACCGGCCTTGGCCTCACCATCTCGACCATGCTCGCGCGTCGGATGGGCGGCGATATCAGCCTGTGCGAAAAATACAATCAGGGCGCCTGCTTCTCCGCCACCATCATGGGCAAGGCCCCCATCGGCGAAACAGAGACCGAGGTTGAGCATCTCAAGTTTGCCCCCGAACATCTCTATGGCACCCGTATTCTTCTGGCAGAGGACAACAAAACCAACCGCCTGCTGATCCGCAAATATCTCGCGGATTATCCGCTGGAACTGATTGAGGTCGAAAACGGTGTCGAAGCTGTGGAATATTGCAAACTCGACAGCCCTGATCTGGTGCTGATGGACATGTCGATGCCCGAGCTCGACGGCCTTCAAGCCACCCGCATCATCCGGGATCTGCCGATCAAACAGCCGCCCATTATTGCCCTTACGGCCAATGCTTTTGCCAGCGACAAACAGGCCTGTCTTGAGGCGGGGATGGATATGTTCCTGTCAAAACCGATTAACAAGACCCATCTGCTGCACACGCTTTCAGCACATCTGGAACAGCGGCTGGCGTCTTAAGACTTGCCAATTCCCCTGAGGGCCTTGCAGGCGCGCGCCTAAGGTAGTCGACACATAATAAAGGCCGCGCCCTTCAGCGCGGCCTTCTCTTTACTTAAGCGGCTGGCATCCGCTTCTCAACGATCTCCGCCCACCAGCTACAGCCTGCGGGGATGGCTTCATCATTGAAGTTGTATTCCGGATGATGCACTGCCGCGCCCCCTTCGCCGTTGCCCACAAGAATGTAGGCACCGGGGCGCTCTTCCAGCATAAAGGCAAAGTCTTCGCCGCCCATCACCAGCGGGGCTTCCTCACATTGACCGGATATGGATTTTGCCACCTCAGCGGCAAACTCGGTCTGCACCTCAGAGTTCACCATCACCGGATAGCCGCGGTGATAGGTCACATCCGCTGTACCGCCAAAGGTTCCGGCCATACCGGCACAAATCGCCTTGATCCGCTGTTCCGCAAGATCACGCATGTCCGCGCTCATGGTACGCACGGTGCCTTTGATCTGCACCTTCTGTGGGATCACATTGAAAGCCTTAGAGCTGGTTTCAAAGCTGGTGACAGACACCACCACCTGATCCACCGGGTTGGCGTTGCGGCTTGCGATGGTCTGCAGCGCCACCACCGCCTGCGCGGCCATCACGGTTGTGTCCACGGTCTCCTGCGGCTTGGCCGCGTGACCACCCTTGCCCTCAAAGGTGATGTCAAACTGGTCAGTCGCCGCAAAGAAGGATCCGGGACGGATTGCAAAGCTGCCAAGCGGCATGCCTGGCCAGTTGTGCATGCCGTAGACCTCCTGGATGCCCCAGCGGTCCATCATACCGTCATCACACATTTCTTTGCCGCCGCCGCCGCCTTCTTCGGCCGGCTGAAAGATCACAACCACGGTGCCGTCAAAGTTGCGGGTCTCGCTCAGGTATTTGGCCGCGCCAAGCAGCATCGCAGTGTGGCCGTCGTGGCCGCAAGCGTGCATCGCACCCGGCGTTTTGGAGGCATAGTCCAGACCGGTCTGCTCATGGATCGGCAGCGCATCCATATCTGCGCGCAGGCCAATCACTTTGCCGGAGCCGGTTTCCTTGCCTTTGATCACACCGACAACTCCGGTGCGGCCAATGCCTGTGACAACCTCATCGCAGCCAAAAGCTTCAAGCTTCTCGGCCACAAGCGCGCTGGTGCGGTGGGTTTCAAACAGGATTTCGGGGTTTTCGTGCAGATCGCGTCGCCATGCGGTGATTTCATCATGCAACTCTGCAAAACGGTTCTTGGTTGGCATCTCGTTTCCTCTCTGTAACTCTTGCCTTAGGCCGCTGGCATGCGGCGCTCGATCACTTCCGACAGAAAGCTGCTCCCGTAGGGGATCGCATCGTCGTCAAAATTATATTCCGGATGGTGCAGAGACGCGCTGTCCCCATTGCCGATCATGATGAAGGCACCGGGCCGGGCCTGCAACATGTAGGAGAAATCCTCGCCGCCCATGCTGATATCCGCGAGATTGCATCTGCCGGAGATCGCAGTGACCACATCTTCGGCGAAGGCCGCCTGCTCTTCTGAGTTGATCGTCGCAGGCGTAATGCGTTGATAATCCAGCGTGGCTTTGCCGCCAAAGCTCTCCGCCACCTGTGTCACAATCTCTTCGATGCGCGCCTGCACCATGTCCTGCGTCTTCGGTACAAAAGTGCGCACCGTGCCTTTCAGCGTGGCGGTGTGCGGGATCACATTATAGACATCGGATCCGGTCTGAAACGACGTCACCGACACCACCGCGCGCTCCACCGGGTCGACATTGCGGCTGACGATGGATTGCAGCGCCATATGCATCTGCGTGCCGATCAATGTCGGATCCACCGTGTCCTGGGGGTGTGCCGCATGGCCGCCTCTGCCCTCGATATGGATGGTGAAGAAGTCCACCGCCGCAAGCAGCGGCCCTTTACGCACGCCAAACTCGCCCACAGCCATGCCCGGCTGATTGTGCATACCGTAGACTTCCTGAATGTTCCAACGGTCCATCATCCCGTCTTCCACCATGGCCAAGGCGCCGTTGCCGCCTTCTTCGGCGGGCTGAAAGATCAGTGCAACAGCGCCATCAAAGTTGCGCGTCTCACTCAGATACTTGGCCGCGCCCAGCAGCATAGCGGTGTGCCCGTCATGTCCGCAGGCATGCATCGCCCCTTCATGGGTTGAGGCATACTCCAGCCCGGTCTGCTCCTGCATCGGCAGCGCATCCATGTCTGCACGCAGGCCGATCACCTTGCCAGACGCATTGGTCTTGCCTTTGATGATGCCCACCACACCCGTGCGCCCCACACCGCTGACCACCTCGTCACAGCCAAACTCCCGCAGCTTGTCCGCCACAAGCGCCGCCGTGCGGTGGGTTTCATAAAGCACCTCGGGATGGGCATGAATGTCACGCCGCCATTCGGTGATCTCGGCATGCAGCTCGGCAAAACGGTTCTTAATAGGCATCTGTGTGTAATTCCTGATCGGGTCTTATACGTCTGTTACGGGCATCCGGCGTTCAACCATCTCAGCATACCAGCTGCTGCCAAAGGGGATCGCCTCATCTTCAAAGTTATAGGCCGGATGGTGACATTGCGCGCTGTCGCCATTGCCAAGGTGAATATAAGCCCCCGGGCGCTCCTCCAGCATGAAGGAGAAATCCTCCGCAGGCATGATCGGATCCACATCCGGGTCCACATTGGCCTCCCCCGCCACCGCCTGCGCAGCTTCAATCGCAAATGCGGTCTCCGCCTCGTGGTTCACGGTGACCGGATAGCCATCCTCCCAGGTCACCTCCGCAGTGGCACCAAAGGCCAGCGCCGTATGGGTCGCCACCTCCCGGATACGCTGCTCCACCAAAGCGCGGTTGTCGTTGTCCAGCGTGCGCACCGTGCCCTTCATGCGCACCTTATGCGCAATCACATTGGAGGCATTGCTGTCGGTCTCAAGTGTGCCCACCGTCAGCACCACCCGTTCAATCGGCTTCACATTGCGCGCCACAATCGACTGAAGCGACACAAGAATCTGCGCTGCAACCAATGTGGTGTCGACCGCAGCATGAGGTTCCGCCGCATGACCGCCTTTGCCGGTCACCTCAATCTCAAACTCATCTGCTGAGGCCATCAGCGCACCGGGCCGGATGGCAAACTGGCCCACCGCCAGCCCCGGCGCATTGTGCATGCCATAGACCTCCTGAATGTTCCAACGGTCCATCATCCCGTCATCACACATCTCTTTGCCGCCACCGCCGCCTTCTTCGGCCGGCTGGAAAATCATCACCGCCGTGCCGTCAAAATTGCGCGTCTCCGCAAGGTATTTCGCCGCCCCGAGCAGCATCGCTGTATGCCCATCATGGCCGCAGGCATGCATCTTGCCCGGAACCGTGGAAGCATAGTCCAACCCGGTGATCTCCTCGATCGGCAGCGCATCCATATCCGCACGCAGCCCGACAACACGCCCCTTGGTGTCCGTGCGGCCCTTGATCACCGCCACCACACCGGTGCGGCCAATCCCCAGCGTGATCTCATCCACGCCAAATTCCTTCAGCCGCGCCTCTACAAAGGCCACCGTCTCCTGCACATCAAACATCAGCTCCGGATGGGCATGCAAATGACGGCGCCAGCCGGTGATCTCTTCCTGCATCTCTGCAAAGCGGTTCTTGATCGGCATCCCCTGCGCGCTCCTTACGTCATCCCCATGTGCTGATCCGCAGAGACTGAACGATTGTTCATTCCAGAGCAAGGGGGCACGTCAAAATTCTCCCACGCACACCGCAGCCCTCGCCCGCACACCGCGACACATGCCCAAATTCACGACGACTCGCAGCCCCGCCGCAAAATCGCTAGGGTCACGCCCATGCGTACCTGGATCCGCCACCGCGCGGCGATTCTGATGATCTTCCTGCTCACCGTGCTCGCTGTGACTGGTGGGGTCTGGCGTTATGGCTATGGTCAAGCGCTGGAACAGCTGGCCCGCCGGGGCGAGGCCGATCTGGCTTTGGGCGCTGATCGCTTGACCGCACAACTCAAGCGATATCAAGAGCTTGCCGTGCTGATGGCAGAGCACCCGACCCTGCTGGCCCTGGCCAACAACCCGGCCATCACCACCGCCCAACGCGGCCACGCCCTTCTGCTTGAGGCCGCAGACAAAACCGCCGCGCTGGATCTCATCTATGCCCGCGCAGACGGCACCATTCTTGCCACTGCACAGGCGAGTGCCCCGCCCCCCAACGCGCTGTCTGAAACACCCTATTTCAGGCGCGCCCTTCAGGGCGCATTGGGCGCTCACCACGAAGTCGACCTGCGTTTTGACCGCCGCGCCTTTTACTACTCTGTTCCAAGCTTTTCCTCAGATGGCACGGTCAGCGCCGTGCTCACAGTGGTGGTCGATGTGGAAGATGTCGAAGGCAACTGGCGCGGCGACGGCCCCACCGTGTTCTTTATCGACGATCTGAATGAAGTCTTCATTTCCAACCGCTCCGAGCTGGTGTTCTGGAAACGCTCCCCCGATGGGCAAAGCCTGATCCCCCCGCAGGGAAAGGCCCCGACCTTCAGATCATATACCCGCGCAGGCTTTGAAATCTGGCAACTGGACTGGGGGCCTTACATCCCTGCGCGCGGGCTGCACATCGTGCAGGATCTGCCGGTGATCGATATGGTGGCCGAAGCCATCGTCGACGTCAGCCTCGCACGCCGCATCGCCGGGCTGCAGGCAGGTACCATCGCCGCGATCTTTATGATCTTTGGGCTGATCCTACTGCAGGTTCTGGAACGCCGCCGGGTTCTGACAGAGGCCAATGCCGAGCTAGAAAACCGCGTCACCTTGCGCACTCAAGCGCTCAGCGCCACCAACGAGGCTTTGCGCCGCGAAATCACCGAGCGCGAGGAAGCCGAAGCCGCGCTCAAAAAGGCACAGGCCGATCTGGTGCAAGCCGGAAAACTCTCTGCCCTTGGACAGATGAGTGCAGGCATCAGCCACGAACTCAACCAGCCACTCATGGCGATTCAAACCTTTGCCGAAAACGGCACGCGCTTTCTGGAACGGGACAACAGCGGCAAGGCAGGCGAAAACCTCACGCGCATCTCACAGATGGCCACACGCATGGCCCGTATTATCAAGAACCTGCGTGCCTTTGCCCGCAATGAAAACGAACCAACAGGCCGCATTGATCTGGCCGCCGTCATCACGCAGGCCGTTGAGCTGACAGAGCCGCGCCTGCTGCAGGACGACATCACCCTCAACTGGTCACCGGACGCGCTCAAGACCCCGGTATATGTGCGCGGCGGCGAGGTGCGTTTGGGGCAGGTCTTTGTCAACCTCATCACCAACGCTGCTGACGCCATGGCCAACCGCCCCACCCGTCAGATCGACATCACCATTCAATCCACCCCGCGCCTCTGTGTGCTGATCCGCGACACCGGGCCAGGGATTGACGCGCCCGACAAGATTTTTGACCCGTTTTACACCACCAAAGAAGTTGGCTCTTCTGAGGGTATGGGCCTCGGCCTCTCTATCAGCTACGGATTGGTCCAGAGCTTTGGCGGCAACATCCGGGGCAGCAATCACCCGGAAGGCGGCGCGCTCTTCACCGTTGAATTGGAACGCTGGCCACAGGAGAGCGCCGCATGACCTCCCCCCTGCCCGAGGCTCCCACGCCGGTCCTCGTCGTGGACGACGATCCGGTGGTGCGCGAGGCGCTCACGCAAACGCTTGAACTTGAAGACTTTCCCGTGATTGCCGCAGGCTCCTTTGTCGAGGCCAAAGATCACATCACCGCTCAGTTCACCGGCGTGATCCTCTCTGACATGCGCATGCCGGGGCGGGATGGCTTTCATCTTCTGAATTTCGCCAAAGAAGCTGACGCCGAACTGCCAGTGATCCTGCTCACGGGCGAAGGCGACATTCCCATGGCCGTAAAAGCGATGACGCAGGGGGCATTTGGCTTTCTGGAAAAACCCTGCGCGCCAACAGAGCTTGTGGCCGTGATCAACCGCGCGCAAAAGGCCCGGGCCATGGCGCTCGAAAACCGCCGTCTGAAAGCCCAGCTTGAAACCGGCGACGCTGCTGCGCGCTGGATTTTTGGTGTCTCCGACCAGTCTGAGACCCTGCGCCGTCGGGTGCGCTCCGTTGCGCGCATCCCAGCCGAAGTTCTGGTCAGCGGCCCGCCCGGCGCGGGCATCTCCAAAGTGGCCGAAGTGGTGCATCTGTGCTCCCCCTTCAGCAAAGGGCCATTTGGCAAACACACCACCATCGACATGGATGTGGCGCGCTTTGAACAGGCGGTCGAGGACGCCGCAGGCGGCAGCCTGTTTCTGGATGAAATTCAGGCCATGCCGATGCAAACCCAGTTTGCGCTGCTGTCGCTTTTGGAAACCGAAGACCATCCCCGCCTGATTTTTGGCAGCGCGGCAGATCTGTCAGAAGCCGTGCAAGAGGCACGCCTGCATGCCGATCTCTTTTATAGGCTGGATGCGCTGCAGGTCCGCATACCCGCGCTGTCTGAACGCCCCGAGGACATTCCGGTGATGTTCCGCCAATACGTTGCTCAGGCCGCCGAACAGGCAGGTGTCACCGCCCCCGAGGTCACGCCGGAAGTGATCTCCGGCCTCATGGCGCAGGACTGGCCCGGCAATGCCCGCGCGCTGATGAGTGTCGCCATGCGCTTTGTGCTGGGCCTGCCCGGCGAAGAAACCCAAAGCGCCTCGCTTGGTCTAGCCGAGCAGATGGCACAGGTGGAGCGCTCCCTGCTGGCCGAAGCCCTGCGCAAACACCAAGGCCGCGCCGCCGCAGCGGCCGAGACCCTCAAGCTGCCGCGCAAAACCATGTATGACAAACTTGCCAAATACGGCCTCAAGCCAGACACGTTCCGATGACTTCTGAACATATCGCACCAGACGCCGCGCCGTCGCACGCCCCCGCCCCGGCAGATCTGACAAGACCAAGCGCATGGCGCGCCATCGCCGCGATGTTTGCCCTCAACGGCGGGCTCTTTGGCATCTGGGCCTCGCGCATCCCGGCTTTCAAGACCGCCCATGATTTGTCTCACGCCGAGCTGGGCGGCCTTCTGCTCTTGCTCGCCGGCGGCGCGATCTGCGCCTTCCCGATCGCCGGTCGGCTGGCCGACACCTACGGTGCCGCAGCGGTGACCCGCGCCATCGCGGCAGCAAAACTGATCTTCTTCGTTGCGCTTGCCGCCTCCCCCAGCATTTGGTTTCTCGCCCCGGCGCTCTTTCTCTTCGGAGCCGCGCACGGCGCGATGGATGTCACCATGAACGCCTGGGGCGCTGAGGTGGAACGCTGGGCCAAACGTCCGCAAATGTCTTCTTATCATGCCATGTGGAGCCTTGGTGCAGGGCTGGGTGCGGCCAGCGGCTACGGCGCGATCAGCCTTGAGATTGCGCCGCTCTGGCATTTCATCGCCATCGGCGGCACTTGGACTGCGCTTATGCTCTGGATCGGTCAGATCCCGTGGACCTCCCCCACCAACCGCAGCAACCCGGCGCCGGTGTTCTCCCTACCCACCGGCCCCCTCGTGCTTGTGGGCCTTCTGGCGCTTGGTGCCTCCATGGGCGAAGGGGCGATTGCGGATTGGAGCGCGGTCTATCTGGTCGACATCGGCAACGCGCCGGAAAACTGGGCCGCCATGGGCTATGCGCTGTTCTCTGTCGCCATGGTGGCCATGCGCCTCGCCGGAGACCAGATCACCCGCCATGTGCCCCCCGTCACCGCCGCCCGCATCAGCGGCTTTGTCGCCGCCATCGGCGCGCTGCTCACCGTGCTCTTTCCCGTGCCCGCCATCATGCTGACGGGCTTTGTGCTCATGGGTCTGGGCTATGCGCTGATCTTCCCGCTGGCCTTCAGCCGCGCCGCCAATGATCCCGTTGTACCGCCGGGCAAAGCCCTCGCTGGCACCGCCACCTTCGGCTATGGCGGCATGCTGCTTGGCCCGCCGTTGATCGGGTTTATCGCCAATGCCACATCTCTTCGGGTGTCTTTTGCCGTGCTTGCCGGCCTTGCGCTCATGATCGCGGTGCTCGCCAGCGCCCTGCGTCGCACCTAAACGCTGCGCGGGCGCGCCCCCAAAGACGCGCCCGCAGCTCTCTTTACATCTTGGCGCGCTCAGCTTTGAGCGCCAGCCACAGGCAGTAGCACATCATCAGCACCACCAGCGTGAACGGAATGCCCGTGGACACCGCCGCCCCCTGCAGCGCGGCCAACCCGCCGCCCAGCAGAAGCGCAATCGCCACCAGACCTTCCAGCGTGCACCAGAACACCCGCTGCACCACCGGCGCATCCATTTTCCCGCCTGCAGTGATCGTATCAATCACCAGCGAGCCGGAATCTGACGAGGTCACAAAGAAGATCACGATCAGCACCAGCGAAATCGGCGCCACCACCGAGTAAAGCGGCAGCTCCTTGAGGAAGCCAAACAGCGCGCCCTCAGGCTTATAGGCGTCAATCACGGTCGCCTTCACGCCTTCCGCACCACCGGCGTTCAGCATGTCAATCGCCGCCCCCCCAAAGGTGGACATCCACAGCGCACAAACCGCCGTCGGCGCGATCAAGGCACAGAGCACAAATTCACGCACGGTCCGCCCCTTGGAAATGCGCGCAATGAACATCCCCACAAACGGCGACCACGCGATCCACCAGGCCCAATAGAACGTCGTCCAGCCATGGAAGAAGCTCGTGTCCTCTCGCCCAAACGGGTTTGAGAGCGCCGGAAGCATCGCCACATAATCCGTCATCACAGAGAAATACCGCGCAATCGCGGTGCCCACGCCCGTGACCAAAATCACAAAGACAAACAAGGCCACCGCCATAATCATATTGATCTCTGACAGGCGCTTCACCCCGGCATCCATGCCCATCAAAACCGATCCCAGTGCAATCACCGTGATCCCGATGATCAACAGCACCACAACCGTGTTGGTAGGCTCAATGCCAAACACCTCATTCAATCCGGCGGCCACCTGCTGTGCACCCAGACCAAGCGAAGTGGTCAGGCCAAACAGCGTGGCAAAAACCGCCAGAATATCAATGGTGTGGCCCCACCAGCCCCAGACGCGATCCCCCAAAATCGGATAAAACGCAGAGCGCAGCGTCAGCGGCAGATCAAGGTTGTAACAGAAAATCGCCAGCGACAGCCCCACCGCGGCATAGACCGCCCAGGCCTCAAGCCCCCAGTGGTGAATGGTGCCCACAACGCCGATATATTCATTGCCCGGCTGGCTGGCATCCACATTCAGTGGCCGCGCACCGCCGCCTTCGGAAAAGTTATAATAGACCGGTTCAAGCACGCCAAAAAACAGCAGGCCAATCCCGATGCCAGCGGCAAACATCATCGCGATCCAGCCCGCATAGGAATAATCCGGCCGCGCATCTTTGCCGCCAATCCGCACAGAGCCAACCGGCAGCACAACAAGCGCCAGCACAAACAGCGTGATCGCATTCACAGAAAGAACAAGAAACCAATCAAAGGTGCTGGTCAGCCACGGCCTGAGCCATCCAAAGAACGCCGCAGAGGCTTCCTGATTGGCCAGCGAGATCAGCACAAACGCACAGATCAATATACTAGATATAAGAAATACAGGATTGTGTATATCAAGTCCGAATGGCCTGATGTTGTCCTGCCCGAGCTCGTATTCCGTTTCGAAATCCCAGACTCTTGGGTCCGGATCGAGCATTTTTTTGGTCTCAGACATAGTCTACCCCTTTTGCACGAAGTCCAGTGATCCAAGCGTTGCACAACATTAGGGCACCTGTCTAATTTATTAATCTTTTACTAACTTTTGAAATTTTACTTCACATATTCACTTTTTTCACTATGACACAGCGCCAGAAGCCATTGGCGAGACCACCTGTCTTTTGGCTACAAACGAACGAAGACGCATAAGGGCAGACACTTCTCCCTTGCGCACCGGACCGGCACTTTCACCACCAAAGTAGGCTTTGTTAGGAGCAGGCTATGAGGATCAACCGCACGACAGAACACATCGCTTGCCCTGAGATGTTGGAGGGCAAACCGTGACACGTTCGCAGCTCACCCTTGCAACCTCCTGCACCTTGATCACAGCGATCGGCGCTTGGGGTGTCGTGGACCCGGACAGCCTCGTACGTCTGGCTTCCACAGTGGTTGCCAAATACTTTGAGAGCCGCGGCTGGTTTGTCATGCTCTCTGTCTCCGGCATGTTGCTCCTGTGTATCTGGCTGGCCTTCTCCAGATTTGGAGACATCCGCCTTGGAGCCGATGATGATCGGCCGGAGTTTTCCACGCCCTCTTGGATTGCCATGCTCTTTGCGGCGGGCATGGGGGTGGGCTTGCTGTTCTGGGCCGTTGCCGAACCCCTGACCCATTTTGCCTTTGCCCAAAGTTTCATGGAACAGCCCTATGCCGCTCAGCAGGCTCTGCTGGCCACAAATTTCCACTGGGGCATCCATGCCTGGGCGATCTACGGCATCACAGCGCTCGCCATCGCCTATTTCACCTTCCGCAAAGGGGCCCCGATGCTGGTCAGCGGCCCGATTGAAACGCTCTTCCCAAACGAAACATGGGCAAAGCTCGTTGGGGGGCTGTCTGATTTCATGGCGATTGTTGCCATTGCCATTGGCGTGGGTGGCTCCATCGCCATGGGTGTGTTTCAGGTGGCCGACGGCATCGACGTTATGATGGGCGGCGACAAAGCCGCCACATGGCTTGTGGCTGCGGTGTTTGTGGTGATGGTCGCCGCCTACCTGCCACCCCTGCTCGTGGATCTCGGCACCGGCATGGCGCGTCTCTCCAACACCGCCATGATCATCGCCATCGCTCTGGTGCTCTACACCGTCATTCTCGGCCCCACGGAATTTTTGCTCAATTCCATTCTCAACGGCTTTGGCGACTATGTCTTTGCCGCCATCCCCCGTGGCTTTGAAACCCTCACCTTCTTTGGCGACGATCTGGACACATGGTTTCAGGATTGGACCCTCACCTATATGGTCTGGTGGATCGCTTGGGGGCCATTTGTCGGCGTCTTTATTGCCCGCATCTCCAAAGGCCGCACCATTCGCGAGTTTGTGCTGGGCGTGTTGATTGGCCCAACCGTGTTCTCAGTGATCTGGTTTGGTGCCTTTGGCGGCATTGGTCTGTTTGACACATTGCATGGCAGCGGTGATCTGCTCCTGATGGCAGAGACCAATGTGGAACGTGTCACCTTTGGCCTACTGGAGCGCCTGCCCCTGCCGACACTGACCACCATCGCCACCATTCTGGCGGCCTTCCTCTTCATCGTCACCAGCGTGGTGAGCGCGGCTTTTGTGCTCGGCACATTCTCAACCGGCGGCGATCCCGACCCAAGCCCGAAGGTCCGCTTGGTCTGGGGCATGCTGCTCGGCCTGCTGGGGGCCGCGATGATCCTGTCCGGCTCAATCGATGCGGTCAAAAAGCTGATCGCGATTGGCGCCCTACCTTTTGTCTTTGTCTGTGTACTGCTCTGTGTCTGTCTGATCCGGGGCCTGCGTCAGGAGGTGCATCATGCTGATCGGTGATCTGCTCAACACAGTTCTCAACCTCTCTACCTTCGCCTTCATCGGCGCGATGATCTGGTTGCTCATGCGTCCCTAGAGGCGCTGGAAAACAGGCCGATCTGGTCCAATTTGGGTCAGATCGGCTGCGGCCTAAATCTTACAGCATCGACCGTTGCGGTAAGGTGCAAAGGCGCGAAATTGCACTGTCGCGATACAGCCGCAATACCGACGCGATACAGACACGCCTGCAGGCGGCTTTGCAAAAAACGGCCAAATCTTACCGCTCAGAGCGGTAGCATGCTCGTGGATTTGATTTCTTCCATTGATAACAAGGCGGTCACGTTGTGGACCTTCACCTCTGAGATCAAAGCTTGATAAAAGATGTCGTAAGCGCGCGCATTCTGCACCTGCACTTTAAGGATATAGTCTATGTCCCCCGCCAGCCGGTGCGCTTCCAGCACCTCAGGCCGCTCCCGCAAAGCTTTCAGGAATTTCGCCTGCCAATCGGCTTCATGTTCGCTGGTGCGGATCAGAACAAAGAAACAGGCATCAAAACCAAGGGCTTCGGCATCCAGGAGAACGGTTTGCTGGCGAATGACCCCGCCTTCGCGCAATTTCCGGATCCGGTTCCACACCGGAGTCTTCGAAGACCCCACACGTTTGGCAATTTCATCGAGAGATTGCGCTGCGTCCCGTTGCAACTCCCCAAGAATTTTCTTATCCATGTCGTCAATGCGCAACGCCATTCCATTTCCCCTCAGTTTTTGGAACATCGGCGCAGATCCCCGCTGACACCGAAACGCACGTTTCTATTTTCGCCAGTATCTGGCGGTTGAGGGGGAATATTTCCTATATATGGATCAAAGTCAAACACCGGAGTCGGACAAATGCCCCGCGCATTCACACCCAAAGTCATCACCGCCAACGCCCTGTTGGAAGGCGACGTGATTTACTTCACAGCCGAAGACAATTGGTCACGTGATTTGACCGAAGCAGAGTTACTAACTGATGAAGCCCACGCACAGTTGCGCCTTCTTGAGGCTTCTCAACAGGTTAGCGAAGTCGTAGGCGCCTATCTGGCGGATGCGGTCGCCGGAGAAAACGGCCCTGAGCCAACCCATTTCCGCGAAGAATTCCGCCGCACCGGCCCGTCAAACTACTTCCACGGCAAACAGGCAGACGCCGCAAACCAGGATGGTCAGGCCGTCTGATCGGCCTCTCCTGAGACAAACGCGAAAAGGTCCACCCATGTATCAATACAACGACTTTGACAAAGCCTTCCTGGCCGAGCGCAATCGTCAGTTCCGTGCACAGGTAGAGCGCCGCATCGCCGGCAATCTGACCGAGGATGAATTCAAGCCTCTGCGCCTGATGAACGGCCTCTATCTTCAGCTGCACGCCTACATGCTGCGCGTCGCCATTCCTTATGGCACCCTCAGCTCCACGCAGATGGACACGCTGGCGCTGCTTGCAGAGAAATGGGACAAAGGCTACGGCCACTTCACCACCCGCCAGAACATCCAGTACAACTGGCCAAAACTCAAAGATGTGCCTGATATGCTGGACGCTTTGGGCGAAGTTGGCATGCACGCCATCCAGACCTCCGGCAACACCATCCGCAACGTGACCGCAGACCATTTTGCGGGCGCAGCAGCAGACGAGCTGGAAGATCCACGCCCGGTCGCGGAGCTGATCCGTCAGTGGTCCACCGATCACCCTGAATTCCAGTTCATGGGTCGCAAGTTCAAAATCGCCGTGAGTGCTGGCGAGGCCGATCGTGCCGTTCTGAAGGCGCACGATCTGGCTGTTCGCATCGTGAAAAACGACTCTGGTGAAACAGGTTACCAAGTGCTGGTTGGCGGCGGCCTCGGCCGTACACCTATGGTCGGCAAAGTCCTCAACGACTTCCTGCCGCGCGAAGACCTGCTGCCTTACATCGAGGCAACCGTCTCCGTCTGGAACCAGATTGGTCGCCGCGACAACAAATACAAAGCCCGCATCAAGATCACCGTGCATGAAACCGGCCTGGACGAATTCCGTGCCAAGGTTGAGGAGCGCTATGAAAGCGTGCGTCCAACCTTCTCGGGTGTCGATCAAGATCTGTTTGCAGACATCAAAGCGCATTTTGCACCACCTGCCTTCCGCAACGCGCCGGTCGCAGAGTTTGAAGCGGCTTACGACGCCAACCCAATGTTCCGCAGCTGGGTCGACACAAACCTCACCGAGCACCGCGCGCCGGGCTACACCATTGTCACGGTTTCGCTGAAAAAGCAGGGCAAAACCCCGGGCGACGCAACCGCGGAGCAAATGCGTGTTCTGGCCCAGATCGCGCGTGATTATGGGCATGACGAGCTGCGTATCAGCCACGAGCAGAACGTGATCCTGCCGCACGTGCATAAATCCGATCTGCAAGCGATCTACGCGGCACTCCGTGAGGCGGACCTGCACACGGCCAACATTGGTCTTGTCAGCGACATCATCGCCTGCCCCGGCATGGACTACTGTGCGCTGGCAACCGCGCGCTCAATCCCTGTGGCGCAGCAAATCGCAACCCGCTTTGAAGAGCTGAAGCTTGAGCACGACATCGGCCACCTGCAGATCAAGATCTCAGGCTGCATCAACGCCTGTGGCCACCACCACGTGGGTCACATCGGCATCCTCGGTCTCGACCGCGCCGGTGTTGAGAACTACCAGATCACACTCGGTGGCGATGCTACCTGGACCGCTTCCATCGGTGAGCGCGCCGGCCCTGGCTTTGCATACGATGAAATCGTGCCTGCAATTGAGCGCCTCGTGAAAGGCTATCTGGAGCTGCGCGAAGGTCCGGAAGAGACCTTCCTGGAAGCGTACCGCCGCCTCGGCCTCGCGCCGTTCAAGGCTCACCTCTACCCAGAGGCGCAGGCGAATGCAGCATAATGGCCTCACGCCACTGACCTCGCCTCTGACCACCGGGAAAGCCCCGGGGTCAGAGCGCGTGGATCCGCTGCAGGCAAAGGTGGATGCGCTGAACGCGCGCTACCGCCATCATTCTGCGACGGCGGTGATGGAAGCTGCCTTGAAGGATCCTCAGGCCGGGAAACTGGCAATGGTGTCTTCTTTTGGCGCGGAATCCGCTGTGCTGCTGCACATGGCGGCCGTTGTGGACCGCAAGATTCCCGTGCTCTTCGTGGACACGGAAATGCTCTTTGCGGAGACACTTGTCTACCAGCAGGATTTGGCAGAGCAACTGCGTCTGGAAAATGTTCAGGTGATCCGCGCAAGCGACACCACGCTGGCCGCAGAAGACCCGGATGGCACATTGCACCAGCACGACACCGATGCCTGCTGTGCGTTGCGCAAAACCCGCCCGCTGCAAAAAGCCCTGCGTGGCTATGATGGCTGGATCACGGGGCGCAAGCGCTTCCAGTCCGGCACGCGTGCCGCGCTTGAGTTCTTTGAAATCGAAGACTTCACAGGCCGCATCAAAGTCAACCCGCTGGCCCATTGGGCACCGGATGACGTGCGTGCCTATATGGAAGAAAACCGCCTGCCGCGTCACCCGCTTGTGGCCAAAGGCTACCCCTCCATCGGCTGTGCGCCTTGCACCTCGCCGGTGGCAGAAGGCGAAGACCCCCGCTCCGGCCGCTGGCGCGGTCAGGACAAAGAAGAATGTGGCATTCATTTTGTCGATGGCAAAATAGTGCGAACCGGAGAAAAAACATGACTGTGATCGTGACAGACAACGGCTTTGGCGCCGACGACTGGACCCTTGGTTTTGTGCCGCTGGATGAAGCCGCAAATGATGTGGCGGCGCTTGACGTCCCTTCAGATACCGACCCGGCAGCTGTTATTGCGCAGCTCGCAGGCGTGAAGATGATCCGCGTGGATTTCCCAAGCTTTGCAGACGGCCGCGGCTTTACCATCGCCCGCCAGCTGCGCTTAGCTGGCTACAATGGCCGACTGCGCGCGAAAGGCCACGTTATTTCAGATCAATATGCCATGGCACGCCGCTGTGGCTTTGACGAGGTGGAAATCTCTGAAGAGTTGTCCACCCGCCAGCCAGAAGAGGAATGGAAGTTCCGCGCCAACTGGCAAGCTAACGACTACCAAGCCCGGATGCGCGGCTAAAGCGTGTCGCAGAAAGTGGTGCGGCTTTGCGATATGTCAAAGCCGCATCGCTGATATACCTTCAAAACCCCACCAGAGATGTTAGATGAGGAGGCGTGGCAATCCCGCCTGTTTTGATATGACCGAGCAAACGCCTGTGACCGAAGAAAAATCCGTAAAAGTGCCCGCCCTTCCTGACGCGCAAACTGTGACAGAGGTGAAGCACTACACTGACCGCCTGTTCTCATTTCGCTGCACACGCCCTGCGTCTCTGCGTTTCCGGTCGGGCGAATTTGTCATGATTGGCTTGATGGGCGATCCAGACCCCAAGACAGGCAAGCAAAAACCGCTTCTGCGCGCCTATTCCATCGCCTCCCCGGCGTGGGATGAGGAAATGGAGTTCTACTCCATCAAAGTGCAAGACGGCCCGCTGACCTCCAAGCTGCAGCACATCAAACCGGGTGATGAAATCATCCTGCGCCCCAAGCCTGTTGGCACGCTCGTGCACGACGCCCTGCTGCCAGGTAAGCGCATCTGGTTCTTTGCAACTGGCACCGGCTTTGCCCCGTTTGCTTCGCTGCTGCGCGAGCCGCAGACTTATGAAGATTACGATGAAGTCATCATCACCCACACCTGCCGCGAAGTTGGTGAGCTGACTTACGGTCGCGACCTCATCGAAAGCATCCGCAACGATGCAATGCTCGCAGAGCTGATGGGCGAGGACTTCCACAAGAAGATTCGCTACTACCCTACCACCACCCGTGAAGAGAGCCCCAAAATGGGCCGGATCACCGATCTGATCCGCTCTGGCGAGGTATTTGAAGATCTGGGAATCGAACCTTTGAACCCAGAAACCGACCGCGCAATGATCTGTGGCAATTTGGCCTTCAACCTCGAACTCAAGGAGCTCTTCGAAGAAGCGGGTCTTGAGGAAGGTGCAAATTCCAAGCCTGCACAATATGTGGTGGAAAAAGCTTTCCTCGACTAAAGGCAAGAATTCATAACGAAACGCCCCCGATTGGGGGCGTTTTTTGTTGCACTCAGTAGCCTAAGGCATCTTTGGCATTCTCCAGAGTCTGTTGGAGAAACTCAGGGTTTTCAAGAGAATCCACGAGCGTTGCCTTAAGCGCCGCCTTTTGCAAATCCCCCATGTCCGCCGCATCGATCAGCGCACAAACCTCTTTCAAATCAAAGCCTTCCGGTGTGAACAGCGCCTCCAGCGCACTCTCTTGAGTCCGCGGGCTTTCAGCATGTGGAGTACTTTCGAGAGTCTCTGAAACTGGCTGCTCAGAAACCTCTGCAGCATTCGACACCGATGACGACGCTGCAGGGCTGACAGCATTCTGCCAGACAACATATGTCCCGAAAGCTGTGCTTAAAGCGAAGATGCTCCAGACAAGGCTTCTCATTACCACACTCCAAAAAACGGAGCGCCACCAAACCGAGTGCGCCCCCTGCGCCATGCATCTCGTGATTGCTGCCCTCCTTCTCAAGGGGGAAAGGCGCGGGATTTGCATCACAGTCGCGGATTCGGCGGTTGTATCGCCGCGCAAGCGCGAATAAATTAGCCACTCATAGGTATTCACCATCGAAGGAACAAAACGATAGCCCGCAGACCTCATAACGCACCGCCACAGCGTGACACCGGACCTCGTATCAATGGGCGCATCCGCGCTCCCGAAATCCGCTTGATTGGCGCAGACGGCGAAAACGTCGGAGTCGTGCACCCGGCCAAAGCCATGACAATGGCCGAAGAAGCTGGTCTGGACCTTGTTGAGATCTCCCCAAATGCGAACCCTCCGGTTTGCAAGATCATGGATTTCGGCAAGTTCAAATATGAACAGCAGAAACGCGAGTCCGAGGCGCGCAAAAAGCAGAAGACCATTGAGGTCAAAGAGGTGAAGTTCCGCCCGAACACGGACACGCATGACTATGACGTCAAAATGCGCAACGTGATCAAGTTCCTCGAAAAAGGCGACAAGGTGAAAGTCACCCTGCGCTTCCGTGGCCGTGAGATGGCCCACCAGAATCTCGGCCGTGAGCTTCTGGAGCGTGTGGCTGAAGACATCAAAGAATTGGGCAAAGTGGAAAACATGCCCAAGATGGAAGGCCGGCAAATGATCATGATGATCGGCCCAATCTCCAAGTAAGCCGAACGGTCATAACAAACGTTCAAGCCCCAGCCTTTGGCCGGGGCTTTTTCTTTGCCTCATGCAATGTCGCGCGCACCGCGCAGCCATTTGACCGCCTCTCTGACGTCAAAGCCCAGAGAAATGATGTTTACGATCAGAAGCACCGAAAGGACGCTGGCATAGGCACCGGTTGCTCCTTCCAGAAACGGCGGGCGTGTGAGCAAAATCACAACAAGCGGCACCCAGAATATCAAATGCGGAAAGGACAACGCCGCGGAGAAGCCACGCTCTTTGATCAGAATCGGCAGGTTCACCAGCATCCCCATAACAGAGAGCAAAGCGATCCAGATGGCCGAGGGATGTGTGCCGATACAGAAAAGCGGGACCATGTTGATTGGCGCCAGAACCACGCACATCCAAATCCGCACCCACAGCGGCAGCCGCTGAAAACTGTTCCAAATATCGAGAATCATTTGTCGCCTTTCCAAAGCAAAGGGCGGCTGATCTAACAGCCGCCCTCCCATTTTTCAAAACTATAAGGCGCTCTAGGCCGCTGCTGCAACCGCGCGTCGTGTCAAAACACCCACGAGGTGCGCGCGATATTCAGAAGTGCCATGCAAATCAGCAATCATGCCATCCGAACTCAGTTTCAGATCCGCGATGGCATCGGCTGAGAAGTTGGCAGAAAGTGCTGCTTCTGCTTCTGTCCAACGGAACACACCTTCCTCAGACGCGCCTGTCACGGCAACACGGACCCCATCAGCGAATTTCGCAACAAACACACCGACCAGCGCAAAGCGGGAAGCGGGTTGTTCGAATTTCTGATAGTTGGATGCCTCAGGCACAGGGAAGCGCACTTCGGTGACAATCTCGCCTTCCTCAAGCGCGGTCGTGAACATGCCCTCAAAGTAGTCGTCTGCGGCGATTTCACGACTGTTTGTCATGATCGTCGCACCACAGCCCAGGGCGCCCGCCGGATAGCAGGCCGCAGGATCATTGTTGGCCAGAGAGCCACCAATGGTGCCGCGCGCACGTACCGCTGGATCACCGATGCCACCTGCAAGGCCCGCAAGGCCGGCAAAAACATCCGAACTTCCTGCGACATCTGAGTGACAAGTGGCGCCACCGATGCAAACAGCCCCATCATCCGCAATGCAGACCCCCTGCATTTCACTGATACCTTTGAGGCTCACCAGTTTACTCGGGCTGGCCAAGCGCTGTTTCAGGGTGGGGATCAAAGTCTGTCCGCCACCAAGAGCCTGCGCTTCTTCCGCGCCCAAAGCAGCAACCGCATCCGCGATTGTGGAGGGCTTCTCAAAATCAAAATTATACATGATGTCTCCTCCTTAGGCGTTCATCGCCGCCCAGACGCGCGATGGCGACACGGGCATATCTACATGATCAACTTTGTGGCCACCGGATTGCAGCGCGTCAACCACAGCGTTGACAACTGCGGGTGGTGAACCGATTGCACCAGCCTCGCCACAGCCTTTCACGCCCAGTGGGTTATGCGTACAAGGCGTCTGGCTGGAGTGGTCGACACTGTAGAACGGCACATCGCTGGCACGCGGCATCGCGTAATCCATGTAAGACGCGCTCAAGAGCTGACCGTTTTCATCATAAGCCGCGTTTTCCAACAGCGCCTGACCGATGCCTTGGCCGATACCGCCGTGAACCTGACCATCAACGATCATCGGGTTCACAACATTGCCAAAGTCATCTGCGGCAGAGAACGCCTCGATGGTGACTTTCCCGGTCTCCGGATCCACTTCAACCTCACAGGCATAAGCGCCAGAAGGATATGTGAAGTTAGCCGGATCATAAAACGCCGTCTCTTCCAGGCCCGGCTCAATGTCCTCCAATGGGTAGTTATGAGGCACATAAGCGGCCAGTGTCACATCACCCCAGGCCACGGATTTGTCCGTGCCCGCGACGGAGAATGTACCGTCTTTCAACTCGATGTCCGCTTCAGCAGCTTCAAGCAGGTGTGCGGCGATTTTCTTGGTTTTGGCAATGATCTTCTCGGTCGCGCGGACCATCGCAGAGCCACCAACCGCAAGCGAGCGGGAGCCATAGGTACCCATCCCCATTGGGGCTTTGTCGGTGTCGCCATGCTCGATCTCGACCATGCTTTCGTCGATACCAATCATTTCGGCAATCACCTGCGGGAAGGAGGTTTCATGCCCCTGCCCATGGCTGTGGCTGCCTGTCATGACGACCAGACCACCGGTCGCATTCACACGGACCGTTGCACTCTCATAAAGACCCGCCCGCGCACCAAGCTGACCAACCAGATTGGACGGCGCGATGCCGCAAGCCTCAATGTAGCAATTCACACCAAGGCCACGCAGTTTACCACGCGCTTCGCTTTCTTTGCGGCGCGCTTCGAAGCCCGAGAAATCAGCGATCTTCTCAAGTGCATCCATGGTGCCGTGATAATCACCGGTGTCATATTCGACCGCCACCGGCGTGGCATAGGGGAACTCCGTGATGAAATTCTGGCGGCGCAGCGCGATCGGATCAACTCCAAGCTCGCGTGCGGCTTTGTCGATCACCCGCTCCAGCTGATAGGTCGCTTCCGGGCGACCCGCGCCGCGATAGGCGTCAACAGGCACCGTGTTGGTGAAGACCGCTTTGACGTTTACATAAATCAAGGGCGTCTTGTAGTTCCCCGCCATGAGCGTGCCATGCAGCCAAGTCGGAACCGATGGCGCGAAGGTGCTGAGGTAGGCCCCCATGTTCGCATGGGTATCGGTGCGAATGGCCGTGAAGTTGTTTTCCGCATCCAGCGCCAATTCGATCTTGGTCACGTGGTCGCGGCCATGCGCATCAGAAATGAAGGCTTCAGACCGTGTTGAGGTCCATTTCACCGCACGGTTCAGCGCTTTGGCCGCAAAGGTGCAGAACGCTTCTTCGGCGTAGTGGAAGATCTTGGTCCCAAACCCGCCACCAACGTCCGGCGCAACCACGCGCAATTTATGCTCAGGAATGCCCAACACAAATGCGCCCATCAGAAGGCGGATTACATGGGGATTCTGACTTGTGGTGTAGAGCGTGCTGTCACCGGTGCCACGGTTGAAATCACCAATCGCAACGCGTGGTTCCATCGGGTTGGCAACAAGCCGGTTGTTGCGCAGCTCCAATGTGGTCACATGCGCCGCCGCCTCAAAGGCCGCATCAACCGCAGGTTTGTTTTCTTCAACAAATCCCCAGTCATAGCAAAGATTGGAGGTCAAATCGTCGTGAACCTTGGTGGCCCCGTCCGCCAGCGCGGCTTTCATGTCCACAACGGCTGGCAGCTCCTCCAGATCAACTTCGATGGCCTCAGCCGCATCGCGCGCCTGCTCAAGCGTTTCGGCAACCACAGCGGCGATCTGATCGCCAACATAACGCACCTTGCCTTGCGCCAGCACCGGGTGCGCGGGTTCCTGCATCGGCTCGCCGTGACGGTCCGTCACCTGCCAGCCACAAGGAATGCCACCCACACCTTCAAAATCCGCACCGGTGAAAATCTTCAAGACGCCTGGCATGGCCGCGGCGGCTTCGGTGTTGATGGACGTGATCCGGCCATGCGCAACATCGGAGCGCAGGAAGTGCACATAGGCCTGCCCGCTCACATTGATATCGTCCGTATAGTTGCCGGTCCCACTCAGGAACCGCACGTCTTCGCGCCGCTTGGGGCTGGCGCCGATGCCATGATCTTTTGGCATGTCTTTCCTCCCTAATAACCGGGGTGGTGCGCGCATCTTGCGGCTCTCGACGCCCGGTCCGTGATCTCAAACACGTTCGTCCGCGCCTCCTCCTGCGCAGCGAACAGTCTTATTCGGCAGCGATGCTGCTCACGTCCTGACCGCTGGCCGCCATGATCGCCTTGACGATATTGTGGTAGCCTGTGCAGCGGCAGATATTGCCTTCCAGATGATGGCGCACCTCTGCCTCGGTTGGCTTGGGATTGGCTTTGAGCAGGTCTGCTGCGGACATGATCATGCCCGGCGTGCAAAAGCCGCACTGAAGACCGTGATGATCCTGAAAGGCCTGCTGCAGAGCATTCAATGTGCCATCAGCCGCAGCCTGACCTTCGATGGTCGATACGTCTGCCCCGTCTGCCTCCATGGCCAGCATGGTGCAGGATTTCACTGCAACGCCATCCACATGCACAACGCAAGCGCCGCATTGGCTTGTGTCGCATCCAACGTGTGTGCCTGTCAGGCCCAGGGTTTCTCTCAAAAATTGACTGAGCAAAGTGCGTCCTTCGGCATCTCCGGACATTTGCTTGCCGTTCACAGTCATGGTGACCTGTGACATTGGCTCCTCCCGCATTAGTGGCTTTGTCATTGCTCAGGAGTAAAGCAGCCCCCTTGGCGATTGAGAACCCGCTTTTTCAAAGGATCGGGAGAATGCGTTTAGACATTGGTCGTATGTGCATAAAAAACCGAGCCTGCTGCGGTTAAACACCTTTCTCGCGTGGCATGGGGCGCGTTGGGATCTCTTTGAGTAATCCGCCAACTCCCATGGCCGCGATGTCACTGTGGCTGACCTCTTCGCCACAGACAACGCGTTCCAAAACCCAATCCGCACCATTTAGCGCCGGAGATCGGGCGCAGCCTGGCAAACCGATCACCGGCTTTTCACCCAAGCGGCCAAGAAACAAAAGGTTTCCCGGATCCACCGGCATGCCAAAGCGCTCCACAGTGCCCCCGGCCTCACGCAAAGCCTGCGGGGCCACATCCAATGTGTCCGACGTTGCCGAGGCCGTGAGCACAAAAATAACCTGACCTGTCACCTGCTCAATCGCGCTGGCCAGCGCGCCGACCTCATGGGCGACAAGCACACGCGGCGACAACGTCATACCCATGCGCTCCACACGCCCAGCCATCGCGCGGCGACCTTTGTCAGAAGGCGTATCGCCAGCGATTGTGGTCTCAATCAGCGTCGCAGAAGAGAAAATCGGAGGATGCAACACGAGAGCGTCCTCAACCACAGAACAGACAGCATCCAGCGCTGCCTGCGGCACCGCATAGGAGATGATTTTTATCGTTGCGACCATACCATCCGCATCGACACGATGGCGGTCCGGCACGGTCGCCAATGTGATCATGGGATCAACGCTATTGATATGATTGACCATATCCGCATTGATGCGCACCAAACCACAGCCTTTGGCGTAGAGATTGACCCGCCCGGCACCTGCGCCGGTGGCCCGAAATCCCGCGCGCGCTTTGCCTTCCAGCAGAACAGATGCCAGTTGCGCGGCCGCAGAGTCTTCATCCACGTCACCATCTTCCAGCCGCGCAACGGTGACTGTTTCCATTCCTGCGCGGGCCAAAGCAGAAAGTTCCTCGGAGGTGAGACAGGTTCCTTTCGGAACGCGCGTGGGTTTGTCATCGGCCCTTGATGCAGGCAGCACCAAGGAGTGCGCGAGAATCGCCCCTTCCGCTTCTGCAAGGGCAACAGAGCCGAACTTCATGCGCCTTTCCTCAACACGCGGAGCAGTTCGCCCATAATCGAAACAGCAATCTCTGCGGGGCTGGCCGCGCCGATGTCCAAGCCAATCGGCCCGTGAATACGCGCAATCTGCGCTACCTCAAATCCGGCCTCTGCCAGACGCTCCACCCGTTTTGCATGGGTGCGCGTGCTTCCAAGCGCCCCGATATAAACAGCTTTGGATTTTAGAGCGATGTGCAACGCGGGGTCGTCCAACTTCGGGTCATGGGTCAGCAATACAAGCGCGGTGCGTGCATCAAGCCCGATTTGCTCCATCGCTTCGTCAGGCCAATCCTCGATGATCTTCTCGCCGGGAAACCGCGCCTCTGAGCCAAAGGCGGAACGCGGGTCAACGATCACCGGATCAAACCCCGCAATGCGTGCCATGGGCACCAGCGCTTGTGCGATGTGGACCGCACCAACCACAGCCACTCTCAAAGGGGGATTGTGGATGGCAACAAAACGCCCGTCTTCCTCAACGCCAGATCGGTCCATGCGGAAGCGCTCTTCAAAACCTTCCGTGATGAGCGCGCCACCTCCGGTTTCAGCATCACACACATAGGCCACCGCTTTACGGGCCGCACGGGCGGCCACAAGCTCAGCCAGCACCTCTTCACCCAAAACCGCCCCCACCGGCTCCACCAAAACCTTGATGGTGCCCCCGCAGGCAAGGCCCACAGCAAACGCATCGCCATCACTCACGCCAAATTCCAGCAGGGTGCCTTTGCCGCTGTCGAGTGCGTCCATCGCTTCGACCATCACCGCGCCTTCGACACAGCCGCCTGAAACCGAGCCTTCGATCTGCCCGTCACCGGAGACCACCATCTGCGCGCCAACACGTCGAGGCGCGGACCCCCAGGTCTCCACCACCGTTGCCAGCGCTGCGCCTCGTCCTGCGCGGTGCCACTCCAACGCCAGCTCGGGCGCGTCTTTAGGTGATTGGCTCATGATGATCTCCCTCGTCTCGGCTGAACATGGGGGAGCCCTTTGCGTAACACAAGACCACTTGGCCTCGCTCCCATCGCACACAGGCACGCCAGCTTATTGAATTCCCTGCAAAAGCCGCGCCTTCTCTCCGATGTCATCCGGCCGAGACAAAGCCTCCGCCAAGGCCTCGATAGACGCAATAGAATGGCCAGCGCGAAAGCTGTCCACATGGGGCAGCATGGCGCGAATGCCTTGTGCTTTGGCGGCAAACCCCTCCCACCGCAGCAAAGGGTTGAGCCAGATGAGCCGCCGCGCAGACAGATGCAGACGTTGCATCTCTTTGCTGAGATCCTCGGGGGCACCGCGATCCAGACCGTCCGATATCAGCAGCACAACTGCGCCCTGCCCCATCACCCTACGTGACCAATCCCGGTTAAAGGCGTGCAGACATTCGCCAATCCGCGTACCACCTTCCCAGTCCTGCGCCTCAGCACCAGCGGCGGCCAAGGCAGCATCCACATCCCGGGTTGCGAGATGGCGTGTGATGTTGGTCAGCCGCGTGCCGAACGTGAAGCCATGCACCCGCGCCCATCCCGCGCCCTTTTGATTGGCCACGGCATGCAGAAAATGCAGCACCATGCGGCTGTATTGACTCATGGAGCCGGAAATATCGCAGATCACCACAAGATTGGGCCAGCGCGTGCGGCGGCTCTTGCGCGCGATTTCGGAGAGATCTCCTCCCTGTCGCATGGATTTGCGCATGGTGGCGCGCCAATCCACGCCCGAGCCAAGAGGATCCGCTTTGGTACGCCGGGATTGAATGGGCTGCACAGGCAATTTTAGCCGCGCCAGCATGCGCTTGGCCTGGGCAACTTCATCGGTGCTCATCTGCTCAAAGTCCAGCGTGCGCAGCTTTTCCTCTGATGACATCGTCATGGAGGCGTCAATCTCGATCTGTGTGCCGTCTTCCTCCTGCGTTTCCGCCTCCGGCAGCTCAGCGTTTGCGCCGTCAAGCAGCGCCTCCGCGGCGCGTTTCTCCCCTGCTTGGGCTGTGCGATCTTCCTGCACGCCGCGCACGGCGGGCAGCATCATGGACATCATGTGCTCAAGATATCGCGGGTCTCGCCAATAAAGCCGGAACACCTGCGCAAAGGTGGTGCGGTGCTCAGGGCGTGACACAAAACACGCATGCAGCGTCCAATAAAAATCCTGTTTGCTGGTGAAACCTGCTGCCTCAACAGCCTGTATCGCATCCAGCAGTCGCCCCGGGCCAATCGGCAAACCGGCTTTGCGCAAAGCCCGTGCAAACCACGTGATGTTCTGCGTCAGCTTGGGGTCTTCCGGAATGTCGAGCGGGAGGTATTCAGGCATCGTGCCAAACGGGGGGCCAGCCCCCCGCACCCCCCGGGATATTTAAGGCAAGAGGAAACATCAGGCCGGCTCCAAGGACGCGCGCACTTCGTCCAGAAGCCGCTTGGCCTCAGATCCCTGTAGCTTTGCGATATCGTCTTGATACTTCAGAACCGCGCCGAGCGTGTCCGCAATCACCTGCGGGCTGAGCGTCAAAACATCGAGCGCCAGCAGACATTTGGCCCAATCAATGGTTTCCGCGACACCGGGTTTCTTAAACAGATCTTCGGTGCGCAGCTTCTGCACAAAGGCCACGACCTCCCGGCTCAGACTGGCGGCTGCCTCCGGCGCACGGGCCTGTAAAATAGACATCTCGCGCTCAAAGTCTGGGTAATCCACCCAATGATACAGGCAGCGGCGCTTGAGCGCGTCGTGGACCTCACGCGTCCGGTTGGAGGTGACAATCACGATGGGGGGCTCTGGCGCTTTGATTGTGCCAAGCTCCGGAATCGTCACCTGAAAATCGCTCAATGCTTCCAGCAAAAAGGCTTCAAAAGGCTCATCCGTCCGGTCCAGCTCATCAATAAGGAGCACCGGCGCCCCGGCAGGGTCAGACCGCATGGCTTTGAGCAGCGGGCGTTCCACGAGGTAGTCCTGACTAAAGAGCTCTTCCTGAAGCGCAGCGCGATCTGCGCCGCCGCTTGCCTCCGCGGTTCGGATTGCCACCATCTGCGCTGCAAAGTTCCATTCATATACAGCGCTGGCCGCGTCCAATCCTTCGTAGCATTGCAGACGGATCAAATTGCGATTGAGGGCCGCCGAAAGCGCCTTGGCGATTTCGGTTTTGCCGACACCCGCCTCTCCTTCAAGAAAAATCGGACGCCCGAGGCGCAGAGCCAGAAAAACCACCGTTGCCAATGGGCGGCCACAGACGTAGCCTTCCGCCGCGAGCATGGATTGAACCGCGTCAATACTTTCAATGGCTTGCATAAGTCCCCGCCTTGCGTCCCGCATCATAAATCACCGCGTCAGGCTGCACAGCCCATGCAGGAAGGTCAAGCGCAGGGGGCTGGGACAAAAGTTGTAGAAAAACCGCGCCGCTCCACATTTCTGCCGCAAATGGTTCCTATTCTGTCCGGCAAGAGCCAAAAATGGACGCCACACAACCGGACAAACCGGGCGCCAAAGGGAAAAGAAATGCAGGATTCACCCAATGGGTTTGACACGCCAATGCTCGGCCTGTCCAAAGCGGCTTGGCTGCGACAGCTGAAGGATGTGGTTGAAAAACATGGCCATTTCCTACCTTTGGGCCGACAACACTGCGCCACGCTGATCGAAGACAAACCTGTCCTCTTGGTGACCTTTGAAACCATTGACGGCATTCAGTCACGTGCGGACACCGGGCAGCCGCTGGGCTGGGAGCTGGTTCGTGAGCTGGGCTGGTCACATCTTTGTATTCTCAGCAATGGCGACACCTGGTTTCGCGATCCGGCGGTGTATGCCTATTTTGACCAACTGAAAGCCGATGGCTTTTTTGAGCGCTTTGACGAAGTGGTGTTTTATGGAACAGGCCCCTGCGGTTATGCCGCGGCGGCCTTCTCTGCGGCAGCCCCAGAAGCGCAAGTTGTGGTGGTACAGCCGCAAGCGACCCTCGCGCCAAGACTGGCTGGCTGGGACCACCGTTTCCCAAAGGCGCGGCGACTGGCGTTTGAGGGACCATACGGGTTTGCCCCTCAGATGGCGGCCTCTGCGGACCGGTGCTTTGTGATCTATGATCCGCGTGAAGCTCTGGATGCGATGCATGCGACGCTCTTTTCCATCGACAACAGCACCCTCCTCCCAACGCCCTTTCTTGGTGCCGCGATCGAAAACGATCTGCTGGAGATGCAAATCCTCTATCGGGTTCTTGTGAAAGCCGGGGCGGGAACACTCAGCCGCGGCGCCTTTTACAAGCTTTATCGGGCGCGGCGGGGGCATTTGCCTTACCTCAACCGCCTGCTGGATGCGGTGAGCGGGAAAAAGCGGCCCTTTGTCAGCGCCCTGCTCTGTGCCAATGTGGCACGTCGCCTGAAAGCGCCGCGCTTCCTGCGGCATCTGAATGGATTGGCGCGGGCTGCCGAGCAAGGGCGGCTTGCAGGCTAAACGCCCAAAACCATCACATCAAAGGCTAGCCAGCACACCTGCTTTTGTGTAAGGCGCAGGCATGACCCAAAGCCTGACGATTGCCCGCCCCGATGACTGGCACCTGCATCTGCGCGATGGCGCGATGCTGAAAGCCGTTCTGCCTGAAACCGCTCGCCATTTTGCCCGCGCGATCATCATGCCGAATCTGGTGCCACCTGTGGTGACCGGCGCGCAGGCCGCAGCCTATAAAGACCGCATTATGGCGGCGCTGCCGGAGGGCATGGATTTCGCCCCTCTGATGACGCTTTACCTCACCGAGGACAGTGACCCCGAAGATATCGCAGCGGCACATGCCAGCGGGCTGATCAAAGCCGTGAAATTGTATCCGGCTGGCGCAACCACGAACTCTGCAAGCGGCGTGGCCAACTTCAAAAACGTGCGCGCGGCTTTGGAAAAAATGGCCGAGATCGGCCTGCCGCTCTGTGTGCATGGCGAGGTCACCGACCACGACATTGATATTTTTGATCGCGAGGCGGTGTTTATCGACCGCGTTCTGGATCCGATCCGCAAAGCCACACCGGGTCTGCGCGTTGTGATGGAACATATCACAACCAAGGACGGTGTTGCCTATGTGCAAGACAATGCGACCGATCTGGGCGCAACAATCACCACGCACCACCTGATCATCAACCGCAACCACATCCTCGTGGGCGGCATCAAACCGCACTATTACTGCCTGCCTGTGGCCAAACGCGAAGAGCACCGCCTGGCCCTGCGCGCAGCGGCGACTTCGGGGGATGCACGGTTCTTCCTTGGCACCGACAGTGCACCGCATGTGGACGATTTGAAAGAAAACGCCTGTGGCTGTGCGGGCTGCTTCACCGCGACCAACACAATGGCGCTTCTGGCTCATGTGTTTGAAGAAGAAAACGCGCTTGAGAATCTGGAGAAATTCGCAAGCCGCAATGGCCCGAGCTTCTATGGGCTGCCTGTGAACGACGCCAAGCTCACGCTGACCAAAGGCGCCGAAGCCGCCGTTTTCCCAGAGAAAATTGAATGCTCTGACGGGCCGGTCACTGTGTTTGATCCGGGCTTTGACGTGTTCTGGAACGTCGCCGACCAATAACTGCTGCCAAAGGACATTGAGATGATCCCAACCGCCTTCCCGCCGAAAGAAGAAATTGCCCGCCTGACAGCCCGTATGCTGCTGGAAATTGGCGCGGTGAACTTCAACACCGATGAGCCTTACACGCTGGCCTCCGGCCTGCCGTCCCCAAGCTATATCGACTGCCGCAAGCTGATCTCCTTCCCGCGCATCCGTGCCACGCTGATGGATTTCATGACCGTCACCGTGATGCGCGAAGCCGGATTTGAGGCGTTTGACAACATCGCTGGCGGCGAAACCGCAGGCATCCCTTTTGCCGCATTGGTGGCAGAGCGCATGGCGCTGCCCATGACCTATGTGCGCAAGAAACCAAAGGGTTACGGCAAGAACGCCCGCATCGAAGGCGCGATGAGCGAAGGCGAGCGCGTGCTGTTGGTGGAAGATCTGACCACCGATGGCGGCTCCAAGCTGTCTTTTGTGGATGCGATCCGCGAGACCGGTGCAAGCTGTGGCAACACCGCAGTGATCTTCTACTATGACATCTTCCCGGAGACCGAGAAAACCCTCGGCGACCATGGGGTGGCGCTGCACTATCTCTGCACCTGGTGGGATGTGCTGGCCGAAGCCAAAGCGCAGGGTGCCTTCTCTGAAGAGACGCTGGCGGAGGTGGAAACCTTCCTCAAGGATCCGCGCGCCTGGCAAGAGGCCCGCAAGAACGGCTAAGGCCAACCCATCGGCAAAATCTGTCTCACGCCGGCCTGATGTGCGGGCGTGAGAACGCTGCTTTGACCCTATATGTTGACGAGGTGCCGCTTCGTTTGACAATATCGGGTGGACAGCAGTTATCCACAGGTGTTCCACAGAAACATACAGTTTGCCCGGCATAAGTGCGGTTGTTACAACCGACGCTTAGGGGGCAGTTGGGCAAGATCATGAACGAAATTTCGAGTATCAATCCGGGCGCTGAGGCAGCACCTGAAGAAGACCCAATGCCTCATTCCATTGAGGCTGAGCAACAGCTTCTGGGTGCGATTCTGACCAACAACGACATCTTTGACCGGGTCGCCTCGATCATCACCTCCGAGCATTTTTATGAGCCGGTGCATGCGCGGATTTTTGAGGTGGCTGCGGCGCGGATTGCGAAGAACAATCTGGCCTCCCCTGTGACGCTGAAGGCCTTTCTGGAAGACGACGAAGGCCTGAAAGAACTGGGTGGTCCGGCGTACCTGCTGCGTCTGGCGGGCGCGGCAATTTCTGCTTTTGCGGCAGGGGATTACGCACAGATCATCTATGATCTGGCGATGCGGCGCGAGCTGATTGGGCTGGGCAATGACATTGCCACCAGAGCCAAGAAAGCCGACATCAAACTGGAGCCGAAAGAGCAGATCGTTCAGGCCGAACAGGCGCTCTACAAGCTCTCGGAGCAAGGCTCCTCAGAACGCGGGTTTGTGAGCTTTCTAAAGGCGGTTACAGAGGCTGTGAACACCGCCAACGCCGCCTATCAGCGGGAGGGTGGTCTTGCCGGGATTTCCACCGGTCTGATTGATCTGGATAAGAAGCTCGGGGGCCTGCACCCGTCAGACCTTCTGATCCTTGCGGGACGTCCCTCGATGGGGAAAACCTCGCTGGCCACCAACGTCGCGTTTAACGTGGCCAAAGCCTACAAGAAAGGTATCAAGCCGGATGGCTCTGAAGGAGCCGTTGAAGGCGGGGTGGTTGGCTTCTACAGCCTTGAAATGTCAGCAGAACAGCTGGCTGCGCGTATCCTGTCTGAGGCGGCTGAGATCCCCTCTGAGCAGATCCGTAAGGGGGACATGACCGAGGAGGAATTCCGCCGGTTTGTGCAGGCCGCGAAAGACCTTGAAGCCTGCCCGCTGTTCATTGACGACACCCCAGCCCTGCCGATTGCGCAGTTGGCGGCGCGGGCGCGGCGCCTCAAACGGACCCACGGGCTTGATCTGTTGATCATCGACTATTTGCAGCTTTGCCGCGGCACAGCAGACAACCGGGTGCAGGAGATCGCGGAGATTTCCATGGGCATGAAAGCCATCGCCAAGGAGCTCAATATCCCGGTGATCGCGCTGTCCCAGCTTTCGCGTACGGTGGAGAGCCGCGACGATAAACGCCCACAGCTCAGTGACTTGCGGGAATCGGGCTCGATCGAGCAGGACGCCGACGTGGTGATGTTCGTGTTCCGTGAGGAATACTATGTGGAGCGTGAAAAGCCTTCGGATGACCGTCTGGATGAGATGGCCGCCTGGCAGGAGCGCATGGAGCGTTTGCACGCCAAGGCCGAGGTGATTTTGGGTAAGCAGCGACACGGCCCGATTGGCACGGTGGAGCTGAGCTTTGAGGGGCGGTTCACCCGCTTTGGCAACCTTGTGCAGCCCTGGCAGCAGGGAGGGGCGGAGGAGTACTGACCTCCGCGTTTTTTTTGAGCGAACGAATCAAAAGGTAAACGGCGTCTCAGCGCCAAAACGGGACGTCGGTATCGCGTCGGTATCCCTACGGTATTGCGTAGGTGCCATTTTCACAAAGCCGCCAAATCGAGATCGTTTATGCAGCGGACGTTGCGCAACAGCGAAACAGAGCCCCGCATCCGAAAATTCGCCACGTCTTAGCCCTTGACCTTGTGCGGTGAGGCGTCAACAAACGCCTTCATGGCTACTGCAACTTTGACAATTGATCTGGACGCGCTGCTGCACAACTGGCGGGCGCTGGATGCGCGCACAAGCGCAGAGACCGCCGCCGTGGTGAAGGCGGATGGATATGGTTTGGGCGCGGACCGCGTGGCGCGGGCTTTGATGCGCGCCGGTGTGACCCGCTTTTTCGTCGCTGCCGCCGAAGAAGGCGCGTCGCTGCGACAGGCGGTGGGACCGGATCCGGAGATCAATATCTTCAGCGGTCATATGCGCGGCGACACCGATATGATCAGCGATCTGGGGCTGACCCCGATGCTGAACTCGGTGGATCAAATCGTTCGCCATGTGGAAGCCCTGCCCGCGCACCCGTTTGGCGTGCAGCTGGACACAGGTATGAACCGTCTTGGGCTGGAAGCGCCGGAGTGGGACGCGGTGCGCGAATTGGTGCTGCAACGCGGGCCAACGCTTTTGATGTCGCATCTGGCCTGCGCCGATGATCCGGAGCATCCGATGAACCCGCGCCAGCTTGCCGCGTTCAAAGAGATGACCGACGGGCTGGATGTGCCCCGCTCGCTGGCCGCAACCGGCGGTATTCTCTTGGGGTCTGATTATCACTTTGATCTGACCCGTCCGGGTGTGGGGCTCTATGGCGGGATGCCCTTCGTTGAAGCCACGCCGGTAACAACGCTCAGCATCCCTGTCATTCAGGTGCGCGATGTGCCGGCAGGCGAAAGCGTGGGTTACTCCAACACCTGGATTGCCGAGCGTGACAGCCGCGTGGCGACCATTGCCGCAGGCTATGCGGATGGCATCATCCGCGCCATGGGCGAAAAGGTCGACGTGTTTGCCGGTGAGGCCCGCTGTCCGCTGATTGGCCGTATTTCGATGGATATGATCGGCATTGATGTGACCGACCTGTCAGAAGAACCCCGTGAGGTGGAGCTGCTGGGCCAGCACCAGTCGGTGGACACACTGGCCGATGCGGCAGGCACCATCGGCTATGAAATCCTGACCTCCATGGGGCAGCGCTATCAGCGCCGCTATAAAGTGTCATGAGTGTTCTGCTCAAACCTCTGAATGCGATTGGCCGCAACACGCTGTCGATCCTCAACACCATCGGGGATGTGGCGCTGTTCCTTTGGGGGGCGTTGAGCCATATCTTCCGCCCGCCGTTTTACGGCCGCGAGTTTCTCAATGCGCTGTTTAACATCGGCTGGCTGAGCCTGCCTGTGGTGGGCATGACCGCGATCTTCACCGGCGGTGCGCTGGCGCTGCAGATCTATGACGGCTCTTCGCGGTTTTCCGTGGAAAGCGTGGTGCCGCAAATCGTGGCCATTGGTATGGTGCGCGAACTGGGCCCAGTGCTTGTCGGCCTGATGGTGGCCGCGCGGGTGACAAGCTCGATTGCCGCCGAGATCGCCACCATGAAGGTGACCGAGCAGATTGACGCGCTGGTGACGCTGTCGACCCATCCGATGAAATATCTGACCGCGCCACGTGTGCTGGCCGCCGCGATTGTGGTCCCGGTGCTGGTGGGCATCGGCGATGTGATTGGTATTTATGGCGGCTTTCTGGTGGCCACGGAAAACCTTGGCTTCAATCCAGCCAATTATGTGCGGAACACCACAAACTTCCTGCATCTGAATGACATTGTCTCAAGCCTTGTGAAAGGCTGCGCCTTTGGTGTGATCTCTGCGGTCATGGGCTGTTACTTCGGGATGAACTCCGGCCGCGGCGCACAGGGTGTGGGCCAGGCCACCAAAAGCTCGGTGCAGGCCGCAGCTGTGTTGATCCTCGCCGCGAACTTTGTGCTGACAGGGCTGTTTTTCTCCTCATGATCCGCTTTGACAACGTCCATAAGAGCTTTGGCCCCAAACAGGTGCTGCGCGGGGTGAACCTTGAGATTGCCAAAGGCAGTTCCATGGTGATCATCGGCGGCTCCGGCACCGGGAAATCGGTGATGCTGAAGTCGGTGCTGGGGCTGGTGAGCCCGGACAGCGGCCAGATCATGGTGGATGGCAAAGACACCACCCACGGGGACCGCGATGCATTTCTGGCCCAGTTTGGCATGTTGTTTCAGGGCGGCGCACTGTTTGACAGTATGTCTGTCTGGCAGAATGTGGCCTTCCGCCTGCTGCGCGGCAGCCTGAAACGCCCCAAGGCCGAGGCGCGCGAGATTGCCATCGAAAAGCTGCGCCGCGTGGGGCTGACACCGGATGTGGCGGATCTCTACCCGTCCGAACTTTCCGGCGGGATGCAGAAACGTGTGGGCTTGGCCCGCGCGATTGCGGCGCAACCTGACATCATCTTCTTTGATGAGCCAACCACCGGGCTGGACCCGATTATGTCGGGCGTCATCAATGACTTGATCCGCGAAATCGTGGTGGAGATGGGGGCCACGGCCATGACCATCACCCACGATATGAGCTCTGTGCGCGCGATTGCCGACAATGTGGCCATGCTGCATGGCGGGGTGATCCAGTGGACCGGCCCCGTGGCGGATATGGATGCCAGCGGCGATCCTTATGTGACCCAGTTCATTTCGGGCAGCGCCGAAGGCCCAATCGAGGCGGTGCGGTGAGTGCTCTCGCTTTAGGAGATCAGCCCACCTAAGGCACACGGCATAATTTAACCTTTTATCAACCTTCTGTTCTCAGAATGTTCTGCGTGTATTGGTAAAAGGTATATTGGTATGCCAGAAAACGAGCCGCAGACGCCGGTCAATCAGGTTATTGGCACGACGGGCGACGACACCCTCACCACAGGCGCGGGCGTGGACAAGATAAACGGCCACGCCGGGGATGACACCATCACATCGGGGGCGGGCAATGACCTCGCCGCCGGGGATATGGTGGGCAATGAGTGGATCTTTGTCGATGGGCGCTGGGTTTATAACCCTGACGCCATTGTCTCCAACGGGGATGCCGCCAACCGCAGCTACAATGACGTGATTTCAACCGGCGCCGGCGACGACGTTGTCCTGGGCAACGGAGGGGAGGACTTGCTCTCCTCCGGCGCAGGGGACGACACCGTGAACGCAGGCACCGGGAATGACACGGTGGACGGCGGTACAGGCGACGACCTGCTCAATCTGGAAGACGGCCACGATGTGGCGGTCGGCGGAATGGGCGCGGACACGGTGAATGCCGGGGCGGGTCACGATCTGGTTTTTGGCGATTTGCAGAACAACAACCTGCTGAGCGGATCAGGCGGCGGCGCCGCCACGCTCAGTCAGATGGCCGCACAAAGCGGCTGGTCCTTGAGCGAGGCAGATGGCGAAACCGCCCTCAGCCAGTCGGTGCAAACCGAGGCTGGCGAAACATATACTGTTAGCTTTGAGTTGGCCGCCAACCTTGCCGGTGGCGCGGCCTGCGGCAAGGTCGAGGTGCTCTGGAACGGAGAGGTTATCGGCACGGTGGAGACCACCTCCGGTGTGTTTGAAACCCATAGCTTTGAGGTCTCAGGCACGGGCGAGGCCGGCGGGCTGACCCTGCGAGAAGTGGCCCCGCCAGAAACGGACTCCGAGATTATCTTTGTTGGCCCCGTGCCCTATTACCTCAAGGAAGTCACAGTCGGCGCAGACACAACCCATGTTGCGGCTTTTGCCCCCGGGCAATCCAAACTTTTCCAGATGATCGACGGGCAACTCAATGTGTTTGACCCGGAAACCGAGCAATATGAACTGGCCGGCCACCCAACCGGGCTGCGCATCAATGCCATTGGGTTCAACACCGAAGATGACCTGATCTACGGCATCGCCAAAGCCAACGGCACCGACGCGCTTGGCAATCCCGTCTCCATACGGGATTTGGTGATGGTCGATGCAGAAGGCTACGCCTACCGGGTCGGGGAAACACCGGTGGCGGACTATGTGGGCGATTTTGATGACGAGGGGAACCTCTGGACCTTCCAAACCAGCCTCAACCGCGTCACCAAGATTGATGTGGACACCCTTGATGCCAATGGCAATCCACAGGCGATCAACTACGATCTGCCGGACGGGCTGTTTCGCGGGCGTTCCTATGACGTGGCCTATAACGCGCAGGACGGCGCATTTTACGCGGTGGAATCCCCGGGCCGCAATGGCGAGCCGGGTGCGGTGCACCGCATCGATGTGTCTGATGTGCCCAACGGCGGCAGCCCCGCCATCAGCTCCGTGCCCATCACTGCGACGCTTTATGATGATGGCATGAGCTCCGGCATGCCCAAAGGCGCCTATGGCGCAGTCTTCATGGATGGCGAGGGCAACCTCTATTTTGGCCTCAACCGTGGTGACCATGATCTGGATGGCAGCACCGCCGCCGAAGGGGGCATCTACCGCGTAGAGGTCGACTGGGCTGCAGGCACCGCCTATTCCGAATTCATGGCCGAAGCCCAAAGCACCGGCAGCAACGATGGTGCGGTCGACCCGCGCGCGCCTGATCCATTCGCCCCTGTGGATACTGACAGCACGATCCTGCTGCGCAACCCGCAGCTGCTCAGCGATCAGGGCGGCAATGACGATCTGCGGGGCGGCGAAGGCGACGACACCCTGCACGGCGGCGGCGGTGACGACACGCTCTACGGTGGCGCGGATGATGATGCCTTGCATGGCGATACGGGCAGCGACCGCATCATGGCCGGCACAGGAGATGACTTTGCAAGCGGCGGCGCAGGCAATGACAATCTCACAATGGGTGAAGGCGCTGATACCGCCGAGGGCGGCGCGGGGCGCGACTATATCCACGGCCAAAGCGGCAACGACAGCCTTTCCGGCGATGGCGGAGATGACAAACTGGTCGGCGGCGCCGGGGCGGACACGATCTCAGGAGGCTCGGGCAATGACCACCTCTGGGGCGGCAATTGGTGGAAAGACGGCGATGCGGACACTTTTGTCGCCTCCGCTGGCGACGGGCGCGACATGATCCATGACTTTGAGGTGGACCACGATGTGATCGACCTCTCAAGCTATGACATCAGCTATGATGATCTGCGGGCCCATATCCAGGATCAGGGCTGGGCCACGGTGATCGACCTCTCCGCCCTCACCGGCGGCGAAAGCAATGACCGTTTGATCCTGAAATCTGTTGATCCGGACGATCTGGACGAAACAAACTTCCTGCTCTGAGGCCAGCATGCACGCCTCACCCCTCACGCAACTCAAAAGGTTGCTGCCCCCGCTCCTCGGCCTGAGCGCGATCTCTAACCTTGCCGTGCTGATCAGCCCGATCTTCATGATGCAGGTGCTGGATCGCGTGATCCCGACCGGCAACCTTCACACCCTGTCGCTGCTGTTGCTGGTTGCAGCCGCAGCACTGCTGCTGCAATCTGTGGTCGACGGGTTGCGCGACATCACCTTGCAATGCGCCGCGCGCTGGGGCGAACGGATCAGCCTGCCCGCAATCCTCAGCTCTCCCCCCCGAGAGCAACAGGATCGGATTGCCGCCCTGTCACAGCTGAAAACCGGAATCTCCGGCCCGACGGCGACCGCAGCCTTAAGCCTGCCCTGGCTGCCAATGTTCCTGACGGTCTTATGGATCATTCACCCCTGGTTTGTCGCCCTAACCTGCGCTCTGATCGCTGCTGCTGCCACGCTGCGCATCGGCTCCAAAACCCTCATGGCACATCGCAGCGCCCTTCTGGCGCAATGCGCAGATGGCGAAACCACCGCGCAAAAAGACGTGCAGGATCTTGCCGCCCATCCCGGCCTCGCCGCGCTCAGCCGCAATTTGATCGCCAAGCTTCTGCGCACCATGGCCGAACGCAACCAAATCGAAGATCAGCTCACCCCGCTATCAGCGAGCAGCAACGCAGCCAGCGCTTTTGTGCGCAGCATGTCGCAGCTGCTTGGCCTCAGTCTGGGGGCCGCACTGGTGGTCAATGATGCCCTCAGCGCCGGCGGCATGATCGCCGCCAGCCTGATTTTGACCAAAACGGTCAGCAGCTTTGAAACGGTGATCGCGGCCCTGCCCGACATGCGTACCTTCCGCACCGCCTACCAACACTTGCGGCACCTGCCGGCACCCACGCAAATAGACGGAACAGAGATCCCCTCTCTGTCCGGCGCCCTGCGATGTGACGGGCTTATTTCCCCTCGCGGCGGTGGTGCCCCGCCCCGTCTGGATCGGGTCAGCTTCCAAATTCCCAAAGGCCATTGCCTTGTGATCATTGGCCCGTCTGGCAGCGGCAAAACCACCCTTCTTGAGGCGCTGAGCGGCGCAACCCCCTGCCCCATTGGCACCGTCTGGCTGGATGAGACAGAAATCAAAACCCTGCCAAGCGAAAGCCACACCGCCCACATCGGCTACCTGCCGCAGCAGGCGAAGCTGTTTCACGGCACCCTGGCTCAAAACATCGCTGGATTTGCGCCCGACATCTCAGACGCAGATGTGGTGGAGGCGGCCAAAAATGCCGGAGTACACGGCCTGATCTCTGCCCTGCCGCAGTCTTATGACACAGATATCGGCGCGGCGCCCTATCTGCTGTCCGCCGGGCAAAAACAACGCGTTGCGCTGGCGCGCGCGATTTATCACCGGCCAAAATATCTGTTTCTGGATGAGCCAAATGCCCTGCTTGATGCCGCAGGCGAGCGGCAGCTTTGTGCCGTGCTCGCACGCCTGAAAAAACAGGGCACCACGGTGGTGATGGTGTTGCACCGATCCGGCCTGATGGGACTCGCCGATCACGTTTTACTGTTAGAAAACGGACGCATGGCGGATTTTGGTGCGCGTGGCGAGGTTCTGGGCCGTATGAGCAGCGGACGACGGCGCATTGAGCTGCCGTTGCGCGACACAAGCCTTCAGGATCTCACCGATTGGGTCAGCGCACAGTTCACACGGGCTTCAGATGCGGATCTCTCAAACCGGGCCGAGCTTATTGCAACAGAGCTCTTCACCCTCACCAAGGCCAGTGGCGCGCAGGACGCACCACGGCAGGCGGTTTTCCTGTTCCGTTTCCTCTCCGATCAAAGCTGTGAAATCACGGTTACTGAGGAGGGGCGCACCAAGGCCGATGCCAAAATCCGCAAAATCGCCGAGCTGCTGCGCCAACCCAGCACAAAGATGGCCGACCTGCCCGGAGATGAGGCGGCTTTGGCGGTGATCTCCCAGATGAGCGACCGGTTTGATATTCAAAACATTGACGGTCAGTCGGTCTATTGCGCCGCCGTTTCCACACGCCCCGTCTCCCTGCAGGGAGTGCCCCAACATTGAGTGACGCAGCCGCATTCTCCGCCGCCCCCGACCCGGCCAGTACCGATCTGCCAACCCGAGTCACCCGCCCTCTGCGCATCGGTTGCATCGCAGTATTTGGCGCCCTGGTGTTGTTTGCGCTCTGGGCGTCGCTCGCGCCGCTGGCCACGTCCATTCCGGCGTCCGGGCATTTGAATGCCGTCCGCCCAAGCTATGACGTGCAGCATCCGTTTGGGGGAAAAATCGCGCAGATCCATGTGGACCAGCATGAAGAGGTGGCCCGTGGCGCTGTGTTGATGACACTCGATGTGGATCAGGAACGCGCAGAACGGGACACGTTGCAGGCCGCGCTGACCCCGATGATCGAAGAGCGCGCAGCCATCAGGGCGGCGCTGTCAGACCGGCTGCCGCAAGCGGTCGATGGCGCGCAAACCAGCGATGCAGCGCAGATGGCTGTGCGGCGTATGCGCAATATGCAAACCGCCATGCAACTGCGCGCCGACATGAGTGCCACCTTGGAAGGCGCGCTTGAGGAGCGGATGATCCATCTTTCGCAAAGTATGGCACGACGTGAGGAGCAGCGCCTGTCCATGCTGGCCCGGCACAAACGATATGCCAGCTTGCGGGCCGAGGGCGCCTTTCGCGCCGCTGATATGGATGCGCTTGGCGAGGACATTCTGGAGCTCGAAGCCGCGCTGGAGCGGGACCGCGCAGAAGTGTCTTCCTTGCGCAATCAGGCCATTCAGGCCGCAATGCAAGTCATGCGCGAAAAACTCGAGTTTCGTCAGCAGCTTTTGGATCGACTTGCGCAACTCGAAGAGGCGATCCCACGGCTGAAGCGGCAGATTTTGCGCCTGAGCGCTCAGATAGATCAGGCGCAGATTCACGCGCCAGAAGCAGGCATTGTTGCCGCGCTCTATTTTGACACGGCCGCCATGGTCATCCCACGCGGGGAAACGGTTCTGACACTGGCCCGCCCAAGCGCGCGGCATCAGGTGTCTTTTCTGGCGCACCCTCAGGTGATTGATCAGCTGCGGGTGGGCATGCCTGGCCAACTGACCGTGGCAGCGCTCCCGCAGCGCAGCCATCCGCGGGTGCAAGCGACGATCACCTCACTGTCACCAGAAGCCCGCCGCAATGCAGAAGGCGCGGTGATGGGCTATGACGGGATTGCGCAGATTGATGCGGAGGACCACGCAGCACTTTTGGCCACGCTCGGAGATGAGGCCACTTTGGCCACCGATATGCCGGTGACAGTGGTCTTTACCGGGCGCAGCACCACCTTTGGCGCTTATCTGATGGGGCCGTTCTGGTCATTTATGCAAAAGGCCATGCAGGATTGAACATGCAAATGAGGAGGGAAGAGAGTGACGCTATTCCCCCATGAGGCGACCTTGCGCGGCGCGGTTGTGCAGGCTAGCTCTGTTCCTATGAAGTCTGTTTTGCGTCTGGCCAATCTCTCGCTGCTGATCCTGTTTCCGATTGCGTGGTTTGCGCCGCTGATGCGCGCGGGCCTGCTGCCGATTTTTGGTCTCAGCGAGATTTCGATTGTCTCCGGGCTGCAATCTTTGTGGGGCACGGATGTGGCGCTGGCGCTTCTGGTGACGTTTCTGGCGATTTTTGCCCCTTATCTGAAAGTCATCGGCATTGCGCTCATTCAGTTTGGTCTCTTGCGCCGCAAAGCTTTGCCCACGCTGGAGTTTCTGGGAAAGCTGGCGATGGGCGATGTTTTTCTGATCGCGCTTTATATCGTGATCGCCAAAGGCGCGGGCCATGTAACGGTTTACACCGGCTGGGGGCTTTATCTTTTCACCGGCTGTATTCTGGCATCGCTGACAATTAGCCATTTGACCCGCAAGCGGTCGTGATCCAAAACGGCACAATGGCAAAGAGCAAAACCCAATTCACATGTTCGGCCTGCGGCGCCGTCTCCTCCAAATGGTCGGGACGCTGTGAAACCTGCGGCGAATGGAACACAATCGTTGAAGAGGCGCCTTTCGGGGCGGGCCCCGCAGGCAGCGCGCTTGGCAATGCGAAGGGACGGCGGATCGAGCTGTCTGATCTGGCCACCAAGGAAACCCCGCCGCCGCGCACCATCAGCGGTGTGAAGGAACTTGACCGCGTGCTGGGTGGCGGGCTGGTGCCGGCAAGCGCCTTGCTGGTGGGCGGCGATCCGGGGATCGGCAAATCCACCTTGCTGTTGCAGGCCGCCGCGCGGTTTGCGCGTCAAGGTGTCAAAACCATCTACGTGAGCGGCGAGGAAGCCAGCGCGCAGGTGCGGATGCGGGCGCAACGGCTGCAGCTGACGGAAAGCCCCGTGCTTTTGGCCGCCGAAACAAATCTGCGCGACATCCTGACCACGCTGGAGGCCGAACGGCCGCAGCTTGCCATCATCGATTCCATCCAGACCATGTGGAGTGACAACGTCGGCAGCGCGCCGGGCTCTGTCAGTCAGGTGCGCGCGGCGGCGCATGAGCTGACGGCCTTTGCCAAGCGCAAAGGCATGGCGATCATTCTGGTGGGACATGTCACCAAAGAGGGGCAAATCGCTGGCCCCCGCGTGGTGGAACATATGGTCGATACGGTGCTCTATTTTGAGGGCGAGCGCGGCCATCAGTTCCGCATTCTGCGCGCCGTCAAAAACCGCTTTGGTCCCGCGGATGAAATCGGCGTTTTTGAAATGACCGGCCGCGGGCTGGTGGAAGTGGGCAATCCAAGCGCGCTGTTTCTATCTGATCGCGGCCAGCCGACACCGGGAAGCGTGGTGTTTGCCGGGATCGAAGGCACCCGCCCCGTGCTGACAGAATTGCAGGCCTTGGTGGCCCCGTCACCGCACAGCCAGTCCCGCCGCACGGTTGTCGGCTGGGACAGCGGGCGGCTTGCGATGATTCTCGCGGTGCTGGAAGCGCGCTGTGGCATCCCCTTTGCGGGGCTGGATGTGTACCTCAATGTGGCGGGCGGCATGAAAATCGGCGAACCAGCCGCAGACCTTGCGGTGGCCTGCGCGCTGGTTTCCGCCCGAGAAGACAGCGCTTTACCCGCCGATACCGTGGTTTTTGGCGAAATCAGCCTGTCTGGCGCGCTGCGCGCGGTGAGTCAGACGGAAAATAGGTTGAAAGAAGCCCAAAAACTTGGTTTCTCATCGGCAATCGCGCCAAAGGGCGGCAAAACCAACACAGTTGATGGCATAAAGCTGAACCGTATTGGAGATTTGGCAAGTTTTGTGGGCGAAGTATTCGGAGCGGGCTGACGGGGACGGACGCACGTAAAAACAGACGCCGCAAGGCAAACCGGGGCCGGTCACAGGGCCGGTCATAAGGGACAGGACTACATGGAAGGTTTCACCATCATCGATGCCGTCGTTGCGGGCATCATCGTAATTTCGGCGCTGCTGGCCTACAGCCGCGGCGTTGTGCGGGAAACCATGGCCATCGCCGGGTGGGTTGCCGCCGCTGTGCTGGCCTTCATGTTTGCCGGATCTCTCCAGCCGCTGGTCAAAGAAGTGCCCATTCTGGGTGAATATCTGGCCGACAGCTGTGAATTGTCGATCATCGCCGCCTTTGCCGCTGTTTTTGCGCTGTCGCTGGTGGTGGTCTCGCTGTTCACGCCGCTGTTCTCCTCCATCGTGCAGCGATCTGCACTGGGTGGGCTGGATCAGGGCCTTGGCTTTATCTTCGGAGTGCTGCGCGGCATCCTGCTGGTTGCGATTGCCTTCTTTGTCTATGAGACCGTGATCACCAGCCAGTCTATCGCGATGGTGGATGACAGCCGTTCGGCCGAAGTATTCAGCCGCATCACCCGCCAGATTGACGACCGCGACCCACAGGAAGCGCTGGGTTGGATCACCACCCAATATGAACAGCTGGTTGGCGTCTGCGAAGCGTAAGACAGCACATCGTTCTGCATAGTCCTGCTGAAAGCCCGCACCGGTTGGTGGCGGGCTTTTTTCATGCGCGGGGGCAACCGATCTCGGTTTCAAAAGCTCATTGGTGTTTGCTGGCGTGCGCAAGACGTCCTTTGGGGCGGCCTGATTTATACAATTGCGCCTGCCTGTTCGCCGCCCTCTTGTTTGGCGGACAAACGGCGGCTACCGTGCGGGGAAACAAGCTATTTTGAGCCCTTTCATGCGCATTTGGATTGCCCTCACGACGCTGACGGTCGCGCTTTGTATTGCCCTTGTGGTGTCGGTCTTGCTGCCGCCCAAAACGCTCTCGCTGGCGGCGGGGGCGCGGGGCGGTGCCTATGCGCTGATGGCGGAACGCTACCGCGATATTCTGGCGCGTGACGACATTGACGTGCAGATCCTCTACACCAACGGTTCGGTCGACAATGCGGAACTGTTGACGCTTGGCGCGGTGGATGCCGCGTTTTTGCAGGCCGGGATCACGGTGCCTCCGGGCAAGGCCGAGGCGATTGGCGGCCTGTTTTATGAGCCGATGCTGTTCCTTGTGCGCAGTGATCATCAATTGCCCTCAAATCCCGCGTTGTGGCGGGATCTGCAGATTTCGCGCGGCGCGCTTGGCTCCGGCACCGCAGCCGCTTTTGCAGATTTCAGAGAGGCGGTGGGCCTGCCCGAGGCGGACAACAAAGAGCTTGAGCTGGGCGCGGCGCAGTCAATTTTCGCCCTGCAGGCAGGCGGGCTCGACATGGCTTTTCTGGTCAGCAGCATTGAGGCGCCCTATCTGTCGCAGGCGTTTAACTCTGATGAGATCACGCTTTTGCCGCTGTCTTACACGCAGGCGATTGCGCGGCATATGGAGTATGCCGATATCGTTGATATCCCCGTGGGGGCGATTGCGCTTGATCCGGTGCAGCCCACGGAAACACAGCATGTGTTGGCCCTAAAGGCGCAGATGGCGATTGATCCGAAATTGCATCCGGCGCTGGTGAACCGGCTGACCATGGCAGCCAAAGAGCTGCATGCCGGGCGGGACATCCTGTCAGAGCGCGGAGCGTTTCCAGTGGCCGAAGGCATTGGCATGCCTGAAAACAATGTGGCCCGCCAATTGATCGAAACGGGGCCGTCGACCTGGCACAATCTGCTGCCCTATTGGATGGCGGCGCAGGTCAACCGGCTGTTTCTGCTGATCCTGCCCATTCTGTTCCTGTTGTTGCCCTTGCTGCGGATCGCCCCGATGATCTATTCCTATTTTCGCGGCTGGCAGGTCTGGAAACACTACAGCCACATCCGCGAGATTGAGGCCAAGGTCAGCGACAGCTCAAGCGCCAAGGACCTCAAGCGGCTCGCCAAGGCACTGGATTCGGTGGATTACAAAATTTCGCAGCTGCGCCTGCCCCCGGCCTATCGGCAGACCGCCTATCACGCGCGGATGCATATCGACTTGGTGCGCAAACGGATTGGGCAGCTGCGCGTGGATGCAAAGTAGGCATCGCCACAGCCCTTCCCTCCTTTCTGCGCCACTAATTTAACCGTTTGATCAAAAACCAAAACGACGCGGCGACAGGGCGCGCTTTCTGGCCCGTCCAATGTGATCCTTTCGTGACATAGATTACCGGAGCGCTTAAGACAGGCGCAGCACGAAACAGGGATTCGGAGCCACCTCTGTGATCATTGGGCGAAACCATACCCCATTCACAGCCGCCTCTTGCGGCGGGTGGACTTGCACCCGAACCCAAGCGCCCCGCGCGCAACGTGCAGAGACACCGACCTTCCAAAAGCGCCAAACACATGCGTCGCGAAGGTGCCTAACCACCCAATCTAGCCAAGCCTAGTCCGAAGATAGGAGCGCTGCACGTGTGCGGAATTCTGGGGATCGCCAATCGCAATGACGATGTTTTTGCGGAGATTTATGACGGGCTGCTGATGTTGCAGCACCGCGGACAGGACGCCTCGGGTGTTGTGACCTACACCGGCGGGTTTTTCCGCGAACGCAAGGCCAATGGTCTGGTCAAAGACGTGTTTCAGGCCAGCGACGCCGAAACCCTGACCGGCCGCGTGGGCATGGGCCATGTGCGCTATCCCACCGCGGGCAGCCTGAGCGCGGCCGAAGCGCAGCCGTTTTTTGTGAACGCGCCTTATGGCATTTATCTGGTGCACAACGGCAATATCACCAACACAGATGCGCAGCGCGAGAAGGTGACCGGCAAGTATAGCCGTCATCTGCGCACCACCAGCGACAGTGAAATCCTGCTGAACGTGCTGGCGGACAAAGTGGCGGACGCGATCAAAGTGAACGGCAGCGGCGATGCAATCCGCAATATTTTTGCCGGTGTAAAGATGACCATGGAGCGGGTGCAGGGTGCTTATTCCGTGATCTGCCTGATTGCCGGTGTTGGCATGCTGGCCTTCCGCGACCCCCATGGCATCCGCCCCCTGTCCGTGGCCAAACGCGCCGCAGATGGCGAAGGTGACGACTATGCCTTTGCCAGCGAAGACGTGGCTTTTGGCATCAATGGCTTTGAGAAAATGCGCGATGTGAAGCCCGGCGAAGCGCTGCTGGTGGATATGGATGGCAACCTGCATGAGTTTCAGGCGGTTGAGGGCGAGTTGACGCCCTGCATCTTTGAATATGTTTATCTGGCGCGTCCGGACAGCGTGCTCGACGGGGTGTCCGTCTATCAGGCGCAGCTGCGCATGGGGCAGACACTGGCCAAACAGATTGCCGAAAGCGGGCTTGAGATCGACGCGATCATTCCGGTGCCGGACAGCGCGCGCCCTGTGGCGCTGGAGGTCAGCAATGCCACCGGCATCCGCTACCGCGAAGCGTTGGTGAAAAACCGCTATGTGGGCCGGACCTTCATTATGCCCGGTCAGGAAGAGCGGCAGAAATCCGTGCGCCGCAAGCTCAACGCCATTCCGCGTGAGATGGATGGGCGCAATATTCTGTTGATTGACGACTCCATCGTGCGCGGCAACACCATCAAGAAGATTGTGCAGATGTGCCGCGAAGCGGGCGCGAAGAAAGTCTATATCGCCTCGGCCTCCCCGCCCGTGTCGCACCCGAATGTCTATGGCATCGACATGCCCACCAAACATGAGCTGATCGCCCATGACATGAGCATCGAGGAAATCCGCGAAGAACTGGGCGCGGATGCGCTGTTCTATCAGAAGCTCGAAGACCTGATCTGGGCCGCGCAGGAAGGCAACCCGGAGATCGCGCGCTTTGACTGTTCCTGCTTTGACGGGGAGTACATCACCGGCGGTGTGACCGCGGAATATCTCGCCGATCTGGAAAACAGCAGCCGGGTGAGCAAGAAGATCAAGGAGGCTCCGGCACCTGGCGCAAGCTGGAACGGGGCAACTTTGGCCACCTCTCAGGGCTGAGCGACCTGTGAGCCTGCTTGCCCTGGATAGCCGTTGGCGTCGCCTGCATGATCCGGACTGGGTCAGCCCCAAGAGCGGGCGCAGTTTTGGCGGGTTGATCGACATCGGCTATGACCATCCGGATCCGTGGCCGCATGGCGATTTGCAGGGCTGCGGGCAGGAGGTTCTTGAGGTTGGCGACGACAAGCTCTCCGCCGATCTCTGCCGATGTGACGGGCTGCGGTTTGTGCGGGCGATGCTGGCGCTGCCGATCAGGGGCAGTGACGAGGCCGTGCAATTTGTGATCTGGGCGCATTTGGCGGATGCTGATTTCTACCGCTATCTCGACGATGCCACAGGCGAAACGCCCGGGTTTGAGGGCTGTACCGCCTGGCTGATGAATGACATCCCCGGCTTTGAAAGCGAGACCCCGCTTGAAGGCGCGCTGATCGCGGGTGGGGCGCAGGAGCGGCCAAGGCTTAGCCTCAAGGACGGGCCGCTGGCAGAGGCGCAAAAGGCGGGAATCACCTTTGATGCCCTGCTGGATCTTTACGCGGCAACCGGCAACGACATTCGCCCAGACCTCTGACTGCCCCCTCTCGGCGGCCTTGCCAAGACGCCGCCTCACCTCAGGGTCGAATGGGGCAATTTACACCTCAACCCAGACCAATCCTCCCTCCCCCGACTGGCTGAAATCCGCTTATTTTATTGGGCCATTCGCGCATTCTCGGCGGCATTCAGCTTTCATTAACCAACATCCCGGTATTCAGCGGTGGCAGTCAGCGGAGCTATCTCTATAAGGCCGCCACCACTCACACACCGGGATAGCCCATGACCTCCAGAACGCCTTCGCAGGTGGCCGAACAGGCCACACAGAGCGGTGTCTTGAAGAACCGATCTCGACTGACGCTGATTGGCGTTATGGGATCACAAACACGGCCGCGCGCTTTATTGATGACGCGCAGCGGCCGGACCTTGCGCGTGCAACCTGGGGATCGCACGCCATCTGGCAAGGTGCTGGCGATTGACGCCCACAGCATCGTGCTCAACAGCGGGCATGGCGCGACACGGCTGTCGATGCCCAAATAGCGGTCAACCGAGGGGCAGCGCTGCGACATTGACGCCAGCGCTTGCCCCTTGACCTTACTGCCCATTGGCCGCATTCCAGTGGCCATGACCGATACTCCAGTTTCCTCCGCGCCTTCGGGCGACAAGATCGCGCTGATCACTGGCGCGTCCCGTGGCCTTGGGGCCGCTTTCGCCGAAGCGCTTGCGCCGGATTATCACGTGGTTGCGGTCGCCCGCACCACAGGCGCGCTGGAAGAGCTGGATGACCGCATCCAAGCCAAGGGTGGACAGGCCACGCTGGCGCCGATGGACATCACCAATGCCGATGCGATGGCGCAGCTGTGCCGCTCGATCCATGACCGTTGGGGCAAAGTGGACCTGTGGGTACACACCGCCGCCCATGGTGCGCCGCTCACGCCCGCAGATCACATCGACGCCAAAGACTGGCAGAAATCCGTGGCGATCAATCTGGACGCTGTGGGGCGGTTGATCCCCTTCCTGAGCCCGCTTCTGGGCCACGCGGGCCATGCGGTGTTTTTTGATGATCCGCGTGCGGGCGAGAAGTTTTTTGGCTCTTATGGCGCCACCAAAGGTGCGCAGATCGCGCTGGCCAAGAGCTGGCAGGCGGAAACCGCAAACATCGGACCGAAGGTTTCGATCCTCGCGCCCAAAGGCATGCCCACCGGCACGCGCGCCCGCTTCTTCCCCGGGGAAGACCGCGCAACGCTGGCCCATCCGCGCGATGAAGCGGCGCGGCTGATGGCGGAGCTCGACCTCTGAGCCTGACGCCGCCTTAAGGCAAGCGACCTATGTCTGACAGGTGAAGTGTGACGGTGATTCCCCAGTCACCGTCCCATGCGCCACATGGCAGACTGTGGCGCTTGCTCCGCCGTGGCAGCTCAACTAGACAGAAGCAAATCAGCAAGGTTCCGGCCTTGAGACGCGGCGAGATTTGGGGGCAGGCACCATGCGCATTCTCATCACAAATGACGACGGCATCAACGCGCCCGGTTTGGCCGTTTTGGAAAAGATCGCCAACGAGCTCGCCGGAGCAGAGGGCGAAGTCTGGTGTGTGGCACCGGCCTTTGAGCAATCCGGTGTCGGCCATTGCATCAGCTACACCCACCCCACCATGATCGCCAAAATGGGCGAGCGCCGCTTTGCCGCCGAGGGCAGCCCGGCGGACTGTGTGCTGGCCGGTGTGCATGATGTGATGAAAGAGGCGCAGCCCGATCTGATCCTCTCCGGCGTCAACCGGGGCAACAACTCTGCAGAAAACGCGCTCTATTCCGGCACTCTGGGCGCGGCCATTGAAGGGGCGCTGCAGGGCATCCCCTCCTTTGCGCTCTCCCAATTCTTGGGCCCGCAAAACTACACGGCGGAAGATCCGTTTGAGGCCGCAGGCCAGCATGGCGCCGATGTGCTGCGCAAGATCCTTGCCACCGAGGTGCCAAACGGCTCTGCCTATGGCCTGTTTTATAACATCAACTTCCCCCCCGTGCTGGCAGCGGATGTGAAAGGCGTGCGCGTTGTCGCGCAGGGGCTGCGGCAGGACACCTGTTTCTCTGTGGAGCCGCACACATCCCCCTCCGGGCGTCGTTTCCTCTGGGCCAAAGGCGGCAATCAGCAGGTCAAAACCGCAGAGAACACCGACGCCGCTGTCAATCTGGACGGCTATATCTCTGTCACGCCGATGCGCGCCGATCTGACCGCGCATGACGCCCTGAAGGCACTGAAAGACATCGAATAATGGATCCGGACGCGCTTGCAGAACGCAAAATGCAGTTCCTCTTTGCGCTGCGCTCGCGCGGGGTGACGGACCCGGCGGTGCTCGGCGCGATGGAGGCCGTGGACCGTGGCCCCTTTGTGCGCGGGCTGTTTGCGGAGCGCGCCTATGAGGACACCCCGCTGCCGATTGCCTGCGGGCAGACCATTTCGCAGCCTTCTGTTGTCGGCCTGATGACCCAGGCGCTAGAAGTCACCTCACGTGACAAGGTGCTCGAAGTGGGCACAGGCTCGGGCTATCAGGCGGCCATTCTGGCGCAGCTGGCGCGGCGGGTTTACACCGTGGACCGGCACAAGCGGCTGGTGCATGAGGCGCGCGGCGTGTTTGACGCCATGGGCATCGTGAACATCACCTCACTGATCGGGGACGGCAGCTTTGGCCTGCCCGATCAGGCACCCTTTGATCGCATCATTGTCACCGCCGCGGCAGAGGACCCGCCGGGGCCCCTCTTGGCGCAGCTCAAGATCGGCGGTATCATGGTGGTGCCTGTCGGGCAGTCGGACGCGGTTCAGAGTTTGATCCGGGTGCGGCGCACCGAAGACGGGTTTGACTATGACGAGTTGCGGGCGGTGCGCTTTGTGCCTTTGCTGGAAGGTGTCGCCCGGGAAAACGATTGATTTTTCAGGGCTTTCCCCTTGGCAAAGGGGGCAGCGTCGCCCATCTGGGCAGCAATGTAGTAAACAGAACCAAAGCGGTCATGGCATCAGACCCCTTCGCAAGGGACCGCACGTGAGGATATCGAGATGGTTTTTTTGCAAGCAAAGCGCACCCGCTTTATCAGCGCAGGACTTGCCCTAAGCGTGCTGGCCGCCTGTGAAGGCGGGTTTGACTATGATCTGCGGGGCGATGCGGCGGGCAGTGCGCTGGACACCTCTGATGCGGCGCTGACCGCCACCTCCAAGCGCCCCAACCCCGACAACCGCGGTGTGATTTCCTATCCGAACTATCAGGTGGCTGTGGCCCAGCGGGACGACACCTTGCAGGATGTGTCCGCCCGTGTGGGCATTCCCGTCGCGGAGCTCAGCCGCACCAACGGCATCGCGCCGGACGTGAAGCTGCGTCAGGATGAGGTGATTGTGCTGCCCTACCGTGTGGCTGAACCATCGCCAGCCACAGGGGGCACTGGCGTGATCGTGCCTCCGGGCGGCGTGGATATTGCCGCGCTGGCTGGTGGGGCGATTGAAAGCGCCAACACCACCGAGGTGCAGACCAGCTCGCTTGCCCCCGCAGCGGCCCCGGTCACAACCCCATCGGAAAACGCGCAGACCGGGCTTGAGCCGGTGCGCCATAAGGTGAAACGCGGGGAAACCGCCTTCACCATCGCGCGGCTTTACAATGTGTCCGTGCGCTCGCTGGCGGAATGGAACGGGTTGGGCAGCGATTTCACCATTCGCGAGAACCAGATCCTGCTGATCCCGCCAGCCGATCCAAGCGCTGCTGCACCGGCACCGGCTGCGGTGTCGACCGTGGCGACCACCAAGCCGGGGGAAGGCTCTCCCACCCCCACGCCACCGAGCGCATCCAAACCGCTACCAGATGATGCGACCGCCGCCAAAGTGGCCGCTGCGCCAAAACCTGAAAGCCCGGATCTGGGCGCGCAACAGAGCGCGTCCCAAGCTGCAATGGGCTATCCTGTGTCCGGCAAGATCATCCGCCCCTATGCCAAGGGCAAGAACAACGGGATCGACATCGCGGGGGATGCCGGTGCACCGGTCTTGGCGGCCGCAGACGGCAAAGTGGCGGCGATCACCACGGATGCGGATGATGTGACCATTCTGGTGGTGCGCCACCCCAACAACCTGATGACGGTCTATTACAACGTTGCCGATGTGAAAGTGTCCAAAGGCTCCAATGTGAAACGCGGACAGCCCATGGCGCAGCTGCCCGAAGAAAACGCCTTTGTGCATTTTGAAGTGCGTGATGGTTTTGACAGCGTGGACCCGGCGCCTTACCTGAAATAAGTCGCCGCGTGACTGAGCTTGGTGGCGGGGCTGTTTTTAGCCTGCGCAGCCGAGGCGCGCACAACACAGGTGCACGCAGAGAGGGCGCTGCCCTCGTCACAACGGCGTTGTGACTTCACCCGGGATATTTGACGAATGAGAAGCGCAGGCCGCCGTGTGCGTTACACTTTGACGCCTTCGCGGCCTGCGAGATCGAGGAAGAATTGCCAGGCGACGCGACCGGAGCGGGCGCCGCGAGTGGCTTGCCATTCGATGGCCTCCGCGCGCAGGCGCTCTGGGTCAACGGAAACGCCGTGGGCGGCGCAGTAGCCGTCGATCATCGCGAGGTAGTCATCCTGCGAGCAGGGGTGGAAGCCAAGCCAGAGGCCAAAACGGTCTGAGAGGGAGACTTTCTCCTCCACCGCTTCAGACGGGTTGATGGCGCTGGAGCGTTCGTTTTCGATCATGTCGCGCGGCATCAGGTGGCGGCGGTTGGAGGTAGCGTAGAAGACCACATTGTCCGGACGCCCTTCGATGCCGCCATCCAGCACCGCTTTGAGCGATTTATAGTGCTGGTCGTCATGACTAAAGCTGAGGTCGTCACAGAACAGAAGAAAGCGTTCGGAGCTGGCGCGCAGCAGGTTCAGAAGCCGCGCAACAGAGGGCAGGTCTTCGCGCTGCAGCTCGACGATTTTGAGAGCGTGGCCTTCGGAGAGCACCTGCGCATGCACCGCTTTGACAATGGAGGATTTGCCCATGCCGCGCGCGCCCCAGAGCAGTGCGTTGTTGGCGGGCAATCCGCGCGCAAACTGGCGGGTGTTTTCCAGAAGCGTGTCACGAGAGCGGTCAATACCCACAAGCAGATCGAGCGATACGCGGTTGATCTCCGGAACCGGTTCCAGCCGGTCGGGATCCACATGCCAGACAAACCCATCCTCAGCGGCAAAATCCGGCGCGGCCAGCGGCGCGGGGGACAGGCGCTCAAGCGCTTCGGCGATGCGGGTCAAAGTGGTGTCATCCATGGCGGGCCTCCGGTGTTGCTGTCGTTACAGACCATTTTCTGTGCGCAACAACAAGGGGATGACACAAAGGAAAAACGCGCCCGATTGGGGCGCGTTTCTAAAAGGTCATTGTGAGCTCTATTTGGTGTCGACGTCGGCGAGGTCTTCGGCCTCTTCGTCATCCTCAAAATAGACGCCCTCTTCTTTGAGCTTGGCGATGCGCTGTTTGTCCACACGGCGCACAAGGAAGATCGAAATCTCATAGAGGCCATAGACCACGGTGAAGAGGATCAGCTGTGTCACAACATCAGGCGGAGTCACCAGCGCGGCCAGCACAAGAATACCCACCATGGCGTATTTGCGAACCGACGCGAGCCCCTCTGCACTGACCAGACCCGCCTTGCCCATCAGCGTAAGCAGCACCGGCAGTTGGAAGCAGAGACCAAAGGCCATGATGAACTTCAGCGTGATATCCAGGCTTTCGTTGACCTTACCAAAGAAGGTGATCTGTACGCCTTCGCTTGCCTGCGGCGTGGCCGCAGCGACCGTGCCGGGCACGTCCTCAACGGCTGGCGCCATAAGGTTGGCAAACACAGAGGCCACATCGGCAAAGCCGAGGAAGAACTGCATCGCCAGCGGGGTCACAACGAGCTGTGCAAAGCTGGCCCCCAGCAGGAACATGAACGGCGAAGCGATCATGAAGGGCAGAAACGCGCCGCGCTCACTTTTGTAGAGGCCGGGCGCCACGAAGCGCCAGAGCTGATAGCCGATTACCGGGAAGGCCAAGGCAAAGCCGCCCACCATGGAAATGCGGAACAGCGTGAACAGGTACTCCTGCGGCGAGGTAAATTGCAATGTTGGGGACGGATCGCCCAGATCCCGCAGTACCTCGACAATGGGCGCCACCAGGAAGTGCAGCACATGTTCTGCGATGAACTGCCCGCCAATCGGCACAAAGAAGAAGCTGATCGCCACGATGAAGGCGAGCACGGAGCGGATCAGCCGCGTGCGCAGCTCTGCCAGATGCTCAATCAAGGGGGCGGAGCTGTCATCAATCTCGTCGGTGTTGCTCATGCATCATCTTTCTTGGGCGCAGCCTCTTGCTCCGCAGTCTCAGCAGCGGCCTTTTCAGCGGCTTCCTTATCCAAGCGGGCCTGCGCCATTTCTGCCGATTTTTTGCGGATCTTTTCAGCCGCCTCGGCGCGCTCTTTGGACAGGCGGGTGGTTTCGGCCCCCGGCTCATAGCTCATGGAGCGTTTCACCTCATTGGCACTGTCGGCAAAAGCATCGCTGGCCGCTTTGAGCGGATTGGACACTTTGTTGAGCCCGTCAGTGGCGCCTTTGATGGTGTCGGTGACGTCTTTGACGCCCGCCTGATCAGCGGCCTGGTTCATGGCGGAGGAAAACTCGCGCGCCATGCCCTTGGCCTTGCCGACAAAGCGGCCCACAGAGCGGAACAGAACCGGCAGATCCTTGGGCCCGACCACGATCAACGCGACAACGCCAATGACCAGGAGCTCCGGCAAACCCAAATCAAACATATTGGATTGGCCTCAGATCAGACTTTGTCTTTGTCGTCAGATGGGGTCACGTCTTTGGCGGCATCTGCGGCGTCTTCTTCCAGCTCCTGCTGGCCTTCGTTGATGCCTTTCTTAAACGAGGTGATGCCTTTGCCGACTTCGCCCATCAGACCGCTGATCTTACCGCGACCAAACAGCACCAGAACCACAACCGCGATCAGCAGAATGCCGGGCAGACCGATGTTTCCAATACCCATGATGTCTCTCCTTCTTGGTGGGGCGTTGGCCCCGAATGTAGTGATCTGCCTTTTACCTACCCCCTGAGCCGCCCCCCGAAAAGGCGAGCGCAGGTGTAAATCCAGTCAAATCACGGGTTTTCCCCGCTCTTTTTGTCACTATTCTGTCAGTTGTCTGTTTGAGGGCAGAAATTGAGAGAATCATCCCATGGCAACCTCGGAAAATCGTGCTGACCGGCTGATGTCGTTGATGGAGATGCTGCGTGATGGGCAGCTGCACCGGGCCGAGGACTTGGCAGCGGCGCTTGGGGTCTCTTTGCGCACGGTCTATCGCGATATGAAAACGCTGATGGGGAGTGGCGTGGCGATCGAGGGCGCGCGTGGCACAGGATACCGGGCGCAGGCGGCACTGACCCTGCCGCCTTTGAACCTCACGGAGGCGGAGCTTGAAGCGCTGCATATCGGGCTTGCGGTGGTGGGCACCGGCATGGAGGGGGAGCTGCGGGAGGCGGCGGAAAGCCTGAGCGCCAAGATCGACGCCATGTTGCCAGAAGAGGTGGGCGGGGTGACGCAGGGCTTTGGCTTTGCGAGCTATCCCTTTGATGTGAGTGCTCGGGCGATGCGCCATCTGGAGCCGCTGCGCACCGCGATCCGTGGCAAACAGAAGCTGCATGTGCGCACCTCTGAAAGCACGCGCGATGTGCGGCCCTTGAAGCTGAGCTATTGGGGGCGGGTCTGGGTGCTGGCGGTTTGGGATGAAACCGGCAATGGCTTTGCGGAGCTGCGCGTGGATCAGATCACGGAGATCACGCCCCTGCCCGGCCTGTTTGTGGAGGAGCCGGGGAAGAGTCTGCGGGACTTTGAGGCGCAGAGCTAGGCAAAGGGCCAGCCCCTTCTTGGCTGCGCCAATTCATCCCCAGCGTATTTGGCCCGGAGTATTTTTTGGCAGAATGAAGTGGGCCGCGCGGCTCAGGCTTCCGCCGGAAACACGAAGCAGCGGTCGCGACGGATGGTGAGCCAGAGCGCCGTGCCTTCTTTGGGCAGGAAGACATTGGGCACGGTGACTTTCAGATCTGAGGCATCGTGATCCATTCTGAACTCAACAAGGCTTTCGTTGCCCATGAAGCGCGCACGGGTGACAACGCCGCGCGCCGCAACGCCGTCTGACGTCGTGGGCAGCGGGCCGCGGCCGGCGCGGTCAAAATCCAACTTCAAATGCTGCGGGCGGATCACGATCTCAACCGGTGCGCCATCCTCCAGACCCGGGGTCAGGAACTGGCCGAAAGGCGTGTCTGTCAGCGCGCCGTTGCTGGTGGAGCGGATCACATTGATGTCGCTGAAAAAGGCGACGGCCTGCTTGTCCACGGGGGCGTTGTAGATGTTGTAAGGGGCGCCTTGCTGCACAATTTTACCGTAGCGCATGAGGGCAATTTCATCGGCCATGCGCATGGCCTCTTCCGGCTCATGGGTGACGAGCAGGACGGCGGTGTCTTCTTCTTTCAAGACAGCGAGGGTTTCGTCGCGGATGCCGTCGCGCAGGCGGTTATCAAGGCCGGAGAACGGCTCGTCCATCAGCATGATGCGCGGGCGCGGGGCCAGTGCGCGGGCCAAGGCAATGCGCTGTTGTTCGCCGCCTGAGAGCATATGCGGGAATTTGTCGATGGCCCAGCCGAGATTCACCTTGGCCAGAAGCTCCTCGACGCGGGCGCGTTTGGCGTCGCGGCTGCCTTTCAGACCAAAGGCGACGTTGTCAGCCACCGAGAGATGCGGAAAGAGGGCAAAGTCCTGAAACATCAGGCCGATTTGGCGGCGCTCCGGCGGGACGCGGAAGACCGTGTCACAGATCAGATTGCCGTCCACATAGATCTCACCGCTGTCCTGCATGTCCACTCCGGCGATCATGCGCAGGGTGGTGGATTTGCCGCAGCCGGACGGGCCGAGCAGGCAGGTCACCTGCCCCGAATGCAGGGACAGGGAGACGTCGTCCACCACCTGACGGCTGCCGAAACGGCGGCGTAGGTTGCGGATTTCAAGACGGGGTGTGGGAGTTTCGATCTGCGACTGCACCTGTGGCCTCTTGCGATCCCCGAGGGTTTCCATCGGGTTTCGCGCAGATGTATCAGCCCCCTACCCGCGCATCAACCCTGCGGCTGCCAAGGATCACAGCGGCAAAACCGATCACCAAGACGATCAGACAGATTTGCAGGAGCTGTTCGTATTTGTGGCCATCATAAAGCAGGCCTGCAAACAGCTCTGAGCTGCGGAACATATAGGCCATGGCGCCGATCATGGCGGCGGCAAAGCTGACGAGATAGGACCACAGCGGCACGGTGCGGTTGCTCAGCAAGCCAACAACCAGCACCGGTGTGAGGAACATCGAGGCCGTGCCGGAGACCGCCACCGCATCAAACAGGGTCTGATTGCCCCAAAGGGTCAGCGCGCCGCCTGCAACAGCAAAGAACAGCATGGCGATACGGCCGCCCATGAGGGTGCGCGGCGCTATCCGCAGCTCTTCAACCACAAGGCGGGACGCGGAGCTGAGGGCGGAATCCAGTGTGGAGAGCGCTGAGACCAGAAGAGACACCAGAAGCAGCGTGAACACCCAGGTTGGCAGCATTGTGGACCAAGTGCCGAGCAACTGGCCTTCGTAAGCGGCCCCCTCAAGCGCGGCCTGAATACCAAAGAAGCCAAAGGCTATGATGCAGAGGGTGGAGATCCAGAAGGCGTGCAGGAAGCTTTTGCGGGTGGTGTCGCGGTCGGCAAGGAAGCCGCGGTCCATCATCACCGGATCATGCACCGGATAAGAGAAAACCTGCAGCGCGGCGACCACCAAGAGCACCCAGCCATTGTGCGGGCCGGAGACGCCGGGCGCGGTCAGAACCGCGCCGAGGTCAAAGCCGGGGCGCAGGATCAGCGCCACAAAGGCCGCACCAAAGACCACGAGGAAAAGGCTCATCTGCACCACATCAGTGCGCAGTGCGGCTGAAAGACCGCCCCAAGCGGAATAGGCCAGAGCCAGAATACCGACCACCAGAATGGCGGTGGTGCTGGCGCTCGCAACCTCGGGGAAGGCGGCGGAGAAGATCAGACCCACAACAAGCAGGTTTGCAAAGACCTCTGACAGCAAACGCAGGGCGATGACGACGTTATAAGCGGTGGTGCCTGCCGCGCCGAAGCGGTCCGTCAGCCAGTCCTGCACCGAGCGCGCGCCTTGTGTGCGCATGTGATTGACGATGTAGCCGCCGGTGAGAAAAGAGCCGTAATAGGCCGCATAGGCAAGCGTGCCCGCGATGCCGTAGTAAAACCCGAGGATCGCGGCGTTCATCAGCGAGCGGGCAAAGATCCAGGTGGTGACTTGCGAAAACACCAGCGTCCAGAGCTGTGGCGCGTTGCCGGAAACAGATTGGCCACCAAAGAAGCCTTCGACCGAAGCGCGGCGCGGCGCGACAAAAAGGCTGAGCACAATGATGGCTGCGAAGATCGTGATAATGGCGGTGGCCTGCATGGAATTTCCCCAGTTCGTCAGACTTTCCGCCTAGCAGGCAGCAACTGTTCGCACCAGCCGCCCCACAAAAACGTGAAAGCCTGTAAAGGAATTACCCTGCGTCCACCAACTCAAATGCCACTTCGGCAAGCTGCCTGCCGTTGACCTGCACCGCAAGCTTATGCGGGCCCGCATGCAGCTTGAAGGTCGAGGCGTTGGCTTTGAGCGGGTGTTTCTTGGACAGATCCAAACGGCCACCTGCGGGCACTTTGCCCTGCTTGAGCTTGAAGACCTTCTGGCCGGTTTTGCCTTCCGGGCGGTGGAAGGTCAGTACGTAGTCGACAATCACCGGCACGGCGCTGCGCGCATCTGTGCTGAGCGTGACGGCGACATTGAGCGCCTCGCCGATCACAATGCTGTCAGCGCCGACGCTGAGGTTTTGCACCGTGACGGGCGCGTCAGCGGCAAATCCCAGATGCGAAAGCGCATCGGGATGGCCCGCTTTCACAGCGGTGCGCAGGGCGTGACGTGTCATCCAATCGAGCTCTTTGGCGGCCTGCGTGCCGTCGGCCTGCCAAGCGGCGAGGTGCTGCACCACCACCTCGGTGTCGATCTTGGAAATGTCGTTGAGGTGGTTGGCCACGGAGCGCGTCACATAGCGGGTTGGATCGCTGTGCAGCTGGGCGAGCAGCGGCAAGGGGGCAAGCGGGTCGATGTCGATCTTCTTGGCCCATGGCAGTTTGGGGCGGGTGCCTTCGCTGACCAGACGGCGCACGTGGTAGTTTTCGTCTTGCGCCCAGTCCGCGAGACGGGCGAAGGTCTCCTCTGGCCAGCGGTTCAGGAAAGGGCGGATGTAGAACTCCATCGAAAAGCGCTGTGTTGCGGCGTGCAGCAGATCAAAGCTGCGGTCGCGATGGTCTTCGAGCCCGTGGCGCACCGCGAGAATGCCGGGCACCGCATGAATGAAGCGCCCGAAATCATCGTCTTTGAGTGTGGGGTCAAGCGCGGGGGGCATGGCGGCCTCCAGTTGATCCGCCATGGAGAGAAAATCTGACGCGAGGCGTTTTTCGATGCAGTCGGCAATCCACTCCATGCGCTCCATCAGCTCACGTTCTGGAAAGCCGGCAACAGTTTCTGCCTGAAAGCCTTCCGCATCAAAGCCGGGAATACCGGCGGCATATTCTGCCGCCAGATCCGCCATGCTTTCAGCGTTAAACAGATGATCTTTCAGTGAAAACCCTTGCGACACACCAGTACCCCGCGCCAAATCTATTGCCCCCGTTTACATCGCAGAGGCAAAGGCGCCGCCGTCCAGCAGCACGTTTTGACCCACGATAAAGCCCGCATGATGCGAACAGAGGAAGGCGCAGGTGGCGCCAAACTCATCTGCTGTGCCATAGCGGCCTGCGGGGATGGTGGCGGCGCGTTGGGCTTGTGCCTCCTCCATGCTGATGCCCTGTTGCTGTGTCACGGCAGTGTCCAACGCAACGGCGCGGTCGGTGGCGTGGATGCCGGGCAGCAGGTTGTTGATGGTCACGCCTGTGCCTGCGACCTGACGGGCGGTGCCCGCCACATAGCCGGTGAGGCCCGCGCGCGCGGCGTTGGACAGACCCAGCACCGGGATAGGGGACTTCACCGACACCGAAGTGATGTTGACCACACGGCCCCAGCCACGCTCCATCATGCCCGGCACCAGCGCTTTGATCAGTGCGATTGGTGCAAGCATATTGGCATCCAGCGCGGAGATAAAATCGTCACGGTCCCAATCGGTCCACATGCCGGGAGGCGGGCCGCCCGCGTTGTTGACCAGAATATCGACGCCCTGCGCGGCCTCAATGAGCTTGGCCTGCCCGTCTGGCGTGGTCACGTCACAGGCGATGGCCTCAACCTTGACGCCAAACTCTTCGCGAATCGCTGCGGCGGAGGCTTCCAACGCCTCGGCACCGCGTGCGTTCATGATCAGATCCACACCTTCGGCGGCCAAAGCGCGGGCGCATCCCAGCCCCAGACCCTTTGAGGACGCACAGACGAGCGCGCGTTTACCTTTGATTCCCAATTCCATGCGATTCTCCCCTTTGTAATGTGGCTAAGAAATACCTAATTCTCTAAGGATGCCAGCAATATGCCGAAGGCTCGGCTTTCTGCTGCCACAATTGAACGATAATTTTAGGGACCGGCGCTGCCCATAAGAGAAGTAACGAGAAGGTAGACCATGTACTCACAGGTTCAGGACACCGCGATGCCGTCCCAGCGGCTGCCTGTGTATCTCGCAGAAGCGTTTCACGTCACAGATGGCGCGAACCTCGGGGATTCTTTGTCTTTTGCCCAAGAGCTTGTTCTGGATGACATCTATGCGCTGTCGATGGATGCGCAGGTGAAAAGCCTGTCATTGCGCACCGATGCGGACGGGCAGCATTTTGTCGCCAGCGACCGCGGGCTTGGCACCAAAGACGCGCGGGTTTTTCTGGATTGTGTGGCCACATTCATGCCCCCCAGCGGAGACACCATCGAAGTGCTGGTGCTGGTTGAAGTGGATGACGCAGGCGGCGTGGTCCAGATTTACGGCGCAGCGCTTGCGCCTTTGACGCCCAAAACCGATTACGCGCTGGTCGGGATCGACCGGGATGCGGCCTCGACGCGGCTCGCGCAGCTGGCCTGTGTCAGCTTTACCAGCGGCACACATATCACCATGGCCACGGGAGAGCAGCGCAAGGTCGAGGACCTGAAAGTGGGCGACCGCGTTCTGACCCGCGATGACGGTCCGCAGGAATTGCGCTGGATCGGCCATTCGGTGCAGCGCGCCAGCGGCGAATTTGCCCCGGTTGTGATCACCAAAGGCACGCTCAACAATGCAGGCGACCTGCGGGTGAGCCCGGACCATCGCCTGTTTGTCTATCAGCGTCATGACCACATCGGTGTGGGGCGCAGCGAGTTGCTGATCAAGGCGCGCCATCTGGTGAACGGTGAGACCGTCTATGCCGCCGAAGGTGGCTTTGTAGATTACTACCAGCTGATGTTTGACACCCATCAGATCATCTTTGCCGAAGGGATTTCGGCCGAAACCATGCAGATGGACACGCGCACGCGGCCGGCTGTGCCCAAAGAGGTCACAGAGCGGCTGCAACGCAAAGCGGCCAATAACAGCACACGTGGCGGGCCAGTCGGGCATCTGGAAGTGCATGAAAGCCTACTGAACCGTCCGGACGCGGTGGAGCTGTTGAAACGGGCGTCTTCCAAGTAACGCGGCCGGGGCTGCACGCAGCCCTGCCCTCTGCTTTTCCTTGCGAAAATGAGCGCGCGCGCCTATACGCGCGACCATGTTGGACACGAGCACAAACCGCCCCGAATTGCCGCCCGAGATTGCGCGCCGCCGTACGTTTGCGATCATTTCGCACCCGGACGCCGGGAAAACCACGCTGACGGAAAAATTCCTGCTCTATGGTGGTGCGATCCAGATGGCGGGTCAGGTGCGTGCCAAAGGTGAGGCGCGGCGGACGCGCTCGGACTTCATGCAGATGGAAAAGGATCGCGGGATCTCCGTGTCGGCCTCTGCGATGTCCTTTGATTTTGGTAACTTCCGCTTCAATCTGGTGGACACACCGGGCCACAGCGACTTCTCCGAAGACACCTATCGCACGCTGACTGCGGTGGATGCGGCGGTAATGGTGATTGACGGCGCCAAAGGTGTGGAAAGCCAGACGCAGAAGCTCTTTGAAGTGTGTCGTCTGCGCGACCTACCGATCCTGACCTTCTGTAACAAGATGGACCGCGAAAGCCGCGATACCTTTGATATCATTGACGAGATTCAGGAAAACCTCGCGATTGACGTGACACCGGCAAGCTGGCCGATTGGCATGGGGCGCGAGTTCCTGGGCTGTTATGACATGCTCAACGACCGTCTGGAGCTGATGGACCGCGCGGACCGGAATGTGATCGCCGAGACCATTCAGATTGACGGGCTGGACGATCCGAAACTGGCCGACCACGTGCCTGCACATCTGCTGGAGAAGCTGCAGGAAGAGGTCGAGATGGCCAAGGAGCTGCTGCCGCAGCTTGATCCGCAGGCGGTGCTGGAAGGGCATATGACCCCGATCTGGTTCGGCTCTGCGATCAACTCTTTTGGGGTGAAAGAGCTGATGGATGGCATTGGCTCTTACGGGCCGGAGCCACAGGTGCAGACCGCGCAGCCGCGTGAGATTGCGCCAGAGGAAAAAAAGGTCGCGGGCTTTGTGTTCAAGGTTCAGGCCAATATGGACCCCAAACACCGCGACCGTGTGGCCTTTGTGCGCATGGCCTCCGGGCACTTCAAGCGCGGCATGAAACTGACCCATGTGCGCACCAAAAAGCCGATGGCGATTTCCAATCCGGTGCTCTTCCTCGCCTCTGATCGCGAACTCGCAGACGAGGCCTGGGCAGGCGATATCATCGGTATTCCCAACCACGGGCAACTGCGGATTGGTGACACGCTGACCGAAGGCGAGGCGCTCCGCGTTTCCGGCATTCCGAGCTTTGCGCCGGAACTGCTGCAAGGCATTCGCGCAGGCGATCCGATGAAGGCGAAGCACCTTGAAAAGGCGCTGATGCAGTTCGCCGAGGAAGGCGCGGCCAAAGTGTTCAAGCCAATGATCGGGTCCGGCTTCATCGTCGGTGTGGTTGGCCAGCTTCAGTTTGAAGTGCTCGCTAGCCGGATCGAGATGGAATACGGCCTGCCGGTGCGCTTTGAACAGAGCCAGTTCACCTCGGCCCGTTGGGTCAATGGCGAGCGTCAGGCGGTTGAGAAATTTGCCGACATGAACAAGCAGCACATCAGCTATGACCATGATGGCGACGTGGTGTTTCTGACGCGTTTGCAATGGGATATCGACCGCGTGGCGCGCGACTATCCGGATGTGACGCTGACGGCCACCAAGGAAATGATGGTCTGATACAGTCTGAGATTGCACGGGGGATGCCCCCGTGCAAACATCGCGCCATGACCGACGACACCCTCACCTATCCGGGCGGCTTTGCCTATATGCTCGCGCGTTATGAGGGGCGGCGCGACCCCTTTGATTTTGGTCCCGAAGACCTGCCGCCGTTGGATGCGGATCTGGCCGCGCTGAAGGCTGAAATCGTACCCGAGAGCGCGACACAAAAGCAGCCGGATGACCCCAAGACAAGCTGGGCGCGCAAGCGTCGGCAGATCGCGGAAGAGTTTGTCGGGCAGAGCGCGCTGGCCTTTTTGAATGCGCAGCTGATTTCCAACCTGCGCAAACGCGCGCAACCACCGCAAACCGCTGCGTTGTTTCGGCGGATCTGGGCAGAAGAACATGCGCATCTGATTGGTGCGTTAAATCTGCGTTGGCAGGTGAGCGCGGTGCAGACCTTTGCCGATCACGGAGACACGCCAGCGCAGAGGGAAGTTGGCCAAGCCCTAAAGATGCTCTTTGGCATGATGAAGCTCTATGAGTTTGAGCGCAGTTTCAGCGGCCTGCCACCTGAAAAAGAGCATGGCTTTGGCAAGCGGGTGAAAACCCGGCTCCCGCTGGATATGGAACCGTTTTCACTGGTCCATGGCGGGTTGGATATCAACCTGATCGCGCCAATCTGGGAAATGGCCAAGACCGATCCGGTGATTGCGCCGCTGGCTGAGCATTTGCTGGGGGAGCTGATTGCGGAACCGGGCGGCGTGTTCCGGCGCCTGTCGCAGATGCGGGCGAAACGAGAGCGGCAACAGGCACGGAAATGACGACGCAAAAGCCAACTTGGGGTGTGGTCGCGACCATCAAAGCCTCTGCCGAAGACATCCTGAACTTTACCGCGCACCATCTGGAGCTGGGGGCGAGCCATCTTTGGATCTATCTCGACGCCCCAAATCCAGAGGCCAAGGCGCTGCTGAAGGCCCATCCGAAGATCACGCCCGTGAGCACCGGCGAGAACTACTGGATCAAGGCGCGGGGCAAACGCCCGCCGATGCACCAGAACCGCCAGTCCTACAACGCGCGCCACGCTTATCACCGCGCAAAGGATCTGGATTGGCTGCTGCACATTGATGTGGATGAGTTCTTATGGCCGGAGCGTGTTATCACGGATCAGCTTGCCGCCCTGCCAGAGAGCTGTCTGACCGCGCGTGTGCGCCCTGCTGAGGCGCTGGCACCTATGGAGGAAGGCACGGAGCCGCGCCTGTTTAAAAGCTTCATCGCCAACAAAGATGACCGCAGCCGTCTGGTGGCGGAAATTTATCCGACCTTTGCGCCCTATCTGAAAGGCGGGTTTGTCAGCCATGTGGCTGGTAAAATCTTCATGCGCACCAAACAGAGCGACATGAAAGTGAAAATTCACAATGTGATGCAGAATGGGGTGCGCAACCCGGGGCAGATGGAGCTGACCGATACCAGGCTTCTGCACCTGCACACCACAGGGTGGGATCATTGGCAGAAAAGTTTCACCTATCGCCACAAAAAGGGGTCTTACCGCGACGAGCTGGGGGCGGCTGTTCCGGAAGATGAGGGCGGCCTCAATCTGCATAAGCTCTTTACCCATCTGGCCAAGGAGCCGAATGGGTTGCGGCGGTTCTATGAGGAGGCCTGCCTGGCCACACCTGAGCTGACGCAACGCCTGCGGGAGCGTGGGGTCTTGCAGGAACATGTGCTGGATTTGGATGCGAAACGCCGGAAACACTTCCCCGATTTTTGAGGCAAATGTTTCTCACTTTACGTCAAACCGGTGGGAACTCGCTGGTTTCATTGACCTAAAGCCTTCTGTGCGATAGAAGGCGCCGAGGATCGATATCGCCATGTGTTGCGGGGCCAGCCGGGCCTGATCCCAAAGCCGCTACGGGCCAAGTCGTGTCCGTAAACCACGGATACAAATGACAAAATTTTCTGACCTGAACCTGAACCCTAAGGTGCTGAAAGCAATCAGCGAAGCGGGCTACGAAACGCCAACCCCAATTCAAGCGGGGGCGATTCCATCCGCGCTCGAAGGCCGGGACGTTCTTGGCATCGCGCAAACCGGCACCGGCAAGACCGCAAGCTTTACCCTGCCGATGCTGTCGTTGCTGGCGCGGGGACGTGCGCGGGCGCGCATGCCGCGCAGCCTAGTGCTCTGCCCGACACGGGAACTGGCCGCACAGGTGGCGGAGAACTTTGACACCTATTCCAAATATCTGAAGCTGACCAAAGCGCTGCTGATTGGCGGGGTGAGCTTCAAAGAGCAGGAAGCGATCATCGACAAAGGCGTCGATGTGCTGATCGCCACACCGGGCCGTCTGCTGGACCATTTCGAGCGCGGCAAGCTGATCCTGTCTGACGTGAAAGTCATGGTGGTGGATGAAGCTGACCGGATGCTGGACATGGGCTTTATCCCTGACATCGAGCGGATCTTTGGCCTCACCCCTTTCACCCGCCAGACACTGTTTTTCTCCGCCACCATGGCGCCGGAAATTGAGCGGATCACCAACACTTTCCTCTCCAACCCAGAGCGGGTGGAAGTGGCCCGTCAGGCGACCGCAAGCGAGACCATTGAGCAGGGCGTTGTCATGTTCAAAGCCTCCCGCCGTGATCGTGAAGGCAGCGAGAAGCGCAAGGTTCTGCGCGCGCTGATCGACGGCGAAGGTGAGGCCTGCAGCAACGCGATCATCTTCTGCAACCGCAAGACGGATGTGGATATCTGCGCAAAATCGCTGAAGAAATACGGTTATGATGCCGCGCCGATCCATGGCGATCTGGACCAGTCGCAGCGGACCAAGACACTGGAATCTTTCCGGAATGGCGAGCTGCGTATTTTGGTGGCCTCTGATGTGGCGGCGCGCGGTCTGGATGTGCCAAGTGTGAGCCATGTGTTCAACTTTGATGTGCCGGGTCACGCCGAAGACTATGTGCACCGCATTGGCCGGACAGGTCGTGCCGGTCGTGAAGGCAAGGCGTTTACGATCTGCAACCCGCGGGACGAAAAAGCCTTTGAGGCGGTGGAAGCGCTGATCCAGAAAGAGATCCCGCGCGTGGAAAATCCGGTCAAGCCGGAGCCGCGCAAAGCGCGCAAGCCGAAGGAAGAGACTTCCAAGAAGGCCGAAGAGAAGCCAAACGTGGTAGAGGCGCTGGAACTGCCCGCGCAAGAAGAGCCACGTGGCCGTTCAAACCGCGGACGCGGCCGTGGCCGTCATGACCGGCGCGATGACAACCGCGTGGTGGGCATGGGCGACCATCTGCCAAGCTTTATTGCGCTGAGCTTTGAAGAGCGACGCGATGCGGAAAACGCGGCGGGCTAAACGCAGCCTGCGCGAAACGACAAAGGGCCCCGAGGGGCCCTTTTTTTGCTCTGTTTTTCGGGCCTGAAGGTCAGGTCAGCTCAGGCGGCTGACCACCACGGTGACTTCGGGCTTTTTGCCGATCTCATCACGGGCAGAATTGCGCACGATCCGGCGAATTTCGCCTTCAAGCTTGTCATCATCCGCCAATGTCTTCTCTTTGGCGCGCCCCAGGAACTGGGTGATGTCCTCTTCCAGCACGTCAACCAGCGGCGCTTGCGAGCGGCCCATTTCTGACAGGCCCATGATTTCGCACCAGGCATCTCCCAGCGGCTCATCATCTTCATCCAGCAGCACGGTCACAAGTACATGGCCGTTGAGCGCCATGCGGATACGATCGCGCACGATGCCGTCCAGCGCGCCGATCTGTGCGGTGCCGTCCAGATAGGTGCGTCCGGTTTCGACGTACCCCGCAATCGAGGGCTGGTCGCCGGAGAGTTCCAGCATGGTGCCGTTCACCGCCACGATAGAGGCGCGGCCGCCTTCATTGGCGAGCTTGGCATGTTCGCGCAGGTGACGGTGTTCGCCGTGGTTCGGGATCACCATCGTTGGGTTCACAATCTCATGCAGACGCTGGAGATCCGGGCGGTTGGCATGACCGGACACGTGGTATTTCCCGGAGCTGTCATCCACCACATCCACACCCATCTCGGAGAATTGGTTGATGATGCGGATCACACCTTTTTCGTTGCCCGGAATGGTTTTGGAGCTGAAGAGGAAGAGATCGCCTTCTTTCAGTTTGATGCCATTGTATTTGCCACGGGCGAGTTGCGCACTGGCGGCGCGGCGCTCGCCTTGAGAGCCGGTGACGAGCAGCATCAGGTTCTCACGCGGGATGCTGGCGGCGTCTTCGGGGCTGACCACCTTGGGGAAGCTGTCCAGAACACCGGTCTGAATGGCGGCTTCGATCATGCGGCGCATGGCGCGGCCCATGAGGCAGATGGACCGCCCTGCCCGCTCGCCCGCCTCGGCCAATGTTTTCACGCGGGCCACGTTGGAGGCGAAGGTGGTCGCGACCACCATATTGGGCGCTTTGGCGACCAGTGCTTCGATCTCCGGCCCAACAGAGGCCTCCGAACGGCCTGCGTGAGGTGAGAACACATTGGTGCTGTCACAGATCAGCGCTTTGACGCCTTCTTTGGCAACCTCTGCCCACAAAGCCGGGTCAAAAGGCTCTCCCACCAGCGGGGTTTCATCAAGCTTGAAGTCACCAGAGTGGATCACGCGGCCTGCGGGGCTGTCGATCACCAAAGCGGCGCTTTCCGGGATGGAGTGGCTGACCGGCAGGAACCCAACCTTGAACGGGCCGGCTTCGGTCACTTCGGGCCATGCAGAGACTGTGCGCACCACCTCTTCGGGCTGGCCGCGATCTGCCATCTTGTGACGGGCCAGATTGGCGGTGAATGTGCGGGCGTAGACCGGCACACCGAGGCGCTCCCAGTAATGCCCGACCGCGCCGATGTGATCCTCGTGGCCGTGGGTGATGAAAATCGCCTCGAGCCGGTGTTTGTTTTCCTCAAGCCAGCGAATGTCTGCAAAGATCAGGTCCACACCGGGGCTGGTTTCCATGTCAGAAAACGCAACACCAATGTCCACCAGAATGAGACGCTCATTGTCTGCTGGCCCGTAGCCATAGACATAGGCGTTCATGCCAATTTCGCCAGAACCGCCAAGCGGCAGATAGATCAAGCGGTCGCTCATGCGCCCTGCTCCTTGTTAAAGTCGTGGATGACGGTCAGCCCGTGCATCGTCAAATCATCTTCGATGGTATCAAACAGGTGATCGCCCTGCTCAAAGAGCGGTGCAAGACCCCCCGTGCCCACCACTTTCATCGGTGCGCCATATTCCGCTTTGATCCGGGAGATAATGCCTTCGATCAGGCCCGTGTATCCCCAGAACACACCCGATTGAATACAGCCAACCGTGTTGGTGCCGATCACCTTTTCCGGCTGACTGACATCCACATGCGGCAATGCGGCGGCTCCGGAGTGCAGCGCCTCAAGGCTGAGGTTCACGCCGGGGGCAATCACGCCGCCCACATAGGCGCCATCTTCGGCGACCACATCAAAGTTCGTGGCGGTGCCAAAATCAACCACCACCACATTGCCGCCGTGGCGGTCATAGGCGCCCACCGCATTGGCCAGACGGTCCGGGCCCGGCTGGGTGCCCTGATCCACACGCGGTTGATGCGGCAGTTTGCACTCTGGCTTGCCAACCACCAGAGGACGGCAGTTGAAGAACCGGTCGGCAAAAACGCGCAGGTTCCAGACCACCCGCGGCACGGTGGAGGAGATGATCACATCAGTGATGTCTGCGTCGATGCCGTAGTGATTGATCAGGGTCGAGTACCAGGTGAAGTAAGCGTCTGCCGTGCGTGCATGGTGGGTCGACGTGCGCAGGGTGCACAGGAATTTCTCCCCGTCCCAGATCGAGAACACAGTGTTGGTGTTGCCGCAGTCGATGGCAAGAAGCATGGCGCAGATCCCCCTGTTGCGTGGATCAGAAAAAGATGTCTGCCGCAGCTATGGCAATGCGGCCCTTCGCGGTCTTCAACACCAGATTTCCAGCGCTGTCCACCGTTTCAAAGGTCCCGGTGGTCTCCTCACGGGTGGTACGTGCCGTCATGACTTCGCCAATGCGCGCCGCGCGCGTGAGCCAGGCGGTGCGGATCGGTTCAAACCCGTAGGTGGCAAACTGTGCCTCCCAGCGGGCATAGGCGGTGGCCAGCGCTTCGAGGAAGCTTTCCGGATCAACGGAGGCGCCGGTTTCAGAGAGCAGAGAGACCGGGCGCGTGGCCTGTGCTTCGACAGCGCCGGTGTCGGGCGCGTGGGCAAGGTTCACACCGATGCCGATGGCGATGTGGCTGACCGCGCCCCCCGCAAAGCCCGCGCTCTCCAGCAGGATGCCCGCCACTTTGCCGCCGTTCAGCAACACGTCGTTGGGCCATTTGAGCGCGAGCCCGTCACTGCGGCCCGTCACTGCGACAAAGGCATCGTAGAGCGCCAGAGCCGCCACGAAAGACCGCAGAGCGACCTGATCGGGGCTTTCTGCCGGGCGCATCACCAAGGTGGCGGCAAAGTTGCCAACCGGATCGACCCAGGCACGGCCACGGCGGCCACGGCCCTTGGTCTGGCGCAGGCCCAGGATCCACTCAGGCGCGGCCAGTTGCGGTGCAATGCGCGCGGCCTCTGCATTGGTGCTGTCGACTTCCGCCAGAACGCGGCGGCCATACCCCTCGGGCCAATTGCTCATGTGTTTTTATCTTCTTACAGGTCGAAAAGCGCCCTCACGTAGCGCGCTTTCAAAAAAGGCGACGCGCCCCGTGGGGCGCGTCACAATCAACGTCCGGATGGCAAAAGGCAAGCGGGTTATTGCAGCAGGGCCACGGCGGCGGCCTGTGCGGCCGTATCCACGCCAAAGAAGTTCACCACACCCAGAAGCATCACGGCCGCGCTCAGCACCAGCATGAGGTGCTGCACCGGAGACCGTGGTGCGTCGAGCGCGTCACGCTCTTCGCCGAAGTACATGAAGTAGACAATGCGCAGATAATAAAACGCCCCGATCACCGAGGCGATCACACCGGCAACCGCCAGCCATGCAAGGCCCGCATCAAAGGCGGCGCGCAGCACATAGAGTTTGCCAAAGAAGCCGAGGAAAGGCGGCACACCTGCCAGAGAGAACAGCAGGAACAGCATCGCCAGCGCCCGGCCAGGCGCACGCTTGGAGTACATGTTGAGCGCTGAAATATCGACCACCGGCTGGCCGTCTTTCTCCATCGACAGGATAAAGGCAAAGGTGCCGATGTTCATGGTGACGTAGATCGCCATATAGACCAGCATCGCCTCGATCCCCAAAGCGGTGCCGGAGGCAAGCCCCATCAGCGCATAGCCCATGTGGGCGATCGAGGAATAGGCCATCAGGCGTTTGATATTGCGCTGGCCAATCGCGGCGACTGCGCCAAGGAACATCGACAGCACCGACAGAAGCGCGATGATCTGCTGCCAGTCTGCAACCACGCCACCAAAGGCATCAAACAGCACGCGGGCAAAGAGACCCATCGCCGCAAGCTTTGGTGCGGTGGCGAAGAAGGCGGTAATCGGTGTTGGGGCGCCCTCATAGACATCAGGCGTCCACATGTGAAACGGCACGGCGGACACTTTGAACGCGAGGCCCGCGACCACAAAGGTCAGGCCAAAGAGCAGACCAAGCGGAGTGTCGCCATGGCCAGCCACGTCGATGATGCCACTGAACTGCGTTGTGCCTGCAAAACCGTAGACAAGGGAGGAGCCATAAAGCAACAGGCCCGACGACAGCGCGCCCAGCAGGAAGTACTTCATGCCCGCCTCAGTGGATTTCACGCTGTCACGACGGAAAGACGCCACCACGTAGAGCGCCAGAGACTGCAGCTCGAGCCCCATGTAGAGCGTGATCAGATCTCCGGCGGAGACCATGGTCATCATCCCCACCATCGCAAGCGACACGAGGACCGGATATTCAAAGCGCAGCATGCCGCGCCGCGCCATGTAGTCCTGCCCCATCACCAGAACCGCAGCGCCAGACAGCAGCATGGCAATTTTGGCAAAGCGGGAGAAGGCGTCATCGTGGAACATGCCGTTGAACGCCACATTGTCACCTGCGCCGGAGGCCCCGATCCACATGGCCAGAAGCACAAACACACCGGCGGTGATCCAGGTGAGCATGCCCGCCATCTTGTCTTTGCCGGTGTAGACCACCGCCACCAACGCGAGCATGGCATAAATCGCCAGGAGGATTTCCGGCAGGATGATATTCAGATCAGCCTGAATCATGTCTCAAGCGCTCCTTAGTGCGATGCCATCTGGCTGGCGGCAGCGCCATGGGCCAGAGCGGTGTCATAGTTGGAAATCAGATTTTCGACGGAAGGGCCGATGATGTCCGTGATCAGCGACGGGTAGACGCCGAGAATGAGGGTCATTGCCACCAGCGGTGCAAAGATCATCTTTTCGCGGCGGGTCATGTCGGTGATAGACTTGAGGCTCTCTTTGATCAGATCGCCAAAGACCACGCGGCGGTAGAGCCACAGCGCATAGGCCGCAGAGAAGATCACACCGGCTGTCGCCACCAGCGCCACCCAGGTGTTGACCTGGAACACACCCATCAGGGTCAGGAATTCCCCGACAAAGCCGGAGGTGCCCGGCAGGCCGACATTGGCCATGGTGAAGAACATGAAGATCAGCGCATAGGTTGGCATGCGGTTCACCAGACCGCCATAGGCGTCGATCTCGCGGGTATGCATGCGGTCATAGATCACCCCGACACAGAGGAAGAGCGCGCCGGAGATAAAGCCGTGGCTCAGCATCTGGAAGATCGCGCCGTCGATGCCCTGCTGGTTGGCGGCAAAGATGCCCATGGTCACATAGCCCATATGCGCCACCGAGGAATAGGCGATCAGCTTTTTCATGTCTTCCTGCACCAGCGCGACCAGCGAGGTGTAGACAATCGCAATTGCCGACATCCAGAGGATCAGCGGGGTCATGACCTCAGAGCCGATGGGGAACATCGGCAGACTGAACCGCAAGAAGCCGTAGCCGCCCATCTTCAGCAGGATCGAGGCCAGCACCACGGAGCCAGCCGTGGGCGCCTGCACGTGGGCATCGGGCAACCAGGTGTGTACTGGCCACATCGGCATCTTCACCGCGAAAGAGGCAAAGAAGGCCAGGAACATCAGCGTCTGCACACCACCAATCACGGTGAAGCCCAGAACATTCATGGTTTCAGAGGCAAACTCATGGGTCATGAGCGTTGGGATGTCGGTGGTGCCTGCCTGAACAAACATGCCGACCATCGCCACCAGCATCAGCACCGAGCCGAGGAAAGTGTAGAGGAAGAACTTGAAGGAGGCATAGATGCGGTTTTTGCCACCCCAGATCCCGATGATCAGGAACATCGGAATGAGGCCAGCCTCAAAGAACAGGTAGAACAGCACCAGATCCAGCGCCATGAACACGCCGAGCATCAGCGTCTCCAGCAGCAGGAAGGCAACCATATATTCTTTGACGCGGGTTTGAACATCCCAGGACGCCCAGATCACCAGCGGCATGATGAAGGTGGTGAGCATGACAAACAGCACGGAGATGCCGTCCACACCCATCTTGTAGGTCATGCCCATGATCCATTCGCGCTGTTCCACGAACTGGAACCCCGGGTTGCTTGGATCAAACCCAGCCAGAATGAAGAGCGATATGACGAAGGTGGCGGTTGTTGCGAACAGCGCGACGCGTTTGGCGTTGCGCCGTGCCATTTCGTCTTCGCCCCGCAGGAAGACCACGAGGATCAGCGCGGCAAAGGTCGGCAGGAACGTGACCAGGGAGAGCAAGCTGTCGTTCATTAGTGTGCTCCTCCGCTGAGCGTCATCCATGTGATCAGTGCCACGATGCCAATCACCATGGCCAGCGCGTAGGTGAAGATGTAGCCGGACTGGGCGCGGCCCGCCATTTTGGTCACCCAAGGCACGATGCCCATGGCCACACCGTTGATGCCGCCGTCAATCACATCGCCATCGCCGCGTTTCCAAAGAAACGCTCCGACAGCCCGGGCCGGGCGCACAAAGAGCGCGTCATAAAGCTCGTCAAAGTACCATTTGTTGAGCAGGAACAGATAGAGCGGACGCTGGCTTGCTGCGGTTTTGGCGGGCATGGATGGATCCCAGATGTAGAACCACATGGCCATCACAAAGCCGATCACCATCGCGATGAACGGGCTGACCTTGACCCATTTGGGCGCATGGTGCGCTTCGTCCATCACATGGTTGCTTGGGTGGGTGAAAATCGCGCCCTGAGGGGCTTCGCCATGATGCGCCGCCGCCACCGCCGCGTGATCTTCATCGCCATGTTTCTCAGCGTGGCCGTCATCATGTGCGTGATCATCTGCTTTGGCTTCTGCGTGATCATCGCCGTGGGCGGCTTCGTCTCCATGGCCTTCGCTGTGCTCTGCATGATGGGCGGGCACGCCATAGAATTTGTTGACCGTGTTATGATCGCCAAAGAAGGAGCCGAACCAGATCATCCCGGCAAAGATCGCGCCGAGCGACAGAACGCCAAGCGGGATCAGCATGACCATCGGGCTTTCATGCGCGTGATCATGGGTGTGCTTGTTGCCGCGCGGCTCGCCATAGAAGGTGAGGAAGATCAGACGCCAGCTGTAGAAGCTGGTGAACATCGCGGCGACAACCAGCGCCCAGAAGGCAAAGCCGCCAGCCGTGCCCGCCCAAGCGCTTTCGATAATCGCATCTTTGGACAGGAAGCCTGCAAAACCGATGTGGGTCAGCGGGATGCCGACGCCGGTGATCGCCAGCGTGCCGATCATCATGGCCCAGTAGGTATATGGGATCTTTTTGCGCAGGCCGCCGTAGTTGCGCATGTCCTGCTCGTGGTGCATCGCGTGGATCACAGAACCCGCGCCCAAGAAGAGCATCGCCTTAAAGAAGGCGTGGGTGAAGAGGTGGAACATGGCTGCGGAGTAAACGCCAACACCTGCTGCCACAAACATGTAACCCAGCTGGGACATGGTGGAATAGGCAATCACACGTTTGATGTCGTTTTGCACGAGACCAATGGTGGCAGCGACAAAGGCCGTGGCTGCGCCGAGGAACACGATGAAGGCTTTGGTTTCATCCGCATATTCGACCAACGGTGACATGCGCGACACCAGGAACACACCAGCGGTCACCATGGTGGCGGCGTGGATCAGAGCGGACACCGGGGTCGGGCCTTCCATCGCGTCCGGCAGCCAGGTGTGCAGGAACAATTGCGCCGATTTGCCCATCGCGCCGATGAACAGCAGGAAGGCCACCAAGTTGGCCGCGTTCCACTCGCGCCACAGGAACTCAAGCTGTGTTTCCGCCAGAACAGGTGCCGCGGCGAAGATGTCGTCAAACTTGATGCTCTCGGTCAGGAAGAAGATCGCGAAGATGCCCAGAAGGAAGCCAAAATCGCCGACGCGGTTGACCACAAAAGCTTTGATCGCCGCCGCGTTTGCGGACGGTTTTTTGTAGTAAAAGCCGATGAGCAGATAGGAGGCGACACCCACACCTTCCCAGCCAAAGAACATCTGCAGAAGGTTGTCGGCGGTGACCAGCATGAGCATGGTGAAGGTGAAGAAAGACAGATAGGCAAAGAAACGCGCCTTGTAGTGCTCGCCCTGCCTCCAGTTGTCATCATGCGCCATGTAGCCCATGGAATAGAGATGCACGAGGGCGGAGACCGTGGTGACCACGATCAGCATGATCGCTGTCAGGCGGTCAACGCGGATCGCCCAAGCGGTGTCCAGATGGCCCGATTGGATGAAATCCAGAATGTGGATCTGTTTGACGTGTTCCGCATCCAGCCCGAGGAAGACAATCCAGCTGAGCAGACAGGCCAGAAAGAGCAGGCCTGTGGTGAGATATTGCGCGGCCTTCTCGCCGATCATGCGCCAGCCGAAGCCTGCGATCAGGCTGCCGATCAGTGGCGCAAAGAGTATGATCTTTTCCATGAACGCTTAGCCTTTCATCACGTTGACGTCTTCTACCGCGATGGTGCCACGGTTGCGGAAGAAGGAGACGAGGATGGCCAAGCCGATGGCGGCCTCAGCTGCGGCGACTGTCATCACAAAGAGCGCAAAGACCTGCCCGACAAGATCCCCCAGAAAGGCCGAGAAAGCGACCAGGTTGATGTTGACTGACAGCAAGATGAGCTCGATCGACATCAAAAGGATGATGATGTTCTTCCGGTTCAGGAAGAGGCCGAAAATGCCGATAACAAAGAGCGTCGCGGCGACGCCTAGGTAATGTTCCAAACCAATCATATTTGGTCCCTCGGTTCTTTTTCTCTTCTGGCGCGGCTTAAAGCCCCTGCCCCGGTTTTACGTCTTTCAATTCCATCGCATCTGCTGGATCCCGCCACATCTGCTCCAGCACGTTCTGGCGCTTGATGTCTTTGCGGTGGCGCAGGGTCAGGACAATCGCCCCGATCATCGCCACAAGCAGGATCAGACCTGCCAGTTGGAACAGCAGGAAGTACTGATCATAAAGGATCAGACCCAGTGCCTCGGTGTTATGCGCATCCGTCGGTGTGACCGCGCCGCGCAGCGCCTGCGCTTCATCGGCGAACTGCCAAACCCCGAAAGCCATGCCAAGCTGCATCAAAAGGATCACACCGATGAGCAGCGCCAGCGGCATATATTGGGCCATGCCCGCCTTTAGCTCTGCAAAATCCACATCCAGCATCATCACCACAAAAAGGAAGAGCACCGCGACCGCGCCGACGTAGACGATGATCAAGAGCATCGCGACAAATTCCGCCCCCAGCAGGACAAACAGCCCCGCCGAGCTCAGAAACGCGAGGATCAACCAAAGCACCGAATGCACGGGGTTGCGGCTGATGACGGTGAAAAACCCGCCAGCGATCACGCAAATCGCAAACAGCCAGAAAGCTAATGCCGCCATGGTCATGTGTCATTTCCCTCTTTTTCCGCCAGAACCTCCTGCACGATTTCCATCGCGCGGGTGGTGGCGGGAATACCGGCGAACATCGACATCTGGCCGATGGTCTCCACGATTTCTTGTTTTGTGGCCTCTGCTTCCACCAGATGGCGGACCGTCAGGCGCATTTGCGCATCCGCCTGCGCGCCCAGCATGGTGAGCGCCCCGAGCGTCAGCAGAAGGCGGGTTTTGGCATCCAGCCCGCCCTGATTGATGGTGTTGCCAAAGAACATTTCCATCACGTCCTTGGGCATGGTGGGCCAGAGCGCCTCAAACCCTTTGGGCGTGAAGCTCTCCAGCGCCGGATTGAAGGCTTTCGCCATCTCCTGATACTGGGCGAACATCGCCTGATACGGGTTTTTGCTGTCGCTCATGGTCCTGTGATCCTCACTCAGCGATAGGGGGCATCAATTTCGAGGTTGCGGGCAATTTCCGCTTCCCAGCGGGCACCGTTCTCAAGGAGTTTCTCCTTGTCATAAAACAGCTCTTCGCGGGTCTCGGTGGCAAATTCGAAGTTTGGCCCTTCGACAATGGCATCCACCGGGCAGGCTTCCTGACAGAAGCCGCAGTAGATGCATTTGGTCATGTCGATGTCATAGCGGGTGGTGCGGCGGGAACCGTCGTCACGTGGTTCCGCATCAATGGTGATGGCCTGTGCCGGGCAGATCGCTTCGCAGAGTTTGCAGGCAATGCAGCGCTCTTCGCCGTTTGGATAGCGCCGCAGGGCGTGCTCGCCACGGAAACGAGGAGACAACGGGCCTTTCTCGTGCGGATAGTTCACGGTGGCTTTGGGTTTGAAGAAATACTTCATGCCAAGTTTGAAGCCACCAATGAAATCCTTCAGCAGGAAGTAGCCGGCGGCGCGTTTGTAGTCGATTGCCGTCATATCAGCCTCCAATCGCCCAGCGAGCGTAAGCGCCGCCGAAGAGTTCGAATTTTGCAAGGAACGCGACCAGAACAACCCAAGCCAGAGACATCGGCAGGAAGATCTTCCAACCAATGCGCATCAGCTGGTCGTAGCGGTAGCGCGGGGTGATTGCCTTCACCATCGAGAAAATGAAGAAGACAAAGCAGATCTTGGCAAACATCCAGAAGATGCCATCGGGCAGGAAGTTCACCGGGGAGAGCCAGCCGCCGAGGAACAGCAGCGACACGAGGGCACACATCAGAACGATGGCCACATATTCGCCGATCATGAACAGCAGGAACGGCGTGGAGCTGTATTCTACCTGATAGCCTGCAACCAGCTCGGATTCCGCTTCGGGCAGGTCAAACGGCGGGCGGTTGGTTTCCGCCATGGCCGAGATCAGGAAGAGGAAGAGCATCGGGAAATGCGGCAGCCAATACCAGCTGAGCGCGCCGTATTTGCCGTCTTGCGCGTTCACGATGTCGCCGAAGTTCATGGAGCCGGTGGTGATGATCACGCCAATGATGATCAGACCCAGCGACACCTCATAAGAGATCATCTGCGCCGCAGAGCGCAGGGAGCCGAGGAACGGGTATTTGGAGTTGGAGGCCCAACCGCCCATGATGACGCCGTAGACCTCTAGCGAACTGATCGCCATGACGTAAAGAATGGCGACGTTGAGGTCAGAGACCACCCAGCCGTCATTAAAAGGGATCACCGCCCAGGCAATCAGCGCCATCACAAGGCTGACCATAGGCGCAAGCAGGAAGACCGCCTTGTCTGCGCCCGCCGGATAGACGATCTCTTTCACCGCGTATTTGATGAAATCCGCGAAACTTTGCAGCAGACCGAAGGTGCCCACCACGTTGGGCCCCCGGCGCAGCTGGACAGCGGCCCAGATCTTCCGGTCCGCATAGAGCAGGAACGCCAAGGCGACCAAAAGCGGCACAACAACCAGAAGCACCTGCCCAAGTGTCAGGAGGAAGATGCCGAGGTATGTGGTGGTAAAGAAATCAGTCATGGGTCCTCACACCGTAGGTATTCCGTTTTCTTCGCAGTTCGCGACGATGACTTCGGCGTCAATCGTTTTGAGACCACGGGGCAGCGCCGGGGAGATGGTGTAAACCGCATCCCCCTTCCAAAGTCCGCCCTGATTGTCTGTTGTTGTGCGCACGTGGCGGGCAAAGCCAAAGCCACGGATCAGCGTATATTGCGCGGCGGCGCATTCGGCATAATCATGCACGTCATCCGCATCCCGCGCGCCGGTCATGGCAACGTGGAAATTCACCAGATCCCCTTCCAGCAGCCGCGTGTCCACCCCCTGATAGTCGGGGACAAAAGCGGTCTCCCCACGGCTCACATCCGTGCCCGATTGCGGGGCACAGGCCGCAAGCCCGATGACACAGGCCGCTGCAAGCGTGATATGGAGAGAAAGGCGTGTCATCCTGTGCTTATTCCGCCGCGATCTGTTCTGAGCCGCGCGCCTTGGCCGTGGCGGAAAGCTCCGCCATCAGCGCGCTGGCGCGGGCAATTGGGTTTGTCAGATAGAAGTCTTTTACCGCTGGCAGGAAGGTCGCCTTGCCAAGGGGCCCCGCGTCAATCGCGGCCACTTCGTTTTCCGCAACCTGATCAATTTTGCCGATATGCGGAACCTCTTTGATCAGCGCCTGACGCAATTGCGCCAGCGAGTCATAGGGCAAAGTCGCGTCCACCTCAGCACTGAGCGCTCGCAGGATGGCCCAGTTTTCCTTGGCCTGACCGGGCGCAAAACCGGCGCGCATGGAGAGCTGCGGGCGTCCTTCGGTGTTTACAAAGAGGCCGTTTTCTTCGGTGTATGCGGCGGCAGGCAGGATCACATCGGCGCGGTGCGCACCGCGATCGCCGTGGCTGCCCTGGTAGATCACAAAGGCACCGGCGTCGATCTCGACCTCATCCGCGCCCAGATTGTAGATCACCTCCGCACCGTCGATGGCGGCGTCCATGCCGCCTTCGGTGACAGCACCCACATCCATGGCACCGACGCGCGCAGCGGCGTTGTGCAGGACCAGCAGTTTGCTGTTGGATTTCTCTGCGGCCTCAAGCGCGGCGGCCAGCACAGCCAGACCGTCGGCTTCGCGCAGCGCGCCTTGGCCCACGATCACAATCGACGGCGCGTCTTTCACCTTGTCAAAATCATGCTGTGCAAAATCGGCCAGTGCAGCGCGATCAGAGCCCATATGGGCATACTCATAGGTCAGTTCCACAGCCGGACCAATCAAGCCCACCTGCGCGCCCTTGAGCCAAGCTTTGCGGATGCGGGCATTCAGCACCGGCGCTTCCTCGCGCGGGTTGGTGCCGATCAGCTGGATGAACTTGGCATCCTCGATGTCTTCGATGGTGGCTGTGCCCACATAGGCTCCGCGATTGCCAATGGGCAGGCGCGCGTTGTCTGTGCGGCATTCCACGTTGCCTTCCAGGCTCTGAACCAGTTGCTTCAGGGCGAAAGCCGCCTCAACCGGCACCAGATCCCCGATGAGACCAGCCACCTTTTTGCCCTTCATCGCGGCGGCGGCGGCGGACAGGGCCTCCCCCCATGTGGCGGGCTTCAGCTTGCCATCCACGCGCACGTAAGGCTGATCGAGACGCTGGCGGCGCAGGCCGTCCCAGACAAAGCGGGTTTTGTCGGAAATCCACTCTTCGTTCACGCCATCATGGTTGCGCGGCAGGATGCGCATCACTTCGCGCCCCTTTGTGTCAACGCGGATGTTTGAACCAAGCGCGTCCATCACGTCGATGGTTTCTGTCTTGGTCAGTTCCCACGGGCGGGCTGTGAAGCTGTAGGGCTTGGAGGTCAGCGCGCCGACCGGGCAGAGATCGATGATGTTGCCCTGCAGGTTGCTGTCCAGTGTTTCGTTCAGATAGCTGGTGATTTCCGCATCCTCACCACGCCCGGTCTGACCCATCTGGGTGATGCCCGCGACCTCGGTGGTGAAGCGCACACAGCGCGTGCAAGAAATACAACGTGTCATTGTGGTGGCCACAAGCGGGCCGAGGTTCAGATCGTCCACCGCGCGTTTGGGTTCGCGGAAGCGGTTTTCACTGATGCCGTAGGCCATGGCCTGATCCTGAAGGTCACATTCGCCCCCCTGATCGCAGATCGGGCAATCCAGCGGGTGGTTGATGAGCATGAACTCCATCACGCCCTCACGCGCCTTTTTGACCATGGGCGAGTTGGTTTTGACCACGGGCGGCTGGCCTTCCGGCCCCGGGCGCAGGTCGCGCACCTGCATGGCGCATGACGCGGCAGGTTTGGGTGGGCCGCCAACAACCTCCACAAGGCACATCCGACAGTTGCCCGCAATCGACAGGCGCTCGTGGTAGCAGAAACGCGGTATTTCGATCCCGGCCACTTCGCAGGCCTGGATCAGGGTCATCGCGCTTTCTACCTCGACTTCGGTGTCGTCGATGATGATCTTGCGGAGGTCAGACATGGCTTACTTCGCCCTCAAATACACGCCGATCTGGCTGTTTCGTTCGATTTCGGCGCGCCCCAACGCACAGAAAGTTTCCGGATTGTCGTAGCTGGCGCCCTTGTGTTTGAAATAGGCCTCGCCACGGGCACGCATGCGCGCCTTCTCGTCGTCAGAGTCCAGAAAAGACTGGATTTCCTCGTTGGTGTAGCCCAGCTGGCGCGCTTTGCGGACAAGCGCCCAGCCGTCGGTCGCGCCTTTGAGCTTGCGCCCATCGAGGCTGTCACAGACATCAGCGATCTCAAAAGCAACCAGCGCCCAGTAAAGCGGCTCGTAGATCTCTTTCACATCCCGCAGCGATGGTTTGGCCGAGGCCCCTCCCGCGAGAACAAGACTTCCCAAGACAACAGCGGACATCAGACGTTTCATGCGCACACTCCTTTTGCACAGGCAAAGCGATCCTTTGCCAAGCTGCACAGAGCGGCGGAGAGGTCTGTTAGGCAATAACAGCCCGCGTATGTCTGATATCCGATCAAGGGCGACAGAACCCTTCCAGCGTGATTTTGTCGTCCACCGGAATGATGGTGTCATCCTCTGGGCCAACCAGCCAATCCACGTTTGTCGTTCCGTATTCTGCGATGCAGTATTTGAACGCCTCATATTCCCCTGCCTGACGCGCGCCGAGCAGGCTTTGATTGGCGCGTGCAACGGTCACAGAGAAATGATCGCGCGTATCCCGCGACACTTTGTTTGCCTTGGCTTTGTAGCTGTGCCCGTCAAAGGTCACGCGGTCGCGCTTGCTGCGGAAACTGTCCCGAAACGCCTCGCCACAGCCAGACAGGGCGGTGGCCGCCACAAGGATCATCAGAACCTTGGCACGTGGTGATTTCAGAAAGGTCTTCATAGTTAAGTCCATTGTTCGTTTACTCCGCCGCCAATGCGCCCATACGGCCGGTTTTATTGGCTTTGATGCGGTCTTCGATTTCGCCACGGAAGTTGCGGATAAGGCCCTGGATCGGCCATGCGGCCGCATCGCCAAGGGCGCAGATGGTGTGGCCTTCAACCTGTTTGGTCACATCCCACAGCATGTCGATCTCTTCGACATCCGCTTTGCCCTGCACCAGACGGTCCATGACGCGCATCATCCAGCCGGTGCCTTCGCGGCACGGTGTGCATTGGCCGCAGCTTTCGTGTTTGTAAAATTTGGACAGACGCCAGATCGCCTTGATGATGTCGGTCTGCTTGTCCATCACGATCACGGCTGCGGTGCCAAGACCGGAGCCCAGATCGTTGCGCAGATAGTCAAAATCCATGATCGCGTCGCGCATGTTTTCACCGCGCACACAAGGCACGGAGGAGCCGCCCGGGATCACCGCAAAGAGATTATCCCACCCGCCGCGAATGCCGCCGCAGTGCTTTTCGATCAGCTCCTCAAAGGAGATCGACATGGCCTCTTCGACGACGCAGGGGTTGTTGACGTGACCGGATATAGCAAAAAGCTTGGTCCCGGCGTTGTTCGGGCGGCCAAAACCGGCAAACCACTCAGCGCCACGGCGCAGGATAGTAGGCACCACCGCGATGGATTCCACGTTGTTCACCGTGGTTGGGCAACCATAAAGCCCCGCGCCCGCCGGGAATGGCGGTTTCATGCGTGGCATGCCTTTCTTGCCCTCAAGGCTTTCGATCAGTGCGGTCTCTTCACCGCAGATATAGGCACCAGCGCCGTGATGCAGGAACACATCAAAATCCCAGCCGGAACCAGCGGCGTTTTTGCCAAGCAGGCCCGCATCATAAGCTTCGTCAATCGCGGCCTGCAGAGCCTCGCGTTCCCGAATATATTCGCCGCGCAAATAGATGTAGCAGGTGTGGGCGTTCATCGCGAAAGAGGCGATCAGCGCGCCTTCGATCAGCGTGTGCGGATCATGGCGCATGATTTCGCGGTCTTTACAGGTGCCGGGCTCGGATTCATCGGCGTTGATCACCAGATAGGCCGGACGCCCGTCGCTTTCCTTGGGCATAAAGGACCATTTCAGGCCGGTCGGGAAGCCCGCGCCACCGCGCCCGCGCAGACCGGAGGCTTTCATGGTGTCAATGATCGCATCGCGCCCCTGCTGGATCAGCTTGGCAGTGCCATCCCAATGGCCGCGCGCCTGCGCGCCTTTGAGCGTGCGATCGTGCATGCCATAGAGGTTCGTAAAGATACGGTCCTGATCTTTGAGCATCCCGTTACCTTTCGTCTGTCTGACGCGCGCGCCAGATATTGAAGATCATCACAATGGCGAAAACAAACCCCGCCAGAGCAATCAGATCGAGCAGGCCGCGTGTCCGTTGGGACAGCTCAAGCCAATTGCCGATCAGAATGGCCAAAATCCAGTACACACCTGTACCAGCAATCACGAGCGCGGCCTTGCGCCCGGCTTTTGCCGAAGGGGTCTGGGTTTGGGCCGCCATGAATTAATCCTCGTATACGTCGCCTTTGGCGACCTTTTTGGAGAATTCTGTTTCACCACCTTCGGCAAGCAACTTGGCTTGTTCCACCCAGCCATCGCGGTCGATGCGGCCTTTGAACGACAGTTTGCCATCCATCTCGGCGATGTCGTCAGCGGTCCAGCCCGCGATCTGGGCAAAGGTTGTCACGCCGGCATCATGCAGCTTTTTCTCCAGCGCCGGGCCAACGCCCTTGAGCTGTTTGAGATCATCGGCGGCATCCGCCTGGGCTACTTTCTTGGCTTTGGCCTTGGGCTTGGACGCTTTTTTCTCAGCTTTCTGATCCGCTTTCTTCGCCTCCTCGGCCTGTTTGGCGGCGGGCTTGGGCGTTGGCGCCGGTTTGGGCGGTTGGCCTTCTGCGGCGCGTCCGGCAACCACACCGTCTTTGCCGACCCATGGGGTCAGAATGGGCACTTCGGTGCCGTCGATGCGTTTGATGGAATCGCCAATATCGGTGGCGAGCTGCACAGAGGCGTTATACTGCGTCTGGCCGCTGTCATAGTCTTTCAAGCTGGTCAGGCCGGAGAGAGGCTCGGCGGCGTAGCGCCCATTTTGCGGACCCGGTGTCGGAACATTGCCAGCAGCCATGTCATCGAGCATCTGGGCAAAGCCTTCGGCGGTCAGATCCTCAAAGTAGTCTTTGCCAATCTGCGCCATAGGTGCGTTGGTGCAAGCCCCGAGGCATTCGACCTCTTCCCAAGAGAATTTGCCGTCTGCTGACAGCTCATGCGGCTTGGCCGCGATCTTCTCTTTGCAAACCGCGATCAGATCTTCTGCGCCGCAGATCATGCAGGAGGTGGTGCCGCAAATCTGGATGTGGGCGACAGAGCCCACCGGCTGCAGCTGGAACATGAAGTAAAAGGACGCGACCTCAAGCACGCGCATATAGGCCATGCCAAGCATATCGGCGACGGCCTCAATTGCGGGTTTGGTGAGCCAGCCTTCCTGTTCCTGCGCACGCCATAGCAGAGGGATCACCGCAGAGGCCTGACGGCCGTCCGGATATTTGGTGATCTGCGCCTCGGCCCAGATCTGGTTGGCAGCGGTGAAAGCGAAGCTTTCGGGTTGTTCGTGGTGAAGGCGTCTGAGCATGTTATTCAGCGTCCTCTTTGCCAAGCGGAAGGGTCATATTGCAATTTAGCAAAACTAGATCAGTGTTTGGTATTCGAGACAACTCAGCCATTTTGCTGCCAGGCTGCATGAGGTCGTACATACCGTTAAAGAGCGTCGGGCAAACGTCATACAGAAATTTGTAGAGCGGATCGCCTTGCGTCTCCAAAATTTTGAACACCGCTTTGGTTGTTCCTGCGCCAAGCGTCGTCACGGATACATCTGAGGTACCGAGCCCGTTCGGTTTCTGAAAACTCATCCCCGCATCACAGCTTCCAAAATCACCCACTGAAAAATCCAGAGACCCTCCTAGTTGGCTTTCATTAAGGGCACACCGCATGAAGGCCTGCGACGTTGGGACTTGAATTTGTTGCGCTTCCGCGCGGGTCCACATGCCTTCCGCAAGTAGTAGCGCAAACCCCAAAGCTAAAAACAGAAGAGATCGTAGTTGTGTCAAATTCACCGATCAATCTCCCCGAACACGATGTCCATGGTGCCGATGATGGCGGCGACATCGGCGAGCTGGTGGCCGGTGGCGATGTGATCCATCGCTTGCAGATGCAGATAGCCCGGCGCGCGCAGCTTGGCGCGGTAGGGTTTGTTGGTGCCATCCGCCACCATATAGACGCCAAATTCGCCTTTGGGCGCTTCGACAGCGGCGTAGACCTCACCGGCAGGCACGTGGAAGCCTTCGGTGTACAACTTGAAGTGGTGGATCAGGCTTTCCATCGAGGTTTTCATGTCACCGCGTTTGGGCGGGGTCAGCTTGCCGCGCGACAGCACGTCGCCGGTAGCTTCGCGCAGTTTCACAATCGCCTGACGCATGATGCTGACCGATTGGCGCATCTCTTCCATGCGCATCAGATAGCGGTCATAGCAGTCGCCGTTTTTGCCGACCGGAATCTGGAATTCAAACTCGTTGTAGCACTCATAAGGCTGCGCGCGGCGCAAATCCCATGCCATGCCCACAGAGCGCGCCATCACACCGGACATGCCGTAATCCAGCACGTCCTGCTCGGTCACGACGCCGATGTCGACGTTGCGCTGTTTGAAAATCCGGTTTTCGGTCAGCAGCTCGTCAATATCCGCGATCACCTGCGGGAACTCGATGGCCCATTCTTCGATGTCATCCACCAGCTTGTCGGGCAGATCCTGATGCACACCTCCAGGGCGGAAGTAGTTGGCGTGCAGACGCGCACCGCAGGCGCGCTCATAGAACACCATGAGCTTTTCGCGCTCTTCAAAACCCCAGAGCGGCGGGGTCAGTGCGCCGACATCCATCGCCTGAGTGGTGATGTTCATCAGGTGGTTCAGCACACGCCCGATTTCGCAGAACAGCACGCGAATGAGTTGAGCGCGGCGTGGCACTTCGGTGCCGGTGAGCTTTTCAATCGCCAGACACCATGCGTGCTCCTGATTCATCGGCGCCACATAGTCGAGGCGGTCGAGATAGGGCAGGTTCTGCAGGTAAGTGCGGCTTTCCATCAGCTTTTCGGTGCCGCGGTGCAACAGGCCGACGTGGGGGTCGCAGCGCTCTACGATTTCACCGTCGAGCTCCAGCACCAGACGCAGCACGCCGTGGGCCGCCGGGTGTTGCGGGCCGAAGTTGATGTTGAAGTTGCGGATCTTCTGTTCGCCGCTCAGCGCATCCACGCTGCCGTCATCAAATTTGGAGCCGTCCATCATGAGGTGCCCTCCTTCTCATCGCCGGGCAGGATGTAGTTGGCCCCTTCCCATGGCGACATGAAATCAAACTGGCGGTAATCCTGCGTGAGCTGAACCGGCTCATAGACCACGCGCTTTTGCACTTCGTCGTAGCGCACTTCGGTGTAGCCGGTGGTCGGGAAATCCTTGCGCAGCGGATGGCCGCGGAAGCCATAATCGGTCAGCAGGCGGCGCAGGTCCGGATGCTCGGAGAAGATGATGCCGAACATGTCAAAGACTTCGCGCTCAAACCAATTGGCCGACGGATGCACGGAGGTGATGGACGGAACTGTCTCCTCCTCACGTGCCGCCACGCGCAGGCGCACGCGCTGGTTCTGAAACATGCTCAGGAAGTGGTAGACCACGTCAAAACGGCGGGAACGCTCCGGGTAGTCCACAGCGGTGATGTCCACGAGCGTGGAGAAACGGCATGTGGCGTCGGAGCGCAGGAAATCGACAAACTCCACAATGTTGGTGGGTGTCACGTCGATGGTGAGCTCGTCAAAGGCGACGTGCCAGCTCAGGACACAATCGGGGCGCTTCAGCTCGATGTGGGCGCCAAGTTCATTCAGGGCTTCGCTCATCGTTCAATGGTCCCCGTGCGGCGGATTTTGCGTTGCAGCTGAAGCAGACCATAGAGCAGCGCTTCTGCGGTGGGCGGACAGCCGGGAACGTAGATGTCGACAGGGACAATGCGGTCACAACCGCGCACAACAGAGTAGCTGTAGTGGTAGTAGCCGCCGCCGTTGGCGCAGGACCCCATGGAGATCACATAGCGCGGCTCTGGCATCTGGTCATAAACCTTGCGCAGCGCGGGAGCCATTTTGTTGGTCAGCGTCCCTGCGACAATCATCACGTCAGACTGGCGCGGGGAGGCACGTGGTGCAATGCCAAAGCGCTCTGCATCGTAACGCGGCATGGAGGTGTGCATCATCTCAACCGCGCAGCAGGCCAGACCAAAGGTCATCCAGTGCAAGGAGCCTGTGCGGCCCCAGTTGATCAGGTCTTCGGCGTTGGTGAGCAGAAAGCCCTTGTCCTGAAGCTCTGTGTTGATGGCCTGCGTGACCACCTCGCGGTCAACTCCAGCGGTATTTGAACCGGTCATCACTCCCATTCCAGCGCTCCTTTTTTCCATTCATAGGCGAACCCAATGGTCAATACGGCCAGGAACACCATCATGGACCAGAAACCGATCATCGACACATCCTTGAAGGCGACGGCCCAAGGGAAGAGGAAGGCGATTTCCAGATCGAAGATGATGAAAAGGATCGAAACCAGATAGAAGCGCACATCGAATTTCATGCGGGCGTCATCAAAGGCGTTAAAGCCACATTCGTAGGCGCTGACTTTTTCGGGGTCGGGGCTGCGAACGGCCAAAACAACGGCGGCAAGAATGAAAACAAGACCGAGGCCGATCGCTACGGCCATAAAGACGAGAATGGGGAAATATTCCCTGAGCATCTCTTCCAATGGTAGCTCCTTTCATGCACGCCGAGTTGGTGCAGTCAGATGGCTTTAAATACTCTCCGTGGGTTTACCGCCGCGTCATGTCTGGGTCAACAATTTGCATGGCATGCCCACGGTCAGTTGATTTCACGTTTCCTATTAAAAAAGAATTGCTTAAGGCAAAAAACTGCATCTGTGAAAGAATAGAGCCTGCAGCGTGGCCTCGCGAATCTTCGTGAATGACCGTGGCCGAAAGGGTTGATTCCAAAATTGGTTAATACCGCAGGGTTTTCGTCAGCTTCGGCAAGTTCATTGCCTCAGACAGAGGCGCAAGACATTCTGGCACGCTTTACCCTCTGATCTTACGTATTTATTCCGGCGCCTCTGTGGGGACGGCTTCGGCAAAATGGCGCAGATTTTGCAGCCCGGCCTCCATGGCATGCATCAGCGCGTTTACATCTGGCGTGGCCCATTCGGGAAAGACTTCAGTGAGTTCGCCAGCCACCTCGCCCGCCACTTCCTGACTGCTGGCAAGAACTGCGGCGGCATAATCATCAAAGGTTTGCGTCGGGTTCTCGGCTTGCCAGCGCTGATATGCCGCATACTCAAAAGCGGTTGCCGCAGCCAAGCCGACAACCGGAACCGCGACGGCCACCCGCCGAAGGCGCGCCTTGGCTTTCTCTTTGGAGCGGGCCTTGGCGACAGCGCGCCTTTCTTCGGCCTCAGATTTCACTTCGGCAAGCGCCAGCGCGCTGGTGACAGCTGCGGCGCGCCAAATGGGCTGAACCACAAAGTTGAGTACGCCAAGCGCAAGGTTGGCCAAAAGGCTCACCACAAAGAGCAGGCGCAAATTGGTGCACACGAAAAGAAAGATCCAGCGCATCGGCTTGCGTCTCCCAGAACCAGACAGCGTGCAGCGAGAGCTACACCCCGTGCCAGCCTAGCGCACCCAAGCCGGTTTTTCTTTGGCGAAAAACGCTTTGATGCCTTCCTGCGCCTCAGCCCCTTCCCAGCAGGCCACGAGCTCAGAAATTGTGTGGTCGATCACCGCGTCATCAATCGTTGGTCCAAGTTTGCGCGCCAGCGCCTTTGCGCGTGCCACGGCTTCGGGCGCGCAGGAGAGATACGGGACAATTTCAGCCTCCACGGCGGCGTCCAGATCATCGCTAGGAACCGCTTTGGCCAGAAGCCCAAGCGCAACCACTTCTGGGGCCTTGAAAAGGCGGGCCGACATAAACACACGGCGGGCCATCGCCTCCCCCATGCGCGACAGCACATAAGGCCCGATGGTTGCCGGGATCAGACCCAGCCTGGTTTCGGTCAGCCCCATGGTCAGGCTGTCAGCGCCAATCGCCACATCACAGACACTCGCCATGCCAACACCCCCGCCAAAGGCGTTGCCCTGCAGGCGACCGATCAAGGGCTTTGGTAGGGTGTTGAGCGCCTGAAGGGCCTCCGCCAGTTTGCGGGCCTCGACAAAGCGGGTCTTTGCATCAGCAGCCATCTGCGCCTGCATCCACCCAAGATCACCGCCCGCACAAAATGATTTGCCCGCGCCGGTCAGCACAACCACGCGCACCGCAGGATCAGCGCCAAGCGCTTCGGCAGCCTGTTTGAGTTCGGTGATCATGGTGCCGGACATGGCATTGTGTTTTTCTGGGCGGTTGAGCGTCAGCGTAGCGACGCCGCGTGCATCCACATCAATCAAGAGCGTTTCAAAGCGCATTAAGATCAGTCCTTATTCCGTGGGCAAACGCATGGCGCGCGCCATCTCTGCCGCCTGAGACACCACAGCCAGATCGAGACCGGTTTCATAGCCAAGGGTTTCAAGCCGCGCCGCGACCGCCTCGGTCGCCACATTGCCGGCTGCTCCGGGCGCATAGGGGCATCCGCCCAAACCACCTACGGCCGCATCAAACACACGCAGACCAAGCGCAAGCGACGCCTCGATATTCAGAAGCGCGCGGCCTGCGGTGTCATGATAATGGCCCGCCAGTTTTGCGGCAGGCACCTCTTCAAGCACCGCCAGCAACATGGCTGTGATGCTTTCCGGCGTGGCCTGTCCAATGGTGTCACCAAGGCTGATTTCATAGCATCCCACATCGTTGAGATGTTTCGCCACTTCCGCCACCTTTGCCGGGGATGTCAGACCGTCATAGGGGCAATCAGTGACGCAGCTGATGTAGCCGCGCACGGGAATCTGCGCTTCCTTGGCAGCCGCGACAACCGGGGCAAAGCGCTCAAGGCTTTCCGCGATGGTTGCGTTGATGTTGGCCTTGGAAAACCCTTCAGAGGCCGAGCCAAAGATCGCAATCTCATCCGCGCGCGCCGCAACTGCGCCCTCAAAGCCGCGCATGTTGGGGGTCAGGGCCGCATAGCGCACACCGGCTTTGCGGGTGATGCCCGCGAGCACGGCCGCGGAGTCTGCCATCTGCGGCACCCATTTGGGGCTGACAAAACTCGCGACCTCGATGCGTTTGAACCCCGCCTCGCTCAGGCAGTCCACCAGCGCGATCTTCTCCGCCGTGGGGATCTGTCGCTTTTCGTTTTGCAGACCGTCGCGCGGGCCGACCTCAAAGATCTCGACATATTCCGCCATGGATCAGGCCCCTTCCGGAATCGGGTAGAAATCCTGTGTGTAAAACTCCTGCGCGCCATCTTTGGCCCGGGCCGCCTGATAGGCGGGGCGTGCCTCAAGCCGCGCGCGGTAGGCTTCAAGTTTGGGGTACTCCGAGAGGGTCACATAGTAAGGCGCAGAATAGAGATTGAAGCCCATCATGATATCTGCCGCCCCAAAGCCGGTGGGCAAAAGGAACTCATGATCGCCCAACATGCCCTCCAGCGCCGCCATGGTCACCTGCAGACGTTTGGTATTGAGCTTGATGACCGTCGGGGAGATCAGCGCCGGATCACGCAGGAACACATGCTGCATATTGAGGTGCTCAATCAAACCCGCCTGGGTTTCGGCAAAATGCATGAGCTGGAGGTATTTGGCCCTATCTGGAGCGCCGGCGGCCACGCCAAGACCCGCCTCAGGGTGGGTTTCGGCGAGATACTCAAGAATGGCACCGCTTTCGATCATGGTCAGCCCGTCGATCTCTATGGCGGGGGCGCGGGCGGCGGGGCTGATCGCCCTTACCTCAGGCGCGCGCATGGTGCCTTTGCGGATGCTGTGCGCGATGATCTCGGCCTCAAGGCCCAGCTCTTCCAACATCCAGAGGACACGGAAAGACCGAGAGAATGGAACATGGTGCAATCTGATGCTCATTCTGCGGTCTCCTCTTCTTCCAACAGGATCAAGGCGGAGCCGTCTTCCACCTGCGCGCCTTCTGTCACAAGCACGTCGGCGACAATGCCATCGCGTGGTGCGAGCAGGGAGTGCTCCATTTTCATGGCCTCCAATATTGCCAAGCGGTCGCCCTGCGCCACGGTTTGTCCTGCCTCGGCAAAAATCGCCTTCACAAGGCCCGGCATCGGTGCCGCGATGAGATTGCCGCCCGCTGCGGCTTCGTCTTCGCGCTCCAGTGGATCAACAACCGTGAAACGATAGCCATTGCCCCAGAACACCGTCAGCTCATTACCGGTGCGGGCTGTGCGGGCGAGGGTTTTGGTGTCATCGACCCACCAAGCGCCGGTCTTGTAGGTGACCTCGTGGCTGGCCTCACCGATCTGCACAGAATAGGCGCCGGTGTCATTCACCTGCACCGCCACATCAAAACGCTCGTCATTATGGGTGAGCGTGACCACATGGGTGAGCGGGGACCAGAGCACCAAGGTGTTTGCGGGGGCCGACCCGTCCAACGGGCGCAGGCCCATGGCCGTCAGTCCCGCGATGGCGCGGGATTTGGTGCAGGCGACAGGTTGTTGCGCCAGCGTGTCGATGTTGCGATCAATCAGGCCCGTGTCCACATCTCCCGCCACAAAGTCGGGCTGCGCCGCCAGCAGAGCCAGAAAGCTCACATTGGTCACGGTGCCGCCAACATCGGTCCAGCGCAGGGCGCGCTCAAGCTGTTTCAGTGCCACGTCGCGGGTCGGGCCATGCACGACAAGCTTCGCAATCATCGGATCATACCAAGGGCTGATCGTGTCCCCGGCACGCACACCACTGTCGATACGCGCCTGCGCGGGGAACTCCAGATGGCTGAGCGTGCCTGTGGCGGGCAGGAAGCCTTTGGGCACATCTTCTGCATAGATGCGCGCCTCAAACGAATGTCCGGTGATGGTCAATGCGTCCTGAGACTTGGGAAGTGGTTCCCCAGAGGCCACGCGTAGTTGCCATTCCACAAGATCCACACCGGTGATCGCTTCGGTCACAGGATGTTCGACCTGAAGGCGGGTGTTCATTTCCATGAACCAGAAGCCATCGGGCCGCAGACCATTGCTGCCATCAACAATGAACTCGATGGTGCCTGCGCCTTTGTAGCCAATCGCCTCAGCCGCGCGCACCGCCGCTTTACCCATGGCCGCGCGCATCTCTTCGGTCATGCCCGGTGCGGGCGCTTCCTCGATCACCTTCTGGTGCCGACGCTGTAAAGAGCAGTCGCGTTCAAACAGATGCACCGCGGATGTCCCATCGCCAAACACCTGCACTTCGATGTGGCGCGGGCTGGTGACAAACTTCTCAATCAGCACATCGGGGTTGCCAAAGGCGGTGGTGGCTTCGCCCTGTGCGCTGGCCAGCGCATCCGCAAATTCGGCAGGTTTCTCCACAAGCCGCATGCCTTTGCCGCCACCGCCCGCGACCGCCTTAATCAGAACCGGATAGCCAATGGCATCTGCCTGTTCGGCCAGAAACGCAAGATCCTGATTTGCGCCGTGATAGCCCGGCACCACAGGCACATCGGCCTTCTCCATAAGCGCCTTGGCAGCATCTTTGAGCCCCATGGCGCGGATGGCGTCAGCAGAGGGGCCGATGAAGGTCAGGCCTGCCGCCTCGACAGCCTCCACGAATTCGGGATTTTCAGAGAGGAACCCGTAGCCCGGATGAATGCCCTGAGCGCCGGTTTCCAGCGCGGCGGCGATGATCACATCCCCTTTCAGATAGCTTTCTGCCGGTGCGGCCCCACCGATGTGCACCGCCTGATCGGCTAGCGCGACATGTTTGGCACCCGCATCCGCATCCGAGTAGACCGCGACGGTTTTGACCCCCATGGCGCGGGCCGTTTCCATCACGCGGCAGGCAATTTCACCACGGTTGGCAATCAGGATTTTTTCAAACATCTCGGCCTCCCGACCTGTTTTAGTTGCTTTCCTGCTCACGTTTTAGCGGCGCGCAAGCACGAAAGGCCGTTTATATTTTGTTGCGGTGGGCCTCAGACTGCACCACTCCAAACTCAAAGGTCACCGAACTTCGCCTTCTCAATCTGGCGCCGCGCTTTTGCACCAAATCGCGTTTTGCGCGCTTGTTCCTTAGTGCGAATGAAATCACCCAGGGGCTGATGTGCTGCCTTCTTGAAGCGTTTAGAAGATTTTTGCAGGAAAACGTCTTCTCCCTGCTCCGGATTTTGTTCCCACATGGTCGCGCCAGCCCTACGCAATGACCGATTGGCTAGCGCTTTGCGTTTTGGCACGCTTTTTCGCGAGCCCTTATGGTTTTCACCGTAGTTGTCTCTCCTGTCCTTTTCATAAGACAGGCTTTTCTTTTCTTGAGGGCTTCTGCGCTTTTTGAGAGGCATCACATCCTAAACACGCCGAAACGTGTCTCCTCAATCGGGGCATTCAGCGCGGCGGACAGGCTCAAATGCAGCACATCGCGGGTCTTGCGCGGATCAACGATGCCGTCGTCCCACAGGCGCGCAGAGGCATAGAGCGGGTGGCTTTGCTCTTCGAACATATCAAGGGTTGGCTGCTTGAAAGCGGCTTCTTCCTCAGCGGACCATTCCCCGCCCTGACGCTCGATCGCGTCGCGTTTGACCGTCGCCAGCACGCCTGCGGCCTGCTCGCCGCCCATCACCGAAATCCGGGAGTTGGGCCACGTCCAGAGGAAACGAGGCGAATAAGCCCGGCCCGCCATGCCGTAGTTGCCAGCACCAAAGGAGCCGCCCACCAACATGGTGATTTTTGGCACTTTGGTGGTGGCAACGGCTGTCACCATCTTGGCTCCATGGCGGGCAATGCCTTCGGCCTCATATTTCTGCCCCACCATAAAGCCCGTGATGTTTTGCAAGAAGACCAGAGGAATATGGCGTTGGGAGCAGAGTTCCACAAAATGCGCGCCTTTGGCGGCGCTTTCGGAATAGAGCACCCCGTTGTTGGCGATGATGCCCACAGGGCAGCCCTTCACATGAGCAAAGCCGCAGACCAGCGTTTCCCCGAAGCGTTTCTTGAACTCATCAAAGCGGCTGCCGTCCACGACGCGGGCGATGACCTCGCGAATGTCATAAGGCGTGCGCAAACCGCCGGGGACCACGCCGAGTATCTCCTCCGGGTCATAGGCGGGCTCTTCGGGGCTGGCCCAGTCCACGGTCTGAGGCTTGGTGCGGTTGAGATGTTTCAGAGACTCGCGCGCCAGCGCGAGTGCGTGGGCATCATCCTCTGCCAGATAGTCGGCAACACCGGAAAGGCGCGTGTGAATGTCACCGCCGCCAAGATCTTCGGCGCTGACCACTTCGCCGGTTGCGGCCTTCACCAAGGGCGGGCCTGCGAGAAAGATTGTCCCCTGTTCTTTCACGATGATAGTCACATCCGACATCGCAGGCACATAGGCGCCACCTGCGGTGCAGGAACCCATGACCACGGCGATCTGGGGAATGCCCTTTGCGCTCATATTGGCCTGATTGAAGAAGATGCGGCCAAAGTGATCCCGATCCGGGAAGACCTCATCCTGCTGAGGCAGGTTGGCGCCGCCGCTGTCCACTAGGTAAACGCAGGGCAAATGGTTCTGCTCGGCAATTTCCTGAGCACGCAGGTGTTTTTTCACCGACATCGGGAAATATGTGCCGCCCTTCACCGTGGCATCGTTGCAGACCACCATGACTTCCTGGCCATGGACCCGCCCGATCCCGGCCACAACACCGGCACTGGGCGCGGCGTCATCATACATGCCATGCGCCGCCGTCGCGCCGATTTCCAAAAAGGGCGATCCCGGATCAAGCAGCCCCGCCACGCGGCGGCGTGGGAGCATTTTGCCACGGCTTTCGTGACGGGCACGGGATTTCTCCCCGCCGCCCATCCGCGCCTTTTCTGCGGCGGACTGCACGGTCTGGAGCATGTCCAGATGGGCCGCGCGGTTGGCGGCAAAATCCTCAGATCCCGTGATAACTTTAGATTGCAGCTTCATATGACCCCCAGTTATGGCGTCGCTTAGGTAGACCGCGCCAACTGTTCACGCGGATTTGATTTAGATCAGTGCGGCGGAGCCGCGAGTCGGTCACATTGCGCGCATAACCCCTCATAACGACTATGAAATGAGATCCTCCATGAAACGTATGACTTCCACGCTGGCTCTGACAGCCGCTCTGGCCGCATTTTCTGCGCCTGCTTTTGCGCAATCGCAAGGTGATTGGACCGTGGGTGTTGGTGTTGGCAATGTGAACCCGAAATCCGGCAATGGCCTGCTGGCCGGCGAAACTTCTGACTCCAGCATCGACAGCAACACACGTCCTGTCTTCACCGCTGAGTACTTTATCCGCGACAATATCGGTATTGAGCTGCTGGCGGCGACGCCTTTCTCTCACACCGTTACGCTTGCGAGTGGCGCAACCGCGGGTAAAGTTAAGCAGCTGCCACCCACCCTGTCCGTGAACTACCACATTCCGACCAACAGCAAGTTCACCCCGTTCTTCGGCGTGGGTATCAACTACACGACCTTTTTTGAAGAAGAGTCCGCGCTTGGCACTCTCGAGCTGGATGACAGCTGGGGCCTCGCGCTGAACGCAGGTGTCGACTATGCGGTTTCTGATCGCGGCGCTGTGCGTTTCAATGTGCGCTGGATCGACATCGATTCCGATGTCACGCTTAACGGCAGCGCTATCGGCAAAGCGGAAATCGACCCGATTGTGGTCTCCGCAAGCTACGTGCACCGCTTCTGAGCGCTTCACACTCTGCCATGCAGAGCGACGCATAGAGCTTGGCGAAGGGCGAACGGTTGTTCGCCCTTTTGCTTTGCGCGGACCCCGATGTGCAGCGCGCCCGACCATCAGCTCATTGCAGTCATGAGTTCGCGACCGATCAGCATACGGCGGATTTCGCTGGTGCCTGCGCCAATTTCCATCAGCTTGGCATCGCGGAAAATACGGCCCACCGGATTGTCAGACAGATACCCTGCGCCGCCAAAGGCCTGCACAGCCTGATGCGCCTGTGTCATGGCAACCTCTGAGGCATAAAGACAGCAGGCCGCCGCATCCTGACGGGTGATGCGCCCCTGATCACAAGCTTTCGCGCACTCATAGACATAGGCGCGGGCAGAATTCATCGCGGTGTACATATCCGCGATCTTGCCCTGCATCAGCTGGAAGTTCCCGATGGAGGCGCCAAATTGCTTGCGCTCCACCATGTAGGGCATGACCTCATCCAGACAGGCCGCCATGATGCCCGTGCCGATGCCCGCAAGCACCACACGTTCATAGTCCAGCCCTGACATCAGCACTGCGACGCCCTTGCCCTCTTCGCCCAGCACGTTTTCAAACGGCACTTCGCAGTCTTCAAAAATCAGCTCTGCGGTGTTGGAGCCACGCATGCCCAGCTTGTCAAAATGCGGGCTGGTGGAGAAACCCTTCATCTCTTTCTCGATGAGGAAGGCGGTGATGCCGCGCGGACCGGCGTCCGGATCGGTTTTCGCATAGACCACAAGTGTGTCGGCATCCGGGCCGTTGGTGATCCAATATTTGTTTCCGTTCAGGATGTAGCGGTCGTTGCGCTTCTCAGCACGCAGCTTCATGGACACCACATCAGAACCGGCAGACGGCTCAGACATCGCCAGCGCCCCGACATGTTCGCCTGAAATCAGGCGCGGCAGGTATTTCTGCTTTTGCTCTTCCGTGCCGTTGAGCTTGATTTGGTTGACGCAGAGGTTGGAATGCGCGCCGTAGGACAGCGACACCGATGCGCTTGCGCGGGCTAGCTCCTCCACCACGATCACATGGGCCAGATAGGACATCTCTGCACCGCCGTAGGCCTCCGGCACGGTGACGCCCAGCAGACCAAGCTCGCCAAACTCTTTCCAAAGCTCATTTGGAAACTCGTTTTTCTGATCAATCTCGGCAGCCATAGGCTTGATGCGCTCTTGCGCGAAGCGGTGCACCATCTCGCGCAATGCGTTGATGTCCTCGCCCAGATCAAAATTCATGGTGTGCGTGAACATGAGCCCCTCCTCCCATTATTGAACACTTGTTCATATAATTACGTCGACTCGCCGAGCGGATCAAGGGGGTTTCGAAAACACATGCAAAACGCGGCAAAACGCATCCGACCGACCAAACGCACGTCGCGGTTTTACGACAATGAAATCAGAGGCTTCAGGCCGCTTTGGCCTCAAGCGCCGGATAGCGCAGTCCCAAGGTGACGCCCCGCGCCACAAAGCTGATCAGCAGCGCAAGCCACAGCCCATGGTTTGCCACACCCGGCAAAAGCACCAGCACCGCACAGAGATACACCAATGCCGAGATGAACATCATATTGCGCATTTCACGGGTTTGCGTGGCGCCGATGAAGATCCCATCGAGCATCCAAGCCGCCACCCCAAGTGTGGGTGCCAACACCATCCACGGCAGATAGATACGCGCCTCTGCGCGCACCTCTGGTGAGGTTGTCATCACATCTATGATCCATCTGCCGGTGAGCGCAAACGTGAGCGACAGAAGGATCACGCAGACCACGCCCCACAGGCTTGACATCACAGAGGCTCTGCGCAGGGTTTGCCGGTCTTTTGCCCCGAAGGCCTGCCCGACCAACGCCTCTACGGAAAAGGCAAATCCGTCCAGCGCGTAGGCCGTGATCTCCAGAAACTGCAAAAGCACCTGATTGGCCGCCAGGGTCACATCGCCAAAGTCCGCTCCGAGAAAGAGAAAGGACATGAAAATGCCCTGCAGGAGCAAAGAACGCAGCAGGATGTCCCGGTTGACCGTGGCCATTTCACGCAAAGCGGCGGCGTCAAATATGCGTGCGCGCTCTTTCCATGCGGGGTTAAGGAACACATCCCGACACAACCACACCGCCAGCATGGCGCCTGTGACCTCGGCGATCACTGTGGCGGTGGCCACGCCGCCAACACCCCAGCCAAGCCCCAGCACAAACCACAAATCGAGCAGTATATTGAGCCCGTTCATCCAGAGCTGGATCGCCAGAACAGCCTTGGTCCGTTCATGCGCGATCAGCCAGCCGGTCAGCCCGTAGATTGCGATCGCGGCCGGCGCCGACCAGACGCGGATTTGCAGGTATTGCTGGGCAAGCCCCTCAACCTCTGGCGAGGCCGGAGAGAGCCAAAACGCGGCGCGGAACAGCCAGACCTGCCCAGAGATCACTAACAGGCCACCCGCAAGACCGATCATCACGGCGCGGGTGAGCATCGCAGCCACCTCGCCCTGCCGCCCGGCCCCGATGGCCTTGGCGGTCAGGCCCGTTGTGCCCATCCGCAGAAACCCAAAGATCCAGTAGAGACCCGCCAGAATGATCGCGCCGATCCCGACCGCACCGATGGGTGCAGCCTCCCCCATCTGCCCCACGACCCCGGTGTCGACCGCTCCAAGGATCGGCACGGTGGCATTGGACAGAACAATCGGCAGCGCCGTGTGCAGAATGCGACGATGGGTGATTTCCCCCACCCCGCCTGCAGACGGCGCGCTGTCAGTCATCCCGCTTAGGCATCAGAAAGTGCCCGGTGGCCTGCGCAAAAAGCACGTCGCGCTGATCCTGCCAGGCTTCGACATGAACGGAGGCATAGCGCCGGCCTGACCTATTCACCCGCGCCCGCGCATAGGCATCGCGCGGCAGACCAGAGCGGAGGTAGTCCACCGTGAAATCAATGGTTTTGGGCATGCGCGGCAGATGGCCCTCCGTGAGGCCTTCCATGGTGATCCGCCCACTTTCGATGTCATCCCAAAGGCCGGACCACGCCAGACCAATCACGGCTGTGGTTTCAAGAAACCCCGCTGTGACCCCGCCATGGATCGCGGGAAGTAGCGGATTGCCGATCAGCTTGTCGTCAAACGGCAAAATCGCGGTGAGTTCATCACCGCGACGCTCAAATTCGATGCCAAGAAAATTGATGTACGGCACGCCATGCACCAGCGCACTCAGCGCTGCATCACGGCGTTGCTTTACCACCTGAACCGGTTCCGGTCGTGCGCGGGTCATCATTTACGCTCCACTGTAAAGGCACCAGTGGCCGTGGCGACCGGGCGATCTGTGTCGTCATCCGTGGCGGTGGCGCGCACAAAGGCGACCGAGCGCGTGATGCGGTAGCACTCCGCCGTGGTGCGGATTGTTTGCCCCGGCGTTGCGGCGCGCATGTAGTCGATGCGCAGATCAATTGTGGCTGTGCCGGAGGGCGAAGACGGGTGGCACATCGCCGCTGCACCGCAGCAGGTGTCCATCAGTGCAGAAACAGCTCCACCATGCAAAACGCCGGTTTCGGGATCGCCAACAATTTTGGAATCATAGGGCAATTCCATGGACGCTTTGCCATCTCCGATGTCCGTGAGCTTCATATTGAGCGCTTTACAATGGGGAATCGCATTTATGAAATGCTCCGCCATCTTTGCCTTTTGTGAGTTCATGCTCCGCCTCCCGCAATCATCGGACTATTTATGAGCGGCAAATTCAATCAGCCGCAAGGGGGCGGTTGCTCTCGCTGCAGATGCAAACTAAGTTTGCGGTCGCAAGGAGACCACGCCAATGACTGATACTCGCCTATCTTTCAAAGAAATGTGCACCAAGTTCGATGTGACCCCGCGCACGCTTCGATATTACGAGTATATTGAACTACTGCATCCTGAGCGCTCCGGTCGCAGCCGCTTCTTCGGCCCCAAAGAGGTCGCCCGGATGACTTTGATCATGCGTGGCCGTCGATTTGGAATCAAATTGGAAGACATCCGCCAGTGGCTTCTGATCTACGAACATGAGGGCACATCGGCGCAGATGCAGGCTTTTGTGGACATGGCGGACCGCCAGTATGCAGAGCTGGAAGAACAGCGCCTTGCGTTGGAAGAGGCGATGCGTGAACTCAAAGAGCTGCGCGATGAGACCGCCGCTTTTCTTGTGAAAGATAACGGTTAAGGCGCGACGCCTAACCCCTCCATGCTGCATGATGATTTGGGCTGCGCAACTCGCGCGGCCCTTTTATTTTTGGGCGCGAGCGTTCAATCGCCTGTGTGGCCGATCATGTGAATTGCTCACAATATCAACGCAACACCCGGCGCCCTGAGCGAAATCGAGCGGATCGGATGCCACGCGCGCGCACCAAATCGTGAAATCGGAAATGATCTAACGTCACTTTAATTTATGACGTGACGTCTTACTTACGTTAACGTCAAGTGGTATAGTATCGCCATTCCCGAAGCCCATTTTGTTCCTCAACTTCCTTCAAGAAAGGACGCAATTATGAGCGAAGAAACGATGACCATCCGCGAGATGTGCGACGCCTTTGACGTAACACCTCGCACTCTGCGCTTTTACGAAGCCAAGGAACTGTTGTTCCCCATTCGAGAAGGCCAGAAACGTCTGTTCACCAAACGTGACCGCGCACGCCTGAAGCTGATCCTGCGGGGCAAACGCTTTGGTTTTTCCCTCGAGGAGATCCGCCAACTTCTGGATCTCTACGACATGGGAGACCAGCAAGCGACCCAACTGCAGCGCACCTATGAAGTGGCTCAGCAGCGCCTGCAGGACATGGAAGAACAGCGTGATGAGCTCACCGAAGCCATCGACGATTTGCGTGAGCAATTGAAATGGGGCGAGAGATTTCTCGCTGACCTCGACACACATAAAGACGCTGCGCAGTAAGCGCGCCGCCAAGACCTCCGTATCGGATCACCCAAAGGGAAGAGCCAAATGCCAACATACACCGCACCCGTGAAAGACCTTCAGTTTGTCCTTCACAACGTTTTAAATGTCTCCGGTTCCGACATCCCCGGCTACAACGAGCTGGAAGCTGACTTCACCAGCGCCGTGCTGGAAGAAGCAGGCAAACTGACCGGCGAAGTGCTGGCGCCACTGAACGTTGTGGGCGACCATGAAGGCTGCCGGCTGGAAAACGGCGTTGTCTACACGCCGACCGGCTTCAAGGATGCGTTTGAGCAAGTCAAAGAAGGCGGTTGGGCCGGCCTTGATATGCCAGAAGAATACGGTGGGCAGAACATGCCATATGTTCTGGGCACCGCGGTTGGCGAGATGTTCTCGGCCTCCAACCAAGCCTTCACCATGTATCAGGGCCTGACCCACGGCGCCGCGGCGGCGATCCTTGCCCACGGCACCGATGAGCAGAAGAACAAATGGCTGCCCAAGATGGTCTCCTGTGAGTGGACAGGCACCATGAACCTGACCGAGCCGCATTGCGGCACCGATCTGGGCCTGATGCGCACCAAGGCGGAACCACAGGACAACGGTACCTATAAAATCTCCGGCCAGAAGATCTTTATCTCAGCCGGTGACCACGACATGGCCGACAACATCGTGCACCTCGTGCTTGCCAAAGTGCCTGGTGGCCCTGAAGGCATCAAAGGTGTGTCGCTCTTCATCGTACCAAAGTTCCTTGTGGACGATGAAGGCAACATCGGCGCACGCAATGGCGTGTCCGTGGGCAGCATCGAAGAGAAGATGGGCATCCACGGCAACTCCACCTGTGTGCTGAACTATGACGAAGCCGAAGGTTACCTGATTGGGGATCTGAACAAAGGCATGCGTGCCATGTTCACCATGATGAACGAAGCGCGTCTTGGTGTGGGCATGCAGGGTCTGGCACAGGCGGAAGCCGCGTATCAGAACGCTCTGATCTATGCCAAAGACCGTCTGCAGGGCCGCGATGTGACCGGCGTGAAAAACCCGGACGGTCCAGCCGATCCGCTGATCGTGCACCCAGACATTCGCCGCTCCCTGATGGATCAGAAATCCTTTGTGGAAGGCGCGCGTGCGTTCATCCTCTGGGGCGCCACCATGATCGATAAGGCGCACCGCAGCAATGACAAGGACGCAGATGGCCTGATCTCCCTGCTGACCCCTGTCATCAAAGGCTTCCTGACCGATGAAGGCTATGACATGACCGTCAAGGCGCAGCAGGTCTACGGTGGTCACGGCTACATCGAAGAATGGGGCATGAGCCAGTTCACCCGTGATGCCCGTATCGCCATGATCTATGAAGGCGCAAACGGTGTTCAGGCGCTGGATCTTGTGGGTCGCAAACTGGCCGCAGATGGCGGCAAGCACGTGATGGCCTTCTTTGAAATCGTCAAAAACTTCTGCAAGGAAAATGGCGAAGACGAAGCGCTGAAAGACTTCATTGAGCCGCTGAAAGCCGCTTCCAAGGATCTTCAGGCCGCTGGCATGTACTTCATGCAAACGGGCATGAAGAACCCCAACGACGCGCTCTCCGGGTCCAATGACTTCATGCATCTCTTTGGTCATGTTTGCCTCGGCCTGATGTGGGCGCAGATGGCAAAAGCGGCCAATGCGGCGCTCGCCGCAGGCGAAGGCGACGCAGCGTTTTATGAAACCAAGCTTGCCACCGGCCGCTACTACATGGCACGTCGTCTGCCTGCGACCGGTATGCATCTGGCGCGCATCCAGTCCGGCGGTGACACCGTCATGGCGCTGGCGGCCGAAAACTTCTGATGCACTGGTTGGGCGGGGTCTTCCCCGCCCGCTGCTTCAGTCACTGGCGTCTCCAAGGAGAACAGATGCCCAAACGTTTTCGCCTGACCCGCCGCTTCCCGGTCGCCATGACCGAGGATGGCTACCGCAAGCTCAAGAGCTTTGCGGCAGAAGCGGGATTGGATGAAGGCGAGGCGCTGTCCTTTCTGTTTGAGAATTTTGACGCGGTCACAGACACCGATCAACTGGCGCATCGCTTGCGCCAGTTCAATGCAACTCTGGATGCGAGAAAACGGTGATGGGAGCAACTGTCGCGCATCATCTGCAAGCCTCGTTGTCAAGCCAAGCCGAAGAAGGCCTTCGGCGAGAGTATTTTTGGCAGAATGAAGTAGTGGGGCCACCCCGCAGGCAGCTTAAGCGCTCCCCTTCATTCTGCCAAAAATACTCCACGGGGGTTTGGGGGTGTGAAACCCCCAATTCACGATATGCCAAGGGGAGGACGGCATGACGATCAAACTCTATTGCTTCGGGGAATCCGGGCATTCCTACAAGGCCGCGCTGGCGCTGGAGCTGTCGGGCCTTGCCTGGGAGCCGGTGAAAGTCGACTTCTTCGCAGGAGAGACACGTGGCGAGGACTTCCGCGCCAATGTGAACGAGATGGGCGAAGCGCCTGTGCTCGTGGACGGTGACACGACCCTCACACAATCTGCGGTTATTCAGGACTATGTCTCTGAAAAATCAGGCAAACATGGCGGCCAAAATGCTGCGGAACGCCGCGAGATCCTGCGCTGGCAGTTCTGGGACAACCACAAGCTCAGCGCTGTGGCCGGAGTGACCCGATTCCTGATGCATCTGATCCCGGCGGACAAGCAGCCCAAAGAGGTGATCGCCTTCAATCAAAGCCGCCTGACCGGCGCCTATGATGTGCTCAACAAACATCTTGAGGGACGTGACTGGATTGTCGGCGACAGCCTGACCAATGCCGACATGACCTGCTGCGGCTATCTGTTTTACCCGGAGAACTTCGGGTTTGATCGCGCCGACTGGCCCAATATGGACCGTTGGCTGACCAATATTTCTGAAACACCGGGATGGAAACATCCCTACGACCTGATGCCCGGCCGCCCAAGCGACCGAGCCTGATTTCGCCTGACATAGGAGACCAAAATGACCGAAGCCTATATCTATGACGCCGTGCGCACCCCGCGCGGCAAGGGCCGCAAAGACGGCAGCCTGCATGAGGTGACTTCCGTTGCCCTCTCAACCACCGTGCTCAACAACCTGAAATCCCGCAACAACCTCGAAGGCCACGCGGTCGAGGATGTGATCTGGGGCAACGTGACTCAGGTGAAAGAACAGGGCGGCTGTCTGGCCCGTACCGCGGTTCTGGCCTCTGAACTGGATGAGATCATCCCCGGTCTGGCGATCAACCGCTTCTGCGCATCCGGCATGGAAGCTGTGAACCTCGCAGCCAACCAGATCAAAGGCGGCGCAGGCGAAGCCTATATCGCCGGTGGTGTGGAAATGATGGGCCGCGTGCCAATGGGCTCTGACGGTGCCGCGATTGCTGTGGACCCTTCCGTGGCGATGAACACCTACTTTGTACCTCAGGGCATCTCTGCAGACATCATCGCAACCGAATACGGCTTCACCCGCGAGCAGGCGGACCAGCTGGCGATGGAATCTCAGCGCCGCGCCGCGCAGGCCTGGGACGAAGGCCGTTTTGACAAATCCATCGTGGCTGTCAAAGACATCAACGGGCTGACCATTCTGGACCGCGACGAATACATGCGCCCAGGCACTGACATGCAGTCCCTCGGCGGCCTGAAACCAGCGTTCAAAGAGCAAGGCGAAGTGATGCCGGGCTTTGATAAGCTCGCAATCATGAAGTACCCGCACCTGAACAAGATCAACCACATCCACCACGCGGGCAACAGCTCCGGCATCGTGGACGGGGCTGCTGGCGTTCTGATTGGCAACAAAGAATTCGGTGAGAAATACGGCATCAAGCCGCGCGCCGTGATCAAGCAGACCGCAAAAATCGGTCTGGACCCAACCATCATGCTGACCGGTCCGGTGCCTGCCACCCAGAAAATCCTGAAGGATTCCGGCATGCAAATCAGCGACTTCGACCTGTTTGAAGTCAACGAAGCCTTTGCATCCGTTGTGCTGCGCTTCCAGCAGGCCTTCGACGTGGATCCGGATCTGGTGAACGTGAACGGCGGCTCCATCGCGATGGGTCACCCACTGGGCGCGACCGGCGCGATCATCATCGGCACGCTGCTCGACGAGCTGGAGCGTCAGGACAAAGAAGTTGGCCTCGCCACGCTCTGCATCGCCTCCGGCATGGGTGCAGCCACCATCATCGAACGCGTGTAATCCGCCGACAACAGGATAAGAGACATGACTGATTTCACAATGAACGTCAGCGACAACGGTGTCGCCATCATCACCTGGGACGTGGCTGACAAATCCATGAACGTCCTGCGACGTGACTCCTTTGGCGAGTTGGACGCGCTGATTGATGAAGTGCTGTCCAACGACGACATCAAAGGGGCCGTGATCACCTCCGGCAAGAGTACCTTTGCGGGCGGCATGGACCTGAACGTGCTGGGCACCATCCGTGCGGATGCAGGTGACGAGCCAGCGCAGGCGCTGTTTGACTTCACCATGACCGGCCACAAATTCCTGCGCAAAATCGAGCGCGCGGGTATGGATCCGAAGACCAACAAAGGCGGCAAGCCCATTGCAACCGCCCTGCCCGGCACCGCGCTTGGCATTGGTCTGGAACTCCCGCTGGCGACACACCGCATCTTTGCGGCTGACAACCCGAAGGCCAAAATTGGTCTGCCGGAAATCATGGTTGGCATTTTCCCGGGCATGGGCGGCACCACCCGCTTTATCCGTATGATGGGCGCAATGGCGGCCTCCCCCTTCTTGCTGCAAGGCAAGCTGGTAGACCCCAAGAAAGCCAAAGCAGCGGGCATCATCCACGAAGTGGTGGACGATCCAGTGGCCGCGGCAACCGAATGGGTGCTGAACGCAACCGACGCGGACATCCTGAAGCCTTGGGACGCCAAAGGCTACAAAATGCCAGGTGGCGAGCCTTATCACCCAGCAGGCTTCATGACCTTTGCAGGCGCATCTGCCATGGTCAACGGCAACACCTGGGGCGTGTACCCGGCCGCCAAAGCCATGCTGTCTGCGATCTATGAAGGCGCACAGGTGCCATTTGACACCGCCCTGAAGATCGAAGCGCGCTGGTTTGTGAACGTACTGATGAACCCGTCTTCCTCTGCGATGATCCAATCCCTGTTCATCAACAAGGAAGCGCTGGAAAAAGGCGCCAACCGTCCTGACGTTGCCGATGAGACCGTCAAGAAAGTCGGCGTTCTGGGCGCAGGCATGATGGGTGCGGGCATCGCGCTTGTGTCGGCGCAGGCCGGCATCGAAGTTGTGCTGATCGACACCTCACAAGAGGCAGCGGACCGCGGCAAATCCTACTCTGAGACCTTCCTCGACAAGGGCATCAAGCGCGGCAAGATCACCGCAGAGAAGAAAGAGGCCGTGCTGGGGCAGATCACTGCGACCACCGATCTCAACACCCTCTCTGACGTCGATCTGATCATCGAAGCGGTGTTTGAAGACGTGGGCGTGAAAGCCGAGATGACCAAAAAGGTCGAGGCGATCATTCCTGAGGATGCGATCTTTGCTTCCAACACCTCCACCCTGCCGATCACCGGTCTGGCCGAGGCATCCGTGCGCAAAGATCAGTTCATCGGCATCCACTTCTTCTCCCCTGTGGAGCGGATGGCGCTGGTTGAGATCATCAAAGGCAAAGAAACCGGCCCACGTGCCGTTGCCAAGGCGCTCGACTATGTGCGTCAGATCAAGAAGACCCCGATCGTTGTGAACGACGAGCGCTTCTTCTATGCCAACCGCTGCATCATCCCTTACATCAACGAAGGCACGATGATGGCTGGCGAAGGTGTGTCCCGTCCACTTCTGGACCACGCGGCACAGTTGCTTGGCTTCCCGGTTGGTCCGATCCAGCTGGTGGATGAAACCTCTTTGGATCTCGGCGCAAAAATCGCCAAAGCCACTATGGCTGCGATGGGCGATGCCTATCCGAAGTCCGTCGCTGACGATGTGACCTTCTGGATGGTGGAAGAAGGCCGTCTGGGCCGTAAGGCAAAGGCTGGCTTCTTTGACTATGACGAAAAAGGCAAGCGTCTGGACTACTGGGAAGGTTTCAACGAGAAGTTCCCACTTCTGGAAGAACAGCCAGAGCTGATCGACGTGCAGCACCGCCTGCTGTTCCCTCAGGTTCTGGAAGCTGTGCGCTCTTTGGAAGCGGGTGTTCTGGAAGACATCCGTGAAGGTGACGTGGGCGCGATCCTTGGCTGGGGCTTCATGCCTTGGTCCGGTGGCCCGTTCAGCTGGCTCGACATCGTGGGTGCAGCCTGGGCGGCAGAGCGTTGTGACCAGCTGACCGCGAAGTATGGCGAGCGTTTCTCCTGCCCGCCCCTGCTGCGCGAAATGGCAGAGAAGGGTGAAACCTTCTACGGTCGTTTTGGCCCGGAAGCAAAAGCGGCTGCGTAATCATCGCAGACAGATGACAAGAAGCGCTCGCCCTTTGGCGGGCGCTTTTTTGTTGTGAAAGACGATATTTAGAAAGTGCTGCGCGGCGTGATTATGCGGCGCGGCGCAGCTCTTCCAGGTTGCCATAGACGGCCTGAACCGAACCGCTTTGCAAAAGCGCCTTGGCCTCAAAGACCGGCATCAGGTTGTAATAGGCCGCGTGGCCAAAGCGGGGCTGCACACCAGCCCGCACCCCCCAGATAGATTGAGAAAACAACAGGGCACCGCCGTTGACAAACACCATCTGATCTTCGGCAAAAGCGGGCAGATAGGCTCTCAATTCATCTGCAGGCTCAAGCCGTGAAACGCCCTCAAAAACCTCCAGCGCAGCGCCGGGGATAACCGCAAACGGATCGCCCCATTTGTCGCGCACAGTCGGGCTTTCAATCAAGACGCCCTGATGCGGCTGCACGATCATGTCCTGACGGTTATCCAAAGTGCCCTTGGGCACCAGCAAGGGCCGCAGCTTGTTTGGCGTCAGCTGTTCAGGCGACAGGATCAGATCCGATGACATCGCCATAATGCGCTGAAATCCGGCGTCAAAGGTGAGCACTTCGTCACCCACACTCAGGCTTTCGACCGTTGCCCAGCCGCCGGGTGTCGCCACCCGCGTGCCTTGCACAAATCCACAGCCTGCCGTGATCAGAACAGGCCGTATCCCCGCAGCCTGTTTGCGCGCAGCCAAGGCCTTGATCGCCTTATCACGAATTGATCCCACCGGATGTTCCATCGGCACCGCGAAGTCCCCAACGCTTTCCATAAATCCACTGCACGCCCCCACTGAGGAAGCAATGCGCCCCAAATGCGATTGTTTTGTGTCAGTGTTGAAAAAGAGTGAACAATCTCAGTTGCTTAAATATCATTCATTCCAAACTTATTATAAATCACGTCCGAACGATGGCGGCGAAAAGGTGCCGCGCCGCAAATCTGCCGTGTCAAAAGCCGAATTTGGCGCTCCGCTGAATCACACTCAGTGCCGCCAGAACGCCAAAGTTTCTTGATCCAGATGCGGTTAACGGGTTTCTATTCGAAGACCAAAAAACACACCGCTGAAACGGTGGACGACAAGGAGGATGCGTCGATGGGTTGGATGGCAGATGAAACTGGCTTGGAAAAATGCGCTGCAAATTTTGTACCGCTCACACCGCTTTCGGGACTGAGACGCGCGGCGACGGTGTTTCCCAACCGCATCGCGATGGTGAGTGGTGACACCCGTCTGACCTACAAAGACTACCACGAAAGCTGCACGCGGCTGGCCTCCGGCCTTGCCAAACTGGGTGTGGCCTCAGGCGATGTAGTCGCCACGCTGTTGCCCAACGTTCGCGCAGCTGCAGAGGCGCATTTTGGTGTGCCTGCCTGCGGCGCGGTGCTCAATGCCATCAACATCCGGCTCGATGTGCACACGGTGGCCTATATCTTTGGGCACGGCGAAGCCAAGGTTGTGCTCGTAGACAGCGCTTTTGTGGCGCTTGCAGAGGCCGCCATTGCAGAAATGGACGGCGATGGCCCCACGATTGTCGAGGTGCCAGATGACGCCGCAGGCTTCCCGGCGAGCGACAGATACATGGCCTATGAGGCGCTTCTAGCGTCCGGAGATCCGGCGTTTGACTGGATCATGCCGCAGGATGAGTGGGAGAGCATCGCGCTGAACTACACCTCCGGCACCACGGGTCAGCCGAAGGGCGTGGTGTACCACCATCGCGGCGCTTATCTGAATGCGATGGGGCAGGTTCTGAGCTGGCAGATGACGCTCTATCCTGTGTATCTGATGGTGGTACCGCTGTTTCATTGCAACGGCTGGTGCCACACATGGCTGATGCCCATGATGGGGGGCACGCTGATCTGCTGTCGCGACGTTGCCGCAAAGCCGATCTTTGATGCCATCGCCGATGAAGGCGTGACCCACATGGGAGGCGCGCCGATTGTCCTCAATATGATGGTGAACGCCCCGGAGGAAGAGCGCCGCAGCTTTGATCATGTGGTCGAAGTCTTCACAGCAGGTGCGCCACCTGCCCCTGCCATATTGGCCAAGTTCGAACCCATGGGCTTCAACGTGACCCAGATCTATGGGCTGACGGAAGTCTACGGCCCTGTCACCGAATGCCTGTGGGACGACACCCGTTGGGACGGGTTGGACACAGCAGAGCGTGCTGCGATCAAAGCACGACAGGGTGTGACGATGCCCTTCATCGAAGAGGTGACTGTCACCAACGAAAAACTGGAACAGATTGAGATGGATAGCGTCTCGGATGGCGAAATCATGATCCGTGGCAACGCCGTTATGAAAGGCTATCTGAAGAACCCGGAGGCGACCCGAGAGGCCTTTGCCGGTGGGTATTTCCACTCTGGCGATATCGCAGTGCAGCACCCCGACAGCTATATCCAGATCACGGATCGCGCCAAGGACATCATCATTTCCGGCGGTGAAAACATCAGCTCTGTCGAAGTGGAGGCGACGCTGATGCACCATCCTTCGGTCAGCTTGGCGGCTGTGGTGGCCAAGCCTGATGAGAAGTGGGGAGAGGTGCCCTGTGCCTTTGTCGAGCTGTTGGAAGGTGCGGATGCGGAAGAAGCGGAGGTGATCTCCTTTGCCCGTGAGCATCTGGCGGGCTTTAAGACACCAAAGAAAGTTGTGTTTGGCGAATTGCCAAAGACCTCGACCGGCAAAATCCAGAAGTTTGCACTGCGGGAGCAGGCTAAGACCTTGTAGAGCCTCATGCCCCGCTAAGGTGCCGCTCGAAACATTTTTGCGCCAATGACATCCGTTCGGCGGATTGGCGCAAAAAGTTGCGGCATTTGGCAGAACGCTCTGGTAGACTCTGGGCAACGACCGTAAATGGCACCGATATGAGCAGCACTCCTAAGATTGAAGACGGGTTGCGTGAGAAAATCATCTCGCAGCCGGATGTGATCCTTGAAGATCGCGATCTGATGCGCGCGTTGATCGCGGCAAATGAAAAGACCATGGGCGGCAATATTGTCGACCTGCGTGGCATTGCCATGGAACGTCTTGAGGCGCGTCTGGACCGGCTGGAGGACACCCACCGCAGCGTGATTGCAGCGGCTTATGACAATCTGGCGGGCACCAATCAGGTGCATCGTGCGATCCTGCGGATGCTGGATCCGGTGGAATTTGAAAGGTTCCTCCATGATCTTGGCGGCGAAGTGGCCGATATTCTGCGTGTGGACGCGATCCGGCTGGTGCTGGAAACCGAGCAGGAAACCGAAGGCGACAATGCTCTGGCGCGGCTTGGTGATGTGCTGTCAACAGCGGCTCCGGGGTTTGTCGAGGACTACCTGACTGGCGGGCGCAACATACCACAACGACAGGTCACGTTGCGCCAGGTGCAGGGCGTGCGCACGGAGGTCTATGGCGAAGACAGTGACTGGATCCGCTCGGAAGCCTGTCTGAAACTGGATTTTGGCAAGGGCCGCCTGCCGGGACTGCTGGTAATGGGCGCGGAGGATCCGCACCAATTCACCCCACAGCAAGGCACTGATTTGCTGGCGTTTTTTGCCGGTGTTTTTGAGCGCGCCATGCGCCGCTGGCTGGCGTGATCAGCGCCGCAGCGTCTGACGCGATCACGCGCTTTCTGGCCCATAAGGCCGCATTGGAGGCGGCCTCAAACAACACCATCGCCGCCTATGAGCGCGATCTTATTGAATTCATGAGCTTTCTGACCCTGCACAAGGGCGCGCCTCAGGGGCTTGCGCCGTTGATGCAGGTGACGGTGCAGGACATGCGCAGCTGGATGGCGAACGCGCGAAAAACCGGAATTGCGCCGCGCTCGCTGGCGCGTAAGCTCTCGGCAGTAAAGAGCTTTTTCCGCTGGCTTGCGGAGCGGGAAGGCTGTGATCCAACCGCGGTTCTGGCGACGCGCGCACCCAAATTCAATGCCAAGCTGCCGCGTCCGCTGTCTGAGGATGCGGCCAAGCAAGTGCTTGAAACCGTTGAGTTACAGTCCAAAGACGATTGGGTCGGCGCTCGGGACACCGCTGTGATCACCCTGCTTTACGGCTGTGGCCTGCGGATTTCTGAGGCGCTGAGCCTTACCGGCGCAGATGCCCCTCTGCCCAGCACATTGCGCATTCTCGGCAAAGGCGGCAAAGAGCGGATCGTGCCCGTATTGGACGCGGCGCGGGTGTCGGTTGACCATTATATTTCCCTTTGCCCGCATGATCTTAGCCGGGATACGCCGTTGTTTCGCGGCGTGCGTGGCGGCCCGTTGAGTGCGCGGATTGTGCAGATGGCCATGCAGAAGACACGGCAACAGCTGGGCCTGCCCGCGACCGCCACCCCCCATGCGATGCGGCACAGTTTTGCCACCCATCTCTTGAGCGCCGGAGGTGATTTGCGCGCCATTCAGGAGCTGCTGGGGCATGCCTCTCTTGCGACCACGCAGACCTATACGCAGGTCGATGCGGCACGTCTTATGGAAGTCTATAACGCCACCCATCCAAAGGCCTGAACGCCCAAAGGTTAACGGCGAAAATCGCCTGTTTTGAACGTCGGTATTGCGTCTGTATCGCGGCTGTATCGCGGAGGTGCGAAAATCGGGGCCCAAAATGGTTAACCGGGCGACATCGCAGGGGGTTGAGGGGCCAGCCCCTCCACCGCAGCAAGCTGCGTGGGGCTCCGCCCGTTCGCCGCTAAAACTGTCCACGGGACAGTTTATGAGACGCGGCTCACCCCCGGGATATTGAGGGAATGAGAAGACTGGGCGATGCTGCGCCCGTATTTTGCTATTGGTGCCAAATGCTCAAGGAGGTCTCATATGAAAGAAACCGTGCTACCCGATGCCCCAGATGCCAAATCGCCCGCCGGTGCCGACATTCGTTTCATTATGGATGGCACTACGGGGAATATGATCCACAGCACCGTTCCCCCGGGCCAGATCAACAGGGCAACCGTTCATCGGAGCGTCAGCGAGTTCTGGTATGTTCTGGAAGGAGAGGGGGAGATCTGGCGGCGTGACGAGCGCGAAGAAAGAGTGACCTCCCTCGCGCCCGGTGTGTCGATTGATATTCCGGTGGGAACCGCGTTTCAGTACCGGTGCACCGGCGAGGTGCCGCTGACATTCATATGCATCACCATGCCGCCATGGCCGGGTGATCAGGAAGCCTCTCACGTTGACGGGGCATGGGCGTCAACCGTCTAACCAACCGCGCGCACGCCCCAACCGGCCAGTCTCAGCCGCGCCCCTGCGGCACGACCTCATAGCCGGGCTCTTCGGGCTCATCATCCACCATCTCAGGCGGAAAGCCGGGGGCCAACACGGAAAGCCCGGTGGCCTCCTCCAACCGCTTGATGATGTTGGGACTGAACTCTCTGGCCCCAAAGCGCGCGATGGCGTCGTCAAACATCGAGATCATCAGCGGGTTGAGCTCCAGCGGCACGCCGGCGCGGTCGGCCACATCCTGAAACAGGCCGATGTCTTTTTTAACCAGATCCATTGTGAACGAGATGTCACGCGAGCCGTTGAGGATGACCTGACTTTCGGTTTCATGGCTGAAGGAATTACCGGAGCTGATCTTGATCGCCTCATAGGCGGTGTTGAGATCCATGCCTGCGGCGGCGCAGGTGGTGAGCGCCTCGGCACTGGCCACGAGATGCGCGGTGGCGAGATAGTTGGTGACCACTTTGAGCACTGAGGCCGAGCCGAGATCGCCGGTGTGCAACACACGCCGCCCCATGGTGGTCAGCAGTGGCAGGATGCGCTCAAATGTGGCGCGGTCACAGCCTGCAAAGATGGAGATATTGCCGGTATCCGCGCGGTGGCAGCCGCCCGACACCGGGCAATCCACCGCCGCGCCGCCTGCGGCGATGACCAGCGCGCCAAGGCGCTTGGCCTCGGCTTCATCGGTGGTGGACATTTCCATCCAGATTTTGCCGGGACGCACCTCCGGCAGCATCTCCTGCATCACCGCATCTGAGGCGGCGGGGGACGGCAGGCAGGTTATGACCACATCACAAAGGCGCATCAGCTCTGCCGGGCCAGAGACCGCTTTGGCTCCGTCGGCCAGTTTGTTCGCCACCAGATCGACGTTCAGATCATGGACATAAAGCTCTTTGCCGTTTCTGAGCAGGCTGCCGCTGAGTTTGCCGCCCACATTGCCCAATCCGATGAAGCCGATTTTCATGATCTCTCCCGCATATTGATTGCCCCCAGCCTGTGCGGGGGGTATCGGCAGATCAGGTCAAGGAGCGACATTTGTGGCGTTTTTGGCTGATCTATGGGCAAAGAGCTGCCCCGGTGCCTCCGGCGAAAGCGGCGCGCCGGAGAGCTGCACCATATGCCAGGCGAGTGCGGTGTTGGAGCTGAACACCGGTTTGCTGAGGGTGGCTTCCAGATCGGCGATCACATCCAGCGTCTGCAGGTTGGTACAGCTGAGAAAGACGGCATCAACCGCCTGTTGCCCCACCTTGAGGGCGGCGGATTTGACAGAGTCTGCGGTGATGCGGGCGACGTTTTCCTCCCCTGCCTCGCCAAAAGACACAAGCGCTGGGACCGAAATGCCTGCGGCCTCAAAGGCGCGCTGCACGGGGAGGGAGACCTCGGCCACATAGGGCGTGACCATGCCGAGGCGCGTGATGTTGAGCGCGCGGCAGGCGGCGATGGCGGCGGTGAGCGGGTCGGTCACCGCGGGGGTGTTTACGCCCTGTTGCACCAGCCCAGCGACTTTGGCGGCCCCGATCATGGTGGTGCCGGAGGTGCAGCCGTAGCCGACCGCATCAAAGCGGGCGGCAGGCGGAAAGAGCGCGGCGCTGGCAGGCAGGGTTTCGGACATTTCCTGCAACGTGTCGGTGGTGACTTCGGCACCGGACGGCACACGGCTGGTGTAAAGCGCGAGGTCGCGGGAGGGGAAGAGGCGGCGAAAATCCTGTTCCAGCGTTTCGTCAAATTTGAGCACGATGAGGCCCAATGTGTGGTGACCAGAGGCGGGTGTGCCGAGCGTGAAGGGGACGGTGTCCATAGGGTTACCTCAGGATCGGGAGGGCGGCGGGGGCGCGGGTGGAAAGGAGCGCGCAGCCATGCTCGCGCAGGACGATGTTTTCTTCGTGCACTTGATAGAGGCCCGGAGCGATTTCCACGCCCGGTTCCAGCGTGAGCACCATGCCAGCGCGCAGCTCTGTGGTGTCATGTGGGGTGAAGCTGGGCCATTCGGTGAGCGTGATGCCAAGGCCATGGCCGAGCCGCCCGCCGCCGGGGGTGGCACCCTGCGCGGTGAGGCTGTCGACAAACATGGCGTGCACGTCACAGGCGCGGTTACCGGGACGCAGGCTGGAGAGCACGTGGTCGGTGGCCTGGTAGAGCGCATCGTAGGCACGTTTGGCGGCGTCATCGGCGCGGATGATGGCGAAGTTGCGGTCAAAATCGCAGAAGTAGCCATCCAGCACTGCGCCAGTGTCGAGCATGAGGATGTCGCCTGCGGTGAGGTGCTGATCGCCAGCGGGGGAGATGACATCGCCGTAGCCGCCCTGCCCTGCGCCGCCAGCGGTGTAGCTGACCCAATCGGCACCTTCCTCCAGCAGCACTCGCTGAAAATCACGGAAGACCTGCGCGTGGGTGCGGCCTTCAGCGGCGTATTCCGCGATACGGGCAAAGCTGCGATCGGCCACCGCGCAGGTGGCGCGGATTTTGGCGATCTCGGCCTCGGATTTGATTTCGCGGGTGCGTTGGACGGTGTCTGTGGCGTCGACAAAGCGACGCGGCGCGAGGGTTTGCCTGAGCTGGGTGTAATCGGCCAGCGGCATGCGCAGCTGGGTTTCAAGGCCCATGGGCAGACCGATGGTGCCGGTTTCAGGGACAATTTGAGCAAGGGTGTCGCTGAGCAAGCTGAGGCCGTCGTCGCCCGGAAAGGGGGCGTCCCATGTGCGGATGTCGGTGATCCATGTCTTGCCCATGAGGTCTGCGCCGATGGCGGGTATCACGGCGATGGGGATGCCTGTTGAGGGGATAAGGACAAACCACGGGCGGGCGGGGCTTTCCCAGAAACGGGTGAGAAAACCCGTGGTGTAGAAGATGTCGACGGCAGAGGTGAGCAGCAGGGCGGATTGGCCTGCGCGGGCCATGGCTGTTTGAAGCCGGGTGATGCGGGTTTGGAATTCTGCGGGGGGGAAGCCTCGGGTTAGCATCGGCTCAGACATCTTCCGGCCCTTCGCTGACGATGGTGAGGATGCGGGCGTCCGGGCCGAGCTGCGGGCGCTTGAGCAGCGCGGCAGCAACACCGGCCACACCGGAGGGGGTGCTGGCGATGCCGTGGGCTGTGAGGGTCGCAACTGTCTCGCGGGCCTCTTCTTCAGAAATGGTCACGAAGGTGTCGGCATCCACCGCCAGCCCATTGAGCGCCACCATGGAAGCGGTTTTGCAGTCCAGACGGCCCATATCGGAAACCGGACCGGTGGTGTCCACAAGCTGGCCTGCGCGGATGGATTCGATCAGCGCAGGTGCGGCCTTGGGCTCCACCACGGTGATCTGCGGCGCATCGCCCCAAGTGGCGCGGGCAAAGGCAGCAACGGCGGCGGCGAGGCCACCAACACCGGCCTGAAGGAAGATATGTGTGGGCGGCGCGGGGATCTGCGTGGCGGCTTCTGAGGCCATTTGCAGATAGCCTTCCATGACGCGGTAGCCCGACGCCTCATTGCCCATCCATGTGCTATCCGAGAGCAGCGTCCAGCCGTTGGCCTCTGCGGCGGCTTCGGCGGCGGCCATGCTGGCCTCATAGTCGTCACCCGCCCAAGCGACCTCTGCCCCCTGTGCCTCAAGGCGGGCGCCAAAGGCGGCGGGGACCGTGTGGGCGAGGTAGATCACCGCCTTGGCCCCGAAGATGCGCGCGCCCGCCGCAACGGACATGCCGTGATTGCCTGCGGAAGCGGTGACATAGGTGCGACCCGTCAGGGCTTTTGACCAGTCGGACGGGGCTGTGCGGGCCGCATCGTGGGCGATGGCGTAGGCTGCGCCGAGCGCTTTAAAGGAGCCAAGGCCCATACGGCTGCGCTCGTCTTTGATGTGGAAGCGCGCCACCCCAAGCGTGGCCGCGAGAGCGGCCATATCGCGCAGCGGGGTTTCGGCGTGGGCCGGACAAAGCGCGAGCAGCTTGGCCACCGCTGCGGCATCCCGGCTGGGGAGCGTATCAGATTGACGGGTCGGGAGGCCTTGGCTGCGAAACGGGTTGGCTAGGGTATCGGTCATGGGGTTGGGGGACTTTCCAAAAGGGATTTCAAACGTGCCACCTCCCCTGCCCGCATCCGGCCATCGCGCATTTCAAACAACGCGCGCACTTCGGTGCCCTCAAAGGCGAGATCCTCCCCGATATATCCGAGATGGGACAGACGGTAAGATTTGGCGGCCCAATCGGTGATTTCCATGCGGATGGTCAGCAGATCGCCATCCCTGAGCGGGCGGCGGTATTTGGCTTGGGTTTCCATGAGGCCAAGACCCTTTGCCCCGAGGTGCGCGCAGACCTGCGCGTGACCGCCGTAGGCTTGTAGAAACCGCTGAAAGGTGCCGTCCATCCACCGGTAGATATTGGGGTAGTAGACGATGCCAGCCGGATCGCAGTCGCCAAAGACAACGTGGTGGTGGTGCTCATGAGTGAAGCGCATGGGGTGGTTCCGATTGTGGCCAGTTCATCGGCCAGATTGGGTGCCGCAGGCGGGAATGGCAATGATTGCTTTGGGTTGACAGAAGAGAGGTGCAGAGCGGAGGGTAGCGCGAAGATCTGGGCATCTTGCCCTCAAATTGGCATATGAGAGGCAATGTGCTCTCATTTTCAAAAATGAGCGACCAAGTTGGCCATGACATTGGATGACACTGACCGGCGGCTGCTGACCGCGCTGCAAAAGAACAACCGGCTGACCGCAGATGAGCTGGGAGAGATCGCGGGGGTCTCACGCTCCGCCGTGCAGCGGCGGGTCACGCGGCTGCGGGAGATTGGCGTGATTGAAGCGGATATTTCGGTGGTGTCCGCCAAGGCCGTGGGGCGGCCCATGACCTTCATTGTGGAGGTCGAAATGGAACGGGAACGCACCGACCTTTTGGATGAGTTCCGCCGCTCGATGCTGCAGCTGGATGATGTGCAGCAATGTTACTACGTCACCGGGCAGGCGGATTTTATTCTTGTCGTCACCGCGCCGGACATGACGGCCTATGAAGAGTTCAGCCGCCGGGTGTTCAACGACAACCCGAACATTCGCAGGTTTCACAGCAATGTGGTGATTGACCGCGTCAAAGCCGGGCTGCAGGTGCCGGTTTAGGGCCGCTGGCAGGCGCGGCCCGAGACACATTTAGCTGCAGCAGCTGCAGGATGAGGTTTTGGCTGCCGGCTGCAGATCATCCTCAATCAACGGCAACTCACCGGTGAGCGCGAGCGCAGGAATGCCAAGCGCGCCGGCGATGCGGATGACCGTCGTCTCTGGCAGAGCCGCACCTTTGGAGGCGGTTTCAAGCTTGGTCAATTGACGCTCTGTGAGGCTGGTAAGTTTGGCAAGCTTGGGGCGCCCGAGCTTGCGCGCCTTGCGCACGGATTTCAAACGCTGAGGATCAATGGTGAGCTCGGTCACGGGGCACCTGTCTGCAGAAAATGTGATCGTGTTACATTGGCCCGCGCAGACCGAATGCCAAGCGGGTCTGATGGCCTCTCGCGCCCCTTCGCCAGACCCTCCTGTCTGCCAGCCTAACCGCTTTCCTGCACGCGGATGGTTTTCTCTGCGCAGATGATCTGTAGCGCCTCGGGGAGCGCGTCGGTGAACAGGCGGTCTACTTCGACAAAATCCAAGATCCGCGCGGGGGCGTTGCGCTGGAATTTACTGTGATCGGCCAAAAGCCAGGTCTCGCGTGCGCCGAGATGCGCGGCCTGTGACACCGCGATTTCATCCATGGCAAAGTCATAAGCTGCGCCGTCCGCGGAGATCGCGGAGCAGCCCAGAATGGCGTAATCAAAGGCAAAATCACGCACCATACGCTCTGCGATGGGGCCAACAAGCCCGCCATCTTCGGGGCGAGGTTTGCCGCCGGTCAGCAAGACGTCACAGCGTTCGTTGCCGGAGAGAATTTGCGCCACATTGAGGTTGTTGGTGACCACCAGCAAGCCGTCATGACCCAGAAGCGCGCGGGCGAGCGCCTCGGTGCTGGTGCCAATATTGATAAAGAGTGCTGAGCCATTGGGGATTTCCGCCGCGCAGGCCTGTGCCATGGCGACTTTGGCCTCTGCATTCACGCGGCTGCGCTCTTCATAGGCGATGTTGCGCACGCCTGAGGGCAAAACCGCGCCGCCATGCACGCGCTCCAACCGCCCGGCGTTGGCCAGCTGGGTGAGATCGCGGCGGATGGTCTGCACCGTCACATCAAAATGCGCGGCCAGCCCTTCGACGGTCACTTTGCCCTCTGTGCGGGCGATTTCGAGGATTTCACGGTCTCGGAAACTGCTGTGCATGTTCGGTTATCTTCGTTTTGCGATTTCAGCCGTGGCAGGGTTTTTGTGAATTTACAATGAAAACCTGCGCTGCGGGGGTGGTTTTTCTTGACTCTCAGACGCGAAAATGTTCGAAGATGCGCGAAAATGTTCGTAAGCGTTCCGCGAAAGGGAATCCCATGACAGCGCAGGCAGACAGCACCGTAGATCTCTTTGTGATCGGGGGCGGCATCAACGGATGCGGCATCGCGCGGGATGCGGTGGGCCGCGGCCTCTCGGTCGAACTGGCAGAAATGAACGATCTGGCCTGGGCGACCTCCTCGGCCTCCACCAAACTGTTTCACGGCGGGCTGCGCTATCTGGAGTATTTTGAGGTGCGTCTGGTGCGTGAGGCGCTGATTGAGCGGGAAACCCTGCTGCGCGCCATGCCGCATATCAGCTGGCCGATGCGCTTTGTGCTGCCGATGCATAAGGACATGCGGTTTGACAACGACACACCGACATCGCGCATTCTGTCGCTGGTCATGCCGTGGATGAAGGGCCGCCGCCCCAGCTGGCTGATCCGTTTGGGCCTCTTTATGTATGACAACCTTGGGGGCCGCAAAATCCTGCCCGGCACGCGCACCGTGGATCTGAAGTCGGACGAAGCGGGCAAGCCGCTGAAAGGCAAATTTGCCAAGGCGTTTGAATATTCCGATTGCTGGGTCGAGGACAGCCGTCTGGTGGTTCTGAACGCGCGAGATGCCGAAGCACGCGGCGCAACGATCCATACCCGCACGAAAGTGCTCTCTGCCGCGCGCACCGATGGTGTGTGGCAGATCGAGATGGAAGATGTGGAGACCGGCGCCCGCCGCACGGCCCGTGCCAAGGCGCTGGTGAATGCGGGCGGCCCGTGGGTAGCTGATGTCATTCAAGGTGTGCTGAAACAGAACTCTTCTGCGGGCGTGCGTCTGGTGCGCGGCTCGCACATTGTGACCAAGCGCCTGTTTGATCATGACCGCTGCTATTTCTTCCAGGGCGAGGATGGCCGCATCATCTTTGCCATTCCTTATCAGGAAGATTTCACGCTGATCGGGACCACCGATCAGGAGCACACCAACGCCGATGAAGCCCCGACCTGCACCGATGAAGAAGCGCAGTATCTGTGTGATTTTGCCTCAAACTACTTTGAAAAGCCGGTGACGATGGAAGACATTGTCTGGCGCTATTCCGGTGTGCGCCCGCTTTATGATGATGGCGCCACCTCCGCGACCGCGGCGACCCGCGACTATGTGCTGAAGCTGGATGACAACGGCGCGCCGGTGCTCAATGTGTTTGGCGGCAAGATCACCACCTATCGCAAGCTGGCTGAAGCGGCGATGGCCAAGATTGTGCCGTTCTTCCCCGAAGCCACCGCCCCGTGGACAGCGGGCGTCGCCATGCCCGGCGGCGATTTTCAGGTGCATGAGGTTGACGGCAAGATTGCCGCGCTGCAAAGCCGCTATCCGTTCCTGACACCAGCTTGGGCCAAGCGCCTGATCCGCGCCTATGGCACCGAGGCCGAGTCCCTTCTGGGCGACGCCAAAGAGGCGGCGGATCTGGGGGTCGATTTTGGCGCAACCCTGACAGAGGCCGAAGTGCGCTGGCTGATGGAAAAGGAATATGCGCGGGCAGCCGAAGATGTGGTCTGGCGACGCTCAAAGCTGGGCCTGCGGCTCTCGGAGACACAAATTGAGGTGCTCAACGTCCATATGCAGGCTGCGCGGCAAAAAGCCTCCGCCTGAGAGAGATCGCGGAATTGATCTTTGGCCGCATGCGGCCTATACGGAGCCCGCACGATGCCGTCGTGCGGGCTTTTAGCTGCCGCCAAAAGCACTCGACGGCGGAAGGACCACACGGATTACTTCGGGCATTCTGCCCAGAACCCGCAAATCTAGAGACACCCCTGACTTAAAAAAGGTTGTGATAAATATGGCTGATAACAAGACACCAGACATTCTGTATACAATTGTAGACGAAGCGCCGGAGCTGGCATCTGCCTCCTTCCTGCCGATCATCCGCAAGTTCGTGTCTGCCGCTGGCATCACCGTGGGCACACCGGACATTTCGCTGGCCGGCCGCATCATCGCAACCTTCCCGGAAAACCTGACCGACGATCAGCGCCAGTCTGACGATCTGGCCGCGCTTGGCGAGCTGGTGAAGACACCTGATGCCAACGTCATCAAGCTGCCAAACATCTCCGCCTCCGTGCCACAGCTGGTTGCGGCCATCGAAGAGCTGCAAGGGCAGGGCTACGACATCCCAGCCTACCCGGAAGATCCGCAGTCTGACGAAGAAAAAGCCATCCGCGCGCGTTATGACGGCATCAAAGGCTCCGCTGTGAACCCTGTGCTGCGCGAAGGTAACTCCGACCGCCGCTCCGCGCGCGCGGTGAAGAACTTTGCACAGAACAACCCGCACTCCATGGGTGCCTGGGCGTCTGACAGCAAAACCAAAGTCTCCTCCATGCCGGGCAACGACTTCTACGCAAACGAAGTTTCCGCGACCATTTCTGCCGATCAGGCCGGTGACGCGAAAATCGAATTTGTCGCCAAAGACGGCGCAGTGACCGTTCTGAAAGACGGCTGGCCGCTGGAAGAAGGCACCGTGGCTGACGCGACCTTTATGTCCGCCAAAGCACTGGGTGCGTTCCTTGCTGACGCGATTGAGGACACTAAAGCCGACGGCACCATGTTCTCCCTGCACATGAAAGCCACCATGATGAAGGTCTCTGACCCAATCATCTTCGGCCACGCGGTCAAAGCATGGCTTGGCCCGGTTTGGGATGCGCATGGCGACGCCATCGCAGCAGCGGGCGGCTCCCCGAACTCCGGTCTGGGTGCGGTTCTGGCAGCCATCGACACGCTGGACAATGCCGAGGCGATAAAAGCCGAGATCGCTGCGCTGGAACGTCCTTCCATGTATATGGTGGACAGCGATAAGGGCATCACCAACCTGCACGTGCCGTCCGATGTGATCATCGACGCCTCCATGCCTGCCGTGATCCGCGCAGGCGGCAAAGGCTGGGATGAGGCTGGCAACAAGGGTGACACCAACTGTGTGATCCCGGATCGCTGCTACGCCTCCGTTTACGATGAGACCGTGAACTTCTTCAAAGCCAACGGCGAGCTGGATGTGACCACCGCAGGCTCCGTCGCGAACGTTGGCCTGATGGCACAGAAGGCGGAAGAGTACGGCTCCCACCCAACCACCTTTGAAGCGCCTGCTGAGGGCACCATCCGTGTTGTTCTCGCCAATGGGGACACCCTGCACAGCCACGACGTTGAAGCGGGTGACATCTGGCGCTCCTGCACCGTGAAGAAAGCGCCGATTGAGAACTGGATTGAGCTGGCACTGGACCGTCAGCGCCTGACCGGTTCCGAGGCGATCTTCTGGCTGGACGCAAACCGCGCCCACGACGCAGAGCTGATCAAATACGTGACCCCTGCGCTGGAAGCGGCGGGCAAAGCGGACCTGTTCCAGATCCTCGCGCCACGCGAAGCCACCGCACAGTCCCTGAAAACCATCACCGCAGGCAACGACAGCATCGCCATCACTGGCAACGTGCTGCGTGACTACCTGACCGACCTCTTCCCGATCCTTGAGCTTGGCACCTCCGCCAAAATGCTCTCCATCGTGAAGCTGATGCAGGGCGGCGGTCTGTTTGAAACCGGCGCGGGTGGTTCCGCACCAAAGCACGTGCAGCAGCTGGTTGAGGAAAACCACCTGCGTTGGGACTCCATGGGTGAGTTCTGTGCCCTTGGTGAAAGCCTGAACTTCCTCGCGGACGTCAAAGGCAACGCCAAAGCCGGTGTTCTGGGTGTGGCCGCAGAAGCCGCAACTCAGGGCATTCTGGACGACAACCGCTCGCCTTCCCGCAAAGTCGGTCAGCCTGACAACCGCGACAGCCACTACTGGTTTGCCCGCTACTGGGCCGAAGCCTTGGCGGCACAGTCTGACGACGCCGATCTGGCGGCAGAGTTCGCAGGTGTGGCCAAAGCGCTGGCAGAAGGCGAAGAGGCCATTCTGGCGGAGTTCGCAGCGGCGCAAGGCCCAGCAGCAGACATCGGCGGCTACTACCGTCCGTCTGTGGAGCTGAAAGCGAAAGTGATGCGCCCAAGCGCGACACTGAACGCGATCATCGGCTAAGGTCGCCACGCCGTGAAAAACAAGAAAGCCGCCCATTTCTGGGCGGCTTTTTTAATGCGTCAGACGGAACTGCCCATCGCATTGCAAAGATGTTGCCGAGGGCAGATGACCGCCCTCGACCGATAGTTTCAGTTACTGGTGTACGGATTGAACGCCATTCTTTTCGCGCACGCCGTCACGGATAACCGCTTTGATCAGAGCCAAGCCCATCAGAACCATCACGAAACTGAAAGGCAGCGCGCCGATCACCATGGCGGTTTGAATAGCGCCAAGGCCACCAACCATCAGCAGGCCGCCGACAACAAAGCTAAGTGCCAGACCCCAGAAGATGATGTGCGGACGGCCACGGGGGCTTTCGTCACCGGCTGCGTTGATGGTGTTCACGATCAGAACCGCAGAGTCTGCCGTGGTGACCAGATAGGTCAGCAGCAGAACAACAACGATAACAGCCATGATCCAACCCAATGCCGGGGACAGCAGCAGATCCAGCATCACGAACAGCTGGTTTGACTGACCTGCGCCCGAGATTGCATCGCCCACGCCACCGTTCAGCGTCAGGTCGATAGCGGTGCCGCCAACAACAGTGAACCAGATGAAGCACATCAACGAAGGCACCAGAATGGCACCAACGATGTACTCACGCAGGCTGCGGCCACGCGAGATACGCGCCAGGAACACACCAACAAAGGGGGCAAATGCGATCCACCAAGCCCAGTAGAACACTGACCAGCCACCCTGCCAGCCTGCCAGTGCGTCACCCGTCTCGGTGCCATCCGGGCTCCAGACAGTGAACAGAAGGGCCGGCAGTTGGGTCACATAAGCAAAAAAGCCGTTCACCAGAGCGCTGAGACCGAAGAAGGTCGAACCGAAGAGCAGGAAGAAGGCCAGCAGGAAGAAGCTAAGACCCATGTTCAGGTTCGACAGCCATTTGATGCCTTTGCCAACGCCTGACAGCGCGGACAGGGTTGATGCGCCCATGATGACAGCCAGCGAGACGACAATCCCAGCGGTCGACGGCTTGCCCGCCTCATTGACCAGCCAGTCGCCCAGACCGATACGGGTCAGGCCCGAAACGAATTGCTCCACACCAAAGCCAAGCGTTTGTGCCACACCAAGAATGGTCGCCACAACAGCAACAACGTCAACAACATGGCCGATGCCACCTGACAGACGTTCCCCAAACAGCGGCGCCAGGCCGGAACGAATGGTCAGTGGCAGGTTGCGGCGATAGGAGAAGTAAGCAAGCGACAACCCCACCAACGCATAACACGCCCATGCGACAAAGCCCCAGTGCATGAACGACCAAACATAGGCAGAGGTCACGTTGTCCGCGCCGGATGCCGTGGTTTCCCCCATAATCACGCTGGGATTGTTCGCGAAGTGATACATCGGCTCTGCGGTGGCAAAGGTCAGCATCCCGATACCGATCCCGGCACCAAACATCATTGAGAACCAGGAGAAGTTGGAGAACTCAGGTGTATCCCCGGCCTGACCAAGCTGCAGCCTGCCTGTGGCGGGAACCACTGCCAGCGCCGCACAAACAATGGTGAAGAAAGCCGCAGCATAGATGTACCAGCTAGCAAAATTCTTCAGAAGAAAGCCGTTCATCGCGCCCAGAACAGCGGCGGCGTTTTCAGGTACAGAAATCGCCCAAACGATCAGCGCACTGACCAGGATTTTGGAAGATATCGCTACGGTTTTGCTGAAGCCGGCATAAAAGCCCGTTTCAGCCGTTGGGATCGACAGATCCATCATTGGGGGTTCTTTGGCCATAACTCCTCCTTTTGGCGCAAGAATTCACATGTTCCGGTTTCGGAGTGCTCAGCCAAATGGCGGCGCGCTCACAAAAAACCGCCCCTTCGAGCAGGAGCGGTGTGTTGGATTAACTTGGAAGATATTCGTCAGCCCATGATGTGCTGATATCGCCGCTGGCGATCATCTGTTCAATGGCTTTCTCCGCATAGCCAAGGTCGCGCAGAATCGCGCGCGTGGAAGTGCCGAACTTCTCAGCGGGCTCAAGGGCATAGACCTTGCTTTGCGCTGGACGCACGGCGTAGGGATCAAGTTGTGTCACCTCGCGGCCGCTTGGATGATCGGGGTAGACCGAGAAAGAATAGCTGCCTTTGTCAATCCCTGGCAGACCGTCGCTTTCACGCGTGTTCAGCGCGCGCAGGGCTTCGAGGTTTTCACAGATCGTGGCCGCAATATCTGCTGCACGCAAACGGGCCACCCACTCGGAGGCGGGCTGCAGTTGGAATGCCTGAGAGAGATAGGCCGCGCGCTCTTCTTCGGGCAAGTTTGGCAACTCTTCCAACCCTTCAACCTGTGCAAAACGTGGTAAATCGCTCTCATAGGCGCTCAGCAGAATGTAGCGGCCGGAGGCGGTATAGTAGAAGCGGGTCAGAGCGTCATATCCGTTGGCCTCAGGGCCGGAAGGCTCGTCGAACAAACCGCGCCCCTTAAAGTCAAAGGCAAAAGGCGCCTGCAGCAGGCCACTGTTGGCCGTCAGAGAGGTGCGGCCCCGGCCAATGCGACCGAAGCGATGCTTTTGATAGAGCGCCGCAGCGACACTCAACGCTCCACCAAACCCGCACATGACATCGATGGTGCCAACATGGGCGTGCTCTTCGGGGCGATCCATGGCCCCCCCAAAGCGCAGCATGATGCCGGTCGCAGCCTGCACCAGATCGTCATAGCCGATATAGTCGGTCCGCGTGCCCCGCCGGACGCCGCTGAAACAATCCAGTTTACAGAAGATCGCATCCGGATTGAGCTTGCGCAGATTGTCGGCATCAAGCCCCATTTTACGGATCTGATTGTCCGGCGCATTCCAGACAATCACGTCAACGGTTTTCACCAGATCTTCAAAGACCTGACGGCCATGGCGCGAGGTGATATCTGCCAGAATGGAGCTTTTGCCGCGCATCTGCGACATGCCGTAGATCACGGTGTTCCAGCTATCATACATCGGCTCTGCCGGATCCAGTTTGATCACCTCAGCGCCAAAGCGCGCCAGATAGCTGGCAGAGTGAGGCCCGGCAATCACGTTGCATAGATCGAGGACGCGTACGCCAGACAGCCAGCCTTCGCGGCTTTCCGTTTGAGCGGGCTCCGGCAATTCTGTGCGGTGCTTTTTGAGAATTTTCAGAGCTTCGTCAAATCCGGCCCAGCGACGCGGTTCCGGCTTCAGCGCCTCTTCGCCGCTTTCCTCAAGCCACACCACTGGCCCGGGTTGTGTCATGTCACCGTAGACCGGATCCCAAACGTCGATCATCAGCCCGGAGGTCTCGGCATATTCGTCGTGAATCCACTCCTGGAGCCACCTTTGCGGCGCGCCCGGGATCATGCCGCGGCCAAACATCTTCTTCCACTCATGGGAGGTGCGGGTCATAAACACCTCCTTCATGCGCGCAGCGATCTTATCGGCCCAGTCCTTTGGCATGGGGTAAACGCCCAGCGAGGTGTTGTGTTCCCACTCCGACCACGGCTTGTAGGTGTCTTCTTCGGAGGTCAGGCCCTCTTCGACCAGTTCGTCGTAAATCCCCAGCACTTCCAGGCAGCGGCGCGCGTGGTTTTTGTGGCTGGGGCAGACCACATAGAACATCCGGCCGTCTTTGCACATGTAGCTGCGGAAGAACGGGTCCAAAAGCTCCTGCAGATCCTCGTAGCTTACGTTCATCGGCAGGCCTTCGATCCGGCGGCGCTCGATCTCTACTTCGCGCTGGGTCAGATAGCGCTGGGGCATGTCCGCAACGTGGATGGAATTATAGCAAAGCCCCTCCATCACCGCGGCAGCCAGAGGCACCTCGATGGCGTCCCCCTGCCCGGTCAATTGCCGCGCTTGCAGCGCCAGCACGGTGGCCGAAGCGGCAATCTGGGAAGCATAGGCAGAAGATAGCGGCAATGGGGAGAAGGACGGGTTGAGACCCATGAGCACGCGGTTCAGACCCATGTCGGTGAAGACACCGGAACTTGCGGCCACGATGCTCTCAAAAGCGCGCAGCTCGCGGCGTTCTTCGTCGTCAGAGGCGAAACCCGGAATGCTGAGGGTGATCAACTCTGGACGGTCATTGCGCATGGCGGCAAAATCGATGCCCAGTTTGGCCAGTTTTCCCGGGCGGAAATTCTCGATAAGAATGTCGGCCTCCGCACATAGCGCAAGCGCCTGCTCAAGACCTTCTGGCGTTTTCAGATCGAGATTTACGATGACCTTATTGCGGTTCAGCATGGCATTGGCCGGGCTGTCCCACATCGCGCCCTCGGGCGGGTCGATGTGCACAACCGTTGCCCCCAAATCCCCGAGCAGCATCGCAACGGCAGGGCCGGCGATATACTGGCCGAAGTCCACGACTTTCACGCCGGTCAACGGCAGGTTGGAAAACGAATGACGCATGTGTCCTCCGATCGTTCAGGAATTTGAGTTGCGCGGTTATTGACCGTTCAGGATCCAGCCAGCGGCTTTCTCGGCAATCATGATGGTAGGAGAGTTGGTGTTGCCGCTGGTGATTTCCGGCATTATCGAAGCATCCACCACCCGCAAGCCGCTCACCCCGCGCATGCGCAGATGCGGATCCAAGACGGCGGTGGCATCATCATCGCTGCCCATCTTTACGGTGCCAACGGGGTGGAAGATGGTGCTTGCGATGTCTCCGGCAAGGCGCGCCAGCTCTTCATCACTTTGGTACTGTGTGCCCGGCTTAAACTCTTCTGGCGCATATTTGCGCATCGCAGGCTGCGCCATGATCTCGCGCACCTGACGCAGGCTGTCGGCCGCCACTTTGCGATCGTCTTCGGTATCCAGATAATTTGGTGTGATCTCTGGCGCGTCACGGAAGTTGCCGGAGGCAATGCGCACATGGCCACGACTGGTGGGGTTGAGGTTGCAAACACTCACGGTCATGGCCGGGAAGTCATGCAGATCCTCACCAAAGGCCTCAAGGCTCAACGGCTGTACGTGGTATTCCAGATTGGCATGCGTGCGGCCCGGATCAGAGCGGGTGAAAGCCCCCAGTTGGCTCGGTGACATGCTCATGGGACCGGACCGTTTGAACACATACTCAAGCCCGATCTTGGCCTTGCCCAGCAGCGAGTTGGCAAGGGTGTTCAGGGTTTGGGTGCCCTTCACCTTAAAGACCGCACGGATCTGGAGGTGATCCTGCAGGTTTTCCCCAACATAGGGCTGGTCCATCACCACATCGATGCCGTGCTTTTTCAGAAGGTCCGCAGGACCAATGCCCGACAGTTGAAGGATTTGCGGAGAGTTGATCGCGCCAGCAGACAGCACAACCTCTTTGCGCGCGAAGGCCTCAACGGATTGACCGGCGCGGTTCACACGCACCCCAGAACAACGCAGGTCGCCTTCTTTATCAAACAGCAGCTTTTCCGCCTGCGCTTCGGTCCAGATTGTCAGATTGGGGCGCGCTTTGGCGGGACGCAGGAAGGCTTTGGAAGTGTTCCAGCGCCAGCCTGAGCGCTGATTGACGTCAAAATAGCCAACGCCGGCATTGTCGCCGCTGTTGAAATCATCGGTTTTCTGGACGCCGGTCTCCTCTGCGGCATCCGCAAAGCTGTCCAGCACCTCCCAGTTCAGGCGCTGCTTCTCAATTCGCCACTCGCCACCGTGGCCATGCATATCCGAGAAACGGCTGTTGTCCCCGGTTTTGGGGTCAGCGCCATCATCCAGTTTGTAGTGGTCCTCATGCGATTTGAAGGACTCCAGAGAATTTTCCCAGTTCCATTCTGCTTCGCCGGTCAACGCAGCCCAGTTGTCATAGTCGCGCGCTTGTCCGCGCATGTAGATCATGCCGTTGATTGAGGAGCAGCCGCCCAGGGTTTTGCCACGCGGATAGAGCAGGCTGCGGCCGTTCAGCCCTTTGTCAGGCTGCGTTTTGTAGAGCCAATCAGCGCGGGGATTGCCGATGCAGTAAAGATAGCCCACAGGAATATGGATCCACGGGTAAGTGTCAGCCTTGCCCGCTTCCAGCAAAAGCACACGATTTGCAGGATCCGCGCTCAGGCGATTGGCCAGTAAACAGCCAGCAGAGCCCGCGCCGACGACGATGTAGTCAAATTCGTTTGCTTGATCCGCCATGTCTGATCCTTCTGCCACCGGGTCGCTCAGTTCGTGATTACAGAGGGAGAGAAGTGCGAAACGCCTGACACAGCGCGCCATTGGGCTGTGTTCAAAAGACTGATCTGCATTTCCTCCCCGAAACGCAATTGATGCATAGGTATTCGACATTCAGCGGCGGGAAGCTAATGACAAATACCTCAGAGCTATATTACAAATTTTTATATGGACAGATTCTCGAACCTTAACAATCTCTTGGCCTTTGTTACCGTGGCGCGTGAGGGCAGTGTGTCCCGTGCGGCGGATGTGCTCAATCTCACCCAGCCAGCGATCAGCCATCAGATCAGGCGACTTGCAGAGGAAACCGGTCTGACCCTCTTCACCCGCACCACAACCGGTCTGCAACTCACACCCGATGGAGCAGCGATTCTGGCAAAGGCCGAGAATGTGCTGGAGGCCATGAGCGAATTCCGCCGGAGCGCCCGGCGCCGGTCCGGCCAGATCAGTGGCACCTTGCGACTGGGCACGATCGTTGATCCCGAGTTTATCCGCCTTGGACGCTTGCTGGCGATCTTGCGGCGCGAGCATGCCGCCATCGAGACGCATCTGCTGCACGGAGTGAGCGGAAATATCCTCTCGTGGCTCAGCCGCGGACAGATTGACGCCGGGTTTTATCTGAGCGGCCCCGGTGATGTTCCAAGCACCACTCCAGATACCGAAAACCCGATCCACGCGGTACATCTCGCGGATTTCAACTATCGGGTCATTGCGCCAGCTGGCTGGGGGGCGCAGGCGGAACATGCGGACTGGAAACAGCTTGCCAACTTGCCTTGGATCGGCACACCGGAGCTGTCGGTGCATCATCGCCTTTTGCAACGTGTGTTCAAGGAGCACGGCTGCACCCAAAATGTTGTGGCGCAGGTGGATCAGGAGGCGTCAATGCTGGAGATGGTGAGATCCGGTATCGGGTTGAGTTTGTGCCGTGACTCAATCGCTCTGCACCAGAAGCAGACATTCGGTCTGGTGATTTGTGAGACCGTTTCGGTGCCCGCGAGCCTCAGTTTTGTCACGCTGGAACGTCACATAAACCGCCCGATCATTGCAGAAACAGTGCGCTTGCTAGAGCAGGCTTGGTGAGCCTGCTTGTACAGGTCTGCGTGAGTGACAAAGGGCGGGTGCTGGCTTTGTGGAGTGTGTTCAAACACGCGTGCGACGCCAAAGGCACAAGCATGTAAGCACTTACGGAAAAACAGAAAAATGGCGAGCCCTGGAGGACTCGAACCCCCGACCTGAGAATTAGAAGTTCCCTGCTCTAATCCAGCTGAGCTAAGGGCCCGGTAACGGAGGTAATTAGATAGGCCTTGAAGGCATGTCAACAGAGGAGCGCCGCTCTTGGCGGTGAATTTGCAGACCGTTGATCCTGCTGGACGGTGCGCCTGTTTGAAGGGCTGATGCGATCTTGCTGCGCAGAACTGCAAATCGCTGTCAGGCTTTCTATTTGCGCCGTTTGATCGAGATGATGCAGCCCGAGTGTTTCAAGTGGCGCGCCGGTACATCTCTGGCCATTGCGTCCACATTGCCGATGTGGCGCAGCGCGCCTGATGCCAGCAATTGACCTCTCGCATTTGCCGTGCGGCGTGGCCCAAAGCCGCTGGCGACACATTCCCATTCCTCACCCGCAGCGCTCTCCTTGAAGCGCGGGGGATCATGTGGCGCGTGTCGTCCTGGTACGGCGGCGATGTGCTGAAACTTCTTGGGTGCGGATTGGATCTTTGGCTGATGCGTGGCGGAAGCTGCGGTCTGCCCTTTGGGGGCGGTGAGCTTTGCCGGGCGGGGCTTCGGGCGCACAATGACGGCATATCCGGTGGGCGACTTGTGACCGGGAACTGCCAGATGGGTCGCCGAAGGTTTGGCGGTGTTGGTAACGGGCTGGGGAATGGCCTGAGGGATTTGGTTGGGCACCGCCACGGGAGTCGGCACTGGTGTTTTTATTGGTGTTTGCAGGGGTGTTGGTGTCGCCTGAGGGATCGCCTGCGGCGTTGCGGTTGGGGTCGCAATCACCTCGGGAACGCGCTGTGGAATGCGGGCAGGCACCGCGTAAGGGATCGCGGTGTGTGTGGCCTGAGGCACAGCCTGTGGCGTTGGGACCGGCGCGTTTGGCAAGGGCGGCACCGCAGTGGGAACCGCCGTGGGCGTGGGTGTCGGGATCGCTTGCGGGACCAGAGGCGGTGCGATCACCGGCGTGGGCACGGCGTTGGGGACAGCCACGGGTGTGGGCGTTGGGGTTGCCTGAGGCGTGGCCTGCGGTGCAAGGGGCGGCGCGACAATCAAGGGCGGCACCTGAGGCGGGATGGCCACTGGTGTTGCGATCGGCGTTCTCTGGGGTGCCAAGACAGGCATCGCCGTGGGGGCCAAAACAGGTACTGCGACAGATTGCGGCGTGCTGGGCGTGCCTTTGGGAGGCAATTGGGTGGCTGTCGGGCGTGAAGGCCCAGAGGTTTGGGTATTGTGGTGCTGTGATCCGGATTGTCCGCAGCCCTGCGCGGATTGGTGCGGATTACCGACTCCACGACACCATCCGTAGTGGTTTCCGCGCGCTAGGACCGGACCGGAGAACAGCTCTGCGCTCAAGCAGGTGGCAAGGAACATCATCAGTGTTTGTCTGCGCATGGTCCCCTCACCAACTGGTTGTCAAAGCGATATAGGCGGCCGCATCCCCAGCCTCGGTCAATGGGCCGTCTTTCAGCGGAAATCCCACGTAGCTTGACAGGAAGAGATTGCGGCGGAAGTCGATGTCGACGCCAATCCCAACAGAGGCCAGCGTGGCGTCATCGACTTCAAAATCTGCAGGTGCGTTGTTGGACACATAGCCAAGGTCCAAAAACGCAAACGGCGAGACACGGTTGATGCCGGGCGTGTCTGGAAAATAGCTTTGAGACAGCTCGAACAGAGCACTGACGCCGGAATCTCCATCCACTTCGTCAAAGCGGTAGCCGCGCAAACCGTAGCGATCGCCGAGGAAGAACTCTTCGACAGAAGGCAGTCGATCATTGGTGTACTGGCCCCAGATTTCTGTGCGCCACGCAGTATTGGCGGCAAGCGCGCTGAGCGGGCTCTCGTATCCAAAACCGCCGCGCAGATGCCAGAAGGAGGCATCTCCATCATCAAATCCCGGTGCGGTATTGCTGTCTTCGTTCTCTCCAAAAGACAGCGTGGCTCCCGCTTCCAAGGCCCCGCCGCTGGCGAAGCTCTTGCCGTAAAGATAGGTTAGACCGATGACATCCGCTTCGCTGGACAGAGGAACGCCGCCGCTTTCTGAATCTGATTGGGACAGGCGATAATCCAGCAGCAGGTAGCCATAGCTTTCAACGTCTCTGACCACCGGGTAGCCCAGAGCGAGCGCTAGGTTTTACCCGTCGATCTCTGTTCTCGCAAAGCTGCCGGATATGTCACGGCGCGCATTCACTGAGCCATAATAGAGCTCGCCATCAAGCCCGTTGCTGTGCAGAGGCAAACGGTAGGTAAGTGCGCCCCAAAGGGACTCCTCGTTGTCCTGATCCCAGTTGATGGTGCCTGAGGCCTCAAGCCGGAGAAGATCGCCGACAGCAAAGGCGGAATAAAATTCCTGTGCCAGATAGAGGCTCAGGGCTTCACCAAATTCCCGCGGCGGGTTGTCGAGCGTGGCCGTGCCTGCGGATTTGGCTTGTTCCTCAACCAACACACGCAGACGAGCCCCGTTGGACGACGGGAAATCTATCTCGGTGGAGAGGTCAATGTTGGGGATATCTTCTGCCAGCATCACCGCGCGTTCAAAACGTTTGAGCGGCAGTGCAGGCACAGAGATCAGCGGCGCAAACAGACGCTCCAGAGCGGCGTATGTGCGCGCGTCGACGCCTTCGATGATCACCTCCTGAATGTGACCTTCATCCACCACGATTGCGCGGCCATCAGACGCCACACGGGCCTCGGCCAGAAAATAGCCGTCCTCGCGATAGATCTGTGAAATCGCGGCGGCAACCTGTTCTGCTGTGATCGGCCCGTGACGCTCGAAGGCAACCTGGCCGGCAAAGGTGAGCAGGACGTCGGCGTCATAAACGGTGACGCCTTTGACGCTGTGGGTGGCTTGCGCATCCCAGCTCTGCGCACGCAGGGGAACAGCCCAAACCGCAAAACAGAGAACAAAACTGGCGCAATCACGCAAAGACAACCGCATAGAGCACATACCAAAACCAAAGGTGCAACCTGCGACAAGCCTAGCCGCCAACAAAACAACCGGTAAACAAAAAACGCGGTTCAGGCGCCCGTGCCGACACAAGAGTTGCCGTCACGCGCCACTTCGTAGCGGACAGAAGAGGTTATTTGGTGAAATTGATGGGCAGGCGGAACGAAGCAAAGAGGGCGCGGATCAGATCTGCGCCCCCTCTTCGTTTGATTGCGTTCAGGCAGACAGCCTTGCGTCCACATAGAGCACGCCACGTTTGGTGCGCTCCAGATCGGTTTGCACCCGGTAGGTGGCGCCAATCTCTGACAGTGCAAGAATGTCTTCTGGCGTCCCATCAGCGAGGATGGCGCCTTGGCGCAGGAGCACCAGACGGTCACAGAATTTGGCTGCGAGATTGAGGTCGTGCAAAGCGGCAATCACGATGGGGTGCTTGCGCTCCATTTCGCTGCGGATTGAGGTCATGATCGACAGCTGATGATGCAAATCCAGCGCACTGGTTGGTTCATCCAACAAGATCACATCCGGCGCGCGCACGATGGTTTGGGCAACGGCCACCATCTGCGCCTGACCGCCGCTCAGATCCGCTATTCCACGATCTGCAAGATGAGACAGGCCAAGCGCGTTGAGCGTGTCCGCCACGCGGTCCAGATTGTCATTGCGCACGCGCCAGCCTGTGGTTTGTTTGAGCGCAAGCAAAACACTCTCAAACACCGTAAGCAAAGCGTTGCAGCCAAAGGCCTGCGGCATATAGGCGATGCGGCGCACCCGTTCTTTGCGGGATAGATGGGTAATGTCTTGTCCCTGCAACATTACCTGTCCTGAAGAGGGCGCAAGCAGCCCCGCGAGCACTTTGAACAGCGTGGATTTGCCCGCGGCATTGGGGCCGATCAGCCCGACAAAACTGCCGGGGGCGATGTCGGGAAGGCAGACATCGCGCAGGATTTGCACCTTGCCATATCCGGCATTCACATCTGTGACACGCAGTGTCATGACAATTTCTCCCGTCGTGTGCTGAGGATGATGGAGATGAAGACCGGCACCCCGATCAGCGAGGTGATGATGCCGATCGGGTAGATGATGCCTGGGGTGATGGATTTGGAGATGAGCGATGTGAGCGACAACACCAATGCGCCCACCAGGGCGGACAGGGGCACAAAGAAGCGTTGATCTTCCCCAACCAGAAGGCGGGCAATATGCGGCCCGACAAGGCCGACAAAACCAACGGTGCCCACAAAGGACACCGCTGTCGCGGCCAGCAGCGATACGCAGATCAGCATCTCCACACGCAAGCGGGCCACATCGACCCCCATGCTTTCTGCAGTGGCCTCGCCCATGCGCAGGGCGGTCATGGGCCAGGTCCGCAGCAGGTTGAACGGGATTGCGACGGCCAAGAGAAGCGCGCCGATGCTGATCTTTTCCCAGCTCGCGCGGCTGAGAGAGCCCATCATCCAGAAAACAATCCGCGCGATCTGATCCTCAGAAGCCATATATTGCATCAACGCCAGAAGCGCCGAGAAGGTGAAGAAAATGGCGATGCCAAAGAGGATCATGGTTTCAGAGCCGACGCCTTTGAGGCGTGTGGCCAAGAGAATGAACCCACATGTGGCAAGCGCAAAAACAAAGGCGTTGGTTGTCACAAGCAGCGGGCCGACCGCCGGGATCACCGAAACCCCGAGCACGATCGCCAAGGAGGCGCCAAAACTGGCCGCCGCAGACACGCCCAATGTGAAAGGCTCTGCCAGCGGGTTGTTCAGGATGGTCTGCATCTGCGCGCCGGCCACGGCCAGCAGCGCGCCGACCAGCACGGCGGTGACCGCCACCGGCAAGCGATAGTCCCAGACAATGACCTTCAGCCGAACACCGTGTGAGAGCGGGTCAAGAAACACCTCGGCCACTGTCGACAGTGGATAATGCCCGGGGCCGGTCGCCACATCCAGAAAGAAGCTTATGGCCAGAAGCGTGGCAATCACGCCAATCATGCCGTACCGCCGGGCGACCTGCGCGCCATAGCTCTGCCGCATCTGCTGCGCTGTCAGTTCCGCACTCATCAAAAATCCTCTTAAGGCAAAAAGCCCCGACTGACACAAAGCCAATCGGGGCGAAGAGCAGCGTGATCAGCTGCCGGATTTCAGGGTGCCCCAGAAGACGCCCGAATAGTCAATCGGCAGAAAGCGGTCATGCAGCTCTTGCACGGTGGCCTCTGGATCTACATCGGCAAACAGCTCCGGGTGCAGCCATTTGGCAAAGGCCTGCATCGCCACAAAGTGGTAGGGGCTGTTGTAGAACTGGTGGTAGACCGAGTGGAAACGGCCGTTCTTCACGGCAGAGAGCTCTGGCCATCCCTCACGTGCGGCAAGACCTGCCAGACGTTCCTGCACCGTGGCGGCATCGGCCTCATAGCCAAAGAGCACAGCGATGGTGTCCGGGTTGGCTTCTGACCAGTTGGCACCGGTGCCGATGATCACGTCCGGGTCATCCGCAAAGATGGCCTCAAGGCTGACATTGGTTTTAAAGCCCGGGAATTTGAGCGAGCCCCAGTTGCGACCGCCAGACAGGTCCACCAAGCGGCCCAGGTTTGCCGCGCCGTAGGTGGAGCAGCATTTGTTTGGATTGTAGCCCGCTGCGTTTTCAATGAAGACGATAGGGCGCTCTTCCGCCGGGATCTGCGCCACGCGGGAGTAGATCAGCTTGGTTTGCTGCTGGTAGAAATCGGCAAAGGCGTCTGCTTCGTCGCGTTTGTCAAAGATACGGCCCATCAGCTGAATGCTGGGCAGGGCGTTTTCTGTCGGGTTCTGGCGGAAATCCACAAAGACGGTCGCAACACCGGCTTCTTCCAGCTTGTCGATGATGCCGCTTTCCTGCGCCTTGAGCAGGTTGCCAAGGTTCATGAACACAACCTCGGTGCCCAGCGCGATCACGGCCTCAAGATTCCACTCGTCAGAATAGGGGCTGCCAAAGCTCGGCAGATCCTCGATCTCTGGATAGGTTGCCAGATATTTGCGGTAGGCATCGGGATCATAGTTGATCATGTCGTCTTTCCAGCCGACGACACGGGCAAACGGGTTTTCCTGATCCAGCAGAGCGATGGAGTAGATCATGCGACCTTCGCCAATCACCACTTTGGACGGATTTTTCTCTACTTCGACAACGCGCCCGGCGATGTCGGTCAATTTGATGGTCTCTGCAAATGCGAACGTGGCGGACGCGATGGATAGCGTCAGAGCTGCGGCGGCGGAGCAAAGACCCCGCGTCAATGATGTGACGGACATGGGTCTCTCCCTGAAAATGTTTCCCATGGCGGCGGCCATGGGCTGCGCACTGATAGATTTGTCTTATTATTTTTGTCAAGTTATCAAATTGGCGTTTGAGAGGCCCGCGAAGCGTTTCTTTGAGACTACACCTCACCCGTGCATCCTATGCGGGTTCGCTGGGTTGCGGGCGCGTTCTAGATACGTCAAACAGCGCAAAGCGCACCTGAATCGCGGCGTGCTTTATCAAAAATCCATTGAAAATATTTCGGGAAAGCCACCGCTATTTTGCGCAATCAGAATCCCTAGACTGCCGACAATCTGAAAACCTCGGATAGGACCGGAGGAGGCCTCTAGGGCACATGGCGCATCAGGATGAAATACGCTGCCAAAGTGGTGCAGTCGCGCTTCCTGTGATGGGAGCCGACGCCTATGTCTGCCTGACCGGTTCTCACACCAAACGCGCCCGGTTCAAACCCGGATGTGCTGAATTCCGCGATGGGCGATCCATCGCACCCTTTATCTGCCCTATCGGGGCAGGCGGTAGCCGCGACAAGCGGCCTGCAGAGATTGGCGCGACTGTTAAAGCCGACGTCACCACTGCTCTGACCTCTGAAACTGCCGCAATTCCCCAAGTTTGGGGCTCTGTTCCGCATATCGCGGCGCAGTGAGAAACGCCGTGTGCGCGGTTTGAGGAGAAACCGCCCACACGGCTAACAGATGGAGGTCCCAATGAGGGATGGTAGTTATACCTACAAGCTGTTTCACCGCAGCGATTTCAGCGCGTTTTGGGCGCTGTTTACCGACAACCTGATCAATCTGATGGTCTTGGCAGGGATCTGTCAGTTCGTGTTCAACATGCCCGCAGACATCGTTTACGGCCGGATCGTGCCGGGCGCTGCTGTAGCCATTCTCGCCGGTATTGCCGTCTATGTCGGCCTCGCCAAACGCGCCGCCGCCCAGCATGGGCGTGATGTGACCGCGATGCCTTACGGCATTTCGACACCGGTTATGTTTGTCTACCTGTTTGGTGTGATCGGCCCGATCTACTGGTCCACAAATGATCCGATGCTGGCCTGGCAGGTCGGGATTGGCGCTGGCTTTATGGGGGGCATCGTCGCCGCTCTGGGGGCGGTGATTGGCCCGTGGCTCAAACGGGTCACGCCGCGCGCCGGGATGCTGGGCACCCTGTGCGGCATCGCGCTGGTGTTCATTGGCACCGTGCCGCTAGCCACGGTGTTTGAGAACCCGTTCATCGGCTTTGCCTCAATGATCATCATTCTCTGGGGCCTCGTTGGGCGCTTCCGCCTGCCTTATAACATTCCGGCAGGTCTGTTGGCCTTGATCGTGGGCACAATCGTGGCGCTGAGCATCGGTGAGGCCAAGTTGAGCGCGGACGGTGTTGGCTTTTATGCGCCCCTGCCCTATTTCGGCGATCTGATTGCCGGCATTCAGCATCTGTTTGCCAATCCGGAGCTGTTTCTGGTGCTGATACCGGTTCAGATCTACAACTTCATTGAGACGATGAACAACGTGGAGAGCGCGGAAGCGGCAGGGGATCACTATCCTGTGGCAACCTGCCAGATCACCGATGGTCTGGGCACCATGGTGGGCGCGGTGTTTGGCTCGCCCTTCCCAACCACGGCCTATATCGGGCATCCGGCTTACAAGCGCATGGGCGCGCGTGCGGGCTATATCATCGGGGTTGGCGTGGTCATTCCAGTGGCTGCCTTTCTGGGGCTGCTGGCCTTCCTCAACAACCTTATACCGGTGGCCGCCGCCGCGCCGGTTCTGGTGTTTGTGGCGCTGAGTCTGATCACCAACACCGCGCATTCGGTCAAAACCGAGCATATGGCCGCTGTGACCATCGCGATGATGCCGCATGTCTCAGCCTTTCTTATGGTCAAATGGGGCTCCCTCATGGGCGCTTTGGGTGCGGTCGGGGTTGCCGGGCTGCCTCAGCTTGGTGACGAGGCGCTGACCGCCGCCCTGCTTCAGCAAGGGGCGCATTTTGAAGGCCATCTCGCCCTGTCTCAAGGGGCCATTCTGACGGGCCTTATTTGGGGCGCGATTGTTGCAAGTGTGATTGATGGCCGCTTCCGCAATGCCGGAGGCTTTGCCCTGGCTGCGTCAGCCATGTCAGCGGTTGGTATCATCCACGGCGCGAGCCTGCATTGGCCTGAACTGTCAGGTGTGACCGCCGGTTACCTGATCTCTGCAGCCTTCCTCTATATCTATCCGCTCTTTCACCGTGAGGACGACATGGTGAACCAGAACGCGGTGGTGGAAGACGCTCCGGCACCGGCGGAATAAGCCCCCAAAGGCACCAAATGTGCAGGCTGCCTCAACACCTTCCGTGGATGGCCTGCACACTAAGCCCGGATAGCCCGAGCACGGTGCGCCGTTCTTCAGGACGTTGTTGACGCCGCTTCTCCCCCGATGGCCACGGTCAGAGCTTGCGCTGCTTCCAACACCGGTTGGCTGAAACGGGCGATCTCTTCAGATCCAACACGGCTTGTAGGGCCAGAGACCGAAATCCCGGCAACCGCTTCATTGTTGAGATCAAACACCGGCGCAGCGATGCAGCGCATGCCGATATTTTTCTCCTCATTGTCCAACGAATACCCTCTCTCGCGTATTAGCGCGAGATCGGCGTGCAGAGCAGCCCGGTCTGTGATGGTAAAGTCGGTGAAGGCCTCAAGCGCGTTGGCCGAGAGGACACGCTCCAGCCGGTCAGCATCCATATGTGCGAGGAGTGCCTTGCCAATCCCAGAGGCGTGCATCTGAGACAGGGTGCCGGGTGGAAAAAACGCCCGAATGCTGGCATGGGTTTCCACCTGACTGAGAAACAGCACCGCGCCTTCGCGTTCCACGCCGAGATTGGCGGTCTCAACTGTTTCTTCCATAAGACGGCGCATGATTGGGCGGGCGCGATCGACCAAGCTGGTTCGGCGCAGATACCTTGCCCCGATCACAAAGGCGCGGGGGCCGATGTGCCAGACCTGCTCGTAGCGATCAAATTCCACCAGACCGCGGCCCTCAAGCGTGATCAGCACCCGGTAAACCGTGGCCGGAGATTGCCCCATCTCATCGGCGAGTTGAGACAAGGGCTTGCCTTGCGCCTCGCTGAGATATTCGAAGACCTCCATGGCGCGATCCAGAGATTTGATCGTGTTCTGCGCGGTCTTGTCATCCCAGCCACGGGGCCTTCCCCGGGACTTTCGAGCGTTCGAAACCTGATTATCTTGAAAATCCATAAATACTCATATTTTCGAAGTGAAAACCAAATTCATTATATAAAAAAATCAAGCACCTGACAACAAACAGATTTTTTGATCCACCCGGACTTCACGACCAAAAATCAAAAAAATATCGCGGTGCCGCACTCCTGCTTATCGTCGTTTCTGTGACGCAAGGAGATTATCCATGAGCTTTCAAAACCCCGTCTTCATCCCCGGCCCGACGAATATTCCCGAAAGCCTGCGCAAGGCTTGCGACATGCCAACGATTGACCATCGGTCCCCGCTGTTTGGGCAAATCCTGCATCCGGCCCGCAAAGGCGTGCGCGAGATTCTCAAAAGCGCAAACGCGGAAATCTTCATCTTTCCCGCCACCGGCACCGGAGGCTGGGAGACCGCTTTGACCAACTGCCTGTCGGCTGGCGACAAAATTCTCGCGGCGCGCAATGGGATGTTCAGCCACCGCTGGATCGACATGTGCGAGCGTCATGACCTGGATGTTCAGGTTGTGGAGACCCCGTGGGGAGAAGGCCTGCCGGCGGCGCGCTATGAAGAGATCCTCAGCGCAGACACGCAGCATGAAATCAAGGCCGTGCTGGCCACGCACAATGAAACCGCAACCGGAGTGAAATCTGACATCGCCGCCGTGCGCCGGGCGCTGGATGCGGCGGGGCACCCTGCGCTGCTGTTTGTGGACGGCGTGTCCTCTATCGCGTCGATGGACTTTCGCATGGATGAATGGGGTGTGGATGTTGCGGTGACCGGCTCGCAAAAGGGTTTCATGCTGAGCGCGGGTCTGGCCATTGTGGGCTTCAGCCCGAAAGCGGTTGAGGCCAGCCAGAGCGCCGCGCTGCCACGCACCTTTTTTGACATTGCCGACATGCGCGCAGGCTATGCCAATAGCGCTTATCCCTACACGCCCGCCGTTGGGCTGCTCAATGGGTTGAATGAAGCCTGCACCATGCTGCTCAATGAGGGGCTTGAAAACGTTTTTGCACGTCACCATCGCATCGCGGAAGGTGTGCGGGCGGCTGTGCGGGCCTGGGGGCTGGACCTTTGTGCCGCTGACCCGTCGCTTTACTCAGATACGGTCAGCGCCATCCGCACGCCCGAGGGCTTCAACGCCACCGACATCGTGACCCACGCGGCCAGCAAATACGGCGTCGCCTTTGGTGTTGGACTTGGCGAGGTGGCCGGAAAGGTGTTCCGCATTGGCCATCTGGGCAGCCTCACCGATGTGATGGCCCTGTCCGGCATCGCCACGGCTGAAATGTGCATGGCCGACTTGGGACTGGATATCACTCTGGGCTCAGGCGTCGCCGCCGCGCAGGACTATTACCGCGGCAACACAGCTGTGCCCCGGCAAGACGCCGCATAAGAGAGAGGCAGCTGGAATGTATATCCCGACCTATGACGACATGCTGAGCGCTCACGCGCGGATCAAGCCTTATATTCGCCAAACCCCGGTGCGGGCATCGGACTATCTTAATGAGCTGACCGGGGCCAAGCTGTTCTTCAAATGTGAGAACTTTCAGGAACCGGGCGCGTTCAAGGTGCGGGGCGCGACCAATGCCGTGTTTGGATTGGATGACGCGCAGGCAACAAAAGGCGTGGCGACGCATTCTTCGGGCAACCATGCCTCCTGCCTGAGCTACGCCGCCATGAAACGCGGCATTCCCTGCAATGTCGTTATGCCGAGCACGGCGCCGCAAGCGAAGAAAGACACTGTGCGTCGCTATGGCGGCAAAATCACCGAATGCGCGCCATCGACATCGTCGCGCGAGGAGACCTTTGCCAAGGTGCAGGCGGAAAGCGGTGGCGATTTTGTCCATCCTTACAACGATCCGCGGGTGATCGCGGGTCAGGGCACCTGTTCCAAGGAATTCGTCCAGCAGGTGGACGGGCTCGATGCGGTAGTGGCGCCCATTGGCGGCGGCGGGATGATTTCGGGCACCTGCCTGACACTCGCCACGCTGGCGCCGGAAACGCAGGTGATTGCCGCCGAGCCGGAACAGGCCGACGACGCTTACCGCAGCTTCAAGGCGGGTCATATCATTGCCGATGATGCCCCCAAGACCATCGCGGATGGTCTGCTTGTGCCGCTCAAAGATCTGACATGGCACTTTGTGTCCAGCCACGTGAGCGAGATCTATACCGCTTCTGAGCAAGAGATCATCGACGCGATGAAACTCATCTGGAAGCACCTGAGGATCGTGATGGAGCCCTCAAGTGCGGTGCCGATGGCCGCGGTTCTGAAGAACCCCGAGGCCTTCAAAGGCAAACGTGTCGGCCTGATTGTCACCGGTGGGAATGTCGATCTCGACACCCTGCCCTGGCTCACGGCCCCTTGACCCAAACATCGAGACAGCCCCAAGGCGCGGGCAAATTCTGACGGAGGAGCATGAAATGAAAGACCTGAGCAACCTCAATGATTTCGAAGTCGGCTATGACATTCCCGCCAAACCGGGGATGGACGAAGCGGATATTCAGACACCGGCATTGGTGCTGGATCTTGATGCGCTGGAGCGCAACATCAAGAAAATGGGAGACTATGCCAAGGCGCACGGCATGCGCCATCGGGTGCATGGCAAGATGCACAAATCGGTGGATGTGGCCAAGCTTCAGGAGAAACTGGGCGGCGCGGTTGGCGTGTGTTGCCAGAAAGTCTCGGAAGCCGAGGTGTTTGCACGCGGCGGGATCAAAGACATTCTTGTGTCCAATCAGGTCCGTGACCCCGCCAAGATTGACCGTTTGGCCCGCCTGCCCAAATTCGGCAGCCGCACCATCGTTTGCGTTGATGATCTGGAGAATGTCGCCGACCTATCATCAGCTGCAGGGCTACATGGCACAGAACTGGAAGTGTTTATCGAGATCGACTGTGGCGCAGGGCGCTGTGGTGTGACCTCCACCGAGGAGGTCGTGAAAATCGCCAAGGCGGTCAAGGCGGCGGACAACCTGAAATTCAGCGGCATTCAGGCCTATCAGGGGGCCATGCAACATATGGACAGCTATGAGGATCGCAAAGCCAAACTGGATATCGCGATTGCCATGGTGGAAGACGCCGTTGCCGGATTGAAGGATGCGGGCATCACATGTGAGCTGGTTTCCGGTGGCGGCACTGGCTCCTACTATTTTGAGTCCAATTCGGGCGTCTACAACGAGCTCCAATGCGGCTCCTACGCCTTCATGGACGCGGACTATGGCCGCATTCTGGACAAAGACGGCAACCGCATCGATCAGGGCGAATGGGAAAACGCTTTCTTCATCCTGACCTCCGTGATGAGCCATGCAAAATCCGACAAGGCGATTGTGGACGCGGGCCTCAAGGCGCAATCCGTCGATTCAGGTCTGCCCGTGATCTTTGGGCGTGATGACGTGGAATACATCAAATGCTCTGACGAACACGGTGTTGTCATGGATCCGAACGGCGCCTTGAAAGTGAATGACAAGCTCAAACTGGTGCCGGGGCACTGTGACCCAACCGCAAATGTGCATGATTGGTACGTCGGTGTGCGCAATGGCAAGGTGGAATGCGTCTGGCCGGTGTCAGCGCGCGGCCGGGCCTATTGATTGAACGCCTGAGGCAAAAGCGGCGGCAGGGTGAAGCTGCCAGAAAGACGTCCGTGTGCCGGTTTCTCTTCCGATCCGACGCGCGGGCGCACCAACGCAAAGTGAGAAAAATATGCTGATTGTTCCTGAACGCGAGATTGCCGACCTGATGACGCGGGAAGCGGCCTTTGACGCTGTGGAGAAAGTCTTCGCAGCCATGGCCTCAGGCAACGCCTACAATTTCCCGGTTGTGCGCGAAGCCATCGGCCATGAGGAAGCGCTCTACGGTTTCAAAGGGGGCTTTGATCAAGCGGGACTGACCCTCGGGTTGAAGGCAGGCGGCTATTGGCCCAACAACTTGGAAAAGCGCAATCTGATCAACCACCAGTCCACGGTATTGCTGTTTGATCCGGACACCGGGAAGGCCAAAGCGATGGTTGGCGGCAACCTCTTGACCGCATTGCGCACCGCTGCCGCCTCATCTGTGTCGATCAAACATCTGGCGCGCGAAGATGCAAAGGTGATTGGTATGGTTGGCGCGGGACATCAGGCCACATTCCAGCTGCGCGCGGCACTGGAACAGCGCAACTTTGAAAAGGTGATTGGTTGGAACTATCACCCTGAAATGCTGCCAAACATTGAGAAGGTCGCCAATGAGGCCGGGCTGCCGTTTGAGGCAGTCGCGTTGCCCGATCTGAGAGAGGCGGATGTGATCATTTCCATCACCTCGGCATTTTCACCTTCGGTGATGGCGGGTCATATTTCAGAGGGCACCCACATCGCCTGTATGGGCACCGACACCAAGGGCAAACAAGAGGTTGAGGCGGAACTTTTGGTCAGGGCTAACGTCTTCACCGATGAGGTTGCCCAATCGGTATCCATCGGCGAAGCGCAGCACGCGGTTGGTCAGGGGCTGATCAAAGACGCTGATGTTGCCGAGATCGGCGCTGTCATCAATGGCACGATTGCCGGCCGCACATCGCCAGATCAGATCACGCTGTTTGATGGCACCGGTGTCGGCCTTCAGGATCTCGCGGTTGCGGCGGCGGTTGTCGATCTGGCTGTCAAAAAAGGCGTCGCCATCGAGGTCGATTTCTAACGCTTTCTGCGCATTCCACTCACTCCCCTGACTGCATGCGCGGCCCGGTGTCTTGATGATGCCGGGCTTTTTTGCGTGTCAGACCCCGCCAATCCTGACGCGCAGAAACCGCCTATCCGCCCAATTCATACGCACCATCCCGGCGCAGCTGGCCCGAAAGCCGACCATTGTTTCGTTTTTTTTGATACTGCTTGGCTTTTGACTGCGATAGCAGAATAAACATGCCTCCAATAGAGTGTGTCAGAACACGACTTTTAGGAGGACCGCCATGTACGATATGGCAATCTTGTGGGACTGGATCGCATTTTCAGTACGCTGGCTTCACGTCATCACAGCGATGGCCTGGATTGGGGCCTCATTCTATTTCATCGCACTCGACCTGATGCTCAAACCCGCCGAGCACCTGCCCAAGGGCGCGTTTGGAGAGGAATGGGAAGTCCATGGCGGTGGGTTTTATCACACAGTGAAATACCTCGTGGCGCCTGCTGAGATGCCCGAGCACCTGACATGGCACAAGTGGCAGAGCTACACGACCTGGCTGTCTGGTGCCGCGCTGCTGATGATTGTGTACTGGGTTGGCGGCGAACTCTTTTTGCTCGATCCAACCAAAGCCGATCTGGCGCTTTGGCAGGGGATTTTGATCAGCGGCGGCTCACTGACGATTGGTTGGTTGGCATATGACGCGATGTGCAAATCCAAGCTGAGCGAACAGCCCACACTGTTGATGCTGCTGCTGTTTGCCATCCTCGTGTTCATGTCCTGGGGGTACAATCAGCTGTTCACGGGCCGGGCGGCGCTGCTGCATCTGGGGGCGTTCACGGCGACCATCATGACCGCCAATGTTTTCTTTCAGATCATGCCCAATCAGCGGATTGTGGTGGCAGACCTGAAAGCCGGCCGGACGCCTGATGCGAAATACGGCAAAATTGCCAAGGTCCGCTCGACCCACAACAACTATCTGACATTGCCGGTCGTGTTCCTGATGCTGTCCAACCACTACCCTCTGGCATTTGCGACGGAGTATTCCTGGATCATCGCAAGCCTGATTTTCCTGACCGGCGTGACCATCCGCCACTACTTCAACACCATGCACAAAACCGGGAAAGGACCGAACTGGACCTGGCTTGCCACTGCGGTTCTCATGGTGGTGATTGCGTGGCTGTCCACCGCGCGCTCAGGTGAAAGCTATGAGGATTCAGAAGCACGTCAACTGACGCCTTACGAGCAGAAATACGCATCTGCGGAGCGCTTTGAAGACGCCTATTATGCGGTGATCGGGAACTGCTCTATGTGCCACGCACGCGAACCCTCATGGGAGGGCATGCACTGGCCCCCAAAAGGCGTTGTGCTGGAAACCGAGGCAGATGTGGCACGTCATGCGGATCAGATTTATCTGCAGGCCGGTCTGTCTCACGCCATGCCGCCGCCAAATGCGATCGAGATGGATCGCGACTCCCGCGAGCTGATTGTGGCCTGGGTAAAAGAAGCACGTGGGCAGAACTAAGCGCCCTCTTTCGGCGATCACTTGAAACGTCCGCACTCAAATTCAAAAAACAGGCCGCATCTGATGCGGCCTGTTTCCGTTTGAAGGCAGGTCGGACTTAGCCCTCAATCCAGGATTTCACCGTGTCCATATTGTCTGCGATCCAGTCTTCGGCCACTTCGCGCGGATCACGTTTGTTTTCAAACATCTCAACGATCCAGCCGTTGATCTCATCTCCGGTAAACTGCACGTTGGAGAGCATTTGCGCGACCGGCGGATTGCGCTCTTCCAGTGATTTTGAGTAGGCGACGTAGATGTCGTTGGAGGCAATCACGCAGTTGAATTCGGACACTTCGAGCCAGTCCTCTGCATCGAGATCCACATCCTCGCAGCCATCGGTCCGGGCTGGCTCTTGCACGGCGGTCAGATCATATTTGACGTGGATGGCTTCGGGTGTCCAATAGTAGAAAAGCTGCGGTTTCTCAGCTGTATACGCGGCCTCCAGACCTGCCTTGAACGTGTCGGCAGACACGATGTTTGGCTCCCACAGCCCGTCCAGACCGTAGGATTTGAACTTGATCTGCCAGCGCTTGGTGGAGGCCCATGTGACGTCGCCTGCCCAATATTCCCCTTTGCCGTTGCCATCGGTGTCAAACATGGCGGCCACTTCGGGATTTTTGAGGTCCTCAATGCTTTTGACCGTGTCGCTCATGTAGGACGGCACATAGATGTTAGACGTGCCCTGATAAGGCGCGTTGGTCACAACGGTCTGGTTGCCATCGATATATTCGTCCCAGAGCGCCTGCTGGTTTGGCATCCAAAGGTCGGTAAAGACGTCGATGGAGCCATCGCCCTTGTCCATACCGGCCATGATCACGGCGGCCTGGTTCATGCCGGACACGATTTCCGCATCTCCGCCCATCTGGTCTTCGATGATGGTAGAGAGCACATGGCCAATGGCCTGAGCCCCATTCCAGCTCAAATCTGAGAAGGTGACTTTCTCCTGAGCAGAGGCTCCCGCGGCCGCTCCGAGAAGGACCGCCAGTGCAACGGATGTCTTAAGAGTTTTCATGAGAGGTTCTCCCTGTGTGTTTTTTGGTTGGTTTAGATGCGGCTGAACGAGTTTCGAATGCCGCGCAGGATGCGGTCGATCATCATCGCAACCAGCGCGATGGCGATCCCCGCAAGCAGGCCTTTGCCGGCCTGAGCATCGCCCAGCGCGGCCGTCACAATAGCGCCAAGGCCTTCGGCGCCGATGAAGGCGGATATGGTGGCCATGGAGAGGGCCAGCATGATGGTTTGATTGAGACCGGCCATGATTGAAGGCACCGCCATTGGCAGCTCCACCTTGCGCAGGAGCTGTCGTTCTGATGCGCCAAAAGCAAGCGCAGCTTCTTTGGTGCTTTCGGGCACCTGCCGAATACCAAGCGCTGTCAGCTTGATCATGGGGGGCATCGCAAAGACCACCGTGGCCAAAACCGCAGGCGGCTGTGAGATGCCAAAAAAGGCCACCGCCGGCACCAGATAGCTGAGCGACGGGATGGTCTGCATCACGTCCAGAATGGGTTCGGTGAAGAAACGCGCGATTTTGTTTTTCGCCATCCATATGCCGATTGGCAGCCCTACAAAGACACAGACCGCGGTCGAGACAACCACAAGCGCCATGGTTTGCATGGCAATCTGCCACAGCTCAAACAGCGCGAGAAAGGCCAGAGACGAGGCCACGAACGCCGTGGTGCCCATGCCGGTAAAGGTCCAGCTCAGCACCAAAAACAGGAAGGCCACAACCGGCCAGGGGGTCTGCATGAAGGCGACCTCCACCCGGATGAGCGATTGCCGCAGCACATTGGTCATCGCGTCAAAGGCTCCGGCAAAGGAGGCGCGCAGCCAGTTGATGGAGATGTCGATGCTTTCCGCAGAATAGGTGAACAGCGTGACTTTGCGGCCTTCAACCGGCGGTTTGATTTGCGCGACAACCTCGGTATTGCCCGCGTCATCTGTGACACGGCGGTAGGTCACGTCTTCCGGAGGATCGAGGCGTGCCAGTGTTGGGAAATCATCAATAAAGAAGCAGTCAAACCGGTCCCGTGTTGTGATGCCCGCATATTCCTCAACCAGATCGGCGCTGCGCCCAAGGTCACGCGCATCGCGCCGGGCGGCACTGCGGGCGGTGTTCTGCTCTGCGGTGCGGTCAGAAATCGCGTCCAGCTGGTCATAAAGCGCCTGCGCCGCAGTGGCATCGGCACGCACCGTTGTGCCGAGCGTGGCAACGTCGGGCAGCTGGTACTGCGCCATCAGGCTCTCGACACTTTCGGCGGCCCGGATCTGGTTGAAACAGGCCCGTTCATCCAATCGCAGCTGTGTCGCGCGGTAGGTGGTGATCGGGCTGCAGATCAGGATAATGGCCAATCCCATTCCCAACCGTTTTGGCGTGACGCCGCTGGCCACAGTCGGATCAATGCGCCAGCGATTGTATTGGTCGTAGTACCACCGGTTCGCCTGACTCCCCATCCAGAGACGCCCCAAGATCAGGAGCATCCAGCCGATGGTGCCGTAGGTGCTGATCCAGTTGGTGTAGCGGGGAATGAGCGTTTTATTGGCATTCGGATCTAGTTGTGCCTCTGCCAAAAGCGGGGCGAATTTTATCACCTGCATGAGACAGACAATGGCAATGATGTCGATTGCCAGAGAGACCCAGAACATCAGCCAGACACCCCGCCAGGCGGCCCAGAGCCAAGGCGCAATCACGCCCCAGATATTCATATGCCAGCGCGGCAGTTGCCCGCGTTGGTGGCGCTCAAAGATCGGGGCGTAGTAGTCCACTTTGGTGACGCAGAACGCCTCGATCGAGACGTCGCGGTCTTCGATTTTGCGCTGTTCGGCCCCTGTGCTCGCCTGCATGCTCATTGGTCTGCACTCCCCTGAAGTCCGTGCAACAGTGTGTTTTTGTCGACCACGCCCACAAGCGCGCCGTCTGCCTTGATGAGGACCGGCAAGTCCGAGTGCGTGCTCAGCTCGACAAGAGCGTCCAGATCATCCTCCGGCCGGGCCTCCGGGTGGTCCAGTGCCAGATCAAGCGGTTTTCGCTTGGCCTGATAGGCATCTGGCGACACCATGATTTTGGACGCCGACACCAGCTTGAGACGCGAAATACCCGCGACAAAATCCGCCACGTAATCATCAGCCGGAGCGGTGACGATGTCTTCGGCGGTGCCAATCTGAACAATCTCGCCGTCTTTCATGATGCCGATGCGATCCCCCATCCGGATCGCTTCATCGAGGTCATGGGTGATAAACACTGTGGTCTTTTTCAGGTTTTCGGACAGCCCAAGAAACTCGTCCTGCAAATTGCGCCGGATCAGTGGATCCAGTGCGGAGAACGGCTCGTCCATCAGCAGGATTTCAGGATCTGCGGCCAATGCGCGGGCGAGCCCCACGCGTTGTTGCATCCCGCCGGAGAGCTCTGAGGGAAGCCTGTCCCCATAGCCGTGCAATGACACCGTTTCGAGCGCCTGATCCGCGAGCTGTGCGCGGTGATACGCATCCATGCCACGCAGCTCGAGGGCGAACCCAATATTGTCGCGCACAGAGCGATGCGGCAGCAGGGCCATATTCTGAAACACCATGCCGATCTTGGTGCCCCTTACTGCCCGCAGGGCGTCCTGACGCATTTTGCCAATGTCTTCGCCCAGAATGCGCACGGCACCGGCGGTAGGCTCAATCAATCGGTTGATGTGGCGCACAAGTGTCGACTTGCCAGAGCCTGACAGCCCCATCAGGCAAAAGATCTCTCCCTCAGCGACCTGAAAGCTGGCGTCTTTCACGCCCACAACCGCGCCGAAGCGCTCCAGCACCTCGGCCTTGCCAATGCCTTCTGACCGGATCGCGGCCATGGCCTCATCCGCCTGAGCACCAAAAATTTTCCAGACGCCGTCTATTTCGACAACCGCATCGCTCATGCTCGGGCCTTCTCTCGTTTCGGGTCGTAAAATGGGATGTCACACACCTTGGCGGGGAGACGTTTCATGTGGCCATCCAGCTGGCCCACTTCCAAAGCTGTGTGGGTGGCGGAAAACTCCACTGAGAGCCGCGCCATGGCGATGGCGCGCTCAAACATCGGCGAGCGCACAGCGGAGGTGATCTGGCCCACCGGACGCTCTCCGGCGAAGACTGGCGCGCCATGTGCTGGCACGTCATCTCCTTCAAACCACAGCCCGCGCAGCAGCTTGCGCGGAGCTTGCGCGTTCCGGCTCAGTGCGGCATGGCCGACAAAACCATCCTTTTTGAGGCTGACGGCGAAGCCCAGCCCAGCTTCAAAGGCATCCACACCCGCCGCAAATTCAGCATGTGCGGCGGCCAGCCCCGCCTCCACACGCAGAAGCTCCAATGCCGCTGATCCCATGGGCGTGATGCCAAACTCCGCACCCGCAGTTACAACAGCCCGCCAGAGAGCGGCAGCGTCTTCGCGCGCACAGAAGAGTTCGTAACCCAGTTCTCCGGTATAGCCGGAGCGTGAGAGCATGAAGGGTATACCATCCCGATCCTCAACCCGCGCCACGGTGACACCAAACCAGTTGAGATCATCGAGAGCCGGAACCGTGCTTTGGGTAAAGGTCAGCTTGCGCAGGAGGTCACGCGATTTTGGTCCCTGGACTGCCAGATTGGGCAGAGCATTGCCCATCGCATGGATACGCACTTGCAGGCCTTCTTGCTTGGCGAGCGCATCAAGCTGTCGGCCACTTTCCTCAGAGCCACAGCACCAGCGGAACAGCTCAGGCCCCAGCCGGAAGAGCGTGCCGTCATCAATGACCTGCCCTGCCTCATCACACATCAAGGTGTAGCTGCCGCGCCAAACCGCCAATCTGGAGACATCACGGGTGGTGGCGCGTTGCAGCAACCGCTCCGCATCCGGGCCGATGATGTCAAATTTCCTAAGGCCGGACATATCCTGAATTGTGACCGCCTCGCGACAGGCCCAATACTCTCCGATGGCGCCGGTGGCAGGGAAACTGACGGGCGCCCATAGATCCCGCGCCGGGGCAAAACGCTTGGTCAGCTTGGAGGTTTCCGGCGCAAAGGCGCTCTGCTGGCTGATCGACATGGGCGCATCTTCCTTTTCGCGGTAGGCCACGGCATGGCGGATCGGTGCGTCTTTTTTGTAGATGCGCACATGTATGTCGGTGGGGTTCCAGCCGTTGATCGGATCAAGATCGTCCGGACAGGCCGTTGAGGCACAGACCAAGGGCTGCAATGCCTGTAGCGCCACATAGTCCCCGGCCCGAGAGTGGCTTTCTTCGGTCTGAAGTTGATGGGACTGGTGATCAACCCAAGTGTTCCAGAAGAAATTGATCGCGGACCACGCCACACGCGCCCCAACCCCGTAGGAGGCAACTGCGTGGGAGATGTTGTCAGAACAATTCAAATGGCCGGGAAAACCGCGTTCCTCATAGCCGCGCGCGGTGCAGGCCATGCCAAAGGCGTCGTGGCGGCCACATGTATCCTGCAGCACGCGCATCATGGGGTTCAGATCGCGGTCATAGAACTTATCCAGCAGCCCCGGCCCCGGATAGGCGCCGCGCACCATTGTGCGGGTCGCGGTGCTGTCGATGTCGCGCTCCAGCCCCCGGTCGAGCGCATCTTCCCGGAGTGCCGTGAAATCGGAGCATTGCTGCCCCTCGACATCGATGATCTGAACGGTCTCGCCTTCTGCCAGCTCATAGGCCATGGCTGTGCCACGCTTGACCGTGAACTCATCTCTTATCTCCCCCAATGGCGGCGGGAGGAGGTCCTCAATATTCGGGGTGTCGGCGGTACGTGTGACGAAGATCTGGCCAACATGCGCACCGGAAACCAGCGCCGCCACCGGCAAGGCGCGGATTACCCAAACCGTGCAATCTGTCTTGGCCGCAAACACCAGCAGCCCGTCTGCCTCGACCTCAGTGACAACGACCCCATCAAGATCGTCACCGCCATGACGGGCATTCCAGCCGAGTAGCGCGCGGTGGTCAAAGCTCTCCAGATCCAGCCGCCCGTTCGCAGACAGGCCCAAAGCGCCGGGAGCAATCTGGCCTCGGGCATCCAAAACCAGCAGGGTGATCTGTTGCGCGCTCAGTGGTGTTTCAAAAGACAGGAGGTCACCGGCCTTCAACTCAAACCGGCTGGCCTCTCGCGGAAAGAGCGCCTGTGACAGCAACCGGGCACGCGAGGGAAAGCCGGGGAAGCGGCGGCGGGTGCCGTCAAACCCCATATTGCTAAACTCTCTGAGAACCGGCGTTTGCTGCACGCAACTCTCCTTTTAATTTGATGTAACTAGTTACATGGCGAAAATCGCAACGAGTCAAGATTTTCCTGTAACCAGTTACAGAACCCTCGTATTGTCGCAGAATGTCACGGCCACCTTCTCACAAAAAACGCGCCAACCTGCGCGACGTCGCGCGCGAAGCAGGGGTTTCGGTGGCAACGGTCTCCCGTGTTCTGAACACGCCAGACCTGGTGCAAGAAGCCACCAGATCCCGTGTGCAAAGGGTGATCGACGACCTTGGGTTTGTGCGCAGCGCCGCGGCGCGGGCCATCAATTCAGGCCGCACTCAAATCCTTGGCGCGCTGGTGCCAACACTGGACAACGACATCTTTGCGATCACCTTGAATGCGATGGAAAACCGCCTTGTGGAGCTGGGGTTTTCGCTTGTGGTTGCGACGACGGATGAAGACCCCGAAAAAGAAGCCCGCAAAGCAAAGGAGCTTTTGGACAATGGGGTGGAAGGGCTGGTTCTCACCGGCAAATCCCACACAAAGGCGCTCTTTGATATGCTGGAGCGCCGAGACGTGCCAGCCTTGGTGATTTCCTGTTTTGATCCGGAATATCGTTTACCCACAATTGGATATGACAACCACAAGGCAGCCGCGCTGGCCTATCAGCACCTCAGGTCATCGGGGCATGAAAACGTCGCGGTGGTTCATGGTCCAACAGCGTTCAATGACCGCACACAAGCGCGCCTTGACGCCATCGCTGAGCTGCAGGGCGGCGCGCTGCGCAACGCGCTAGAAACGGAGCTTTCGGTCGCGGGAGGGGCACAGGCTGTGCGGAAATTGCTCAGCCAGCCAAATGACTATGACGCCATTTTGTGCCTGTCAGATGTCATCGCGTTTGGTGCTCTGAACGCTCTGCACCGGGCCGGAAAATCTGTGCCCAAAGATATATCAGTCATGGGTATTCAGGATTTGCCGGCCTCCGCGGAAACCTATCCACGTCTGACGACGGTGCATTTGCCGGTGCAACAAATGGGCAGGCAGGCGGCCGAAGGCATTGCAAATTGGGTTGTTGATCAACGCCCGCCAGCACCAATTGAAGTTCAGTCGAGACTTGTCACACGCGAAACCGTGGGCAACAAATCCGGACCAAAGGGGAAGAAGGGTCAGCGCGCGCCCCCTTCCTGAGACAGGTTACCCCAACGGGTCAAAACCATATTCGGTCAGCTGCGCCATCAACAAACCAGCCTCATCAAGGATTGGATTGTTTGGACTTGCGGTGAAGTTATCAAGGCTCAGCTGTTCAGCCTGAAGACCGGTGAATGTGGTGACGTTTCCACCATTGTTGAGGACTTCAATCTGCAGATCGCCGTCCACTTCGCTGATGTCGACCTGATCTCCGCTGAGAGACTTGAAATCAAACATATCCTCATCGGGATTGAAGCCATCAATTGTGGTGCGCGCGCCCCAGTTCCAATCGATATCAACAACATCGATGCCTTCTCCAAGGGTCACCACACCGCTGGGCGCCGCGCCTGGCCCTGCGCCACCAGACGTGTCATCAGGATTGCCGCCGGTTTCGGTTGCATCGCCATCGCCCCCGCCACCAAGGTCTGGACCATCGGGATTACCCGTGCTGCCCGTCAAATCGCCCGTGCGGGTCTGATAGCCATCTGTGGTGGCCCCAAGAGGGGCCTCCGGTGTCAGAAGAACCGTGCGATCGACAAGCGTGACCTCATTCTGATCAAAGCCAAACGGCGTTTCTAGATTATCCTCCATCACCTGATCAAAGTGGAACTCGACCAAGCCCGGGATCAGATCAGCCTTACTCACCCCCGCGAAGGTAAAGCTTTGCCCACTGGGCAGAGAGGAGATCATCAAACCCGCTTCGGTATCCTCAACGCTCAAACGTTCCCGGGTGCCGAAGTAGAGGAAGCTGATTTTCATTGAGGTGGGATCAAAGTTGTCGATCACCTCAGCTCTGCCGTATTCGTGACTGCGGATGTAGACTGTGTCCGCCTCGCGGGGGCCAATGCCCTGCTCCCAGGAAATCACACCACCCATGTCCTGCCGAAAATGCTCGTTCCTGACGATGCCGAAGCTTTCGATACTGACATCCTGGTAAGTGACCCCCTGAACAATCTGGGCGGCCTCGGACCAAGGGCTGTCGATGACAATTTCGCCCGAAAGAGATTTGGTCACGATCATGCCGTGGACCGACGTTCCGCCAAAATCGATCTGGTCGACGGAGGCATCAAACCCAACGATGTCATCCGCGTTGCTGTCAGCCCGAAAGATCCGTCCGCCCGCATCCGTACTGCCCGTGACTTCTGCCGGGTTAGAGCCGTCGGCGTCATAGCTGAGGGTGTAACCACCCGCATTTGGGGTGGAAATCTGGGTGCCGATGGCGCTGGCAATTTCGTTGAGCACACCCTGGTTGTCTGCTGAAAAATTGGCAATGGAGAGATCATCCAAGCCAAAGCCGGTCAGAATGGTCTGAGTGGTCACGCCGTTTTGGGTGATCGCAACCCGCACGGTCTGGCCCAGTGCATCGCCGGATTCCTCAAAAATCTCAAAATCTGCGGCGGTCACATCAGCACTGATTTCAATCACATCCCCCATATTGGGCAGGAAGCCATCAATCACACGTGCGGGGCTGTCATAGCTGATCGTGACATGCATATGGCTGTGCCCAGCGCCACCATCATGGCCGTCGCCATGCCCGTCGCTTTCCTCGCCGTCACCTCCATGACCCTCATCTCCATGGCCGCCACTTCCGTGGCTGGTGTCCCCATCCCCGACATCTGAGCCACCGTCGTGCCCATCGCCTTGCCCGACAATCGTGGAAAGTTCAGCCCGCGCGGTCGCATCGAGCGCGTGAACGTTGCTCGCCACAAGCATATCCAGCGTGACACCCTGCAAAGTCAGCGACTGCGCGTTGGACGGCACTGCAATCACAACAGAGCCATTTTCCTCGGTGATCTCAAGCGCATCTGCACCGATCCAATCAATGAATATGGTATCGCTCTGAGGATCAAAATCCGCCACGACACGCGCCGTGCCGTAGGCCCAGGTGATCACGACATCCGCGTTTGTCTTGTTGATCGCCGGGTTATCAAAATCCTCTGCTGACCCGCTTGGCGTCGGCTCGGGCGTATTGCCCTCGCCTTGGCCGCTATCCGTTCCATCGTCATCGCCGCCGCTGTCCCCGGAGCCAGTGTCGGAGTCGCCGGTGCCGCCTCCGGTTTCACCCCCTTCGCCGGCATCACTGTCCGTATTAGAACCGCTGTCCGTATCTGGCTCGATGTTGTCTGCAGTGTTGTCACCATCCCCAATGAGGCTCAGGATTTTCTGCGCCGCCGAGTTATCAAGAATGGTGAAATTGGCTGCGGACAAGTCCGCCAATGTGACGCCAACAAGCGTAAGCGATTGTTGATTGGAGGGTACGGAAAACACAACAGAGCCGTTGGTTTCGATCACTTCAAGATCGCTTGCGGAGATCCAATCAACGAAGATTGTATCTGTGGCTGGATCAAAATCCGTGACCTGTGCGGCCACCCCATAGGTCCATGTCAGCACCACATTTGCGCTGTCTTTGTCGACACCAGCGGTGCCGTTGCCGACCGCTGTCCCCGTGGTTCCAGCCCCAGTGCCGTCGGAGCCGCTGTCAGTTTCCCCGCCAGTATTACCCCCGTCTGCCCCACCAGTGCTTCCGTCCGGGGTCCCCAGCCCTTCGTCGCCGGTTTTGCGATCCTCAAAAAACGCAATCATGTCTTCCACTGACGCCGCATCATAGCCGCCAAATTGGTCGATATATTGCAGGATCGACGTGCCATATTCGTCTGTGGAAACAGCACCGCTTTGCAACAGATTCAGCGTGCCGTAAGCGCCCCGCAGATGGGCCGCGGCCAGAATGCCTGTCAGCGTCAGCTCCACCGTGACGGTATTGCCGCTCCCATCCGTATAGGTCGTGGTCTGACCGAGAAAATCATCGAGACTCTGTCCCGCGTTTTCCAAGCCGTTGGTGATGATTTGAAGGTTGAGGCCAAACGCCTCCTGAATGGCGACCGTCTGCGCCTCTTTGGTCATGAACTCTTCAAGAGAGGTCACGCCGTTTTTCCCCGTCCAACTTCCATCCCACGTGTTGGTAGAGGCGCCGTTGCCATAGAACTGATCGTCGTCATAGTAGCCGAGATCGATCAGAAGGGCTTCGCCAAATTGAAACCCGACAAAGCCAAGCGAATTGGTTGAGCGATAGGCCATCGCCTCCCATTCACTGTCGCTCAGGTCGCCCCAGCTGTTGTAGCCCGGGAAGAAATCCTTGACCGGACCTCCGGCCCAAGTGTCCAATTGCCAATCCTGAATGACGCCGGTTTCATACCGATCCCGATCCCAGCCCGACTCAAACGCCAGAAGTGCCGATAGGAAGTCGGAGAAAGTGCCGTTTGACATCAATTGTTTGCCCTTGTTTCAAGTTAGTCGTTCCGCGAGTGGTGGTCGCTTGGGTCAACTGAAACACAGATTTTATGTTGATGTACGGCCATTCCTTTTAGGAAGTTCGCCATCGGCGGATTATCGCAACCCGTTGCTTTTAATGAGCAATATTCTGTCAGCTTTGGGTGTTTTTCCGGTCATGCGGCGATAGGCCTGCGTGAAGCTGCTCTGATCCGAAAATCCGCAAAGATGCGCGGTTTCCGCCAAGGACAGATTTGGGTCACTCAGAAAGGCACGCGCCAGTTTCATCTGTGTGTTGGACACCAGATCGCGAAAGCTGGTGCCTTCCATCTGAAGGCGGCGATTGAGGGTGCGCTCAGACATCCCCAGCGCATCTGCCGTATCCCCAAGCTTGGGGCGACCGGATGCCATGCCATGCAACAGATGCCGTTCAACGGTTTCAGCCAGCGTTGCGGGATGGCGTGTATTGCGACTGAGCAGCACTTCGCCGTAGCTGGTCAGATGCCCCAGAAGATGCTCATCAGCCCCGCGAATGGCTGTGTCCATAACCGAGACAGGGAAGCGCAAATAGTTCTGATCCGCGCCCAGCTGGACTGGGCATCCGTAGATCTCTGCCAGTTCCCGCCGGCCGTTTCGACGCGGATTGGCCAGACCGACCTGGATTGCCAGCCCCGCCGTGTCGGTGGCCGTCCGCAGCGCCCCCAACATCGCGCCAAGCGAGAATTCGATCAGGTGGAGGTTCAGCAGAAGGTTCGGACCAACCCCGTCGACAATAAAATCGATGTGATCTTTGGTTTCTCGCAGCTCAATCCGCGCGCGTGGCCGGGTGATGGGCGTGAACCGCTGCACATGGTGGATCGCATCATGCAATGTGTGTGAATTGAACAGAATATATGTCAGCAGCGAGTTGTTGCGCGGATCAAGCGCGACACCAATTTCGGCCCCAACGTAGGCGCTATTGAGACGGTCGGAAAAGAAATCCAGAAGCGCCGTTTCAGAGCCGCGCGGGATTGGGCCGCCAATGTCTTCCAGACTGCGGCGAGAAAGCCCCGCAGCGTCGAGCGCCTCCTGCCGGTGCTTAGAAAGATGCGGCAACGCGAGAATGGATCGCACCCAGTGGTTGGGCACCACATCCAGGGTTTCAATACCGGGCATGGCACCCCGTACGGTAACCAGAGCTCAGAAAATGCATTTGCCTTCCGTCTTGTTCAGCGCCGCCCGATAGGACGGATCCAATTTGCCTTTGGATCTCCGTACCACTTTGCAACGAAGGCTGCCAATTTTCGGTGATCCGGTCGCGTAGAAAGCTGAAAAAACGGCGATCGTGTTACCTGCAGCGCACAACAGGTGGTTGAAATCTGGGTTTCTTATAGAGGGACAGCGCGGAAGACCTTTTCTGAAGTCTCTCGCGTCTTCTGATTTATTGCGACATGCCGCGTGCCAATCGCCCTCGCTTGCGGTCAGTAGATTTGATCGTCGGTGGTCGGCCTCTTGCCCCAATAGCGCTCACGCCCGCAAAACCGAGAATCCCTTTGCGGCGCTTTGGTTCTTTAAAGGCAGGCTATATAGATACGCTGCATGAGCACTCCTACTCTCAGCAAAGTCTCAGCTTGAGGCTCTAGACAGGCGACACGATCAGACATGTAAACGCTTCAGACACTCAAAATTATTGGGTTCACCGATTGAGAATACCGCCTGTTTGACCTCGGACATCAAAAACAACCTCTGGAAGAAATTTTTCGCATATTTATCAAGATCTTCCGCCAACCGACATAAATCCTAATATCTTCTTAAATTCATCAAAACTCAGCGCTAACAGCTCCGGAAACGCAGAATTTCTGCTCAAAATTTCATCCTTTGATTATCTAGTTATCAACGAACGCCATGCAAAAGCGGTCCCTGAACATGTACCAACGGGGAATCAAATGTTTGCTCGAAATCGAATTAGCATTTTAGGCATCGCTCTAAGCGCCATCGGCCTGCTGAGCGCGCTCTTGGTCTATACAACCAGCAGTATGCGGACCCAATCCGGCGAAGCACTGCGCAACGCCTATGAGCAGCAATATACATCATACCTTCTTGCAGACGAATTGCGCCAGTCCAGCGATGACCTCACGCGGCTTGCGCGGACCTATGTGGTGACGGCCGATCCGGCCTACGAAGCGCAATATATGGACATTCTTGCAATCCGGAACGGTGAGAAGGAAAGACCCTCGGATTATCATCGCATCTATTGGGATTTTGTGGCGGCGGGCCATCCAGTGCCCGCAGGCAGCGGCATTACGCGCTCACTTGAAGACCTCATGAGAGACGCGGGCTTCACCGACGCCGAGTTCGAACTTCTGGCACAGGCCAAGGCAAATTCCGATGGGCTGGTCGCGCTGGAAGTCCGCGCAATGAATGCGGTGAAAGGGATCTATCAGGATAGCACCGGCGCCTATACCGTGAACGCCGAGCCAGATTTTGCGCTCGCGCGTGATCTGATGCACTCCAAACAGTATCACCAGTATAAGGCAGAAATCATGGCGCCGCTGGACGAGTTCCTTGCGTCGCCGGAGCTGCGGATTTCGGGACAGATTTCTGCTTTGACCGAAGAGTATAAGTCTGCGGAACAAGCCTCAAAAATCTCGGTTTTTGTGATCATCGCCGCGGTGCTGCTGATGGGTTTGATGGTTATGCTTGGTATGCTGCGCCCCCTTGGGTTGTTGACACGCACCATGCAGTCCCACTTCAAGGGTGAGGCCGTTGATGAAGTCCCCGGTGCAAAGCGCCAGGATGAGTTTGGCGAGCTTGCCCGCAGCTTGAATGTTGCGATCGAAGCTGCGCGCAACAATGAGATGTTGAGCGCAGAGGTTCAGGAGATTGCTGAGCGCGCGCAGTTTGGCGACTTCTCCGGCCGCATTCAGACCAATGTTTCTGGCGGCGAGGGCATCGTGGATGCCACCAACGGCTTGATGACCAAATTGGACAAAGCCTTCAGCGAGATTTCTACCATTCTGAAAAAGATCGCCACAGGCAATCTTGCAGAACCGGTCTCGACAGATCTGGAAGGCCGTTATGCGGAGCTTCTGTCCTATGCGGAAACTGCACGTTCGGAGTTGAAACAGATCGTGTCAAAGGCCCGCATGGGTGCGGATACGCTTGACGATCGCGCCTCTTATCTCTCCAAAATGATGGATGGCGTGTCACGAGCTGCAAATGACCATGCCGCATCTCTGGAAGAAGCCAATGCGGTGACCACATCGCTCACAGACTCTGTCCGCCAAACCTCGCAAAATGCGGAAAAGGTGCGGGAAGCCGCCCAAACAGCGGGCCAGAGCGCCAACAATGTGGCCGAAGAGTTTGACCGCGTGATGGACGCTATGAAGTCCATTGCCGAATCTTCGGTCGAAATTCTGCAGATCTCTGACCTGATCGACAGCATCGCCTTCCAAACCAACCTCTTGGCACTGAACGCAGGTGTGGAAGCGGCGCGTGCGGGGCAATCCGGCAGCGGTTTTGCCGTGGTGGCGACCGAAGTTAGGAGCCTTGCGCAGCATACTTCGGATGCCGCAACAAAGATCAGCGATCTGAGCAAAACCAGCAACGATCGCGTATCGGAGGGCAAAGGTCTGGCGGGTCGTGTTGATGAGCTGATCAAGGCTGTGAAAACCGAGATGGATAACATCAATGAATTGATTTCGGCGGTCTCGGGCAGAACACAGGAACAATCTGTTCAAATGTCTGAGGTGTCTGCGTCCCTGTCAAACCTTGACCACAACACGCAGCAAAATGCGAGCCTGGTCTATGAATCTTCACAGACAGCAAACTCGCTGACCAAAGATGCCAGCAAGCTGCGCGACACGGTTGCGACGTTTGATATCGGCAGCCAGCAAAACAGCGCAGAGATGCGTGATGATATGGCGGCGTAACGCTTTGCTTTGGGGACGGGGCAGCGAGCGGAAAAAGACTGCTGACTGCTCCGTTTCCCCGATTTTCTGAACAAAACCTGTGGCGCTCGATCCCCTGATCCAGCGCCACACGACCTCAGAGCCGATCCATAGACGACTCAACCTGCCTCTCCAGAACCTTGATCGTGAGGTCCGGCGAATTTTGAAACCTGACATAGGCGTTGAGGCGAAGACCATTGGTGCTCCACACGCTTGCGGGGCTTTATTCTTGCCAAGCTCACAGAAATTTGATTGCATTGTTCAGTGAATTGCGCGCGGTACTGCGGGCATTCTTTGGGAGGAAATTATGTTCAAAGTTATTTTAGGGGCCGCCGCTGGCGTTGCCCTGACGGCTTCTGCGGTTGTGGCACAGGAAAAGATGCGGATTTCGCTTCAACTTCCGCTTAAAAGCCATCTGGGCCAAAACTTGCTTCTGTTTGAAAAGGAAGTGGAGGCCCGCACGGACGGTGCGATTGACGTGGAAATCTATGACAGCGCAACGCTTTATAAAGACAAAGAAGTGCCTGCGGCGGTCGGCTCAGGTGCCATTGAAGCGGGCGTCGCGTCTCTGACCCGCTATGTCGGCGACGCACCGGTAGTGGATGTTTTCTACATGCCGTTCCTGCTGAACAATGAAGAGAAAGTACGCGCGGCGGTCGCTGAAGGCTCCGAGGTGCGCGAGACCATTGAGGCCGAGATCGAAAAGACCGGTGGGCAGGTCCTTTACTGGCAGGCCTATGGCGGCGCGATCATGCTGTCCAACGGTGGCGCGATCCGCACCCCGGCAGACATGGAAGGCAAGAAGGTGCGCGTTTTCGGCAAAACCCTTGGTGACTTCGTGACAGCATCGGGCGGCGCACCAACACTGATCTCTGGCTCAGAACAATATCTTGCTTATCAGCGCGGCACCGTTGATGTGGGCATGACCGGCGTATCCGGCGTGAAATCCCGCAAACTCTGGGAAGTGATGGACACCATCACTGTCACGAACCATGCGGACATCGAATTTGTTGTGGTGGTCAACAATGAGTGGTGGAACGGCCTGTCAGACGACATTCGCGGGCACATCACCGAGGCCGCAGCGGTCGCGCAGGCCAGTGTACGAAACAAGATGGCGTCCATTGAGGCTGAGGCCTATGCTGCAGCCAAGGAAAACGGCATGAACATCGTTGAATTGACCGATGATGAGCTTGCGCAGTGGAAAGCCGTGGCACAGCCCGTTTATGACGCCTATCTCGCGGCGTCCGGTGAGGCCGGTCAAACCGTTCTCAACGCCGCTGGCAGCAACTAAGAAAAGGGTTCGGGCGGCGCTATATGAGAGCCGCCCGCTTCTGATTTCATGCATATGATTACGACACTCTCGCGCTTCGCCGGGCTGCTTGGCGCGTGCCTGGTGGCAGCTACGGGCGCGATGCTGACCTATGAGGTCATCGCGCGGTATTTCTTTATCAAACCCACGATCTGGGCTGCAGAATTCAGCCAGCTCTGTCTGATTTGGGGCTGCTTGCTTTCACTGGGATGGGTGCTCAGCACCCGTCGTCATATCACGGTGAATGCGATCACTGCGCTGCTGCCTCCTGCCGCCCAGCGCCTATGCGTGGCGCTGTCTTTGGTGGTGCTCATTCTTTTCTCTGCCTGCGTTGCCTACTGGGGCTGGGACATATTTCACGACAGTTGGGAGCGTGGGCGCACCACCGGATCACTTCTGAACCTGCCCAGCTGGATTGCGGAGCTTTCCGTTCCGGTCGGCTTTGGCTTGCTGACGGCTCAGGCCGTAGTTGAGTTGCTCTCTCTGCGTTTTCAGCACGTCGCCTCATTGGGAGCGAGCCACGAATGACCATTGTCCTGATCCTCGCCTGCCTGTTTGCTCTCTTGCTCATCGGTGTGCCTGTTGCCTTTGCGCTCGGAGGGCTTGGGCTTGGCATGTTGATGCTGGGTGGCTTCTCTCCACTGATGGCGCCTCAGGCTGTTCTCTCTACGCTGGATGGTTTTATCCTGCTGGCTGTTCCGCTGTTTCTCCTGATGTCCAACGTTCTGCTGAAAGGCGGTGTCGGGCGTGATCTCTTTGCGGCGGTACAAGCCTGGGTGGGTCACTGGCCCGGCGGGCTTGCGGTGGCCACGATCCTGAGTTGCGGGCTCTTTGCCGCGATTTCCGGATCGTCCGTTGCCACAGCAGCGACCATCGGCACAGTCGCTATTCCGGAAATGGTCAGCCGTGGCTATGATAAGCGCTTTGTCTATGGGCTGCTTGCGGCCGGCGGCACACTCGGAATTCTGATCCCACCGTCCATCCCGATGATTGTATTTGGTTTTGTCGCCGAAGAATCCGTCATCGCGCTGTTTTTGGCCGGGATTGGCCCCGGCCTTTTGCTGGTTGCGCTTTTTGTGGCCTTTGCCATGCTTTATGCCCGCCTTTCCCCCGCCTACACACCGGTTGAGAAAGCGGACATGGCACAGCGCCTGCAAAGCTCTGTCCGCGCCCTGCCCTCCTTTGCCCTCGCGCTGCTGATCGTTCTGGGACTTTATTCCGGCGCATTCACCCCGACCGAAGCGGCGGCCGTTGGATTTGCTGCGGCTATACTGATCACAGTCTTCTGGCTGCGCACACTCACCTGGGCAACCTTCTGGGAAGCGGTTCGGGAAAGCGCCATCACAACCACCGCAATCCTGTTGATCGTGGCCGGGGCGAAGGTGTTTGGCAAAGCCATCGCGCTTTACCGGATCCCGCAGGATATTTCTGCCTTCATTGCCGCCAATATCGACGGGCCTCTTGTGTTCATTTTGCTGGTCTGTGTGGTGTTGCTGGTGATGGGACTTGTGTTTGAAGCGCTGTCGATGATCCTGATCATGACGCCGGTGCTGCTCCCTGCTGCGATGAGCCTCGGTTTTGACCCGATCTGGTTTGGCATCTTCATGGTGATCATGGTCGAATGTGCGCTAATCACGCCCCCGGTTGGCCTGAACCTCTATGTGATCCAAGCGGTTGCGCGCGTTTCGCTTGGGGAGGTCGCACGCGGCGTCTGGCCGTTCCTCGCGCTGATGCTGCTGTCTGTTGCAATTCTCTACATCGTGCCAGATCTGGCGCTCTACATTCCTTTCAAATGGTGATCTCTCTATGACCCAAGCCGCAAAGCTCCGCGCGCTTCTCGCCGAAGACCGATGCCACATCATGCCCTGTTGTTTTGACGCTTTATCCGCAAAGCTGATTGCACAGGAAGGCTATGATTTGACGTTCATGTCAGGCTTCGCCACATCCGCCAGCCGCATCGGCGAGCCGGACCTTGGCCTTATGAGCTATGGCGAAGTTGTCGATCAGGCGCGCAATATTGCGGATGCAGTCAACATTCCCCTGATCGGCGACGGCGATACCGGCTACGGCAACGCGATGAACGTGAAACGCACCGTGAAAGGCTTTGCCCGTGCAGGCTGTGCGGCAGTGATGATCGAAGATCAACTGGCCCCCAAACGCTGCGGGCACACGCCCGGCAAAGCGGTGGTTGGACGCGACGAAGCCTTTGACCGCATTCGCGCGGCAGTCGATGCCCGGGAAGAGCTCCGTTCGCAAGGAAGCGACATCCTTATTCTAGCACGCACGGACGCACGCCACGAACATGGCTTACCAGAAGCGCTTGCCCGCGCGGAAGAATTTGCCAAGTTGGGCGCCGATATCCTCTTTGTAGAAGCCCCGCGCAGCGAAGCGGAAATGCGGGAAATCTGCGCCATTTCTTCGCTGCCCCATATGGCCAATATCGTTGAAGGCGGCGAAACGCCCGATCTGTCCAACGAAGCCCTAAAAGACATCGGCTATTCCATCGCCGCCTACCCGCTCTCCCTCATGGCAAGCGCCATGCAGGCCATGGTGAGCTGCCTGCAAGCCATGCGAGAAGACAGTCGCCCGGGTCTGATGGCATTCAGCGAACTCCGCGAACGGATCGGGTTTGACGACTACTATGAGGCTTCCACACGCTATGCGTCTTCTGCGCGGGAGACATGATGTTTGAGCATGTCATGTGTGCTCCGTTTCTGTCGGAACGGAGCCGCACATGTTGAAAAACGTTTCGAGCAGTTTTAGAAATCGTGTCGCGGGTCCCAGGCCTGCCAGAGAATATCTTGCCGTCCGCCAAGCTTTGAATGCGACAGCGGGCGCAAGCTTTCGGCAACATGCTCCAATCGCGCATCTTCGTAGAGAAGCAGATAGGCTTCAAGCCAAGCCAGTTGGTACTTTTCCAAACTCTCAGACCCGTCAAAAAAGCTCTGTGTTTTTCCCGAATGAGCCTGGCTCTTCTCACCCGTTTTCAGGTCATTCACGGCAAAATTCACAATTCTGACGAGCGCACAATCGCAAACACCCCGAGTGGACAAACCTTGCCTCTCCAGCAACAAAGTTGTGACAACCAAGGGCGCGATGGCGTGCAATTGATAGTGCAACGCATATTTTCCGCGTTTCATCTCCTGCGGAAGACTGCCATCCTCAAGAGCCTGACATTGCAAAAAGGTCGCCGACCAAGCGGACCAGCGCAAGGCACTGTCATCTTTGGTCAGAAACCCCGCCAGATTGATTGCGAGTGTCGCCCAGGCCCGCAAGTTTCCACGCTTGGAACCGGGCGTCGCATCTTCTTCCCAAAACGCCATTTGCTCGCGGGCCCGCTGCAGCAGCCATGCCTCAATGACAGTCTTTTCCTGGGTTAAATCTGCATAGGGGCGCACCTGCGCATAGGCGAATGCAAATCCGACCAACCTAGAGCCAACTGAAAAATTGGCTGTGAGATTTTTAAGATCCGAAAGGGCATCCGCTCGGGCCCAGTGGGCCAGTTGAGCAACCACGCAATTGGCGCTTTGCGCAGGATCGCCTTTTTGTGCAAGCACGCTGTTGGCTTCTTGGGCAAGGCTGCGGATAAAAGCATCGATCGGCTTAAGTTGGGCATTCACATCCGCGTTTGAGGTGGGATCAACAATCGAGCGGGAACTGTCATCCGCGATGTAGCGACTGCCGTGATCCAGTGAAACAACCGGTTCCGGTGCCGCGGCGCATCCCTGATCCGTACTCGCTTGCGCAACTCCGGCAAGCCAGGTCATGCAGGACGCCATCATGAGGGCCTTCATAAGCCGCCGTGGCATCACCTGCCCTGCCCAAAGCTGAAGAGCAAAAGCCTTATGAATGTTACTGCTTGTTGGCTGCACTGATCGACCAAAGATATGCCTTCATTTCTGGGCAGCTATAGTGCCCTTACGAAGCCCTCTATAGCTCTGAAACCACCCACATTGCGATGTGCACAAGAGAGTGGCTAGCGTATCTCTTTCGCGCGCGGCGCTATCTTCCGGTTAGGAGGCGACAGGTCAGTCAGGGCAGCTTTGCGAGAAAAAAGTTAACCGGCTGAGGTAGAAGCTCTCACTCTAGCATTCTCATTCACTGCAAAGCTTCATTCAGCGACCAGTCATAGGCGTAGCGCCTCACACCTTTGCGCGCAGAGATTGCCGCTGCCCGTTCTGGATCTGCCACCTTTTGCAGGCGGTCCAAGACCTCTCTTTCGTTTGCGCCAAAGTCTTCCTGAAACCAGATGTAGATCTTGGAAAGCGTTAGAGCGCCGTTTGGGTCGACACGCACGCCGCGGTCGTCGTTGACATAGGCGCGCTCCGCTGCCTCCAGATCACGCTCAAGCGTGGCGGCGCGCCAGGCGCGGTTCATCAAATTCGGACATCCAACAGCAGCGCAGTTCAACGCGTAGTGGATGCGTGGTTCATCAAAGATCGGGCGGATGATGCGGTGCTCGATATCGTTGAGGGTCAGCGCCTGACCGTCCACCGTTGTGACCGGACGGTCCCATGGCCCAAAAGACAAGGCCCCGTCGGTGATGTCGCGAATGGACGTGACCGGATAATGTTGCAGGATCAACTCCACAGTTTCCGCGTTGTAGAGGTTGATCCAGAAGGCCAGCTGCTGCTCTCGCGTCAGAACCTCAACCTCGGTTTGCGCAAGTTCCGCAAGGTAACCCTGCAGTTTCTGGCGATCGGCATCGGTGACCTCGCCATAGGCCACACGATTGATGCCGTATGCATCCTGACGGACGTATATGCCCAGAAAACTATCCCATGCGGTGTGATCGACGCGCGCGCGTGTGGTGTCTTCAGCCAACGCAAAACCCGGCGACAGGAGTGTCGGCTTTGGCAAGGCCACACGCTCTATGCTGGCGCAGGCGCCCAGCAGCATAAGTAGTGGGAAAAGAAGGTAGCGCATCATGTAGAATGCTCCCGTTGACTGGCAGCTTTGGCGCGTTGCCGGCCTTTCATGTTTTTGAATTTTGGCACCTCGGGGCGTGCTTCTACCGGGGTTTCTGTGAGCTCACCGGTGGCCGCGCTCCACCAAAGCTTTTGCTTGCCCTTTTCAAGCGGTACTGGGGCAAAGAGCTGCGCATCCCTTTCGGCATTGAACACGCACATGGACACAGGCCCCTGACTTGTGGCGACCATAAACACGCAGGAGGCGCAACGCTCGGGCTCCAGCGCTTTGGCATCCATGAAAGAATGCAGTACCACACTCATCCGCGAAGGCACGCAACGGCTGGACAATAGCCCCGATCTGAGGCGCCAGAGTACTTTCAGGAGTGTTTTTCCCGCATGTAAGATCAGGCTGGGATCATGGAGCGGGGCCTTGCGCCAGTTTTTGCGTGAATTGGCCACGGCGTGTTCATCGGTGTCTGCGGCTTCCAGCGCGCGGATTGCGCGTTTGACCAGTTGCGTGTCTGAAAGGATCGAGACAGCGGTGTCACCTGCGATGGCCAGATGATCATAGCGGCTGCACCCAGAATGGCCGATCCCGATCTTTGAGGGGAAGTCCACGCCAAAGCCTTTGCCAATCTGCTTTGACAGCACATCTTGGGTCAGCCCCGTGCGACGCTTGTCCTCCGTGCCGCGCCCTGTATCCGCCTGCATCTGAAAAGACACCAACGCCAAATGCCTGGATTGCCCTTTAAAGAACGCACAAAGCGCAGGTATTTCAGCAAGATTTCCCTCATAAACCGTTGTGTTAAAGAGAATGCGCAGACCGAGCCCCTGCGCTCTTGCGATATATTTCTCCCGGATTTTGTTCAGAGCAATTTCGCTGTCATACCCCTGACGTTCCTGTGTCAGATCGACGTGAAAGGCCACATCGTTCAGTCCCGCCGCAGCCAAGCGCTTAAGACGCGGGCGGGTGGCGCGGATGCCATTTGTCATCAGGCAGGACCGCATGTTCAGGCGCTTGATCTCTTTGCAAATGGCTTCGATATCTTCGATGGCGCGCAAAGTGGGGTCGCCCCCCGTGATCTGAATATTGGTGCCTTCTCCATACTCCGCATGAACCATCGCGATGCGCTGGAAGAGGATCACAAGAGGGACATCACGGGCTTGCTCCGCATGTTCTGACAGGTAGCAAAGCGTGCAGTCCAGATTGCATTTCTGGGTGATTTCCAAGGCGACACAGGCGACCGGAAAAAAACGCCCCGCTGTTTGAAGCGCATCGTATTGACCGGCGGCCTGCAACCCCTCCCGAAGCGGTTTGCGAGCGTCTTTTGGTTTGGGTGGTGTTTGCATTCTGTCCAGAGCCCCGTGGCGTGCAATCTCCTGAAGCTTAGAGCTGCGGACTCTGCTGAGATAGCCTGTCTCACGGAGAGTTCAGGTCAGTTGTATGCGCCTATCGTTGGCTGGGAACTGTGCGAAGAATGGGAATCGAGCAGAGCAAAGCACTTGCATTTTCGCTCTGCCTAAAGGCTCCGAAGGTTTGTGATATGCAGGCGCATCTTGTTTTGCGGCCTCGCACCTAAAATGCGCCTGCTCCCTAGTCTATTTGAAGCGCCCGGCCTTCTGCAGGACTTCAATCTTGTAGCCGTCCGGATCGGTGGCGAAGAAAAACCGCGCCACCAGTTCGCCATCAGGTGCGAATTCGACGAGTTCGCCAACATCGAGCCCCTTTGCGATCATGGTTTTGTGATAGGCGGTGACATCTTCCACGACAAAAGCCAAATGCGCGTAGCCATCGCCAAGCTCATAAGGTGTGGTCCGGTCCTTGTTGAGCGTCAGCTCCAGCTCAAACCCACTTTCTTTGTTTGCGAGATACGTGAGGCGAAAGCTCTCGAAATCGAGCTGATCAACAATGTCCAGATCAAAGGCGGATTTGTACCACGCAATCGACCTGTCATCCTCCAGGACCCGGATACAGGAGTGAACCATTTTTGCCATGAAAGATGCCTTTCTCTTCAGCGACCGATGCGGTCTTTGACGTCTGCTGCGAAGTCTTCGTAACGACGCAGCGACTGAACGTCGACTTGAACGTGGTGGCCCATCTTCTGCATGATCGGCAGATCAAAAAGGATCTGATCAAGCGCATCTGGGGTATCGACATCGACAATCGCCAGCACTTTGCGCTCTCCGACCACTTTCCACAGGTCTTTCACAACGCCCGCCGATTTGGCACCAAGCGCCGCCTCAGCCTCCTCTGCCCAGACACCCAACAGACCCTGCTGCTGCAATGTGGCGTCATACTCCACCGTGAAGTCCAGTCGATACAGCATGCTTTACCTCCCACTGATGGCAGTGCCGAGCGCCGGGAAACGCACGATGCGATAGGTGCCGATCGAGGCGTCTTCGCCACCGTTGAGTACCGGTGAACGGTGCAATTCGTTGATGGTGGCATAGACATAGCCGTCGACACCCATCGAAAAGCCATCCGGCCAAGGCAAGTCTTCGTCGGATTGGAACAGCACTTCATAGGTGCCATCGGGCTTTGTGACGCCAAGAGCGTTGTCTGTCATCGCCGTGATATAGACATTCCCATCCGCATCCACGGTAGACCCATCCGAGATGACCTTGTCTCCGTATCTTTGGACGCGGGTTACGAGGTCGACATCGCTCAAGCTCGTATCAAGCAGATCGGTTGTCCGCACACGGTACATGGACGACGCGGTCATCGGCGCAAAGTACACCCAGGTGTTGGTCGGATCGATGGTGATAGGGTTGATCCCGATCTTGGCGGGGTTGCCGCCCAGCTTGATCTCGCGACCGTCGATGATCATCGGCATATCTTCCGGCACGGTGAAGGCGCTGCCTTCCAGTACGCGCCTAGCGCGCCCAGTTTGCATGTCGATCACGATCACTGCGGAGTTCGCGCCGTCACCCGTATCGGAGATGTAAATCGCCCCGTGTTCCCGGTCGATGGCCAGATCGTTGAGGAATGATGTCGGCCGCGCGGCGGGCTGCCCCACATAGTAGATCGCATGCAGCTCTTCGGTTTTGGTGTTCCAGCCAACAACACGACCGGTTTGCCCCTCGCCCTGGCCATCAAGCATCCAGAGAATGCCTTCGCGATCCGCGCGCAGTCCCAAAACGCCCCGCAAGCCATCGCCATCCTCTTCAGGAGCGCGGGCCCAGGTTTCGGTCGGGTAGGGCTTTGTGCTGCCATCCGGCATGACCTCAACAACGCGCAGCTCCGGGCCGTAAAACTCGTGCACTGACATGAACATCCGGCCGTCCGGCCCAATCGCCAGATTGCCCGGCGGCATCTCCTTGGGAAACTCCAGATAGGTTTCCAGCCCTGCCGCGGCGAGCGGGCTTGATAAAATGGCGACCACGCTGGCGGCACTCAACAGATGTTTCATTTTCTCTCCTCCATAGCTCTGACATTGGAGTAGCGCAGTCGAATAAATTAGATAAATATGCTATAATCTGAAACTAGCGTTTGAAGATTTCGAATGTATTCCATTGACGATCTCAAGACCTTTGTGGCCATCGCTGATGCAAACGGGGTCACAGCCGGTGCGCGGCGGGTTGGCATATCGCCCGCGACCGCCAGCCATCGGCTCAATAAACTTGAGGCCGCGCTTAAGCTGACGCTGTTTCACCGCAACAGCCGCATGTTAAAACTGACTGACGAAGGACAGATCTTCTTTGATCGCACGGAAGCCATTCTCGCAGATCTGGCGCAGGCGGAGCGCGATGCGGGCAGCGGATCAGCCGAACTGACCGGCCATATCCGTGTGACGATGTCGCCGTGGATACTATCCCGTTTCATTCTGCCCGCGCTGCCGGCTTTTCAACGGGAACATCCTAAGCTGACTTTTGATTTTCTCGCGGTGGATCGTTTTGTAGCGCTTTCTGCAGAGGGGCAGGACTGTGCCGTGCGGGTCGGGGATTTGTCTGATAGCTCGCTGATTGCCCGCAAGCTCAGCGACAACCATCGCATCGTTTGCGCATCACCTGAGTTTCTGGCGCAGCATGGAAAACCGCAGAGTATTGAAGCGACCGTAGATCTGCCTTGGGTCTGTCTGCCCTGGCAGACGCGGATTGCTTTCAAGGATGCAAAAGGCAAACGGAAGGATGCAACGGTGCGGTCCAGCGTGCTGGTCTCCAACTCGGACACATTAACCGAAGCTGTCTCACAAGGCCTTGGTCTTGCAATAAAATCCCGCTTGGCCGTTCAGAATGAGTTTGCGGAAGGACGTTTGGTAGAGGTCGCACCGGGCACGCTCTGGAAACCAGATGCCCCGATCTGGTTCGTCTACCCGCCCGAAGCCCGATCCGCTTCAAAAACGGATGCCTTTGGCAAATTTGTTTCGAGTTGCTTTGGGTAAAGAGCCGTATTAGGTGGTCTTGTCACGCTAACGATCATTCGTTTGACAATGACACTATCTGGACCTTCGCGACATCAATAGTTCACCGTCAATCCACCACGAACGTCATCAACTTACCCCTTCAGATCATTGCCCATGCAATGTCACTGTATATTCATTTCAATTTCAGCCTGCGTGGATTGGAAGAAATACTACTTCAGCAAAGGAAAATGTCCACGTTACAGTGCTTCCACTTCGTTGCGTTGCAAATGCAAATAGCCGCCCGAGGGCGGCTTGTGATGCAGTGCGGAGCTGGGTGACCAGTGTGGCTAAGTTTGCTGTGTGGTGTAGCACAGTTGTAGCACCGCTTGATTTAGGCGTTCGCGTTATATGAGCCTCAAACTGGCTCACATGTCTTGTTTTATTGAGGGAAAGTATTGGCTGCGGGAGCACGCAACCGCCGTTGCCGAACGACATTGTGCTGCAGAGTATAGAGGCACTTCACTGAGGCACCTGACTTTAAGCCTCGGAATCTAATTTGCGCAGACTAAGTGAGAGCTCGACTGTTACGAATTCGAATCCGTCTGACAGCGCTGAACGCGATGTTCGGCAGTTCTTACTCATTCCGCGCCCGCATTTCTTTCCAACGAAGAAACAAGTTGCCACCGAATCCTAATAGCGGGTTCGGTGGAAGCTTTTGTGCCGAAACCTCAAAGCGAAAATGATCGCTGATTTCAGATCGCGCCCCGCAAGCCAATTCCGCTGCGGTGATGCCTGTGAGTGTACCACGCGTCGCACCCAGTCCGTTTTGCACACAGCCTGAATAGACCCCTTTCTCGACTTCATGCGTGTGGGAAACACCATTTAAGCTGAGGCATAGATGCCCAGCCCAGTGATACTCCATTTGCATATCTGCAAATTGTGGATATCGCTGATCAAACTTGCGTCGCATTGCCAACGCCGAACGTTTCATGTCGGTGTCGGTGGGGCGCATCTCTGGGCGCAAAGCAGCGCTTGTTCGGGTGATAATCCGGTTGCCGCCCTGCCCTTCATCAATCCTGCGCATGGTTGTACCCATCGGATCAGACGGGGTGATACCCCATCTCGACTGCCCCCCCATGCATGCGATTTGATCAGCGTCCAGTTCAGGTGTCATCATGGCAAAAAGAAACAGGTGAAGCAGCCGGCCTTTCGCCACGCCGAAACTTTCCAGATGTCCATTCACCGTGAGGATCACAGCCCCCGTCGAAACGCTGCCCTTCAATGTCTCAACCTTCCATGACAGCCCTTCTTTGACAAAAGTTTTGACGCCAGAGTTTTCCAGAATTTGAACACCGTCCCGCTGCAATCCAGCAGCCAGTCCGCGCACATATCCTGCGGGCTGCAACATGACAGTGCCAGGCGTGTAAAGCCCGCCATTGTAATGTGCCGACCCGGTCAAGTCCTGCATTTGCTTGGCATCCAACAGGCTGAAGGGCTCGCCCATGCTCTCGAGGTGCTGCGCATAGGTCGCGTTATGGGCCAGCGCTGCATCACCTGCCGCACCATTCACTTTGCCCGCTTCGTCAAAGAAATTTGGGTCTATCCTGTAGTCCTCGACCGCCGCTTTGCCAAAAGCAATAGCTTGACGGTTCAGACGGGTCATGAGGCGATCATCACCAGAGCCGGCATAGTCTTTTGACGAAAGCTCATGCGGCAGGTCGATCATAAAACCTGAATTGCGTCCAGATGCCCCCTCGCCGATGCGCCCGGCCTCCAGCACGACGATCCGCGCATCAGGCTGCAGTTGTCGCAGGCGCCGCGCGGCGGCAAGCCCCGCAAAACCGCCGCCAATCACAGCGAAGTCAGCGGTCATATCGCTGTCCAGTTCGGCGGCTTCGCCTTGATCGCCAAGGATCGCATTCCAAGCCGCTGCCCCCCGATGAACAGGCAACGATTTGGCCGCGTAACGTGTCACTCCACGGCCTCATCCGTATCGTCGGCAAGGTCAATCCAGATTGTCTTGAGTTGCGTGTATTGATCATGGGCGTGGATCGCATTGTCGCGCCCACCAAAGCCGGATTGTTTGTAGCCGCCGAAGGGTGTGCTGATGTCACCCTCACCGAAACTGTTCACCGTCACCGTCCCAGCCTGTAGCATCCGCGCCCCGCGGATCGCGTGTTTTACATTGGCGGTGAAGATCGACGCGCAAAGCCCGTAGTCTGTGTCGTTGGCAATCGAGATCGCCTCATCAAAGCTCGAAATTTCGATCACCGACAAGACCGGTCCGAAGATCTCGTCACGGGCGAGTGTTGCGTCGTTGCTGCTCACTTCAATAACTGTGGCTTGCACAAAGCCGTCTTTGGCGGTGCCGCCGAGGATGACTTTGCCAGGTTGGTCGAGATAGGCCCTAACCTTTTTGAAATGGGCTGCACTGACCAATGCGCCGACGCGCGTTTCAGGATTGAGCGGATCTCCGACGTTCCACTCTTTGGCGTGATGGGCAATACGCGCCAGCAGGTCAACTTTGACGTCTCTATGGACAATCAAACGCGAGGTGGCAGAACAGTTTTCGCCCATGTTCCAAAACGCGCCATTGACGATATGCTGGGCGACCCGGTCCAGGTTTTCGGCGTCATCCAAGACAACGGCCGGGTTCTTACCCCCCATTTCAAGGACAATTTCTTTTGCGTTGGATTCTGCTGCGTAAGCGAGAAACCGTTTGCCTGTGGTCGTGGAGCCGGTGAAGGAAACCATATCGATACCCATATGCCGCCCGATGGGCTCGCCCACCGACGGACCATCTCCCGGAACCACATTGAGCACGCCTGCAGGCAGCCCGGCTTCCGCCGCAAGCTCTGCCACCCGCAAAGCCGTAAGGCTCGTTTCCTCAGCGGGCTTTAGAACAACCGAACACCCGGCAGCCAACGCTGGGCCGATCTTCCAAGCCAGCATAAGGAGCGGGAAGTTCCAAGGCAGCACAAGCCCCACAACACCGAAAGGTTCCCGGACCACCATGGCAATGTGGTCATCAGAGGCGGGAGAGACGGAGTCGTAGATTTTGTCAATCGCCTCCGCATGCCACTTGATGCAATTGATGGCTTCAGGAATGTCCACCGTTTCGCAATCATAAATGGTTTTACCACTGTCCAGGCTTTCCATGACGGACAGTTCACGCGCGTTTCGTGTAATCAGCTTGCACAGCCGGATCAGGACATCTTTTCGCTCTGAAGGATGCTTTCGTGACCAGCGGCCATCTTCAAAGGCCTCGCGCGCCTTCTCAACCGCAAAGTCGACATCTTCAGCACCGCAGGATGCTATATCGGCCAGCTTGTCCCCCGTCGCAGGATTCAAGGAGGAAAAAGTGTCTCCCGATATTGCTGGGCGGTAGCCCCCGTTTATGAATGCGCCTGTCGGAAAGTCCAGACTGGTCGCGATGGATTGGTATTCGTCATGAGTCAGCAGTGTCATTTTCAATCCTCCGCCACGATGTCAGCGATCTTGCGTTTGAGCACGCGCACCACTTGTTCGAGCGCGCGTTTGTCGTCTTTGTTGAGAGATTTTAACGGCGGTCTGACGGGACCTGCTGCAAGGCCGTTCATGGTAACCCCATGTTTGATGGTCTGGATGAATTTGCCGCCCTGCTCGAGCGCATTCATCAGTGGCAACATAGCCGACATGATGCGCCGACCTTTGTTGAAGTCGCCCTGCAAAACGCAAGCATTGTAGAGCGCGACATGCTCAACTGGTAGGAAGTTGGACCCGCCGCAGACCCAGAAAGGCGCACCCCAAGCGAAGAATTCAAGCGCCTGATCGTCCATCCCGCATCCGAGTTGGATATGCGGATAGTCGCGGGCGAGTAGATGGACACGGTTGATATCGCCCGAACTTTCTTTGATGCCGCAGAAATTGCGGGAGCGGCCGACCCGGTCCAGAAATTCCGCGCCCATCATTGTGCCCGTGCGATGCGGGTAGTTATAAAGCATGATCGGCAGATCGGCGGCTTTGTCGATAGCGAGCGCATTGAGCGCATTTTCACGATCTGTGGGAATCGCATAAGGAGGGCTGGCCAAAAGGATGGCCTCCGCCCCTAACGCCCGCGCGCCGCTGGCCAGAGCCACAGAGTCCGGCGTGAGCATGGCACCGGTGCCAACAACCAGTGGTAAGCGACCGCTAAGTTGTTTGTGTGTGAAGTGTGCGAGCTCGAGCCGCTCTTCCACGGTCTGGGCGTAGTTCTCCCCTGTAGAGCCGCCGGAGATCAGCCCGTGCACGCCACCCTCGACCAGAAACTCAATCACCTGCGCAAGCGCATCCCAATTTACGCTGCCATCATCATGGTAGGGCGTCACCACGGGGGTATAGATGCCTTCGAATTTAAAAATAGGGGCCATATCGTTCTCATGCTGATGTTTTGCGCGCCGCCCCGCCAAGCGGCATGTCGAGGCTGCGAGGGGTGACGAATCTTTCAATCTGCTCGCGAGACAAGTTCCAATGATCCACCGCAAGCCGTTCAGCTGCGTCCTCATCGCGCGCTGCGATGGCCTCAATGATGGTGTCGTGCTGCGCGCTGGCTTCGGACAGTTTATCGGCCATCTCACGGTCTTGTGGACGGTAGAACGTCATGCCGATACGTGCGTGGTCGATGAGGAGACGACGGAAGGACGGCAGCAGATATATATTGTCCGCCATATCGCCAGTGACCTCGTGGAACCGGTTGTTGGCGAGCGCACGGTCTTCTGGCGCCCCTTTGCGCAACGCCGCCTTGAAGCGGTCTTGCGTCTCTTGCAGTTCTTCGATTTGCGCAGACTTAGCGTTGCGCGCCGCGAGTTTGAGGATCGCCCCATAGACCATCGGAGCCGCAAGGAAGAAGTCTCGCAAGGTGGTATGGGTCATCGCCGAAACCCAAGCACCCCGGTTTTTGCGAAGCTCAATAAAGCCCTCTCCAGCGAGCTGCGCAAAAACTTCGCGCAAGGGAGTCCGCGACAGCCCAAAGGCGTCAGACAGCGCTGCCTCATCCAAGTCCTGCCCCGGCTCCAGCTGAAGCGTTAGGACAGCACCCTTTAGGTGCTGGATCAATTTGGCCTTCTTGTGAGTAGTGGCGTCTTTCATGTGGTTTGTCCGTTGCCCGATTGAGTGAAAGCTAACAAAAATACATTTTGTATACAAACCGTATTTTTCGTAAGACAAAGAGAAGATGCCAAGGTGAGGAGGAAAACCCATGACATCCCGTTCCCGATCTGGCGGTCGCAGCGCGCGTCGCGCGCTACGCTCTACTCTGGATGTCACCATGCAGCCCGCACTCCGCCGAAACATCCCGTTGTGCGAAGTTATGGACGGTGCGCAGGTGGAAACGATTGATGCGGCGTCTATGGATATTTTGGAAAACGTCGGCGTGCATTTCCGCGATCCAATAGCGATTGAGGATTGGAAGAGCGTCGGCGCCAAGGTGGTGGACGAGACCGTTTATCTTGACCGGGGCATGGTGAGAGAGCTGATCGCGTCGATCCCGACCGAGTTTACTTACCACGCCCGCAACCCGGCCAATAACCTGCCGTTTGGCAAGGACCACTCGATTTTTGTGCCAATGACCGGGGCGCCCTATTTACGCGACCTCGATGACGTGCGCCGCAATCCGACCCTTGATGATCTCGCCATGTTTCACAAGCTGGCGCATATGTCTCCTGCGCTGCATTCTTCCGCGCATCACATTGTCGAGCCCTATGATCATCCGATCAGCCATCGGCATCTGCGGATCACCTATTCGTCCATGAAATACTCCGACAAGACATTTATGGGCATGACCACATCGCCAAAAAACGCGGAAGACGTCATGGACATGTGCGCGATTCTCTTTGGCGAGTCCTTCATGGAAAGCCACGCTGTAACCACGGGCAACTGCAATGGGAACTCGCCACTTGTCTGGGATGAAACGATGCTGGGAGCGATGCGCGCGTTTTGTAGGCGCAATCAACCTGTTTTATGTTCGCCCTTCGTTTTGGGGGGCGCCAATACGCCGGCATCCGTGCCCGCGACTGTGGCGCAGCTCAATGCCGAAGCGCTTAGCGCGCTGGCCTACACTCAGATCATACGCCGAGGCTGCCCGGCTATCTACGGGCACTACCTTTCGACCGTGAGCATGAAGTCTGGCGCACCAATGGCGGGGACGCCCGAGATCAGCCTCATGAATTTCATGATTGGCCAGATGGCGCGCTACTATGATGTGCCCTGGCGTACATCCAACACACTCGGCGGCGCGAAAACTTTTGATGCACAAGCAGGTTATGAGAGCGCATCGACACTTTCCGCGGTGCTTCATGCGGGGGCAAACTACATCTGGCACAGCGCGGGCTGGAACGAAGCGGGTATGCATTGCTCAGTGGCCAAATTCATTGTGGACGCCGAGCAATGCGCGATGGGATACCGGATGGCAGAAGGCCCAAAATGGGGGGATTTTGACACCGCGGTTGCCGCGGTGCCAGATATCGGCCCCGGCGGGCACTATCTCGGGCACCCGCACACTCAAGAAAACTTCCAGTCGGCTTTCTTCATGCCCGAGTTGTTTGACAACAACTCGATTGAGCAATGGGCAGCGGAGGGCTCTGTCGAGATCACCGAGCGCGCACTGCAACGCGCAAGGTTGTTGCTTGGCGAATATCAGGAACCCAAACTGGATGAGGCCAAAGACGAAGAACTGCTGGCATATATCGCGCGACGTGAAAGAGAAATTCCGGCACGGGATGAGCTGAACCAGTCTTACTAGCAAGGCGTTGACCTACTGCACTTACGCGCAAACCTTCTCTGGCGCGAGGCCACCAGCTGCTACTGACATCAATACCGAGATGCGAACAGACTCCTCACGGAATAAACGAAGCCTCGCACACCGAATCTGGCAAACCGATGTCTTGTCGCCTTTAGAGAAAACGCTCATCCAGAGGATAGGTTGAGATCGTCTCGAATCCACTGTTCGTTACAACACCCTGATCTTCCAGCTTAATCATGTGGTCGCCGCCAACCTCACCCACCAGCGCCTCGACACAGAGCGTTAAGCCCGGCTCAAGAACAGCGTCGAAAGCGCCCTCGACCAACCGATCTGGGTAAGCAATCATAGGCCATTCATCACACATACCGACCCCGTGCATCGGTGAGGAGTATTTCAGCGCCTGATACTTATCCTGAAGCACGTGCAGAGACCGTGTCAGGTCTGTCATATGTAGCCCGGGCCGCAAGAGTGCCGTGTTGTAACGGATATGTTCGACGGCTTCCGCGTAACTCTCCCGCATATGGGCTGGAGCCAGGTCATCACCAATCCACCACGTGCGACTGAGATCAGCGCAGATGCCATATGGCCCGATCAAATCCGTATCAAAAGCGAGGATTTCGTTCTCGGAGATAACACGTGGCCCACATTCCTGAAACCAGGGATTCGTGCGCGGCCCCGAGGTGAGCAACCTTGTCTCGATCCATTCGCCGCCACGCTTGATGTTCTCGGCGTGGAGCACGGCCCAAACATCATCCTCGGTTACTCCGCCTTTCGGAATTTCACTGCGCGCAAAGTCTTCCATTACGGCCATTGCCCGCTCGCAGGAATGGACAGCGCAGCGCATGGCGCGCAATTCATGTTCGGTCTTGATACCCCGCGTGCGCTCTGTAACCTCCTCACCATCGCGATACTCCAACCCAGCTCGGCGGACCGCGTCCAGCCCGGCAGGTTGGATTTTGTCGATACCGACCCTGGCATACCCGGGGGCATGGGCAGCCAGCAAATCAGCCACCTCAGCGGCAAAGGCGTCAGCTGCTGGACCGATCCGGTCGCCGCGCGCAAAATAGAACATATCCGCGCCGGAACGACTTTCACGCACAAGCGGATTATACTCAGCCAGAAAGGGGGCGTTCTTGTAATCCCAGAGAACCATATAGCCGTCGGCACAGAGTAGACAGGCCCGAAACGGGTTGTGGGTGTTCCACAACTGCATGTTGGTCGTGTCGGTTGCGTAGCGGATATTCAGGGGATCAAACATCAGAAGCCCCCCATAGCCTCGGGCTACAATCGCCGCGGTCAGGCGTTGATGCCGGGCTCGGCGCATCTCGGCAAGGTCAGGCAGCTCCAGCCCCGCTTCGCGCCACTCCGAGAAAGCAAGTGCGGTTGGCCCGATCTCAACCCGATCCCCCGTGTTTGCCGTTCCATCGCCCAGTCGCTTGCCTTGAGTGGGGTCGATCTTACGGTTCATGCTATAGTGCCTGTTCATGTGCCCCCGCCGCCGAGCGAAACATCAATACAGAGGGGCCGACCCTCGACCCCATGAAGCAAACCTACTGAACGATAGAAAAGAAACGCTTGCTTCAGAGCGACATGCCTGGTCGCATTTCGGTCCGCTGCCTTGGACCAACCCGCACGCGCCAACATCAAGCGCATCGCTGACACAGCTTCCCTTGACTGCCGCCATGTCCAGATGTCGCAAAAACGCCTCTCGGAAATCAGCCCCTCATACGACTGTAGCTCATCGAGATGTGGGCCCGCTGGATAAGTGCAGCAGCCTGAAGATCACCCAATTCGATCGCTGCGATGACTTCATCAACCTCACGTGCAAAAACGCGGATTTCTTCATTGAGGTCGATAATGGAAGCAAAAAAGGATTTCAGCCAGATCCGAGCCGTCTTTACATAAAGACGCTCAGACATCTCACGCAGTGGCGCATTGTCGGTGAGCGCAAGCCGCGCGAGAAAAAACGCCATATTGAGCTGCGCAAAGGCGCGCGGCTCTGGCGTTTGGACCAAAGCCTTGGCCTGGCGCGACAAATCGGCGAGCTGCGCAGACAAAGCAGCGTCCGGCTGTTTCGGAGACAACTTGCCCACCAATTCCGCCAACTCCATACGCATTTGATAGGTCTGCGCCAACTCTTCGATGTTCACGTCAGTCACAAAAGTTCCAACGCCTTGAACCGAGCGCACCAGCCCTTCGCCTTCCAGTCGTGCCAAAACGCGCCTGAGCGGAGTGCGCGAAACGCCAAATTCCTCGGCCAATTCTGTTTCCGAGAGCTTGATGCCTGGGGCGTAGTCCAGCAAGCAGATGCGATTGCGAAGCTCTTGGTGCAGAATTTCAAAGCGGTCGCGCGCCTTGAAATCACTATTTTCAAACATGGTTGCGGTCACGGACTTAATCCTTGGTAGGCTCGACACTCTAGAGCTGGTAGACCCTGAGTTACAGCCCTGATAAACGGCGAGTACATCTCTTACCAGAACAGGTCAGACCAGCTTAGACGCGAGGCGTTCGAGCATGCCCAGGCACTGCTTCACCTGATCAACAGACACATACTCATCCGGCTTGTGCGCCTGATCGATCGATCCGGGGCCACAGACCACAACGGACATACCAAGCCCCTGAAAAATGCCAGCCTCGGTCCCAAAAGGCATGACATCAGCGCCATTTGCACCCGTCAACTCCATCACCAGATCGCGGGCTTCGCTCTCCTCCATAGGGGTCAGCCCATCAACTTCGCCAATAACCTCGGTCTTGATCTCGGCATCTGGATGCACGAGCTGCATCGCGGGGATGAGCATATGAGCGCAGAATTGGTGTAGCGCCCCCTTCACATAGTCAGCATCGGATTTTTGTACCGGCCGCATCTCCCACTCCACCCGAGCTTTGCCGGGGATCACATTGTGCGCCACGCCGCCCACCAAGGCACCAGTGTTGATGGTCGTCCACGGCGGCTCAAACCGGCTACCCTCGGGGGCACGGCTCTGCAAATCTTCTTTTAGCTCAAGCAATTTCGAAACATACCGCACAGCATATTCCACCGCGTTCACACCTCGGTCGGGACCAGAGCCATGCCCCTCAAGGCCGGTGAAATGCGTGGTGTATTCATAGCACCCCTTGTGACCTTCAATGATCCGCATTGAGGTTGGCTCTCCGATGATCGCCACCGCCGGTTTGAGGCCCTTTTCGCGCAGGGTTTCGGCCAATGCGCGGGCACCAAAACAGCCGATTTCCTCGTCATAGGTAAAGGCGAAATGCACCGGGCGCTGTAGGTCTAGCGCCGCATAATGCGACGCCATGGCGACTGCCGCAGCAATGAACCCTTTCATGTCGCAAGCTCCGCGTCCAAACCATTTGCCGTCGCGTTCTTCCATCCTGAAGGGGTCAGATGTCCAGTCCTGATCGGCCACCGGCACCACGTCGCAGTGCCCTGACAACACGATGCCGCCATCAAGTTTGGGACCTAGCGTGGCAAACAGATTGGCCTTGGTCCCGGTCTCGTCATGCCAGACTTCAATCTCCGCCCCACAATGAGACAACCGCTCAGCCAAATGCCGGATCATGTGCAGATTGCTGTCTGACGACACAGTGGGGAAACCAATCAGCTCCGCAAGCAGGGTCTTTGTGTCTGCAAGTGTGCTCATAGTCAGTCCTTCACAAAGAGTTTTCGATCCATATTGCACAGGGCTTCGGCCGGCCCGTTTTCGGTGATCAAAATGGTTTCGGTTGTCTCCAATCCCCAGCTCTCCATCCAGAGCGCGGGCATAAAGTGGAACACCATGCCCGGCTTAAGAACGGTCTGGTCCTCCATGCGGATCGACGCCGTGCGCTCACCCCAATCCGGCGGATAGCTCAGCCCGATTGGATAGCCCATGCGTCCCTCACGCGAAATACCATGCCTTGCCAGCACATCAAGGAACGCCCTGGCAATGTCGCAAGTTCGATTGCCCGCGCGCGCTGCCTCCAATCCGGCGGCGATGCCTTCGATCTGGGCTTGTTCCGCGGCGCGCATCTCGTCAGGCGGCTTGCCGAGATAGATCGTCCGGCACAGGGGCGCGTGATAGCGGCGATAGCAGCCTGACAGTTCGAAGAAGGTTGCTTCGTCCTCACGCATCGGGGCGCCGTTCCACGTGAGATGGGCGGCGGTTGCATCCAGACCTGAGGGGGTCAGAGGCACTATCGCGGGATAATCGCCCCAATCGTCGTCGACACCCGAGATCCCAGCATGGAAAATGTCGGCCACCAGATCGTTCTTGCGCACGCCCGGCGCGGCGCGATCAAGGGCGGTATGCATCACCTTTTCGGAGATGCGCGCTGCTTTGCGGATGAAGGCGATTTCCTCCTCGGATTTGATCAGCCGCTGCCAGTTCACCATGGCGGTTGCGTCCATTAGCTTGGCGTTCGGTAACTCCTCAACCAGTACCCCATGGGCCTTGGCGGAATAGTAGTAGTTCTCCATCTCCACCCCGATCCGGGCGGTTTCCATGCCAAGTGCACGGATGTGGCTGGCAAGATCCTGCATCGGGTGACGCTCGGTGGATTGCACATAATTGTCCGCGTATCCGTGAATGTTGTCGTGGGACATCCAACAGGTCCGTCGCCCGCCCAAAGCATCCATATAGCGCCCCCACCAGATCGGCTCGCCTTCAAGCCCCAGAAGCACACCTTGGTGGACATAAAAAGACCAGCCGTCATAGCCAGTCAGCCAAGCTTGGTTTGACGGATCCGTGATAAACAGCAGGTCCAGTCCTGCTTTTTCCATTGCTCTTCGCGTCTTGGCAATGCGGCGTTCGTATTCGGCTTGGCTGAACGGTACGTGGTCTGCTGGCATTGCAACCTCATGAATGAAAATATAGCAGTTGTGCACAACAATGATCAAACTGCGCCCCTCACAGTCAAACTAATCGTAAAAAAAGGGAACTTAATTGCAAAAAGCGGCGCTCGAATGTCGTTTTCACGGGCTAGCCAAAGCAATCTTACTATAGGGTTGTACACAAATTGTGGCACCCAGAGCGAACCCCGATCAATCTGGTTGCGGCTTGTCAGCATGGCAAGCAAGGAAGGCGACAAACTCAGATGACTGGAATGCCCCTTGAGCTTCACCACATTATGGATGCGCAGAACCGCATTCGCGGCGTGGCAGACAATACACCTTTGATCCCCTCCCCTTACATGACGACTGTGGCGGGCCATGACTTCTTGATGAAGATGGAAACCATGCAGCCCGTTGGCGCCTTTAAGCTGCGCGGTGCGATGTCGGCGGTGATGGCTCTGCCTGACGAGGTGCAGGGTGTAACCTGTTGCTCAACAGGCAATCACGGGCGCGGGGTGAGTTTTGCGGCCAACCTGCGGGGTATGAAGGCGGTGATCTGTATGTCCGGGCTGGTGCCGCAGGCCAAGATTGACGGGATCAAGGCGCTTGGCGCAGATGTGCGGATCATCGGCACCTCGCAAGACGAAGCCATGCAGGAAAGCCAACGCCTGTGCTCGGCTGAAGGGCTGGTGGAGATTTCCCCGTTTGATGATCCCCACGTGATCAGCGGTCAGGGCACCATCGGCTTGGAAATGCTGGCGGCGCGGCCCGATTTGGAGATGTTGCTTGTGCCACTATCGGGCGGCGGGTTGGCCGCGGGTATTGTCACGGCGGCCAAAGCGATCAAACCCGATATCTCCGTGATCGGCATCAGCATGGAGCGCGGCGCGGCCATGCATGCGTCCATCCATGCGCGCGAACCGGTCGAAGTGCCCGAATTTGCCTCGCTGGCAGACAGCCTTGGCGGCGGCATTGGGCTAAAAAACAAACTATCCTACCCTATCTGCCGCGATCTCCTGGATGACACGATTCTGGTGACTGAAGATGAAATCCTGCACGCGATGCAGGTCATGTTCTTTGAGGATCGCATGGTGGCTGAGGGCGCATCAGTTGTGGGCCAAGCGGCTATGCTTGCGGGCAAGCTGCCCAAGCCGGACGGGCCCGTGGGTACGGTAATTACAGGGCGCAATCTTGACATGCAAACCTTTGCCAAACTCATGACAGGTCAGGATGTGATGATCGGGGATCTAGCAATGAAAGGCAAAACCTATGGCGCATGACATTCAAGTCGTCACCGAAGCAGAGCTGAGAGCGGCCGTTAAACTCGACCTTACCGCTGTGGATGTGGTGGAAAAGGCTTTTGCGGCGCTGGCCTCCGGCAAGGTGGTGATGCCCCCGATCCTATCTATGGACCTGCCCGAGACCAATGGTGAGGTTGATGTAAAAACCGCTTATATTCAGGGCTTTGACGGCTTTGCCATCAAGGTTAGCCCCGGTTTTTTTGACAATCCCAAACTGGGATTGCCAAGCCTTAATGGGTTGATGATCCTGTTCTCGGCGCAGACCGGCCTGGTGGAAAGCCTCTTTCTGGACAATGGGTATCTGACCGATGTGCGGACCGCGGCAGCGGGTGCTGTAGCCGCACGGCACTTGGCTCCAGATGATGTGGTCACCGCCGGAGTGATTGGCACAGGGGTGCAGGCCCGCCTGCAAATGATCGCCGCCCATCTCGTGCGCCCGTTCAAACGGGTTTTGGTACATGGCCGTGACCCGGAGAAAGCCGCCAGTTGTGCCGCTGATCTGACCAAGGCGCTGGGGATTGAGGCGGAGGCGATGCCGGACGCCGCCGAGGTTGTCGCTCAATCTCAGCTGGTGGTCACCACCACGCCCGCGCGCGAGCCGGTGCTGAAAGCCAAATGGTTACATCCGGGACTGCACATCACGGCCATGGGCTCAGACCAGACCGGCAAGAACGAGATTGATCCCGCCGCTTTGGTCGCCGCAGATGCATATGTTTGTGACAGCGCCAGCCAATGTGAAGTTTCCGGCGAGCTGGAAGCGGCCAAGGCTGCCGGGCTCTGGAACAAAGGCACGCCCACGGAACTTGGAGAGGTCATCACAGGCGCTAAACCGGGCCGCGCCTCGCCTGAAAGCATTACCATCTGCGATCTCACCGGCACCGGTGCGCAGGACACAGCAATCGCAACCCATGTCCGCAAATACTTCGGCGCTGCCGGAACCGTTATTCAGGCATAGACGGATGAAACTCGACGATCGCGATATCCAGATACTGTCTGTTCTTTCTCAAGAAGGGCGAATTACCAAAGCAGCGCTGGCCGAAAGGATCGGTCTGTCGCCCACGCCCTGCTGGGAACGACTGAAAAAACTGGAAAGTGCCGGGCTGATCGAAGGCTATGGCGCACGGATCAACCTTAAAAAACTGACCCCGCATGTAACAGTATTTGTTTCCATCGAGATCGCAGATCATACCGCCGCCAGTTTCCGCACCTTTGAGGCGGCCATGCAGCGTTATGATGAAGTCACCGCTTGCTGGGCGCTTGGCGGCGGGTTCGACTACCTGATGCAGATTGTGACCCGCGACATCGAGGCCTACCAACGGCTGATTGACGAGATGCTGGAGGCCCGTATCGGCCTGTCCCGCTATTTCACCTATATTGTGACCAAGCCAGTTAAGGGAAAAGCCGGACCACCTCTGAATGCGCTGCTTGGCGACAATGCTGATAGCTGATTCATCTGCTCAAATCACAAAATTTGGTCACATCCTCTGAAAGAACCCGCCACCTTCTCCCGCGATACGAAAGGGTTTTCGGCTTTAGAAACAGCGCCTTGTACGCCGACGCACATCGCGGGCAAGGCATGCGCCCGGCCCAAGCTACGAAGGCGCGAGGCTCAGCATCATAGGGCACTCCGCGATCAAATATGCCTGCCGTGATTGGGCGTGATCCAACACGGCTAAGAAAGGAGTACAGATGCTAAGAAACGACCAACTCGACCAATGGGATCGCGACAATTTTTTTCACCCATCGACACATTTGGCGCAGCATGCGCGCGGCGAAAGCCCCAGCCGGGTGATCAAGACCGCCAGTGGGGTATTTATCGAGGATAGAGACGGCACCAAGCTGCTGGATGCTTTTGCAGGGCTGTATTGCGTGAATGTTGGCTATGGCCGTCAGGAGATAGCCGAGGCGATTGGCGCGCAGGCCAAGGAGCTTGCCTATTATCACTCCTACGTAGGTCACGGCACAGAAGCCTCGATCACGCTGTCTAAGATGATCCTAGACCGCGCACCGAAAAACATGTCCAAAGTCTATTTCGGCCTTGGCGGCTCAGATGCAAACGAGACCAACGTCAAGCTGATCTGGTACTATAACAACATCCTTGGCCGTCCCGAAAAGAAGAAGATCATTTCGCGCTGGCGCGGCTACCACGGCTCGGGGCTGGTAACCGGATCGCTAACTGGGCTTGAACTGTTCCACAAGAAATTTGATCTGCCGGTTGAGCAGGTGGTCCACACCGAAGCGCCATACTACTATCGCCGCGACAACCTGGATCAGACAGAAGCGCAGTTTGTCGCCCATTGCGCGGCCGAACTGGAAGCGCTGATCGAACGTGAAGGTGCCGACACCATCGCCGCTTTCATTGGCGAACCGGTCTTGGGCACCGGCGGCATTGTACCCCCGCCAGCAGGTTATTGGGCAGCGATTCAGGCCGTGCTGAAGAAACACGACATCCTGCTGGTCGCGGATGAGGTTGTCACGGGCTTTGGCCGTCTTGGCACTATGTTTGGCTCCGATCACTACGGCATGGAGCCGGACATCATCACCATCGCCAAAGGGCTGACCTCGGCTTATGCGCCGCTCTCTGGCTCCATCGTGTCCGACAGGGTCTGGCAAGTTCTGGAGCAAGGCACAGATGAAAACGGCCCCATCGGCCATGGCTGGACCTATTCAGCGCACCCGATTGGCGCCGCAGCAGGCGTTGCCAACCTAAAGCTCATTGATCAGTTGAACCTCGTGCAAAACGCCGGTGAAGTTGGTGCATATCTGAACCAAACCATGGCAGCTGCGCTGGCGGATCACGCCCATGTGGGCGATGTGCGTGGCGAAGGCATGCTCTGCGCCGTTGAGCTTGTGAAGGACAAAGACAGCCGCACTTTCTTTGATGCAAGCGACAAGATCGGGCCGCAAATCTCGGCGGCGCTGCTTGAGCATTCAAAAATCATCGCTCGCGCCATGCCGCAAGGCGATATCCTTGGCTTTGCGCCACCCTTCTGTCTGAGCCGTGAAGAGGCGGATGACATCGTGTCAGGAACGGTTGCCGCTGTGAAAGCTGTTCTGGGGTAAGCCGGTAAATACGAGGTCAGGGCCGCGTTTTGTTGGTCCTGCCTGCTCGCCGCTTACCTATTGGGCCTTAGTCAGGCTGCGGAGCGTGTTCTCAAAGCAAACCCACCGCGGCTGCGATGTACGCAAGCCCTGCAATCGCCGCTCAGCGGAATCTCTCAAATTCAATCAAAAAAGCGAACCTTTGCACTTGCAAGACTCAAGCGCATCCCCTACGTGCCGCTTGAGGCAGAAATTTTGAAAACCTCACCTTTCTGAACAGATCAAGCCCAAAGCTGGTACGAGGATTTGGCCATGCTGACACGTGATGAAGTCATTCGCGATAACCGCACGCGTGCGGGTACATTTCCGGCTGTGATCCTACTTTATGGCATTTTGTTGGGCACATTGGTTCTCACGGGTATGGCCGTCGTCTGATCAATGGTCGGCAATACGCCGCTGAAAGCCCTGCGCGCAACACTTTCATATTGAATAAAAAACCGCCCGAGACCTCTCCAGGCGGCTTGAACCTTTGTATCTGATGGTGTCAAAGACCAGCGGACTCTCCGACGTTGTCGACCCCGCGTTCCTCCAGCAGTGTAGTTAGCCAGTTTGGATCCATTTCCGGCACTGAACTCAGGAGCAAGTCAGTGTAGGGATGGTGCGGTGGCGTGAACATCTCATTTTTCGGCCCCTGCTCCACGACCCTCCCTTTTTGCATCACAACCACCTCATCTGCGATGGAGCGTACGGTGGCAAGGTCATGCGTGATGAACATATAGGCCAGATCGAGCTCCTTCTGGAGCCGGTCCAGCAGACGCAAAATACCCTCTGCAACCAATTGGTCCAACGCCGAAGTCACTTCGTCACAAATGATGAAACTGGGTTCCGCCGCCAATGCGCGAGCAATACCAATCCGTTGCTTTTGACCACCTGAGAGCTCCGGCGGATAGCGGTTATAATATTTGGACGGCTCCAGCTCGATCAAATCCAGCAATTCGTCAACGCGCGATTTGAGCGCTGCCCCAGACAATCCGGAATAGAATTGCGCCGGACGCCCGATAATCTCGCTGATACGCACCTTGGGATTAAGCGCTGTGTCCGCCATTTGGTAGATCATCTGCGCCTGGCGCAGCTGGTCTTTGGAGCGATTTCGGAAGTTCGGCGGCAAGACCTCTCCGTTGAATAAAACCTCACCTTTGGACGGTGGCAGCAGGCCAGTGATCACTCGCGCAGTGGTCGATTTGCCTGACCCGGATTCACCAACAACAGCAACGGTCATGCCTTTGTGTATGTCAAAAGAGACATCATTGAGGATCTTGGGCCCGCCGGAATAGGCCGCATCCACCCCACGCACGGACACAACCGGAGTGGCGTCCTTGGGCCGATCTTTCTGAGGCCGTTGGAAACTGCGCACCGCCCAAAGTGACTTCGTATAATCCTCTTGAGGATTGTCGAGCATCTCTTCGGTTGGTGCTTGTTCCACCTCTTCACCCTTGAGCAGCACTTTGATGGTGTCAGCCATCTGCGCCACCACGGCAAGGTCATGGGTGATGTAAATCGCCGCCGTGTTGAACTGATCCACGATATCGCGGATCGCGGCCAAAACCTCAATCTGTGTGGTCACGTCCAGCGCCGTCGTTGGCTCGTCAAAGATGATCAAATCCGGACGGCATGCCATGGCCATCGCCGTCATGGCACGTTGCAGCTGCCCACCGGACACCTGATGCGGATAGCGGAACCCAATCTCTTCCGGATTCGGGAGACGCAGCCGCCGATAAAGCTCAGTGGCGTCCTCTTGCGCCTCCAGTCGTTTCTGGATGCGGTAGTGCAGCGGGGCTTCGGTGTGCTGATCGATGATCTTATGTGCCGGGTTGAAACTCGCGGCCGCCGATTGCGCAACATAGGCGATCCGGGCCCCACGCAAGGCACGTTTCTCGCCTTCTGTGGCTGTGGTCAGCTCCATACCGTCAAACTCGATTGAGCCGCCGGAAATCCGCGTGCCATCCCGGGAAAACCCCATCGCGGCCGCGCCTATGGTGGATTTGCCGGCGCCAGATTCCCCGATCAAGCCCATCACCTCACCACGGTGTAGCTTGAGGTCTACCCCCTTGATGATGGGCACCCATTCCTCACCGGTATAGCCCTCGATTTTAAGGTCTTTGATGTCCAGAAGGACTTGTTTGTTTTCTGCGGACATTTCTATCACTCCTTCAGACCGGAGGACCGGAACAGCATCCAGTCGACAACAAAGTTCACGGCGACCGTCAGCAACGCAATGGCCCCCGCCGGGATCAAGGGTGTGATTTCTCCGAAAGAAATCAGCGTCGCGTTTTCACGCACCATGGAGCCCCAGTCAGCGGTAGGAGGTTGAATGCCCAGCCCCAGGAAGCTGAGGCCAGCGACCAGCAGGAACACAAAGCAGAACTCAAGACCAAACTCCGCCACCAACGGAGCAGTGACATTGGGCAGGATCTCCTTGCGAATGAGATAAGCGTTCTTCTCGCCACGCAGGTTCGCAGCTTCGATATAGTCCATAACCACGACGTTGCCAGCCACCGCACGTGTAAGGCGGAATACACGCGGCGCGTAGATGATGGCCACAGCCACAATAATCACAAAGACATGCGGACCGAAAATCGACAGCATCAGCAGCGCGAAGATCAGCGACGGGATCGCCATGATAACATCCGCAAAGCGCCCCAAAGCCTGATCAATCCAGCCACCTCGTGTGGCTGCGATCAGACCTGCCGTCGCCCCCATAAAGAAGGCCGCCGCCGTTGCCGTAAGCGCGAGGCCGACAGTGTTGCGCGCGCCAAAGATGATGCGGCTAAACATATCACGGCCCAGCTGATCTGCGCCCAACAGCATGTTTTCATCGGCTGGCGCAAAAGCTGAAGATATGACCTCAGACTCTCCATAAGGCGCAATCCAAGGCGCAAAGATGCCCGCGATTGCGTAGGTGAAAATGATGAACATACCAAACGCGGCAGTCAGCGGCGCGGTCTTCAGCTCTTTTGACACATTGGCTGGAGAGATGATCACCAGGAACTCACGGAAGCAGTAGGAGACCCCGGCGGCGAAGGCCAGAATTATGGCGCCCATGGAGATGGCACGTAGCGCGCCCGCGCCGCCCACGATACCAACAACAAAGCTGACCAGTGTGAGCGTGAAGAGCGTCAGGAAAATGCTGCGCTTACCGTAAAAGGCCGCGAGGCAGGAAGCGATGATCAGGATCGCGAAGTATGAGATTACAAATACGTTCATGTGTCTGTCCTCACTTCGGATGCCGCAGGCGCGGGTTGGTCAGGATGGAGCCGACATCGGCCGCGAGATTAAGCAGGATAAATGTAGCTGCGAAAATCAGGCAGATGGCTTGCACCACAGGGAAATCGCGTTTGGACACGGCATCGACCAACGCCTGGCCGATTCCAGGATACACAAACACCACCTCAACCAGCACTACCCCTGTGATCAGATAGGCCAGATTGAGCGCCACAACATTGATGATCGGGGCCCAGGCATTCGGCAAGGCGTGCCTGACAACGACTTTCCACGGAGGTGCGCCCTTGAGACGGGCCATTTCGATGTAAGGCGAGGCGAGAAGGCTGATGATTGCCGCACGCGTCATGCGCATCATATGCGCCGTGACCACAAGCACCAAAGTCAAAGCAGGAAGGAAAGTGCGGTGCAACAGTTCGCTAAAGGTCATGCCGTCATTCAAACTCGCAATGGCGGGGAACATGTTGGATTTCACCGACAGATACAGAATTAGGATATAGCCAAGAAAAAACTCTGGGCTGGAAATGGACGTCAGGGTCAGCACATTGGCCACACGGTCAAACAGCGTGTTGCGCAGCAAGGCCACAATGATGCCCAGCGTGATCGCGAAAGGCACCGCAATCACCGCCGCATAAGCTGCTAGAAATAGGGTGTTCACAAAGCGGTCAGAGATAAGATCCATGACAGGATCTCCGGAGACGATGGAGTTTCCAAAATTGCCCGTAACCGCCCCGCCAAGCCATTCAAAATACCGGACAACCGGATGTGTGTTCAGCCCCATTTGCTCGCGCAGGGCCGCAAGGTTTTCTTCGGTAGCACCTTGCCCAAGAACGGCCTGTGCCGGATCGCCGGGCAGCAGCAAAACCATAAAAAAGATGATGGCGGAGATCACAACAAGCGTGATCAAGCCAAGCCCAAGACGCTTGGCTATGAGTTTGGAAATGTCCCCCATGGACTCCCTCCTGTTGATGTTCCGACGGGTCCGACCTGCCGGAAGCGGCCTTTTTGGCCTTTGGCCATCTTATTGTGTCTGACGGCTCAGAGATGCGAAGCCCGGTCCATCCGGGCTCCACGTTCTTTGTGAAGGCTTTATCAGCCGGTAAACCACCAACGGCTCGCGGCGCGGGCGCCATCGCACTCCCAGCTCGCCGCCAAAGCCTCCGGCGTGCCAACATTGGAGCGGTTCGCATAGACGAAGTTGTTGAAGAAGGGGATGACCGTGCCCCCGTCATTGCGCGCCAACATGGCCATGTCGCGATACATTTCCCCACGGCGAGTGTCGTCCAGCTCGGCCTTTGCTTGCAGCAGAAGTTTGTTGAAATCTGCGTTCTGCCAGCGGCTTTCGTTCCAGGCCGCGTCGTCTTTGTATGCCAGCGTGTACATCACGTCCGGTGTCGGGCGGGCACCCCAAGACACGGCGCAGAAGGGCTTCTTCAGCCAAACATCGGAATAATAGCCATCGTTGGGCTCACGCACGACCTTCATGTTGATGCCAGCCTTCTTAGCTTGCTCTGCATAAAGCACGCACATATCCACCGCACCTGCGTAGACGCTGTCTGCCACGCTGATGCTGATTTCCAACCCTTCATGACCAGCCTTCTTCAACAAGGACTTGGCCTGATCCGGATCATACTCGCGCTGCGGGATGTCCTCAGGCCAATAGGGCTGCGCAGGCGAATGGTGGAAGTCATTGCCCTTGGTGGCCGCGCCAAAGGCGATCTTCTCGATGATTTCGTCGCGGTCGATGGCCAGTTTCAGGGCGTTGCGCACATCCACATTGTCAAACGGCGCAATGTCGGTGAGCATCGGCATGGTGATCGCACCCGCAGATGGAATGTTGTGCACGGTCACATTCGGGTTGCGGCTCATCAGCGCCATAGTTTTCAGCTCGATCAGCGAAACCGCGTCCACATCGCCTGTCACCAAAGCGGTCTGACGGGCGTTCGGATCGTTCAATGTGATGATTTCCACCGCATCAAAGTAGGCCCCTTCACCGTGCCAGCCATCATGGCGACTGAGGCTGAACTGAACGCCGAACTCGCCTGAATCGATCTTGTAAGGGCCAGAGCCATCGCCGGATTTCCAATCAATGGTTCCGTCGTCATTAGCTGGGCAGATGGCGAGGTGATAGTCTGTCATCAGCCACGGGAAGTCAGCATTGCCGCCGGACAGCTTCACAACAACGGTGTAGTCGCCATCAGCGGAAACGTCGGTGACATCCGCCAAAAGCGCTTTGGCAGCAGATGTGGAATCCTCGCCCCGGTGGTGGTTGAGCGACGCAATCACATCGGTTGCCGTCAGCTTTTTGCCACTATGGAAGCTGGCATTTTCATTCAGCTTGAAGGTCCATTGCGACGCTTCTGCACTGCCTTCCCAGCTGGTTGCGAGATCGCCCCCCAGAGAGCCGTCGCCGTTGATCATCGTCAGATAGGAGCGGTGCGTGTGCGCCAGGAAAATCATCGTCCTGGTCAAGTACGTGCCCGGATCATGTGTGTCGCCGGTGTTGCCGTCGTGAATACCCCAACGGAAGGTGCCGCCTTTTTGAGGCGCAGCGGCCGCTTGAGTGGTCCACAAGCCCGTGGCGCCGGTCGCCGTCATCCCTGCGGCCAACGAATAATGCATAAAACTCCGGCGCGAGATACCGCCCTTGCGGGCTGCGTCGGCCAGTCGGTTGAGAAGCTGTTGGTCTTTTTTTGTCATAATGACTCCCTGTCGATTTTTGATTTTTCAGAGTTGGGTTCCTCAGCGTAAACCCAACCAGCCTGCAGCGAATTGTTCAAAAGCGACACCCCCTCCAAGCCCTCACAACATCTTTAAGTCAGAAAATGACATATAATGCAATGTTCTAGCGAGTCTGTGAGAGGGGACCCATAAGCAAGCGGTCTATTTGCGACATCCCTGCAATCTCTGATCGAGCGAGCCATAGATGAGTCGACCGTTACTTAACTTAAAAGACTCAGCCGAACGACCGGCCGATTTTCGACCTTCAAACCCCGCCACAGATAGACGGCGATATTGGGACTCCGCTCTCTTCTCATGACGATAAGCGTCGAATCCCAAGCTCGAGATCCCGGTCAGTCCCGAAGCAAAATGTCTGTAGAAAGTGCGCAAAATCCTTTGCGCCAGCATGAAGTGGTGTCCCCGCTCAAACCACATTCCAATTGAAAGACACCCCCCATGGCAAACCAGCCTGCACATAAGTTCAAAATCGGCCTGATCACGGCCACCGTCTGGCAGAATGACGGGTTCTATTCTGTTGATCTGTCCCGCAGCTACAAATCCGACACCGGCAAATGGCGCAACACCAACAGTTTCCATCATTCCGACCTGCTCAATCTGGCTAAATGCGCAGAACGCGCCGAAATCTGGATTGGCCGTCAACTGACTGCAAAGTGACCCAGCGCCGGGCCATGCCCGGCCCCAAAACACATGCTGCCCCGCCGGAGGCACAAAAGGGGGCCATAAGGCCCCCGTTTCTTTTCCCTACATCTCAAAACCAACTGCGGCGCGATAGGCCGCGAAAGAGGGGGGTCTTGTAACACCCCCCTCCACGAATACGAAAACGAAAGAGAGCGTAAATGGACGGGGTGATCCTGCATTCTGGATTTGATGGGTTGAAGTTCACTCTGACCACAGACATTCCAGCCAGCTTCCGCGAAGAGCTGTTTTCTGCCAAAGCCCATGCCAAAGAGACCCTTAGCGACTGCGTCTTGGAGTTTGGAGACATCACCCTCAACGTCACCAATAAAGGCGCACGCGGCTTTACCGCCCATACAGGCGATCATGGCGCTGTCTGGCTCTTTCAAGACCCAGAGGACCGCATTCCCAACAATCCCGGTATCACCGTAGACTTTCGGGCCTTTGGGCTTGCGACAGGCGGCTTAGAGGGCGCGGAGAGACACTTTAGGGACTGCATGTCTGCCTTTGGCATACCTTACGTGGAAACACAGCTCCGCGTTGCCCGAGCGGATTTTGCGGTTGACTACCTCGCCCCGTGGTTTGAACCAGACAGAGAGGCCTTGGTTGTGCCACCGGGCACCAAAGTGACCGAATATACTGGCGTGGCTGAGACAGCGACAGTTTCCAGCGGTGCGCGCGTGATTGGCCTGCGTGCGGGGGCCGTCGCCAACCGCCAGCTTGCGATTTACGACAAACGCGCAGAGATCATTCAGCAAAACAAAATGGGGTGGCTGTCCATCTGGAATGCGGCCCTTGAGGCGCAGAACAGACCAACTTTGGACTTGAAAGATCGCGACGCCAGCCAAGTTTGGCGTTTTGAAATGCGGCTTGGCTCAAAACAGCTTCGCAACCGCTTTGAGATACGCAGTTGGGAGGATGTTCACAACATTGCAGATTCCAAAACCAGTCAGCATCCTTTGGAATTGAAGTTCGGCGCTGTTTGCAAACAACAATCAGCGCCGAACCAAAACGAAAGTTACGTTTGATATCTAGGCCTCATCAAATGACGCTTCCTTCTTTCGTCTAGAGCGACCTTTCAGCTTGATGTGGTACCGGTTGTGGGAAAGCCGATCGAGGACCGCGTCTGCGATGATAGGATCGTCGATGAACGCGTGCCAATCATTGTACGGTCTCTGTCCGATGAAGATCGTCGATCGTGAATGCACACGATCTTCGACAATTGCCAAAAGGTCAGATTTACCCTGCTGCGTCATTGGCGTGACGCCAAAGTCGTCCAGCACCAACAACTCGTATTTCTCCAGCTTGGTTTTGAACTTTAGATAGTTGCCATCTGCTCGCGCCAAGGCCATCTCATATAGAAGGTCATCGACCTTATAATACTTGGATTTGATCGCGTTCCTGATTGCTGCCGTTGCGATGCAACATCCGATCCAGGTTTTTCCTGTGCCAGTTTCACCAGATATCAGGATGTTCCATCCGCGCTTAACCCACGAGCACTGAAGGAGCTCACGCATCTGCGCTGACTGAAAGCCTCTGTCGACCGAATAATTCAGTTCTTCAGGCACCGCATTCAGCTTCAATCGCGCGTCTTTGGTCAGGCGTTCGAGCATGTTATTGTCGCGTTTTTCCTTCTCTGACAACATCAGAACCCCTAAACGTTCGGTGAACGAAAGCTCGTCATGGCTGGAATCTGATTGCTGCTGTTCCAGTGCATCGGCAAGGCCAGAAAGACGAAGCTCTCGCGCCAGTTCAAGTACTGTATGAAACTGCATCAGTCATCTCCCTCGTCGGAGTAGTATTCAGCACCTCGGACATTACCGGTCGGTTTCGAAGGTGACGGCAAATCTTCTTGAAAGCTGGTACTCCCGCGTTCGAGAATACCGTAGACGGCCAGCGCATTTATCTGACCACGCTTGAGGGCTTCTGTGATTGCATTTTCGACGGCCAGGCGACCGTAGTGATGAATTTTGTTCGACAGTTTTCTGACCATATCGCCAGCTGCTTTGACATTTCTGTGCAAGTTCAGATGCTCTTGGACGAATGTCGCGACAACCGGGCCTAAGCTTTCGGAAAATCGAAGCACCGCTTCCTTGCGATAAGATGTCATTGCTTTGTGATGGGCAGGTAAGTGATCTGGGCTGGTCTTTCGCCCAGACAATTCATTTGATCGTCGGTGAATAGCTATCGGGAGCCCGTCAGTGAATATCTCAACCGAATTCGCAGTCGCCTTGACATTGACCTGAGCTCCAACGAAACGAGAGGGGACACTGTACCCAACGCCGTCCACAAATACATGATAGTGGAGAGGGACAGTCAGCCCGACCTGCCAGCGTCCAAATTCATATCTGGTGGTGGGTAACGGGGCTAAACACGCGGCTTCCTGGTTTTTGAAAATTTGCCATCGGGACATCCCTGCGTGCTTTGACATGGGGCGATGGTTGATTTCATCAAGCGCTTCTTTGAGCTTATCGTTCAGATCAGATAGCGAATAGCAATTCAGGTAACGTTCCTTGCCAAGAAAGCTCCGCTGAACTTCCTGAACCATTTTTTCAACCATACCCTTGTCGCGTGCCGCGTAGGTTCGTGTCGGATCTGGGAAAAGACTGTAGTGGTCCAGACATGCTTGGAAATTCAGGTTGATTTTTGCCGGCACACTCCCTCGACGGGGTTTGTCTACCGCTGCTTTGAAGTTATCAAAGACTGCATCATCCGGCACACCTCCGAAATACTCCAATGCCGCCACGAAAGCCTCAGTGCAGTGTGGCAGAGACTGACTCGCAATCGCCATGGCGAATGTAAGCCCGCTATATGGCAAGACGGCAATCGCTAGCTCTGCTGAAAGGACCCGCCCGCCATTGTCAACGTACGTGGGCCTCTTCCCTGAGAAATCGAACTGTAGGGAGCCGCCAGGGACATGTTCGTGGCGAAATTCTGGCCCGCGCGTCTTCTTGTACTCTCTAACCCTTTGATAGAATAGACTTTCACTCATGGGCACCAAGTTGGGGTCGTTGAAGTTGTTTACTTCATCAACATATTGGCCGTGTAAGATTCTTAGAGTGACACCAGGCTTTTTCCTATTGATCAGAACCTGGTCCAGATCAGGCTCGTAGAAGCGTGATCGTACCCGTTTAGGTCCCTTGATTAACCGATCCAACTGGGCGTCATTTAGCGCATCCAGCTCCATCTTGTTCAAACCTGAGACCTGCATGTTCGCTCGATATTTGCGAATTGAATCTCGGTGCTTTCCAGTTTTTCGAGCGATTGATGTGTTTGTTTCATCGGGACACCACAAGAGGTCCACGATCCGTCTGGTCGTGCTTTTCATAAAGCTCTCCATTTAGCGATTTTCCCAAGCACAAAAACAGGTTCGGCGAACCCGGCTTCGGCTTGACATTTTGTGTGATTTTGGAGAGGCTACACCTAAGAGTATGGAGGTGAACTGTCTCTGAGCCTCGAATTTGCGGCCAGGCAAATTTGAGGCTTTCTCATTTTTATGGGCTCACTGTTTTTCCTCCGATTTGTAGATTCTGTTTGGGAAAAGCTCGGTGACAGTCGTATCCAGAGCTTCTGCCAGTTCCTGTTCTACCCTGACCGATCGGGCGTGCCCGCTAAGAACGCCTGAAACCGTGGATGGCTGAAGATTTAGCCGACGAGCGATTGCTGAAAGCGAAAGACCCTTCGTGCGGAGGCGGGCCTTTATCTCTTCTTTTTTTGAAATCTTTGCGCCGTATTCCAATTTTCTCACCAACATTTGTTGGTTGAGGGTAATCGGAGCCCCCTTTCCACGTCAACACCTAAGCTGTTGATATTATTAGGTTAAAAGTTAAAACTACCTTTGACGTTAGAGCTGTGAGCCTGCCAGGTATTTATTTGAATTCATTGATCTTTAAGCAATGTCCAGCTCTCAACACCCAATCCGGTAGCCACCCGGAACAAATTGTCGATCGAAATATTTTGCTCCGACCGTTCGACCGCACTCAAGTACGTGCGGTTCAAGCCGGCTTCTTCGGCCAATCGTTCTTGCGACCAGCCTCGTTCCGCACGAAGCAGTCTCATATTGCGGGCGACTATGTCTCGCAGTGGGCTTTTGGGTGTCCTCTTCACACATTATTCTATTGAGGATCACCTGTTTTAGCTCTACCTGTTTTAACATACATTCGTGCTCAGTTGCTGTTGAGGAAGAGAATTATGGGATGTCAGATTTCAGAGTCATCAGAGATGTTAGACGTGGCGTGTCGAGTGGCCAGACTGGCCTCTATGTCATTCTTGTTGGTCGCCGCACCATTGTCGGCAGTTGCGGAAGACACGCTAACCCCGGTGTCGCCAGTGCTCCAAGTTACTAGCCACCCTTATATGGTGCTAGGAGTAGCCCCAGGTAACGCCAAATTGGAGGCTGCAGAAACACTTACCGAATATTTTGATCGCAATCTGGAAGATGAAGTCGTCGCTTTGAATGTGCAAAGTTCAAACGGGCGATCGTTTCGGCTCGAGTATGCACAGCGATTAGTTTCACCTTGGGTATCACCATTCGTTCGGATGGGCAGCGATCCCTATGAAGAGGTCAATGTTTCTCTTGCAACCGGTGTTCTCGATGGACGCGTCCTTGGGGTCGAGCGGGTGATTGTTGCAACCGGGACTGATCGGCCTTCTGCAGGATCGGTATTCAAGCAAATCGAGGATGCCTTTGGCACCCCGTCGTTGCAGCACTTCGATACTTACGAATCTGAGATGATCTATGCCCATGCTGGGGGGACTTTGGTTCATGACCTGAAAGCAGCCGATCCGAATCCGAGTGCTGTTGGTGTCGGGTCTTCAGATTACCTGAGTGATGGTGCCCCGTGCAAAACCGCAATTGGTCGCTCGCCAATATATAAGTTCAGATCTCCAAGAGAAGGAGATTGGATTGGGACTTGTGATCTGGTTTTCCGGATCACGGTTCAGAATAGCGTTGCCAACACGACAATCCGTTTCAGCCTGATTGACTACGCACTAACGCGGGCAAATCGAGATGAAACGGACCGGCAGATCAATGAGGCGCTGCAGAAAACAGCACCAGCCGGCGAGATCAAACTGTGACAGCAAGAAACTCCGTGGAACAATCATCAATCCAATCGACGTTTGCTCCGGTATTCGCGATTAAAGCTTCCGCTTCACAGCTCACACCCGATAGCGGTCTCCTAACCTCACGCGAGAGACAACAGGCATGGGACCGCCTGCTGGTCGCTTTGCCTGCTGTCATGACGCAATGCTCTGGTTTCGGTAGCCATCCCGACGATCAAGGATATCCTGGGCCAAAACTTATTTGGGATTTCCTAAATGGGCGCTTGCTGAAAATCAGCATTAATAAGCGTGGCGGATATGATCTGGCGGTCGAAACGGACAAATTGTGTAGGACCGAGACACAGCTCCCATTGGGGCTGCTCCTGTTGAAGTTGCTCGCGTTGGATTACACGCCAGAGGAATTTCGAAGGCTAATGGGCTGACTGAACTAAATGACAAGATCATGACAATCTGGTACACAGCCGACACCCACTTCGGCCATGAAAACATCATACGTTTTTGCAAACGCCCATTCGTGTCTGTCTCGCAGATGGATGCGGCGCTTTTAGAAAACATGTGGAAAGTCATTGGGCCCGAAGATCAACTGTGGATTTTGGGTGATTTTGCCTTTGGGTCCAAAGCGAAAGACGGTGCCTATGTCGAACGGATATTCACCCAACTGCCGGGTTCTGAACGACATCTCGTGATTGGAAACCATGACCTTGACCCAACGCTTGAGCTTCCTTGGGACTCCGTCTCCCATATCGCCGAGCTGCGTGATGGCCCGCAGAACCAGTTGAATACTCTATGTCACTACCCAATGATCACCTGGAATCATGCTCGCAAAGGGGCTTTGCAGTTCTTTGGCCACGTCCACAACAATTGGCAAGGCACACGAAACTCGGTGAATGTTGGTGTCGATGTCTGGAATTTTTCGCCGGTCACCTGCGGAGACATCGTTCAGCGTGCAGGACAACTACCCGAGAATAAACACTGGAAAAATGTGGAACAGAGGCCAACAGATAACTAGCTGACAATTCTGCCGTCCCATGAGTGCTTCAAAGTGAATGCAACTGTCGCACTGAAAAAGGCGATCCGAACCGGCCGATCTCACGGCCGCCAAACGCTTTAGCGTGGCTTCTAGTCCGAACATTCGCTGCGAGCGCAATATCTGGACTCATGCGAACTTACACAATGCGGGACAAAGTGAGCTTTCGCTGCGGCTGCGCCAGTGACCGCTATGGAGACGATGCCCGCATATCCGCGAGCCTTGCCCTCATATCGCCAAGACTGACTCTAGTTCTTTCTTCGCATTTTCACTGGCGGAGTTTAGGTTTTATCCGGTGACCAATCTGACTATCGACAACAGTGTGTCCGGCGAGCGCGACTTAGGTTTTATTATATTTGAAGTCGTGGTTCGTTAAGCGTTGCTCAATGTTGTAAGGAACCGGACGCGTTGTGCGCGCAATGCCCAGCGTTGATTACACTCCAAAAGCCCGATGTTGAACACTCCATAACTCCATAACCCAAATCGTCAGGGCCGTTCGCACGCATGGGACAATCCTTAGTGAAAATTTATTGGGCTACCGGGTCATTTCCCATGGGCAATCAACCGACCAGACAATCACATTGCGCCAAAATACCATCTGAACGTGCCAATTTTCTTTAGGCCTATGGCCCACTTGAAGTGACGCGTACACTAAGGGGTGACCCAAAACCCTGTTATAGGAGGCTAAAACGCCAAACCGCCTTTACCCCATGGCCAAATACGTCGCGCAGGTGGCCAAATTACTAAATATTTCACCCGAGCGGATCGCGCGCCGAGCCCGGCTCACCGCAGATTTGACACGCGACGAGCGTGTCGAGTTGACGCCTTCGCAAGTGTTCGATCTTTGGCGAGCTGTTGAAGCTGAAGCCGGTCGCCCCGATTTATCGCTCACTTTGGGCAAACTCTTTGCACACGCGCATTTTACACCTGCGATGTTTGCGTTTTCTTGTTCGCCTGATGTTCGGACCGGCCTTCACCGCTTGTCAGTGTTCAAACCACTGATGGCACCGGTAACCCTGAAAGTCTCCGAGGAAGGTGATTACCTGCATGTCGCAATCGGATCAATAGACCCAAAAATTCAAATCCCGCCGCAAATGGTCTGGTTTGAAGCAATCTTTCTGTTGGAATGCATTCGTTGCCACACCATCAGGCATATCGTTCCGGCGCGCATAGAATTACCACTCATTGAACATCCAGTGGATGAAGCGATTTCATACTTAGGATGCGAACCTGAGAGAGGCGCACAGATTTCTCTGCATCGGCAAGATGCTGATCTACTCTTGGTCACCGAGAACGAGGAAACCTGGCCAGAATTCGAGAAGCAACTTCGAGACCGAATGGCAGCACAGGAGCCGGAAGTGGTCTTCGTAACTAGGGTTAAGAACGCCCTACGCGAAATGTTGCCATCTGGAGAAGCAAGTATTGAAGCGATCTGCGAAAAGATGGCCATATCCAAACGCACTCTACAGCGCCAATTGAGTGAAGAAGGCGAAACTTTCAAGAAGGTTCTCGCATCAACGCGCTTGGAACTGGCAATGCACTATCTGAACAAAGAAGATCTAAGCATCGAAGAAATCTCGTTTTTGTTGGCATACCGAGAGCCAAACTCATTCTATCGCGCTTTCCAACGCTGGACGGGCAAGACCCCAGCGGAAGCGAGAGGTGTGTCAAAGGTTGAACTGAATTTTCTAAATAAATGAAGTGGCGGGGTTACAACGAGGACAGCACGGTCATCAGGCTGCGCGCGACACATATCAACCTTTTCTGGGAGTTTGAGTTTGTCGGCTGATTTCATGCTCATCACATTTTCATTGTTCTTTGCCGGTGCGATCGCGGTCCCACTGGCGACGCGGTTTCGCCTGGGGTCCGTCCTTGGCTATTTGATCGCGGGCATTGCGCTCAGCCCCATACTTGGCGCGATCGGAGCAGACGTCATCGCTCTCCAGCATTTCGCCGAGTTCGGCGTTGTAATGATGCTGTTTTTGATCGGCCTGGAAATGAACCCACGCGAGCTTTGGACACTTCGCAATCGAATTTTTGTACTTGGAGGCCTGCAGATCGGTCTGACGACCATGGCCTTTGCCTTAATCGCTCTCGTGCTCGGCCAGCCCTGGACCGTCTCGCTCGCTATTGGCTTGGTGCTCGCTCTTTCTTCAACGGCGATTGTCAATCAAACCCTGAAGGAGAAAGGCCTGTCACGCTCCGATGGCGGGCAGTCCAGTTTCTCTGTGCTACTCGCGCAAGACATCGCTGTAATCCCAATGCTGGCATTGGTCCCGCTTCTCGCCCTGCCGGAGCTTACCGAAGCGCTTAGCCACGGTTCGGGCCACGCAGACGATCACAGCGGCTCCGGGTTCAACATTTCTCTGGTTGAACATCTCAGCGGTTGGCAGACCGCCATCGTGACGGTCATGGCCATTGGTGGGGTGATTGTGATCGGACAATATCTCGTCACTCCCCTCTTCCGCTTTGTTGCCAGAGCGCGGCTGCGCGAGCTCTTTGTGAGCACAGCCCTGATGGTGGTACTTGGCATTGCGCTTCTGATGACAATGGTTGGCCTGTCGCCGGCACTTGGCACATTCCTCGCGGGTGTCGTTCTCGCCAGCAGCGAATATCGCCACGAAATTGAAAGCGATATTGATCCGTTTCGCGGCCTGTTCCTGGGCGTGTTTTTCATGACCGTTGGCGCCGGTATGGATTTCGATCTGCTCTTTGGCAGCTTCGGATCCATCATGGGGCTGACCTTTGGCCTGATCGCGGTCAAAGCCATCATATTGCTGGCTTTGGCACGGGGTTTCAAAATCCGAGGCAGCGACCAATGGCTCTTTGGTCTGGGTCTCGCGCAGGCAGGTGAGTTCGGCTTTGTTTTGCTCTCCTTCACCGTTGCAAATGCCGTCATCCCTGGCGGTGTCGCCGACACTTTGTTGTTGGTGGTTGCGCTCTCAATGCTGGCAACACCGCTGATGTTTATCGTCTATGAGCGTTTGATCGTACCGCGCTACATTTCTGATGAGGACACCGCATCAGACGAGATCGAAGATCACTCGGGTATCATCATCGCCGGGCATGGACGCGTTGGCGGAATCGTCAATACGGCATTGCGTGCGTCTGGCTATGAGACGACTGTCGTTGATTACAGCAGCCAGCAATTGGAGATGCTGCGCCTAATCGACCTCAAAGTGTACTATGGAGATGCCACTCGCCACGACCTCCTGAAAGCTGCGGGCATCGATGAAGCCAAGCTTTTGATTGTTGCCATTGATGGCAAGGATCAAACCACTGAGCTCGTCCGTTATGTTTGCGAAACCCATCCAAATGTACATGTGATTGCCCGTGCCTATGACCGCCTTCACGTCTTCGATCTGTGGGATGCAGGGTGCCGCGACATCATCCGTGAAACCTATGACAGCTCGATACGCACTGCGCGATCAGCGTTGGAGGCTCTGGGGCATAGCAAAGACGCCGCAGGACGCATGATGGATGAGTATGACGCGTTTGAGCGAACCCGCATGTTGGAGACGGCCGAGCTTCACAAGCCTGGCGTCGCAATACATGAAAACGAGGAAATGGTCGCCAAATATCAGGAGACGCAAAGTGAGTGGGAGGCCGAGCTTCGGGACCGCGTCCACAGGGCGAAGACAAATCGAGCAGAGTGATCCGTCCTCTTCGGCAAGTCTAATGGCACCAAATGATATTGTTGGTTTTTTGAGTGCTTGTTAAAAATTTCTGTGAATTCAATCCATTACCTAAGGAACTGCCCATGAAAGCGCAGGACGCATTTGACAGCCTCAATCCGACAGCATGGGCCGAAACCTCGGTCGTGGAACGGCTAGCCCTTATTGTGGAGATTCAGGAGAACATCCTGAAATACTGCGATGAATTGGGTGCCGCCGACGCAGCGATGAAGAATGAACAGGTTGGCGCAGTGGGCGTTTCACACTCGGAAGGAATCGTGACGACCGTCAACGCGATGGGCAATACACTGATGGGGATCCGACATCTCTATGAGTCGCTTGTTAACGGAGAACTGCCAGAGCCAATCGCCATCAAGCAATTGCCGGATGATCGCTCTGAGATCGAGGTGTTTCCGCTTTATAAAAAAGACAAGCTGATTGCGGGCAAAGTAAGAGGGTTCCTCCACGTCGCCGGTGAGCCAAAGCAGGTCAACCCGCTCGACAGGCCTGCCGGCATTATCGCTGTCTCAGGAGCAGGCAACTATAGCTCCTCTATCGAGATGGCGATGGCGCTGTTTTTGGAAAACAAAGCCGTAATCCACAAGCCGCACCAGCTCAACGAGGAATCAGATAGAGTGTGGGCGAAGATTTTCGCCCCGCTTATTGAACGCGGCGCGTTGGCCTTCATCGACGGCGATCAAGGACGCGAAATGTCCGCGCTCCAGGGGCTTCACTCGATTTACTTTACCGGATCAACCGGCGTTGCTCATGCGATCCAGAACGCAGCGAGCGCTCCGCTGGTTTCAGAGTGTGGTGGCAATAACCCGTGCCTTATTGTGCCAGGGAAGTGGACTGACAAGGAAATCGAGCATTGGGCGATCCAACTGGCATCAGTGGGTAAGCTCAATGGCGGTGCGGTTTGTGGACGGCCACAAACGATCATCACATCGAAAAACTGGCCACAGCGCGATCAGTTCATCAATGCGCTGCGAAATGCGATCTCTGAGACAACCTTCGGAACCTCTACCTATTATCCGGGCTTTGCAAAGACCAAGGAAGCGTTCCTCGAAAACCAGCCAACCGCAGAGGTGTTAAAACCCGAAGGCGGCAATCACCCGAACAGTGACTTCGTGTTCATTCCGGGCATCGGTGAAGATGATTTTGCGGTCAGCAATGAAGCCTTCTGCCAAATCTTCAGCGAACTTCCATTGGATACAGAAAGCGACGCTGGCGATTTCCTCACCAAAGCCGTGGACTTTTGCAACAATCGTCTGCTCGGCACGCTTGGCTGCATGATGCTGGTGGACAACGACACGTTCAAAGCGAACGAAGCCGCCGTTCACTTGGCCGTTCACGAACTCGACTATGGCGGTATCGCAGTCAACAATGTGCCACCCAATATCTGGCTCAATGCCTATCTGACTTGGGGCGGTTGTGGCGAGACGACTGAGGACTTCGTTTCCGGGGTTGGCAATTTCGGCAACGGTCTGAACTTTGAGAACGTCGTGAAATCAGTGATTATTGATGATTTTGGGGCGTCTGCCTTCGCATTCACGAACCGAAAGCAAGTGGACCACATGTTGGTGAACGCGTCCAAGTACTCGGTTGATCAAAGCTGGGGCCGGTTCGCCAAGCTCGCAGGACAAATGGCCTTGGACAGCCTGCACGGCAAAGACTTTTGATGACAGCCCATTGATTTAATTCGGTGAGTATTGCGCCCACCGGGATGACTAAAAATGGCGCGGTCTTTTGTTTGGCACCGCGCCCCATTTCGCCAATCCGGCGAGGCATACATAGACCATGACAGGAGATGAATATGACACAAACAATTCTAATCACTGGGTGCTCCAGCGGCATCGGGCGCATGACCGCCAAGTTCTTTCAGGAGAAGGGCTGGAACGTTGTCGCAACCGTGCGGTCCAACCCAAAAGATGATGACGAGTTGAACGCGTTAGACAATGTGTTGGTGACCGCTCTCGATGTGACCAACGAAGAGACCATCAAAGGCGCGATGGCTGAAGCGATTGAGCGCTTCGGCAAGATCGATGTGCTTTTGAACAATGCTGGTTACGGCGCATATGGCATATTGGAATCCACGCCCGAAAAAGCGATCCGTATGCAGTTCGACGTGAACGTCATCGGTGCGCTGCTGGTCACGAAAAACGTGCTTCCCTACATGCGGGCAGCAGGTGACGGAACCATCATCACCATCTCTTCAATGGGCGGCAAAATCACCTTCCCGCTTGGCACGCTCTATCACGGTTCAAAATTTGCCGTGGAGGGCATGATGGAATCACTCTCCTACGAGCTTGAGTCCATAGGAATCAAAGTGAAGCTGATCGAGCCAGGAATGATCAATACCAACTTTGCTGAAACAACTGGATCAATGATTAACTATGACCCGGAGCAGGCTGAGTATGGTCCCTTCATGGACAAGGCGCTCGCCGCTATGCAAGCCGCTGGCTCACAAGGATCTGACCCCATTCTTGTGGCAGAAACGATCATGCAGGCCGCCACAGATGGCAGCGATCAATTGCGCTACATCGCAGGCCCGGATGCCGAGCAGGTAATCGCAGCCCGTAAGGCAATGGATGACGCTGAATACCTTGCTATGATGAAAGGACAACTGGGGCTTTAACTTAGTCGTGAGCGGCCACCCCAAACCGCTTTTACCACCTACTTACAGCGCGCGCCCACAGAGTCCACTATCGATGCTGGACACTTAGATCATTCCCCCAGACGACTTTAGCGGACGTTTGGTGACTTTGCAGCATCGGTTAAAGTGGGCCCTTCGCGGTCATCGGAGCCGATGCAGCAACTGCACTGAGTTAGGCCAACGCTACCATCGAGGACGGCCCAAACCTGCCGTTCGCGTTTCTCGACGCAATAGTCCGCTGCCCAAGCGTAAAGCAGACCTTGATTCGAGTTTAGGTTGGCTTTCTAGCCTTATGTTTTTTTGCAAGATGAGAATAGTAGTCCATCCCCAAATGAATGCGCTGCGTCTCCATCGCAAACAACTCCAAATCTGAAAACACGCTCATGTCAGCGTCAGCCGGGTAAGGAGTTCCTTTCTGTTGCCATGACTTTTCAACCGTCCAGTCAGCGAACAGTTCAACACCTGTCAGCATGATCACAGGTGCTCTCATACGCCCTTCAACCGGTACCCAACCCCAACGAACCAGCTTCTCCAATAGCCGTTTTTCTTTTTCCGAGAAATTCTCTTTCAAAACTGACACGACCAATACGGTTCCGGGGAGTTCTTTCGCTACCGCTTGAAGAGCTTCAAGATCGCCCTTCTCGATTGCTTCCTCTGCAAAGCTCTTGGCTTCACCAACAACAAAACGCGGTTCGCTTTTTTGATCGAGCATTCGCTCTTTACGGTACCAAAAAGCGAAATCTATCTCTCGCTCGAATGCGTCGCACTTGAGGTTCAAACCGGTGGACATGGTCATGCCGATGTCTCCAACTGGAGATAGACTCTTCGCGAACGTGGTTAGCGTAAGCGTTACAGCGTAAGCACCTTCAGCGAAGTTTGGGACAGAAAATGGCCCGGTCACACGGTACTTCCATCGGGGCTCTTTGCTGCCCTGCGGATAGGAAAACTCCTTAAGACAGCGCTCGCAGGTTACGCTGTAGTCGACTCCATCAAGTCCGTACCAGTTGCTGTGGGTGCAGTGTGGGCAATTCAGCCCAAGTCCCAGCTTTAGGATGCCTCGGCTCGTGAACTGCTCAAGCGAAACTCGAAAGCGAAGTGAGTTCTTCGCCCTCTTCTTTATGAGTTCGTGCCATCGCCCGGTATCTGCAGTTCGACCTTCAAATGTTTTGGTATTGGACGTAGATTTCGAATTGCTTGTGCGTTCCTGCATCGCCATCTTGTTCAAAAGCCGGATCGTATCCTTGTCCGCGATCAAGTCGGCGGCACGAAGAGATGCAAGCTTCTCAACCATTTGTGACGCAATACGACCGGCGGAAGAAGGCTTGGCCTCAATTCTTTTCTTTTTCAGCCAACGACAGATGGCATCTGTACCTGAGTCTATCCGCAGATAGCCGCTGCTCTCCTGGTAGTGTTCAAGAAGAACCCAACCTTCGCGTGAAACAATCGGACCCTGCTGCCCCATCGCGATGTGCGGAAAAGTGCGGTCCTCGATGTTTGATGGGTAGCAGAGTGCCAAGTCACTCGGACCGTGTGCGCCGAGGTTAACGACATTTGCCCACCGATAACGTCCGCCGCCAAATCTCTCGGAAAATTTCGGATACGGCATAGGGAACGAGACTGATCCTTCTTCGACTTCCAGCGACAATCTGGCCTCGTCTGACTTGACGCTGTGACGCTCACATCTCGGTCCATTCCAGCTATCGGAGTGCTTAGGGTGCATGGAGCGGCCAACGAAAAATGATCCGTCGGGGCAATCGGAAGAAAATGATTCAACGGCACTCTTCGCAACTTCTTCACTAACGCTCCGAGCGAAAACCACCTGACTTGTAAACATTGTCCCAAACTTGTTGTTCGGGATCGGACGATGATTGGTTTGGATTGCGTTCGAAACAAAGCCTTTCAGTTCATTCAGCCAGCATAGCGGCACTGGGAACACTGGCGACTCAAAGAGCCGTGTATTCCAATAGTCGATCAAGTCGCTGGTCTTGGTGTGATCAAATATGAAGAACGTCGCTTCTCTTCGAATCTTGGGTTCAATTTCCAAGTCCAAGAAGGTCGGATAAAATGGCGGTTTTGCCTTACCGCTAAAAACCGACCGCCAGATATCTGGGCCCGCAGTTGCCAACTTCGGAGAATAGGCGCTTTCGTAGAGTTTCTTGAAGTAGTCCGCATCCTCTTCTCGTGGAAATGCGCCAAAAATTGCCTCCACAAGTGGCGCCAGCCGATCTTCCTTGAACAATAGCGCTGGCACATCTTCACGAAGAACAAATTGATGCCGAGCCTCATAGTCGGCTTGATATATGTCGACCACAGATTGACCAACGTACAGGTCCATCCGGTGGCCGGTCCATTTCTTCGAGTGGAGTTCATCAAGTGAGATAAGCTGCGATTCCAAACTTGAGTTGGAAACAGCGTCGAAGCCAATTGACTCCGCTAAGCCTGACTCCGCCTCAACAATGATGTCTGGTTCAAAAAAGCGCATGTAGTCTCGTGCAATTTCCCTGTCTGGCTTGCGAAGAAACGGCTCGCTTGATCGCCATTGCGCCGGGTAGCGACCTACCGGGATAATCGGGTTGCAACGCCCACCCCAAAGACAGGTGGACCAGCGCATGATGCGGCTGACGGATTTCTTGTCACTCGGACGGACCAAGAAGCCAAAGCGTATCGGGCGCAGACTTGTTGTACCTGAAAGACGGGTAGTCATTCTATTGTGGTGCCCCCGTTACCAATCGTAACGCCTGGGCGTTTTCGACATCAAATCAATTGAAAAACAAGAAGACATCTCAGATGGCCTGAGCGTTACCCAGTCGTGACTGTCTTCTTCTTGTTTTCCCTCAATCGGAACCTTCAGGCGATCATAGCTGCCTTTCACCGGACGAAAGTCTGCCTTGGAAAGCTTCAATAGCTCGTAGCCGCCCCCAACAATAGTGATTTGTTCAATATGTTCCGCGATCTCTGCCGTACATTCAAAAAGTATCATACAGCCATCCAGCTCTATCATCTTGCAGGTCGGCTGAAATCTATCGAGAAAGGGTTCGGAAAGCGCCCGAAAATACAAATGCGACTTGTCAACTTCCAAGATGCCGCTCGAACTTGATGTTCGAATATACTCCAGACGTTCGTCTTCTTTTGTGTTCCTTGGGTGTTCCAACTTCTCTGCACCGTCAACGTAGCGTTGGTACATAGGCGTTTCGGGTATTAACCAACTGAATCCAAAACCATACTGTCCATTCCTGGTCAGGCCACCTGCTCTAGACTTCCACTCGTCGAGCGTTTCGGTAACTTCCTCTGTTCCACCTCCAAATGTCACGCCTATGAGGCCTTCGGAGTGAACCCTAAGAGACAACATCGTTTGAAAGAAAAACTCGCCCTTGCAAACATCCCAAATTGAGGTGTCGAGTTTCACAATAGCCCCAAGGCTGTTCAACAGCATCTGAGATTCCAGTAAGAACTGAATCCTCTTGGTTGTTTGATCTATCCCCTTCAACCCTGAGCCAATGGCCGAGTTGATCTCGTCAGCCCAAGCGCCGAAGAAGTCTTTTTGCTCGGCATCACTCAAGGGAATATCAAGATATCGAAATCTGATCGCATAGCCGCGATTTGAATCCAAAACGATTCTGATCCTCTCGCGGTCGAATATGTCGCAAAAATCGACACCCTTCGCGTAGGCAAGCTTTTGAAGTCCCGAAATTATCCCTGGCGTGAGACCAACATTTGTAAAAAAGACAAAAGCTTTCGGTTGAGGGGTCTCATCTTTCTTTACTTTTAATGCGTTTTCGAGGTCTTCTTTGAACTTCGCTTTGATTTGATCTCTATGTTGTTTCAAGTCTGTTGCATCGTTCACGAAACCTACAGCACCAAATAGCAGGTCTTCTTTATGGAAACCTTGAAGATCACGCCCCCCGTCTGGTCCACCCTTTGGCAACCTTGGGCGGACATCGGTGTAATCGTCTTGGACTGATAGAATTTCCAAGCACATTCGCTCACGCTTTGCTTGGTTTGTATTCAAATGGTCTTTCAGACGTCTTTCGGTCTCACTCATGCAGTAGTCCCAATGTAGTTTGAAGGTTCCACGGTCTCCGTGGATGCGCTTGAGCTGTAATTGTCATTCATGGATAGCCTTAGACTGGCGGCAAACCAAACGAGTATTTAGCGCAAAGCGGACCTTGGTTCCATTGGCAGCGAAGAACCGCTTCCCGCCCAGGGGACGATGCCAGCGAAGCTGAAGCACTAACATGAGAAATGTCACGCTCCTGGCCCAAAGGCGAGAACCGCTGCGATAGATGAGGTCTCCGCGCTTCTCGCCTTCTCTGGTGCAGAAAGAACATCGGCACTGCGGAAGTCTTTCTAAGACTGCGCGGCTGCGTTAGCGGGATGTTGCTTCAATTAGTGGGGAGTGCGCGCGCTTGTCTGGACGATGTCGCGTCACGTCAGCGTCGAGTAAGCTTTTCAACGAGTGCTGATGGCCGCTTGGGACCGGTGCCGAACGTTGTTGTAGTAAGCACAACATCATCGGAGATGCCTTCACAGACGCTCTGAGCCGCATGCGCTACAGCAAACCGACCACAGACAGCAACCGCGCCAGATGGCCCCTACACGGCCTCTGGCGGCAGTTTGAAGATGTCATTGGCATCGACTTAACCGAGAACTGTGCGGGCGTGCTGCCTTGTGACGTGGTGAAGGCCAACCGCCTGGCCAAAATGCGAGAGCTGGACGCCCAATTGCTTGGGCTGTTTGTCACGCGGGTGGCGATATCGGGCGTAAGTGCGGAGGAGTTCCCAGAGTTTATGGCAAACCACGTGGAAGCGCTTGAGAGGTTGGCCGCAGACCATCCCCAGCCAATCGCAGAACGGATCGCGAAGGCTGGAGCGAAATATCAGTTGAACTAAAAACAGCGGGCGACCCGCTCTGTTTTTTCCCTTCGCGGGCACCTACAGGAAGATTGTCTACGAAAGTACAAATTCATCAACGCTATAGAACGTCGAGCCATCTGCGAAGATGAATTCTTCAATCCCGTTATCGGAGCCAACAGCACCCGTGATATGCAGGTTGAGACCAAATTTGTCGGTAATGACAAGACTGTCGGTCAGCGCAGGGTTAGGGTGGCGGTTGAACGTCAGGTCCTCGAAGTTGTGATCGGTGAAGATGACCCGGTCATGATCGACACCACCTTCAGTCTCGCCGCTGATGCTCAGATTGCCGTAGCTCGATTTAACAAGATATGTGTCGCTACCCAAACCACCTTGAACGTTGTCAAATTGGATCGAATAATTCTTTGCAGCGTCAATCAAATCGTCGCCAGCACCGCCAACAATCTGATCGTTGTTCTGACTGCCGATGTTAATGGAGTTGTAGCTGGTACCATCTGTAAACACAAACTCCTCTATATGTTCGCCCATATTGGCGACGCGGAGCGTCCCGGACTGCCCGCTTTTGGACCAGTTGATATCAAGAATGGGACCGTCATTGGCCGAGGTCGCATCCGTTGCCAAAGCGAAAGTTACATCTTCTAATTTTAGGCCTTGGAAAATGATCCGATCAGCGGAGCCACTGGAAGAATTCTCAGCCGCGCCAGTTATCAGTACGTTACCGTCGCCAACGCCATAGCTGTAGGTGTCATTTCCGTTTTGTCCTAATAGCTCCTGCCATCCACCATCACCGGCCCCAGCGCTCAATAGGTCATCGCCATCTCCCCCGATGAGCGTATCGTTTCCTTCGCCACCAAGGAGGGTATCGTTTACAGCCGTGCCAGTCAGGCTGTCGTTCCCGCCAGCACCGTCCAGAAGCACCCCCAAAACAGCGCCAGCTGTGTTCAGAACATTGCTTCTGTCGTCTCCAAGAACACCAACAACGTAGTCAGAGCTCGTATAATTCGCAGAGCCGGACTTCGACAGGTCAATGTAGCGCTGCGGCAAACCGAAACCAGTCTCTGACAGCAGGTCAAACCCGGCATCGGTCTCCACCCGCTTCCAGCCGTGCGTGCTTGCCGAAAGCGCAATATCGCCTACCCCACCTGCCACAACCGCGCCATCACGGGTATAGGACGCCAATCCTGCCAAGGTATTGCCAAACACCGTGATGTCATCATCGCGGTTCTCAAACGCCGCACCGTTGTCATAGGTCAGGTTGATCTCTGTGATGCCCCAGTCAGCCAGCGTCCTCAGCTCGCCGTCATCCGTCACAGCATCCTGATCCAGATCCTGCCAGATGCGCAGTTCAGCCCACACCGCGTCCGAGGCATTCAGCACACCATCGCGGTTGAGGTCAAAAGCACGGCCCAATGCCTGCAAATCGGTGTCAGAGGCATTTCCCCACAGCGAGAAGGCGATCTCGCGCGCCTGATCAATCTTGCCGTCGCGCCCGCCGCGCGAGCCATCCGCATTCAGGTCGAGGACAAGGAAGCCATCATCCGCAGCCGCCCAAGTGGAATCCTCTAAGTAGCCGTCGTCATCCCAATCAAAGTAAATCGGTTTGCCAAATGCGAGCTCAACCCCGTCTTGATCAAGGTCGATAACAACAGGCCACCACGAGGCGTCGTTGTCACTGCCATCATGCTGCCCCGTTGCCTCACCAGTATGGTCTGCAGACCCTCCACTGCCAGAAGCATTGTTATCGTTATCACTATCCTCGTGACCGTTGTTATCAGCGTCGTTTGAGCCGCCGACGCCTAAGCCGCCGTCGTTTATGCCGTTGGAGCCTTCGTTGTCTGGCGGAGATGAGTTGTCGTTATCATTTCCGTTCCATGGATCTTTGTCGCCAGAGTCCCCGGGGTCTTGCGGGCCTGAAGTCGGATTCGAGCCGCCGGGGACTGCAGGCCTGCTACTGGAACCTGCGCTACCCCCCGAGTCTCGCTCATCTGCGAAAGACAAGCGTACACCACTTACGGCGGACTGATAAATCCGATCATTCATAAAGCTATGGAGCCCACCAAGAAACCGCGCAAACCCTGTATTTGCAGTCCAAGTATTATAGTTATGCTGTGCGGTGCCAATGTTCTGAGCGATTATAGTAGGGTTGATTTCGACTGTAACTCCACCAGAAAGCTCAACCCCGGTCCCACCAACTTTTGCGCCAGGTTGCACGTCAATCACAATGTTCCCATCGCTGTTAGCGCCGACAGAAAGAGGCGCAGTATTTGATTTCACAGTGATCGATTGGTTGTCTTCGATGATGACAGTCGCGCCTCCAACATCTTTGGAGATACTTTTTGCGCCAAAGTTGCTGGAGGACGTCGTGTTCGAGAAAGCGACGATACCACCGATACTGATGGACTCCCCCAAACTTTTGCTCTGAGTCAACAATAGGATTTTGGTAGTCTTTATATGGGGGGTTCGGATCGCGTGGCTTTACGAAAACGCTTACAGACTTAGAATTCTTTGGCTCTGTCACCTTGTTGCCTTTTTTCTAGCAGTTCAACATAGGTCGTTTGCCAATGTTGATTTAAGTCGGCAGGTAATTGCATAGTAAAATGATAAGAAAGCGCAACGGTAGAACATTGCAGCGACTTATTTAGATCTTTTGTCGTGGTGCTAACAACAATTGTAAGTGACCATCCCCCTTCGATATCAAATTTCTCTATGTAACATTCATCGCTTTCTGAGGTTGCCTCAAGCAATCGCGTCTTCACGTCGCCCTCAATACCACTCAAAGTATCACTTGATATCTTTCCATCGACTATTGCGTGCTCTTTTTGAACAAATATGAAATCAAACTGGTTCGACGGTTTAAGTTTGATAGCGTCATAAAAAACCAAGTTGAATGTATCAAAAAGAGTCACAATAGCATCTGAGATATGTGTATTTTCCGATGCTATCAAATAGCGCAAAGCACTTGTCTCTTTTCCATCTTGGCCATGGCAAGGCGAAGTCAGTGCTAAAAAGAACATCCCGATACAGCCGAGCTGTAAATTGCGTTTTATTCTAAACATCTCGAGCTCGTTTAGGATCGAGGACTCGCTCCTCACCCCAAAGGGGTAAACCAATCCATACTTGCCCGTAAAGAAAAATAAATGCTTTGTCTGTGTGATCGAAAACCGACCTTCATCCAAACCTCTGCGCAATCAAGACCCCAAAACTTTGTGCAGCGTTTATATCACACCCTGACTTCGCTCCAATTGCTTCCACGGTTCTTGAAGCGCAAACGCGAGGATCGCCTCTTGAGGCGCTAGTGCATTGATCTACTGTGATATTTGTTGGTTGCGGGAGTAGGATTTGAACCTACGACCTTCAGGTTATGAGCCTGACGAGCTACCGGGCTGCTCCATCCCGCGACGCTTTTGATCTTGGGCCATTTTTGGC
>NZ_JAGHRN010000006.1:0-240103 GCF_017743775.1 Shimia sp. R9_1 | reverse complement strand
CCCCGCCAGTCCGTCCCGCCGTTGTGCGCCTCAGCGCCGCCGGTGAAGGGGGTTCTAAGGTTATCACCCACCAGCCGCAAGCGCTTTTTTCACTTTTTTCCCAAATTCAAAAACTTTCTTGCAAAAACAAACAATATCAATGACTTAACCAGCCGCAACCGCACCAACAATCCCACAAACCATACCCAAATCCCAACAAAACAACCTTATCCACAGAGTAACCCACAGACTCGGGGCAGACTCGGCAGAGAGTCAGTCAAAGACTCGCCAGAGACCCGCAGAAGACTCGTCCCAAAATGAGGACAGCGTTCCGAAACACCACACGCAACACCAAACACAAACGTCGGTATCGCGTCGGTTTCCTAACGGTATTGCGGAGGTGGAATAATCGGACTGCCAAGGCCAACGCACGCAAAGGCGCGGAATCCGCAACGGGGTTATTTGGAGGAAATGGGGATGTCCATTTTCAGGCTGGGCACACCGAGACCGGCTGGGGCCTTTGGCATACGGCCCGCCGCGCGCACGGCTTTGAGGGCTGCTTGGTCCAATCGGGTGTTGCCGGAGCTCTTTAACAGAGAGATGCCGGAGACCTTGCCGTCTGCAGAAACGGTGATCCGCACAAAAGCTTTGCCTTTGCCCACACCACGGGGGGCGCGTTGGGCAATACGTGCGCGCACTGACTGAGCCCATTTGCGGGCGAGGCTTTTGCGTTTGGCATTAGACACGGAGGCGGTCTGTTCATCACCGTTTTTGCCTTTGGCGGTTTTGCCGCCTTCGCCCTGTGCACGCCGTGCGTTGATCTGAATGGAGTCTGTGGCCGATTGCGCGGCTTTCTTCTCCGTCTTCTTCTCTGGCGCCGGAGGCTTTGGCGGCGGGGGCGGAGAGGCTGGAGCCTTGGGCGCGGCCTCTAATACCGGTGCCTCCATCGGCTTGGGCAATTCAGGGGGGGCGGCTCTGGGGGGGACCTGAGACGGTGCCGCCTGAGATAGGGCCGGTTGCTCGGGTGGCAGCTGTGCCGGAGGGGGCGCCATATCTGATTGCAGGTTTGGCGCTTGGGCCGCGGGTGCGACGGGCAAAGGCGGGCCATCTGCGGAGGGCAGGTTCAACGCCTGCATGTCACTTATACGTGGTGTGGCTTCTGCGGCGGTCACGGGCATTGGCGGTGGCGCGTCTTGCAGCGCGCTTTGTTGTGGCATGGAGAGATCCATGGCCTCGGGTAGATCTGGTGGCGCATCCCAGGTTTCCACCAAAGCGGCAATGCTGGCATTGGAGGCCATCATCTGCAGAAGGTCGGCACCCGCATCCCCTGCGCTTTGCAGACCGCTTTCCAATTGCGGGGCAAAGAAGGCGAGATGGCCAGCGGTGACGATGCCACCAAACACAAGGGCTTCTGAGGTGATGCGCGCCAGTCTCATTGCAGGGCCGACACCAGTTTGAGATCCCGCACCCCCGCCGCGGCAAGTTTCGGCAGAAGTGCTGCGATTTCCTGTGCGGAGACGGCACGGTCTGCGCGCAGCATCAGGGGCTCATTTTCGGGGTAGTCGGTCAATGCGGCCAGAACATCCGCTTCGCCGCGTGCCTCCTGATACGCCAGCTCCCCTTCTGCCGAGACATGCAGGATGGCCTGGCCGTCTGCGGGGGTGTCCAAATCGGCGGCCGGCGGGGAGACTTCGAAAGGTTCCGGCGGTGTGATCTGCGCGGTCATCAGAAAGAAGATCAGCAACAGGAAGACCACGTTGATCATCGGGATCACACTTTCGGCGGCGGCACGTTTGGGGGCTGTTGCAATGCGCATGGGGTTACTCCACCAGAACCAATGTTTCATATCCGGCATCAGACAGGCGCTGCATCACATCCACGACGCGCTGCAGATCAGCCTCGTCGCGCGCGCGCACCACAATGGCGTCGCTGTGTGAGAGCATCATGGTGCCAAGTTCCGCCAGCAGATCTTCAACCGGTGTGGCCACCCCATTGAGGCTGACACTGTCCGGGCGCACTTCGACCAGACGGGGCGGGCCTTCATAGGGGCGGTCAGAGGCAGCACTGAGCGGCAGCGGGATTTCCATTTCCTGCCCAAAGCGCGAGGCCAGCATAAAGAACACCAGCAAAAGAAAGACCACGTCGATCATCGGTGTCAGGCTGGGCCTGCGGCGCGTGGGGGCAGCGGCGAATTTCATCTTATTCCGCCGCCATCAGCTGGGTGCTGTTGTCTTTGCCGCTGGTGAGAATGCGGGTGGCCGCATCTTCCATGTCTTCCTGAGAGCGTGTGACCACGGATTCAAACCATGTGAGCGCGATGGAGGCGGGGATGGCCACAGCCATTCCGGCGGCGGTGGTCAAAAGCGCTTCCCAGATGCCCCCGGCCAAAGCGGCGGGATCGGCGCGCGAGCCGGCCTGTTGCAGGGTTTGGAAAGCGGCGATCATACCCAGAACCGTGCCCAGAAGCCCAAGCAGCGGCGCGATGGTGGCAATCAGTTCAAGCGCGCGCAGGCCGCTGCGGCCATCCGCCAGCTTGCGGCGCGCCACCCGTTCGATCTCTTCACGCTGCTCTTCCGGTGAGAGCCGCCCCTCAGAGCAGACCTGCATGGCGGCATTGGCCACAACAGCGCGCAGCGAGCGCCGACCGTCGAGCACCGAAAGCGCGCCTTTGCGGTCGCCTTTGGTCCAGAGGGTCACAGCGTATTCGGTTTTCTCCCCCGCCCAGGCCCCGAGCAGCAGAAGACGCCAGATTTTCCAGAGGATCAGCGCGCCGGTGATGACCGACAACGCCGAGATGGCCCAGATTGCGGGGCCGCCCTGCTCCAGAAACGCCAGAGCTTCCAACCAACGAGACTCAAGATGCATGGTATCTGTCCTTATTCATTGCAGCGCGGGTGCCGCCTCACGCCTGCGCCACATGGGGCAATAAGAAGGTGCCGGATGGCGGCGTGGTGTTGACCTGAACGGCGCAGTGGTAGGCTTGGCTCAGCAAGTTGTTGGTGAAGACCGCTTCCGGCGTGCCTTGCGCTAGAATGCGGCCGTCGCTGATCAGAGCCACATCATCGGCAAACATGGCGGTGAGATTGAGATCATGCATCACCGCCACAACGCCGCCGCCCGCATCGGCAAAATCGCGGGCGATCTGCATCACCAGAAGCTGGTGGCCGATATCGAGTGCGGAGACCGGCTCGTCCAGAAACAGCCAGCGCGGGGTGTCGTTCTGTGTTGGCTCCCAGACCTGCGCCAGAACGCGGGCGAGCTGCACCCGCTGTTGCTCGCCTCCGGAGAGCTCCTGATAAAAGCGCGCGGCATAGCCGCTGAGGCCGACACGTTCCAAGGCGGCGGGCACCAGATGCGGGCTTCCGCCGGAGGTGCCGTTCATCAGCCCCAAGCGGACCACCTCGGCCACGGTGAAGGGAAAGGCCAGCGGCGTGGCCTGAGGCAGCACGCCGCGCATGGCGGCAAGCTGCCAGGGTTTGGCTGTGTCGATGTCTGTGCCGTTGAGCAGCACTTTGCCACCGTGGGGCACTTCGGCGGTCATGGCCTTCAGCAGCGTGGTTTTGCCGGAGCCGTTGGGGCCGACAATGGCGGTCAACGCGCCGGGGGCGGCGTTAAACGACACATCATGCAGCACGTCGCGGCGGCCAAAAGTGACGGTGATATTTGTGGCTGAGAGCATGGCTTACATATCCACGAGGCCGCGGCGGCGCAGCAGAATCCAGAGGAAGAAGGGGCCACCGATGACGGCCATGATGATGCCGATGGGCAATTCGGCAGGCGCGATGATCATGCGGCTGATGATGTCGGCCACCAGCAGGAGCGTGGCGCCCAAGAGCGCGGAGTTGCGCAAGAGGTAAGTGTGGTCCGGCCCGACAGCGAGGCGCAGAAGATGCGGCACCACAATGCCGACAAAGCCGATGCCGCCGCTGACCGCGACCGCTGCGCCCACGGCGGCGGCGACCGCAAGGATGGCGACGTTTTTTGTACGCTGCACGTCGATGCCCATGTGGCTGGCGGCGGCTTCGCCAAGCGCCAGACCGTTGAGGCCTTTGGCAATAAAGGGCGTGGCAATCAGGGCGGCCAGCATCAGCGGCAGGGCGGCAAAAAGTTTGGACCATGTGGCCCCAGCGATGGAGCCCATGCCCCAGAAGGTGAGTGTGCGCAGTTGGGCGTCATCGGCGATATAGATCAATACGCCGCCAACAGCGCCGGTCAGCGCGCCAAGGCCGATCCCCGCCAGCAGCATGGTGGCGACAGAGGTGCGCCCTTTGCGGGTGGAGACATGATAGAGGATCAGCGTCATGGCCCAGCTGCCCGCAAAGGCGGCAATCGGCACAATGTAGTAGCCAAGCGCGGCGCTGATCGCGGCGGGCAACAGGCCGCCAAGCACAATGGCCACGATGGCCCCGAAGGCAGCACCGGCGCTGACGCCGATCAGGCCGGGGTCGGCCAATGGGTTGCGAAAGAGCCCCTGCATGGTGGCGCCGGACACCGCCAGCGCGGCGCCAACCGCCACGCCCATCAGGGTGCGCGGCAGGCGGATGTCCCAGAGCACGACGCGCTCGCGCAGCTCAAGCTCCTCACCGCGGGCCAAATCCCAGAGCGCCTGCCACAGTGAGGTGCCGGATGCACCGATGGCGAGAGAGGCCAGCATGGCAAGCAGCAGACCACCCACCAGCACCAAAGTGAGCCGATGGGCGCGCAGGCTGCGGTCGCCCTCAAGGGACGCTGCAGCTGGCGTGTGCAGAGCGAAGGCCATCAGCTTTCAATGTCCGCCAAAGCGTCGGCCAGCTCGGAAATCGCCTGCGCGGTGCGGACGGAGAAGCCAAGCAGCAACATGCCATCCATACGCACCACCGCCTCGTTGAGCGCGGCCGGTGTCTGGCCAATGGCAGGATGGGCGCGCAGGGTTTCATTGCTTGCGCTGTGATCGCCCTGACGGCCCATCATCAGAATGACCTCGGCCCCGCTGGTGGCGATGGCTTCGTCGGTCATGGGTTTGAAACCTTCAAAACCGGTGGCGGCGTTCTGACCACCGGCGAGCGAGATGATCGCATCCGCGCTGGTGTTGGTGCCAGCCGCCATCACGCGGCCCCCTGCGGCGGACAGGATAAAGAGCACTTTGGGGCGGTGAGTGGTGTCGACCTTGGCAAGCGCCTCGGCGATGGCCGCGTCGGTTTGAGCCGCCAGTGCCTCGCCTTTCTCCTGGACACCGAGGATTCCGGCCACGGTGAGGATCTTTTCGCTGATGGCTTCGCGGGTGAAGCCGTCGTTGATTTCGGCCACCGGAATGGCGGCCTCGCGCAGCAGTTCCATGGTTTCCAGCGGACCAGCGCCCGCTTCGCTGATGATCAGATCAGGATTGACCGACAAGAGGCCTTCCGGGGACAGGCGGCGGATATAGCCCACATCGGGCAGATCGCGTGCCTCAGCCGGGAAGTTGGAGGTGGTGTCACGCGCAACAAGGCGGTCTTCTTCCTCAAGCGCGTAGACGATTTCGGTGACCGCGCCGCCAACCGCGACAATGCGGGAGGCTGGTTCATCCGCCTGCAAGGTGGTGCCCAGCAGGATCGCCAGTGCGCCCGCCATCACAGACTGTGTGGCCGCTATTCCGCTCAACTTCATCATGCCGGAACCTCCGCAAAGCTGTCTTCAAGATCGGCCATCAGGGCATTCCAGCCCGCCGCCGCATCGTCATCACGCAGCACACCAAAGAATTGCGCAATCAACGCGCCCTCGGCGTCAAAGGCCTCGACCGAGATAGCCGGCCCGCGACGGGTGCTTTTGGTGACCGCATAGACCTCGGCGATGTGGTCCTTGCGCAGATGCAGATCGTGGCCGGGATCAAGCACGTTGATCCAAGGGCCCATCTCCACAATGCGCGCCACCGGGCCGGTGTGAATTTCGATGCAGCCCGCATTGCCGACAAAGATCATCACCGGCACTTCTTTCTCAGACGCGCGGTGCAGCAGCGCTTCGACGGATTTGGGCGCAAGCGACCGGGCATAAGGCGCGCCCGCAATGCGGTAGGCCCCAAGACGGTTCATCTTCATTTTGCGGGTGAGCTGCATGAACTGATGGGTGTCGGTAAGCTTGTCCCACTCCGCGCGCAGCTTATCAGCTTTCTCCGCATCGCCCTTCGCGCCTTCAACAGGCTTGCGCGGCTCAACAGTCAGCGCATCGGATTGCTCAGAAAGTTTCAGCTCCGCGACAATCGCGTCCCATGCTTCAAGATTGGAGGCCTCGCGCAAGTGGACCTTGTGCACCGCATCCCCAGCCGCATCAAACACCTGAATGGAGCGCTTTACGCCTTTGTCGGTGGACTTCTCCACGGCAAAGGCATGTTTCCAGTGGCCGGGGAACATGCGCAGGTCGATCTCTTCATTGACCACCAGCGCTGCGTGGTCACCTGACCGGTAGTTGGCATATTCGCCCACCTTCTCGATCACGCAGGAGCGGTTGCGGGTCAGAGCCATCACCTCGCCCAGACGCTCAAAGGCGGCAAACAGCGGATCCAGCTCTGCGGTCACACAGGTCACGCCCTCGCCAACATGGGCGGCCATCAGCTCCGCTTCGGAAATGCCAAGCTGGTCTGCGAGGTCACGCTCCCGAAGGGCGCTGTGCTCTGCGCGGGCTTCGCGGATTGCTTGCGGAGTAAGGGCGGAAGTGGCGGCCATAGTGCGCGCTCCTGTCAGTCATCAAGGCGTAAAGGTCTGGAGACAGGCTGGCGTGTGCAGAATAGTCACAGGGAGCTGGCGTCGGTGATCGAGTTGAATCACATTGTTGACAGAAATAGTGTGATTTATTAACGAGCGCAAGTCGTTCGCCGGAGAGCGAACAGACTCACTCAACAAGTCGTCGCCAGCCTCCCCCGCCAGCATCTTGAACAGACTATTGGAAGGGGATTTCCATGTTTGCCTGCACCACTCGCAGAGCAGCACTGCTCTGCAGCGCCGCGCTCATTTCAACCACATCCGCCATGGCGCAAGACAGCCTGAGCGACGGCGTTCTGGACGGCGTTACCGACGGTGTCATTCTGCTTGATGAAATTGTGCTGAAACGCTCCAAGCGCGACATTCAAACGGACACGGCCAACTCCATCACTGTTATTGAACAGGAAGAGATTGATGACCGTCAGGCCACCACGGTTGCCGAGCTGATCGACAGTGTGCCCGGTGTGACCCTGATCAACGGTGCAACGCCACAAGGCTCCGGCATCAACATCCGTGGCTTTGGCGCAAACAGCACCTTTGGCAGCGACCAGAAAGTTCTGATCCAGGTGGACGGCGCCTCTGTTGGCTCCGAAGAGCTTTACCGTATCGGCACCCAACTGTTCACCGACCCGGCGCTTTACAAAGAGGTCTCTGTGCTGCGCGGTCTGGGCGGCTCTTTTGAGTATGGCTCTGGCGCCATCGGCGGCGTGGTTCGTCTGGAGACCAAAGATGCTTCTGATTTCACCGGTGGTGAAGTTGGCTTCAAATTCCGCCAGACCCTACAAGGCAACACCAATGGCAGCGGCTTCGCAAGCTCCTCCATTCTGGCTTGGCAGCCAACTGAGAATTTCGAAGTGCTCGGCAACTTCTCTTACAATTCGCAGGAGAACCAGAAAGATGGCTCCGGCGCGACCATTGGGAACTCCGAATTCAATCTGCCGTCTTATGCGCTCAAATTGCGGGGCTACTTCGGCGATGATCGCTCCCATTCCGCAGAGTTCAGCTATAGCCGCACGGAATCTTCTCAGCGCGATGTTCCCTATGACAGCTTCGCAACCACTGCTGGCTTCTTCGGCAATGTGGACCGCGATTTTGAGACGACCAATGCCGTATTCACGTATGGCTACAACCCTGCAGACAACGACCTGATCGATTTGGAAGTGCAGCTGAGCTATGCCGACCAAAAAATTGATCAAGCGGCGGTAGGTGGTGCAAGCGCGCTGCGTGACGCGGATCACCGTTACGAAACCACCAAGCTGCTGGTGAAAAACACCTCGCTGTTCAGCACCGGCCAAGCGACGCATGACATGCGTTATGGTGTTGAAATCAGCCGCCGTGATCGTCGGGATCAGACAGATGCCTCAGCACCTGGTGGCACGGATGACCGGGTTGCTGTTTTCGTTGTGGATGACATCGACTTTGGCAACGGGCTGACCCTGACGCCGGGGGTGCGCTTTGAGGATCAGACCCTTGAAGGCAGCGGCACTGCGAATGGCAAATATGACAACAGCGCCTTGATGGGCGGCGTGTCAGCGCAGTATCAATTTGCCAGCGGGTGGTCGATCTTGGGCAGCGCGGGTTACACTGAAAGCATGCCAATTCTTGATGACATCGGCACGGCAGCTTTGAGAACACAGAGCGAGAAAGCACGCAACTACGAGATTGGCGCATCTTATGCCAACACCGGCGTGTTCCAAGACGCAGACAGCATCGCCTTCAAAGCGACCGTCTACCGGACAGACATCTGGGATATCACGTCCTATCGTAACTTTACATCGCCAAGCATCGACTCTGTTGAGCTTACAGGTGTTGAGCTGGAGGCGCGCTATGCGTTGGAAAACGGTTTTTACGCCGACCTGAACGCCAACATTCAAGATGGCGATGCGACCGACGCAGGTGGCACCACAGGCGACTGGCGCAACTCCCCTGCCGATCAGCTGCGCCTGACATTGGGCAAGCGCTTTGACCGCAAATGGGACATCAGCTGGGAAATGGTGGCCAATGCCAGCATCGACGTGACCCGTCCAAGCGGCGCGCAATCCGAATCTGCCGGCTACGTGGTGCACAATCTGCGTGCCACCTATCGTCCGCAGGAAGGTGCTTTCGAAGGAGTGGAAGTGCGCTTGGGGCTGGAGAACGCCTTTGACAAGTTCTACACCCAGCACCTTGCCACCCGCCCGGCACCGGGCCGGACCCTCAAGGTCTCGCTGGCAAAAACCTTCTAAGGTTTGAGACATAAGAGTTTCCGGCGGCTGCGGTCGCCGGAAAACGCGGATTACCCCATCCTGTAAACGGGTTCCCCAACACTATACTGTACCAGATCCGCGCCAAATCTGCGCGTCAGAGGCTGTCGCCAAACAAGGTCAGCTGCACCGGGATTGAGGCATAGCCGTTGCGCATCTTGGCGGCCTTCAGATCAATACAGACATCATGGGCCGCGGCCTCGGTTGCGAGATACTCGATGCGGCTTTTGCTGCCCTTGTGGCCAAGGCGGCCCCATTCGTGGATCACGCACCATTCGCCAAAGAGCGTCTGCGTGACATAGAGCACGTAGAAGCGGCGCTGGCGGCGGCCAGGATTGATTTTCTCTAGTCGGATCAGCACCTCAACCCTCCGGATGCAGACCCGCATCTGTCAGCATTTCACGATCGGGCAAATCTCTAAGGCTTTCCAGATCGAACGCCACCAAAAACTGATCGGTTGTCACAAAAGTGTAGGGCGCGCCGCGTCTCGGGCTGCGGGGGCCGGTGCTGATGAGGCCGCGATCATGCAGGCGGCCGATGAGATCGCGGCTGATGTCTTTGCCAAAGATATCCTTGAGACCGTCGCGGGTGATCGGTTGGCGGTAGGCGATGGCGGCGAGCACGGCAATTTCAAACTCGCCAAGGTCCACCAGATGCGCGCCCAGATGCGCGGCGGCATGGATGGCGGGCGCATAGGCCGGGCGGGTGCGCAGGATCCAGCCGTCATTCACCGCGGCAATCTCAAAGGCGCGGCCCTCAAGATCGGCGGCCAGATCATCAATCAGCAGATCCACAGAGGCCCCCTGCCCCACCACGCGGGCCAGATCCTCCTTGGGCACCGGGGATGCGGAGGCAAAGAGCACCGCCTCGATCCGGCGCATCCATTCGCGCCAGCGCAGGGCGGGCTCAACGCCTAGAAGTTCGCGATCCAAAACAGGTTCTGTGCGGTCTTTCATCGGCTCAGATCCCGTAAAGCCGGAAGCTCTCGCGCCCGGTCAATTCGCGTGCGACGCCAAGGCTCACCAGCCGGTCACAAAACCGCCGCGCGGCACGATCTGACATGAGATGGGTCAGCGCCTGAGGCGCCACGGCATCATGAGACAGAAAGAGGTCGACCGCCTGCGCCGCCCCTTTGGCGCGCAGCTTTGGCGCAATCGCGCGCAGAGCCTCCGACTTGCGGATCAGGCCAAGCGCCAGCCCGATGGCCTGCTCTGCACCGGAGGCTGCGGCCTGATGGCAGGCCATATGCAGCGCATCGCCAGTTTTGCGCAGATCGCGGGGCGTGAGGCTGAGCGCGAGCAGCGGGATCTGATAGGACCAGCGCATCTTTTTTGACAGGGTGGCATCCGCAAGCGCCAGCGCCAAGGCCTCGGCCTTTGGCTGAGCGCGCAGAACCGCCTCCAAAGTCGACGCCGCGCTGGACAGCGGGTTGCGCGAAGCCCCCTCTCCCTCAGCGGTCATCCAGGTTTCGATCTCCGCCGTGTCATATTGCGGAAAGGCCCTATGCAAGGCGACCGCGCTCAGAGGTCTTGCCGCCGCACGCCGCCAGCTTTGGTAGGTATCTCCGGCGGGACCGGCTTGATCCTCAGGGCGCAGAAACAGAACCGCGTCCCGCAGCTCCGCCAGACGCTCCGGCCGACCGGTTGCAATCACACAGGCTTCGGCCGCGCGTAGAGCCAATCGTTCACGCAGCAAGGGCTGTGGCAGAGCCGCCTGAGAAAGAACAATATTGAGCCGTGACAGCGCTGTGCCTGAAAGAAAAGCGGCATCTTCCAGCGATTGCGTTGCCAGAGAAGAGGCCGCGCGCCCCTGATCGAGCGGAGGCAGATCAAGGCTCAAATCCTGCAAAGAGAGAGAAGACGGCGCGACTATCATGTTTGAGAGCCTAATCGCACGCGGCGCTTATGGCCAGAATTTTCCAAGAAAAGCGCCGCAACATGCAAGACCCAGTAATGTCCAATAATCTTGATTTATCGGTCACAGTAGGCGAATCTCACGCTTATGAGGCCTTTAAACCGCTCATATGCCATTTATCAGGATGTCCAACGCCCTCTTCAAGGGCTCTTTATGCGCCGCCAGAGAGCCCAGAGGGCCGCTCAGCGCGCCTTGTGGCACCGCTTGCACCTCCGGCACACGCACAAGCCACTGAGCACCCTCAAACGCGACCTCAGGGGTCAAACCCGGCAGGGTCGTGAACTGCGTGGCCTCCCGCAAGGGCGCGACGATGCGCGAGGCTTCAATGCCGATCAGATCGGTCTGCAGATCCACAACCAGTTGCCCGTCCGCAAGCTGGTAGACATCAAACTGCGCCATGGCCCCCTACCCCCGATTTGGCCCCTGCTTTGGCGCCCGTGTTGGGACCGTTTCAGACGGGCTGACAGGCCCGCTGGCAACCTCCTCACCATAGGCCTCAATCGCGGCACGGTTTTCCTCGCGCCAGCGGCGGTTTTGCTCCGCCTTGCAGGCGTCAACGATGGCCGCCTCCGCAAGACGCGACATGTTCAGGCCCAGATCCCGCGCTTTGGCGACCACCTCTGCCTCCAGCGTCAGATTGACTTTGATACGGCTCATCACGGCCCTCGATATTTATACGTATGTTTTAGGAGTATATTGTGACAGAGACCTCCAAACAAGCCACGCCTTCTTCGGAAAACACCAGCAAAGCCTATGCTGCTGATTGGCGGCATTTTGCGCGGTGGTGCCGGTTGAACGGGGTGGAGCCCCTGCCCCCTGCCCCGCCGATCGTGGCGCAGTATCTGGCTGATTTGGCCAAACCCTCGGGCGGCACCCCTGCCCTGCAAAGTACGAGCATTCGGCGGCGGCTTTCCGGGTTGGTCTGGAACTATGCGCAACGCGGGCTGACCCTTGATCGCGCAGCGCCTGAAATCACCGCGGTGCTCGACACGCTGCGCCGCGCTGAGGCAACGCCGAAGCGCAAAGACCCGATCCGTCCGGATGAGATCCTAATGATGACCGCCACCCTGCCCTTTGATCTGCGCGGGTTGCGGGATCGCGCGCTTCTGTTGATTGGCTATGTCGGCGGGCTGAGCCGCTCAGAGATTGTCGGGCTGGATCTTGGCGATGCGCGCGGACCGGCGGCCACCGGCTGGATCACGATCCTTGAGGGTGGCGCGGTGCTGACCCATGCCACGCGCACCGGCTGGCGAGAGGTTGAAATCGGGCGCGGCTCTGGTGAGCAAAGCTGCCCTGTTCATGCGCTGGAGCAATGGCTGCATTTCGCAAAGATCCAATCCGGCCCGGTGTTTGTGCGCACTTCGCGCAATGGCAAACGCGCGCTGGAGACGCGGTTGAATGACAAACATGTGGCGCGGTTGATCAAGCAAACAGCCCTCGCGGCGGGCCTGCGGCCGGAGCTTTCGGAAAAGGATCGGATGGCCCTGTTTTCCGGGCATAGCCTGCGCAGCGGGTTGGCCCATGCGGCGAAGGTTGATCGAACTGTGGGGGTAAATGCGACCGGCGTGACATCCGCCGAAATGACCCGCCCCTCTGAGGACAACCGCGTCCGGTTTCAGGTGAACCTGACCAAAGCGGCGGGTCTGTAAATTTGGGTCCGCGAAACCCGCACACAGGTTTCGCGGCGAAACCCTCTTAGGGGCGTTCCAGGAAAACGCGGATCTCTTCGAGCAGGTTTTCCATCATTTCACCGTCTAGCTGACGGCCTTCAAAACGCAGCGAATAGCCATCCGCATCGGCCTGACGACGGATCGTAATGCCGTTGGATGTGACCAGTGTTTCCGCGTCGCGCCAGCCAGATACCGGCGTTGTGCTACGCGGACGACCACCGCGTTTGGGATCCCGCTCTGGCGCGTCCAGAGTTGAAATCACCCCTTCGATCACCGCCCATTCCTCATCGGCTGTGGCCGAAGACGCCGCCGCGAGGCCGTTGCGAATGCGAGTCTCGCCCCCCTGACGCAGCGCCTGCGCCAGTTTCAAGCCGCGCTTTTCGCTGAGCGCATCGGGGAATTCCAGCATGTCGCCAAGCTCTTCAAAGATCAGAGCAAAGCTGCGGACCTTGGAACGCTTGGCCTTGGAGCCGGTTGCAAAGAGCTTGTTCACCGCGTCCTCGACATTGAGGAACGCGCCTTGCTGCGCAGAGATCACCGCGATGCGGCCGCGCTCAAAATGGCTCAGCTCGGAGCGTACTTCGTTTTCTTCGACCATAGCGACAAAGGCGGCATCGGTTTCCGCCGGTGGACGGATGATGGCGCGAATGGATTTAAACTGCGCTTCCTCTGTCAGCCCCAGCAATTCGCGCACCGCCATCAGACGACGGTAACCGGACAGCAATCCGTAGCGCGGCGCGTCGGCCCGATCACTCGCGGGCAGCTCATAAACCTCGATGGGCAGACGCAGGCCGTTGGCGGAGATCGAGAGACGCAGCTCCAGCATATCGTCGGCATCCAGCGCGGCGCGGTCACGGACCATGGCGTCGGCGTCAATCTCACCCACAGGTATGTCGACCAACAGGCGGCCATCTGTCTCCGCTTCCTGCAGCTTTGCCTCGCTGGCCTCAAGTTGCGCCTGACGCGCGCGATCTGCAGTACTGGCCGGTTGGGAGACCGCAGCGGCCTCCGCAGCAATCTTGGCAATGGGGGCCACGCCGCGCACCTGCGAAGCTGCGGGTTCGGGGACGGAGGTTTCGCGGCGAAACTCCTCTTCCAGTTTGCTCAGGTCGGCGCTGCTTGGCGCCACAAGTTTTCTGCGTTTAGCCATCGTTTGCCTCCGTGTTCATCTGTTCTGCTTTGAGGTCTTCGAGATCGCGCCACCATGTGCCGACGATGATCTCTTTCACCTCGGCCCATGTGCGGTCGAAAGTTTCGCGGCCGCGTACATAGGTGTCGCGGTTGAATTCGCGATAATCCGCCTCGTAGATGCCGTTCACCTGTTCGCCGGCCTGACCAACCATGGCGGTCATGTCCTGACGGTAGGTTGTCATGAAGTCGCCGAAATAGGCCTGAATGACGTTAGCGAGGTCGGTCTGTTGCCCCGCATCAAAGCGGGTGATCAGCGCGCGCACCGCATCCCATTCAAACTTCACCTCCGGCAGGCCATCGCGGCGGCGGGCGGCGTTTTCGCCTTCTTCAACACTGGCGAAGGTGGAATAGAGCATGTCAAAGAACCGGCCCGTGGAGTCAAACTCTAGGAAAGACGCGCCGAGCGGGACCAGCAGGATGTCGGCCGCGGCAAGCGCGTTGATGGTGAGGTAGCCGAGGGCGGGGGGGGTATCGAGGAAGATGATGTCATAGTCATCCACAATGCTCTCGTTGGTCAGCGCGTTGGTGAGCGCGTCCCACAGCGGCCAGCTGCGCAGCCCCATGCGCCAGACAGGGATCTGGAATTCCGCCCAGTAGAGATTGAGCTGTGCACCGAGCAGGTCGATGTTGGGCCAGTGGGTTTCCTGAATGATGTCGCGCGCGGTGACATTGAGCGCTTCGGTCAGGGTTTCATCGAAGGGCAGGGGGGTGTCGCCGGACGCTTCGCGCACGCTGTTCTCTGCCAGAACCGCTTGGGCGTAATCTTTGGCCATGAGCGGGAAAGCGGTGGACCATTCGTCCTGCACATCGCCCCCCATGATGGAGGTGAGCGAGCCCTGGCTGTCGAGATCGATCACCAGCACCTTATAGCCGTCAAGCGCGGCCGACATGGCGAGGTGCGCCGTGGTCGTGGTTTTCGACGTGCCGCCCTTGAAGTTGGAGACAGCGACGATTTTCGCGGGGAGACCCTCAGGGCGCCAAGGCTGGTACTCACGGTCTTGCGCGCCTTCAGCGGCGAAATGTGCGCGAAGGGCCAGAACGTCCTCCAGAGAGAACCACTTGGAATTTCCTTCGCCCACGCCCTGGGGAAGTTCCGGATATTTCTTCAGCACGCGCCGGAAGTGGGCCGGTGCCACCGGGATCAGAAACTTGCAGATCTCCCAAGTGGAGAATCGGCGGAGCCTTTTCTTGCCGTCAGGGGCGTAGCCGCGTCGAGCGAGATCTTGTCGCCCCTTCGTTGCGAAGGCCGCCGCTTTCGCGAATCGGGCGGTGTCGATAGGGTCAGATAGCTTGGCGGCGGCTTCGGCTGGGTTGATGTTGAAATATGGGGGCAGGTTATCTTTGCCTGATACCATCTCAGTTCCTCTGCGATGTACTGCTTCGATCGTGATTTTGCCGGAACTATCGCACATGAATTTGCCAATGTGAATCAAAGATGGCGGTTTCGCGGCGAAACCTTCCAAAAATCACAAAAAACAGCGACGTAAAGCTTGTAGAGTCTTTAGGATATTTAGAATCTTTAAGATCAGGATCAAAAATGAAATCAAAGACTTAGACAATTTTGGGGACCTGCCTACGGGATCAAAGGGACCCAACTACAGGATAAGAGGTGCCTGTTTGCAGGGGGTAGGGGCCCGATTCGCGGGAATAGGGGTACCAGAGTCCAGTTTTGGCTCTTTCAGCCCTAGATTTGGCAAAATCCTGTGGATAACTCAGTGGGGCATCCCGTATTTGGGTCCCTTAAGGGGGGTGCCGGTCCCGGTGGAAATCCTATAGGTACCCGCCTACGGGATCAGTTATCCACAGTTTTAAGCACCCATATTGAGTTTGCGTTAAGGTTCCTTTCAGCGCATAATGTGCGTAAAAAAGGGCAGAGCGATGAACGATATTCCTCGCGACCAACTCACAGGCGCATTGCGGCGTGGAGCGGTGAAAAAACATGTGGCGGCGATTCACGTCTCCGGCAAACTGTCGCTGTTGCAGCGGAAGTTGTCGAACGTGCTGTTGCTGAACGCCTATGACACACTCACCAGCCAGAGCAAACACTCAATTGATGCGCGCACCCTGTGTATGATGATTGGTTACAACTCCAATGACATGGAAACACTCAAGGCCTCGCTGCGCGGATTGGCGGAAACGGTGGCCGAGTGGGACATGCTGGACGAGAAAGGCCAGCAGGAATGGGGTGTGTCGAGCCTTCTGAGCTATGCCAAGCTGAAAGGCGGCGTCTGTGAATACTCCTATTCCCATGCCTTGGCCGAGAAACTGCATGACCCGAAGGTTTTTGCGCTCATCAATCTCAACATTCAGCGCAAGTTCACCTCGGGCCACGCGCTGGCGCTTTATGAGAACTGTTATCGGTTTATCCGCACCGGCAGCACCGGCTGGTGGTCGATGGAACTGTTCCGGCGGCTGATGGGGCTGGATGGTTCGAGCTATTATGAGAGCTACAAGCATCTCAATGCGAAGGTCATCAAACCGGCGGTCGCAGAGGTGAACAAGACCAGCAATATTCTGATCGAACCTGAGACCCGCAAACAGGGCAGGGTGGTCACCGATATCCGCTTCCGCATCAAAGAGAACCCGCAGCTGGCGATTCTGGACATTGATGACGGGGAAGGAATGCGCCACGGGCCGGTTTATGCACGGCTGCGCGAGCTTGGGGTCAGTGACCGTCTGGCGCGGCAATGGCTGGGGGCCTATGGCGAAGAGCAGGTCATGGCCAAGCTGGACTATGTGCGCCAGCGCAAAGATGTGAAAAGCATGGTGGGATATCTGACCGCTGCGCTTAAAGAAGACTACAAAGAGGTCGAAGAGGTGGCGGCGCCTGTGGTGCCCCGCTCGGAACGGGCCGAACGGCTGCGGCGTGTTCAGGCGGCAATTGAGGCGCGCACCCCAACGCAGCGGGATGCGGACAAACGCCTGTTTGCAAGCCAACTTGAAGATGATGTGGCGCGCGGAGACTTTGAGCGCTTTGGCTGGGTGTCACCGCTGAACATCCGCGCGATCTTTGCCTTCTGGGAAGACATGGATCCGGAGATTTTTGAGGGGTTGGAGGCCGAGCCGGTCTCCTGACCCCGATTTCTGTGCGGATTACCCGCGCGCCGCTTTCTGAGCGGCGACGTTTTCGGCCACCAGCTCTTTGTAAAGCGCGCGAATGCGGGCCATCACCGGACGCTCGCCGGTGCCAATGGGCTTGCCGTCGATCTCTGCCACCGGGGTTTGCGCGCCAAAAGTACCGGTGAGAAAGGCCTCATCTGCGCCGTAAGCCTCGTAAAGGGAATAGTTTTTCTCATGCACAGGGATGTCGTTGGCGCGGCAGAGGTCGATCACCTTCTGACGGGTCACGCCGTTCATGCAGTAATCCCCGGTGGAGGTCCAAACCTCGCCCCGGCGCACAATGAAGAAGTTGCAGGCGTTGGTGGTGTTCACAAAGCCGTGCGGATCAAGCATCAGCCCTTCGTCTGCGCCCGCCTGTTCGGCCTGAAGGCAGGCAATCACGCAGTTGAGCTTGGAATGGCTGTTGTATTTTGCGTCCTGGCTCATCGGCAGGCCGCGCACCTGCGGCACGGTCGCCAAACGGATGCCCGCGTTTTGCAGGCTGTCGACCGGCTTGGAATGTTCGATGATGGCCACGATGGTGGGCCCCCATTGGGAGAGGGCAGGGTGCTGGAACGGTTTGGCCTTGCGGCCACGGGTGATCATCAGGCGGCAATGAGCATCGCCGGTCATGCCGTTGGCGGCAGCGGTGTCGTCGAGGATCTTGCGGATGTCCTCTGGGCCCATGTTGATATCAATCGACACCGACTTCAGCGAGTTGAAAAGACGGTCCATGTGTTCGTCAAAGAAGGCCCATTGCCCGTCATAAAGCCGCATTCCTTCCCACATGCCGTCACCCAGCATGAAGCCGCTGTCATAGACAGAGACCTTTGCCTCGTCCTTGGGGACGATTTCCCCATCCACATAGATCTTGATGTGATCGTTGCGGTCGTCTGACTTGGCGTCATGGGTGGAGTGGCGATCTGTGTCGGTCATGGGCGGCTCAAAGCTGATTGATGGGCAATCTGCGCCTGATGGGCACAGCTATGAGCGAGACCTTAGAGCGTTGAAATTGCTTTGGAAAGGGCGATGTTGGCGGGGGTACTCCCGGTTTGGGGGATAGAATGGCGTCAGTGGGCGACACCGGTTCCAAATGCGGTTTTGGGCCCCGCTTGCAACGGTTTTTGGCCGTCGTGACGCAGCGGATCGCGTGAGGGGGCGGGCGCACAAAACACTTGCGTGGTCTCTGACGCGGCACTAGCGTTAACTTATCTGCGCGAAATTAAATTTCGCATAGCGGAAAAGACATGTCAAGGGAGGAGTGATATGTTGAAGATCAAACAATTTTTGGGAGCCGCCGTTCTGGCGGGATGCGCCGCCACAGCCGGGGCGGAAACAGTCTTGATCCACGGTGAAGCCGGGCCGAACCGCGGGGCGCGGGCGGCGGCGTTGTCGTGGTATGCCGAACAGGTTGCGGCGCGCTCGGAAGGCGACATGCGCATTGATGTTCAGTGGGGCGGGGCCTTGTTCAAAGCCAACGCAGCCCTTGCAGGCGTGAAAGACGGCATTGCGGATCTGGGCACGGTTATTGCGGTTTACTACCCGCAGGAGCTGGTGGGCTATGGCATCGCAGATTTGCCGCTGAACAACCCGGACGCCTGGGTTGGCATGCGCGCAACCGATGAGTTCATGCGCACGAACGCGGCGATCCAGGCGGATCTGGACGCCAAGAACCTTGTCTATATCGGCACCTGGACAACCAGTCAGGTGAACATTGGCTGCAAAGACGCCGCCATCCGCACCGCAGAAGACGTCGAGAACCTGAAAGTGCGCGGTGTGGGCGCTTATGGCAAGGTCTTTGGCGAGATGGGCGCAAATATGGTGCGCATGTCAATTTATGATGCGTATCAAGGGCTTGATACCGGTCTGATCGATTGCTCGCAGGGGTATTCCTATGCGGTGGCCGCGCTGAAGCAATATGAGGTCATGGACAGCTATACGATGCTGAACTGGGGTCAGGTTGGCGGCGTTGGCATGTTCATGAACAAGGACAGCTATCAGTCGCTGAGCGCGGATCAGCAGGCGCTGTTGATGGACGTTGGCTCGGACATGGCGGATGAGTTTGGCCGCATCATCACCGCAGCCAATGAAAAAGCCATCACCCAGATGAAAGACAACGGTGTTGAGGTGATCGAACTGGCGCAGGAAGAACGCGCCGCGCTGGTGGAAAAAGGCCAGCAGTTTGTTGCGGCCTGGTCTGAAAATGCCGCCAAGGCGGGCATGCCGGGTGAAGAGATGCTTGCGGAATATCAAGCGCTGATCGCCAAGTGGACCGAAACACGGGACAGCGAGGGCTATCCCTGGGACCGTCAGACGAACTGAGCTGAAGATGATCAAGCGATGCGAGCGGGCGCTGCTGGCTTGCGCGGCATTGGCGGTGATCGGGATGGGTGTCCTGATCACAGCCAATGTGATTGCGCGGAGCTTTGGCGGCAATATCCCTGACAGCAATATCATTGTCGAAGAGCTGATGGTGGCGGCGGTGCTGCTGCCGCTGGCGATTGCAACCGCGCAGCGCGCTCATGTGGTGGTGGAGTTCGTCTCCAACCGTTTCCCGGCGAGGCTGAGATCTTGGCTGATCGTGTTTGGCTCCCTCGTCGGGCTGCTGGCGCTGGCGCCGATGATCTATGCCGGTGGGCGGGCGTTTTTGGCGGAATGGAGCTCGGGGAGCTTCTATTTTGGCGATCTTGGTCTGCCAAAATGGCCGGGGCGGCTGTTGTTTGTGCTGGGGCTGTCGGCCTGTTGGCTGAGGCTTCTGATGCTGGCCATCTCTGATATCAGAACGATCCTGAACGGGCAGACCGTTAGTGACCAAGGAGGCCATTGATGGATCCGGCAACGATTGGGCTGATCGCCTTTGCGACCGTGTTGGTTTTGCTGGCGCTTCGGGTGCCGATTGCCTTTGCGCTTGGCGCGGTGGCGGTTGTGGCGACCTTTGTCATCTTTGCGTTTCGCACCGGCACCTTCATGCCGGAACGCGCGATCCGCGCCACCACGTCGATGGTGTTTAACAACGCCTTTGATCTCATACACTCTTATTCGCTGTCGATGATCCCGCTGTTCGTGGCGCTGGGACATATCGCCTATCGCGCGGAAATCACGACAAAAATCTACTTTGCTGCCAAGGTCTGGATGACCCGCATTCCGGGTGGGGTGGCCATGGCCAGCGTGATTGGCTGTGGCGGGTTTTCGGCGATCACCGGATCCTCGATTGCCTGTGCCTCGACCATGGGACGGATCTGTACGCCGGAAATGCTGCGGATGGGGTATGATCCGCGACTGGCCACCGCCAGTGTGGCGGCCGGGGGCACGCTGGGATCGCTGATCCCGCCGTCAGTGTTGTTCATCATCTTCGGGATTTTCACCGAAACCTCGATTTCAAAGCTGTTTCTCGCAGGCATTCTGCCCGGATTGCTGACGCTGCTGGGCTTTGTCGCGGTGATCTGGATCTGGGTGCTGCGCGCGCCGCATATTGCGCCGGATGTTGGCGAAACCTACAGCACGGAAGAGCGCAAGGCCGCCGCAATTGCCGCTTGGCCCGCGCTGTTTCTGTTTGTGGTCATTGTGGGCGGCATCTATGGCGGGATTTTCACCGCGACCGAGGCGGCGGCGGTCTGTGTGTCGGCTGCCACGGTGATCGGGTTTGCCCAAGGCACGCTGACCTTGCAGGGGCTTTGGGACAGTGTGAAGGAGACTTGTGTTCAAACGGCGGCGATCTTCTTTATCGCGGCGGGGGCCAAGGTCTTTGTGTCCTTCATCGCGCTGACCGGCATTGCGCCTGCGATTGTGGAGTTTGTGTCGGCGGCGGATATGTCCGTGGTGGTGCTGATGATCTGTATTGCGCTGATCTATCTGGTGCTGGGCATGTTCCTTGACCCGATTGGCATCATGGTTCTGACTTTGCCGCTGTTGGTGCCGCTGGTGGAGAGTTACGGGTTGAACCTGATCTGGTTTGGCGTTGTGGTGATCAAGCTGCTGGAGATCGGGCTGATCACGCCGCCGGTGGGGCTCAATGTCTTTGTGATTGCCAATGTGGTGGGGAAAGAGGCGCCGATTGACCGGATTTTTGCCGGGATCGCGCGGTTCCTGTCTGTGGATATCATTGTGCTGGGGCTGATCATGGCCTTCCCGATCCTGTCACTGTGGATTCCCACCGGTGCGGGGTAAGGCGCGGAGTAGGGCGTGAACTGGCGGCCCTTGATCTGAGAGAGGATCGGGGCCGGTCGCCTAAGAGGCGGCTTTCAGGCAGCTGTCGATCTTGCCAAAAAGCACGTCGCGGCGGACCGGTTTGGCCACATGGCCGTCACAGCCCGCGTCCAAAGCGTCGCGCACATTGTGGGCCATGGCGTTGGCCGAGAGCATCAGAATGGGGGTGCGCTGTTTGTCGGTCTGGGCCTCAAAGGCGCGCATCCGGCGCACCGATTGTTCGCCATCCATGACCGGCATCCGCATGTCCATCAACACAAGATCAATCGGCTTCTTGGGGGCTTGAAAGATTTTCAAGGCCTCCAAGCCGTTGGAGGCAAAGGTGATTTCGCATTCGGCAGATTGAAGCACGAGGCTGATGACCTTCTGATTGACCATGCTGTCCTCGGCAATCAGTACGTGGCGTCCGCGCAGGTTCATATCATCGGCGATCCCCACTGGTGCTGCGACCGTGGATGTGGCGGGCTGTGCTGGTTGAAGCGGGAGCTTCAGCGTGAAGGTGGCGCCTTTGCCCGGCGCTGAGGTCACAGTGAGCGCGCCGCCCATATTCTGCGCCAGAGCGGAGCTGATCGCGAGGCCCAGACCTGTGCCGCCAAATTTGCGGCTGTCGCTTTTGCGTTGCTGCTGGAAGCGTTCAAAGACGTTGCCTTCCGATTTTGCGGGAAAGCCGATGCCGCTGTCGGCGATGACAAACGTGAGCGTGGGTTTGCCGGCGGTTTTCTTGAGGGACAGCGTGCAGGTGATTTGCCCCTGATCGGTGAATTTGACGGCGTTGGAGGCGAGGTTTGAAATGATCTGCCGCAGGCGGAGCGGGTCGCCGCCCGCAAGGTCGGTTTCGTCTAACTCACTGGTCAAAGAGAAGGTGACACCTTTGGCATCGGCCTGTTCCCGGTGCAGCCTGAGCGCGGCGGACACCTCTTTCAGCGGGGCGAAAGGAATGGTCTCAAACTGCAGTTTGCCTGCTTCGACTTTGGAGAGATCCAGAATGTCAGACAGCAGCCCTTCGAGCATGTCGCCGGATTCATAGATTGTCTGCACGAGATCCCTTTGTCGTGCGCTGAGGCCTTCGTCGCGGTGGAGACTGTCGGCAATGCCGATGATCGCGTTAAGCGGCGTGCGGATTTCATGGCTCATATTGGCAAGGAACGCGGTTTTGGACTGGTTCGCTTCTTCCGCGGCCTTGCGGGCCTGCGCCAGAGACTTTTGCCGCTGCCATTGCTCTGTGATGTCGTTGGCGGAGCCGAAGATCTGCCCCTCAAACCGGGTGAAACGCAGATCCAGAATGCGTTTGCTGCCGTGGCGATCCTGCAGCGCAGTTTGCAGGGCATTGGCCTTCTGTCCAAGCCGCGCTTTGCGCAGAGCCTTGGTGACCTTGTCGTGGTCATGGGGCGCGATGAAATCGCTGATGTGGTGATGCAGCAGGTGGTTTTTGGAATGGCCGGACGCGGCGCAGAAGGCCGGATTGACCCGCTGAATGCAGCCGTTGTCATCTAAAATGACATTTGGGGCGTGCGACACATCAAAGAAGGCTGAGATCAGCCGACTGGTGCGCACCTTCTCCGTGATGTCAAAACGTAGGGCAATAAACCGGATCGGGCGGCCATTTGGCCCCATTACGGGATAGATAATTGTGTCAAACCAGATGGTTTCGCCTTGCTTGCTACGGTTGCAAATCTCTCCGCGCCAGATTTTTCCGCGTGAGATGGACTGCCACATATGGTGAAAGAACGCCTTGCTGTGATGGCCGGAGTTCATCAGGTTGTGGTTTTTGCCGATCAGCTCGTCTTTTGTGTATCCGGACACGCGCAGCAGGTTCTTGTTGACGTGCAGAATTCTCCCGGCGGCATCGGAGACTGACAGGATCGCGGTTTCGTCAACAACGGCGTGCAGCTCCCTCAGGTCGTCCAGCGTGAGTTGGTCAGAAGGGCGATGGGTCTTGGCCGCAATGTGCTGGCCGGTTTCCAGAGGTTCGAAATGGCCAATGAGCTGTGTGGTTTTCCCATCTTGGCAAACGGGGTGGCCTGCGCTTGCGAGCTTGATTTCCTGACCATCGGGGCGTTTTGCGACAAATTCAAACCGCCAGGGCGTTGCTTCCTGAATGCTGCGGTGCAAGGCGTTTTGGATGACCTCACGGTATTGGGGCAGGCAAAATTCAAAAGCGTTTTCAAACCGTGGCTGATAGCTGGGGTCGACGCCGTGAAGCGCCTGTGCAGCGGGGCTCCACCAGACGGTTTTCTCTATCAGATCCACTTGCCAGAGCGCGGAGATCGGGGTGGAGGCTGGGTCAAAATCATCTGCCACGTCCGGCGCAGGCGCGCCAAAAAAGTCATAGGCAGTGGTCATCCAGGTCACCTCTCAGAACTTCGACCAAGTAAGGAACTCTCGGCCCAAATGAGAGCCAACCTCACGTGTCACCTTCTGGAGACCCGCAGTACGTGTGTAACAAGTTATCTATAGGGGGAAGAGAGGCTCAAATCCATGATGAATACTCGCGAAAACGTAATTACTTCAATGAGTTAAATCTGTATTTGGGGCACATGTTTTATCCGCATTTTGCTCGAAAACTGAGCGGTGCGAGACCCGCGTTTGACCCTGCGGGCGCTATGATCCCGCAAGCTTTTTCTCGATGCCGACATCCAGCAGCCTCCAGACCTCCTGACGGTCAAAGCCACGGATGTCTTTTGCGCCCAAGGCTTGCAGATCAAACTGATCTTTTAGGGTTGCGGCGACCTCGTCCTGTACAGAAATCTGCATCGGTTCGGCAAATTCCTGTAGCCGCGTGGCGAGGTTAACGGCTGGGCCGAAGATGTCATAGACGTATTTCTGGATGCCCACGACAGAGCCAACCACGGCGCCGGAGGCGATGCCGATGCGGCAGCGCCATTGGTTGGGGTGGCTGGTGTTGCGCCGCTCCAGATAGCGCACAAACCGGATGGCGGCGTTTGCCACGGCGCGGGCGTGATCCGGGGTGGGATCGGGAAGCCCTGCGACGGTGATATAGGCGTCGCCGATGGTTTTGATGCGCTCGCAGCCAAATTGCTCGCCAATCCGGTCAAAAGCGCTGTAGATGTCGTTGAGTTCGGTCACCGTGACGCTGGGATCTGCGGAGGCCACCATGTCGGTGAAGCCGACAAAATCCAGCATCAGGACGGAGACCGGATCATAGAGCTGGGGCGTGACCACGCCGAAGGCCTTATATTCCTCATAGACCGAACGGGGCATGATGTTGAGAAGCAGCTTCTCCACCTGCTCCTTTTCGCGTTTGATTTCGCGCGTGTTGCGCTCAACCATCATGGAATAGGAATCGATCATCGACTCCAGCTCGCGGATGCGGGTGATGTTCTGGCAGACCAGCACGATCAGCTCCTGATCGCCATCGGTGGCGGAGGTGAAATCCGCTGCGATCACCAGCTGGCGACGCTTTTTACGGTGGCGGATTTCAGCGGTGTATTGGCCCGCGTCATCGAGGGCGGCGTGAAGCTCCTCCGTGTTGAGATCCTCAAACACTTTGAGCAGCTCGTCGGTTTCCAGCCGGTCCTCAAACCACTCCTCAAAAGTGTTGTTGTAAAACAGGAACTTAAGGTCGCTGCGGCCGACAAGGGCGACGCCAACACCAATCGCGCGCAGGAGCTGTTCGTTGATGGCTTCGATGGTCATCTCAGGGGCTCACAATCAGGGGGCGGCGGGATTCAAACTCTTGCAGGACTGCGGTGATGTCTCTTTCGTCAAAGCCGTGATCGCGCAGGGTGCCTGACAGCACGACTTTGAGCTCGTCAAAATGCGGGTCCTGAATGTCGAGATGGGAATGCAGCTGGCGCAGCTGGTGGTCGGTGTAGGAGGCCGGACCGCCGAGCAGGGTGGCGACAAATTTTGTCTGGTGGTCGACCATCTTGGACATGTCGATGTCATCAAAGAAGGGGCCGATATCGTCGCTGTCCAAAAGCGTGTCGTAAAAGGCCATGACCACGCGGCTGACGTTGGAAAACCCGCCGTATTTCTCGAAAAGTGATTGGCTTGACATAGTCCCCCCCTTTTCAAAGCCCGAATGCTCGGTGTCTTGCATCATACAAAAAATGGTTAATTTAGGAACCCTGCGGATATCGGGGGCATTGCCGTGAGGCAGTACAGCGCGATGTCCGCAGGGGGGAGGCATGTCGTCAAGCGGGTGCCGTTACCGTTTGGTGATGACGATTTCCGCGTATTCGGATGGCACGATCATGGAGCCGTCGGTGGCGACGTTGAACTGTGCGATAGTGGCGCGCATGTCTGTTTCCAGCGCCTCTGCCGCGTCGCCAACCGCGAGGAAGGCTTTGTGCACGGGGCCATAGTAGGTGCGGAAGAAATCGATGAAATGATCCGGTGAAGCGTAGCGGAAATTGAAGTTTTTCAGTTCAAAAGCAATGGTTTCGGCAGTTGGGCCAAATTGTTCCTCGATCCAGTCGCGATTGCCCCAGCGCGCGGGAGACTGCACCCCGGCAGGGGGTGGCACATGGCGGCCAAGCGTTTTGAAGAGATGGCCGATGAAGCTGTCCGGGGTCCAGTTGGCCATGGCGATTTTGCCACCGGCGCGCACCACGCGGGACATTTCGCGCGCGGACTGTTCCTGATTGGGAGTGAACATCACCCCGAAGGTGGAGGTTGAGATGTCAAATTGCCCATCCTCAAAGGGAAGGTCTTCGGCGTCTGCCACCTGAAAGGTGACCTCAAGCTTATCAGCCTTAGCACGGATGCGGCCCGCCTCCAAAAGCGCGGGAACGTAGTCGGTGGACGTCACGGCGCACCAGCGGCGGGCAAAGGCCAGAGTGGCGTTGCCGTTGCCGCCAGCCACATCGAGCACGGTTGCGCCATGGGCGGGGGCGGTGGCCTCGGCCAGCATCTCGCCGGTGATCTGCAGGGTGCTGCCGATTTTGGCGTAGTCACCGGAGGACCAAGCGGCGTTCTGCTTGGTTTTGATGGCTTTGTAGTCAGGGGCTTGGGTGGTCATGGTGCTGTCCTTTCGGGGGGAGGTTTTGGTCAGGTTGAAGAGAGGGTTTGCGAGGGTCATGAGGGTCTCCTTTGATGAGAGGGCGGGGCGGGATCAGGCCGCGACACGCGCAGGCCAAGTGACGGGGCGCGCGGCTTTCTGAACACGCGCGATGTGCTGCAGGATGCGGGGATTGACCCAATCGGGATCAAAGATCGGCGCCATGTGGCCCATGGCGGGGAGCAGGGCGAGCTCGGCGTTCACGACCTCCTGCGCAATCATCTGTGCGGTGGCCTGCGAAAGGGTCGGAGATTCCATCCCGACCATAATCAGCGTGGGGATGCGCAGGCTCTGCAGATCGCTGAGGTTCCATTGTTCGCTTTCCAGATCCCGGAAATCCTCCAGCAGTTTGGGGGCAAGTTCGACCAGTTTGTCCTGACGCTCCGGAGGCAGGGAGGCCCAGCTTTGCGGGACGGTCCAGTAATCGACGAAACCTTGAAGATCAGAGGCGGACTTGGGCTGAGACAGCTGTGTTTCCAAGGCGCTGAACCCCTCCAGCAGAGAGCGGCCCTCGGCGTCGGCGGCTTTCAGAACATGAAAGGCTGCGGGTTCATAAAGCGTGAGGCTTTTCACCAGTTCGGGACGCAGCAGGGCGATTTTGAGCGCCACGCCGCCGCCAAAACAATGGCCGATCAGATGCACGGGCTGCTTGAGCGCCTCGATTTTGCGGATGATCGGAAGGGCGGCGCGGGACACGCCTTGGCCCTCATCGGCGCGGCCGTCTGCGCTGCCATAGCCGGGCAGATCCCAGGCGTGCAGCTCAAAGCGATCGGAAAATTGGGTGCGCAGGTCGTCCCACTGATGGGCGCCGGAGGCTGAAGAATGCAAAGCGACCACCGGAGCCGTTTCGCGGGTGAGGCTGTTGGGAAGGGGGTGCATCATCATTACTCCAAACACTGGTTACGGACCCAGATTTGGCCTGTGGCTGTTTCACTGTGATGTCTGTGCAGGCGGGCTGATGTTTCAGTTGTTTCGCGGGTCAAATGCGGGGAGATGCGGGGTAGGGCGCAGGGATTTTTGGCGTTTTTGCCTGTGGCGTGCCAAACTGCGCCCAATTACTGAAACAATTGAAACACGCGAATTTGCTTCTGAAAACCAACTGAAACCTGGGCCGGATAGGGATAAGCCATGGCCTCTGAGACAGACATGGACACAGACGTTGATACGGGTTCGGATCGTTTTCACGAGCTGCTGAGCGATGCGATTGAAAGTCTGTCAGAGGGGTTTGCGCTCTATGACGACAACCGCAAGCTGGTGGTCTGCAATCAGAAATACATCGAGATGAATGCGGGGGTTGCCGATCTGCTGCATCCCGGGCTGGATTGGGAAATCCTGATGCGCGAAAGCGCGCGGCGCGGGATTTATCGCGATGCGATTGGGCGCGAGGATGCCTGGGTCTCTGACCGGTTGCAGACCACCCATGACTATGTGACCGACTTTGAGTTGGTGCAGACCGATGGCACCCACTACCTTGTGTCGACCCATCCCACCAAGATGGGCGGGTTTGTTGTGACCCGCACGGATATTTCCGACCGCAAGAAGGCAGAGGCCGCGACGCGGGACGGGGATCTGTTGATCCGGACGGTGCTGGATGCGAGTTCGGCGATTGTGACCATGGCGCGTGTGGGCGATGGCAGCCTGATTTACCGCTCTCCGGCGGCGCGGGAGCTGTTTGGCGACACGAAGTCTGCGCGCGATCATTATGTGAACCCCGATGACCGGGCCGATTTTGTCACCGAGCTGCTCGCGATGGGACAGATCGACAATTATTACCTGCGGGTGCAGGCGAAGGGGCGTGAGTTTCCGGCCTCTATTTCCGCGCGGATCGTGGAGTATCGCGGCGAGGATGTGATTGTCTCCAGTGTTGTGGACCTGACCAAGGAGGTCGAGGCGCAGCAGTTGATCCAGCAGGTGCTGGAAGCCTGTCCGATCCCTTTGCAGATGACCAAGGCGGCCACGGGAGAGACCTTGTTTTCAAGCCCTGAGACATTGGCGCTGTTCGGGAACGGGGACAGCGCGCAGAGCTATTATGTGGAGGCGCAGGAACGGGCGCGCTATCTCAAAGAACTGCGGGCGGCGGGTGTCGTGCGCAACCGGAAGGCGGAATACATCAAAGGCGATGGCACCCGGTTTTGGGGAGCGGTTTCGGCACAGCTGATCGATTTCAAGGGCGAGGAGGTCATTGTTTCTAGCACGCGGGACATGACCGATGAGCTTGCCCTGCAGGAGGAATTGGCCGCGCAGCGGGAGCTGCTGTATCAGAATGAGAAAATGTCTGCCCTTGGGGAGCTGCTTGCGGGGGTGGCGCATGAGCTGAACAATCCGCTGTCGATTGTGGTGGGGCATGCGCTGATGTTGCAGGAAGATGTGACCGATCCGGAAACCCAGCGGCGGGTGGCGAAGATCGGCGCAGCGGCGGAGCGCTGTGCGCGGATTGTGAAGACCTTTCTGGCGATGGCGCGGCAGCGGCCCACCTCCATGGAGCGGGTCAATCTGGACAATGTGATCGGCGCCGCATTGGATGTGGCTGGGTACGGGCAACAGCAGGATGGCATTCAGATTGCCTATGCGCCGGAGACGGATCTGCCGGAAATCCACGCGGATGCGGATCAGATCACGCAGGTGGTGATCAATCTGGTGATGAATGCCGGGCAGGCGATCAAAACCTCGGGTCTGGGAGATCAGATCCGCATCTCGGCGCGGCCGGTCAAAGCGCGCAGCCAGATCGAAATTGCGATCAGTGACAATGGCCCCGGCGTGCCGGACCATATCCGTGCGCGGATTTTTGAGCCGTTTTTCACTACCAAGGAGATTGGCAGCGGGACCGGCATCGGCCTCGCGTTCTGTCATCGCATTATCCACTCCCACAACGGTCAGATCTGGCTGGATGGGCAGGCTGTCTCCGGCAGCCGGTTTGTGATCCGTTTGCCAGCTGCTCCGCAGAATGGCACGGCGCAAGGCGACAGCACCCGCGCGTCTGAGGCGCAGGCGGTGGGCCGTGTGCTGGTGGTGGATGATGAAGAAGACATTGGCGCGCTGATCGCGGAGGTTCTGAAGCGTGAGGGCTATCTTGTGGATCAGGTCGGCTCCGGCGCGCAGGCTTTGGAGCGGCTGGCGGGGCAGGGCTATGACGTGGTGCTGAGCGATCTGAACATGCCGGATGTGGACGGCAAGACGCTGTTTGTCAAGCTCAAGCGCGAGCATCCGGAGATGGTGTCGCGGATCGCCTTCATCACTGGTGATACGATGGGGCCAACCTCGCAGAAAACCCTGCAAGAAGCGGGTCGCCCGTATCTGGAAAAGCCGGTTGCGCCGGAAGAGCTGCGGCAGCTGGTGCAGGACATCATGGCGGAAGGTGGGGGGCGCGATGCGTGATCAGGCAACCAAGATTTTGGTCTGTGACGATGAGATCGATGTGCGCGAGATGCTGGCGGAATATCTGACCAAGCGCGGCTATCACGTGCTGAGCGCGGCCAACGCCGAGGAATTGCGCGCCACGCTTGGCAAAGGGCGGGTTGATCTGATTGTGCTGGATATCAACATGCCCGGTGAGGACGGGCTTTCGGTTCTGAGATCACTGCGCCCGGACAATCCGGTGCCGGTGATCATGCTCACCGCAGCGGGCGATGTGGTGGACCGGATCATTGGTCTGGAGATGGGCGCGGATGATTATCTGGGCAAACCTGTGGATTTGCGCGAGCTGGAGGCCCGGCTGAAGGCGGTTTTGCGACGGCAGGACGCGCCGCAGGCGCAGGGGCAGAGCAGCGATGGCGCCACCACCGCGCGGTTTGGCGCGTTTACCCTTGATCTGGAGGCGGCAAAAATGGTCTCGGACGCAGGCGATGAGCTGGCGCTGACGGCGATGGAGTTCAACCTCCTGAAGGTTTTTGCGCGCAACAAGGGGCGGGTGTTGAACAGGGATCAGATTCTGGAGCAGGCCCATGACCGCTCCTGGGATCCATTTGACCGCAGCATCGATATCCGGATTTCACGGTTGCGCCGCAAGATTGAACGTAATCCCGAAAAGCCGACCATTATCCGCACGGTGCGCGGCATCGGGTATGTCTATGACCCTGAGGACTGACGGGGCTTGGGGGAAAGTCGGGTCAGCTCTGACGAGAAATATCAATCTTAGGTAGAAATTGTATTTGTATAATATATTCGGCGAAGACTTGCCGTTTTATTCTTCTGATCCTTTTTGCACGGATGCCCATTTAAATCTCTGTTTTGTATATGCAATCATGCGAAATGGGTGTGATATTCACAATGCTGCAGGTGTGGAATCTCCTACTGGCCCCGGTACGCTCAGTTGCCCTAAGATACCAAAACTGTTAGAGTTTATTGAAGAATTTGAACGGCGTGCGCGCCTGAATTCTATTGCTGTAAGCCATTTGTGCGCGGCAAAGCGCATTCGCTAAATTGGACCGAACTTCTTTTGAGATGGGAGCGCAACTGTGTTTGGATCAGTTGTATTAGAGCTGTTTATTGGCGTTGCCTTTTTGTTTTTGGCATTGAGCATCGTGATCACCGCTGCGCAGGAGATGCTGACGGGATTGCTTGGTATGCGGTCTGCCAATCTGGTGGTGGCGCTCAGGAACCTGCTGGAAGATCCGGACGGAAGCTTCGTGCGTGAGGTCATGGAGCATCCGGCGATGCGCCACCTCTATCGCGGCAAACCGCGCAGCGGGGTGTTTGGCCTCATGGGGAATGGGCCGTCTTATGTGCCAAGCAGTGCCTTTGCGACGGCGCTGTTGGATGCGTTGCGCAGCAAGAATGGCAATGGTGCCACCTTGCCGGTTGCGGTGGATGAGCTGTTTGGCATGGCGCCCGAGATCGTGCGGGACATGCCGGAGGGTGTGCTCAAACGCTCGCTGACCTTGATGATCGGGCAGGCGAGCGATCTTGACCGTCCCCTGCAGCGGCGCGCCGAAATGGCGGAGCGGCGTTTGGCGCAGTGGTTTGACGAGTCCATGGATCGGGCAAGTGGCTGGTACAAACGCAAAAGCCAGTTTGTCAGCGTGCTGTTGTCGATCGGGCTGGTGGTGGCGATCAATGCCAATGCGCTGACCTATATGGAGCTGTTGTGGAAGGACTCTAACCTGCGTGAGGGGATTGTGGCGGCGGCGGAGGCGACGGCGGCTGAGGGCCAGCCGCTGCCAGACGATACGCAAGCGCGGCTGGACGATTTGGCCATATTGCCGCTTGGCTGGCAGGGGCAGAGCTTTTCCGATGCTTTCTGCACCGCGCAGGAAAGCCTTAAAACACTGGCGGGATGGGCCATCACGGTGCTGGCCATCAGCCTTGGGGCGGCGTTCTGGTTTGACGTGATGAAAAAAGCGCTCGCAATCCGTGCGAGCGGGCCGAAACCCACAAACCCCGCAGCAGGGTGAGGTGGGCGCCACCATGTCACTGGATGATACAGACCGCAGGCTGACGCTGGTTTCTCAGGAAAAATCAGACCGTTTTGAGGCGTTTCTCGGGGCGCTTGGGGCGCTGGATTACCGCGTGCAGTTGACCGGACCTGAGGCTTTGGCGAAGACCGCGGAAGGCAACAGTCTGGTCTATCTGGGTATGCGCGGCTGGGATGGGCGCACCATGCGGCGGCTGAAGGCGCTGGCGGCGCATCCGCATTGTATGCTGGCGATTGAAAAGAGCGCTTTCCGCTGGGCGGAGCCGACCATTCGCGATTGCCGTGAGTTTCTGACCTGGCCCTGTGCGCCTTCTGAGCTGAAGATGCGGCTGGAAAGATGTGGTCGCAGCGGCCCGTTGGGACGCCCTGCAGATGAGCGGGCGGCCGAGGTGAGCGCGTTGGGATTGGTGGGCCAATCACGGTGTTTTGTGGACAGTCTGGTGACCCTGCGCCGCTTTGCTGAATGTGACGCGGCGGTGCTGATCAAGGGCGAAACCGGCACCGGCAAAGAGCTGGCGGCGCGAGCGATCCATCAGCTTTCGGCGCGCAGCGAAGGCCCGTTTGTGCCGGTTTGTTGTGGCGCGTTGCCGGACACTTTGATTGAGGCAGAGCTGTTTGGCCATGCGCGCGGGGCGTTTACCGATGCGCATGAGGCCCGCGCGGGGCTGGTGGATCAGGCGCGCGGCGGCACGTTGTTTCTGGATGAGGTCGAGGCGCTGAGCGCCAAGGCGCAGGTGGCGTTGCTTCGGTTTCTGGAATCACTGGAATTCCGCCGCGTGGGCGGCAGTCGGACGCAGCGGGCGGATGTGCGGGTGATTGCGGCGGGCAACGAAGACCTGCGGCAACTGGCGCGGGACGGGCGGTTCCGTCTGGATCTGCTGTACCGGCTGGATGTGCTGTCGCTCACGCTGCCGGCGTTGCGCCAGCGCGTCGGGGATGTGGCCCTGCTGACACGGCATTTTCTGTCGCTGTTTGAGCAGCAATATCAGACCGGAGCGCTGGCGCTGGACATAAGGTCCAGCCATTGGATTGAAGAGTACACCTGGCCCGGCAATGTGCGGGAGCTGGAAAATCTGGTGCATCGCGGCGTGGTCACGGCGCAGGATGGCTTGGTATCGGTATGCCCGACGGAGCCGCGCGCGCGCGACAGTGTGGACGAGGCCTTTGGCGTGGCAAAGGCACGCGCGGTAAACGCCTTCGAGCGGCGCTATCTGGAAAGCGTGATGGCCCAGACGCAGGGCAATGTCACCAAGGCGGCGGAACAGGCGGGCAAAGAGCGCCGCGCCTTGGGTAAGCTCCTCAAAAAGCACGGCATTGATCCGGCCGGATTTGCCCAGCCCTCTCCCACAAACGGATTTTGAGCACCTGCTATCAGCGCCGTCTGTTTGAGCCGCCCGCGGTCATTTCGAGCGCCTGAGACAGGATGTCCTCGGCAAACTCTGCAGACACATCAAGGATTTCGGCAAGCTCGGTTGCGTTGCGGCGGGCCACGGCGCGCACCGAGGTGATGCCTGCGGTTTCCAGAATCGCCGCGCGCCCTTCGCCAATGCCGTGAAGCTCGCGCGTGGGGTGGTCGGGCAAAGTGGCGGCATTGAGGGTCAGATTTGTGGCTGGCGTCAAAACCCGCGCGTGGTCCGGAAGGCTGAGAAACGCGGTGCTGCTGGCATGGGTGCGCAGGCGCGCGGTGGCGCTTTCGCGGGGCAGGCGGGCCACGCGTCAAGGCGGGGCTGCGCGATGGTGCCGACGGGCAGCTCGGTTGGCAGACGGGTGATGAGCGTGGCGCGCGCGGGCGTGGTTTCGCCTTTGTCTTTGCAGGGCGCGCATTCGCAGATGTCCTCCGGTGCGGTATCGGCGGGGGTGGGCACACATGGGCTCTCTGGTGGCGGCAGCTGTGTGGCCACGGCGCGCGGTCGGAAGGCGACGGTGAAATCGCGCACGGTCATGCGGCCCGGCGCCTCCGAGAGGAAGGACACCGGAATGTTTTGCGGCGCTTCAAGCTCTGCGGAGGCGGCCACCAAGGTGAGGATGGCGCTTGGCCCGAGCTCTATCTCGATTTCCGCCGTTGCCGCGCCTGCCGGAACTGTGCCGCGCAGGCGGGTGATCTCGGCCCCCTCAGATTGGATTGATGCGGCAAGGGGCGTGTCGATCTGCGCGCCTGCGCTGTCCAGCCAGCGGGCGGCAAAAACCGCCTCTCCTTGCGAAAGCTGCGCTTCGAGAGCGGCGGCAAAAGGCGCGTCAGCGATCACCTCAGCGGATTGGGACAGGATCACAGAAGATCGGTCCGCCGTGATATTGGTGAAGGTGAGGCCCTCCGTGGCCGGAGCGATGGTCAGGGGCGGGTTCTCGAGGGTCAGCTCAGGAGAAAAGCGCCAGCCGCTCAGAAACTCAGTGAGGTCCACATCAAAGGCGAGCTCACTGAAATCGCCATTGCGCAGGCCGGTTGGCCCGCCCTCAAGGGAGATGGTGTCCACAAACAGGCGCTGGTTTGCAGGAGTGCGCAGGCGGACCTCCAGTTGGTCGGCATCCTCAGGGGCCATGACATCCAGTGAGGCAGACAGGATGGTGCGCAACTGTGGGCCAGCCACGGCGGCCAGCTCCAGGCCGCTGTCAAAGGTGCCAAGAAACGGGGGCGGGGTCAGCACATCGGTGCGCGACAGGCCACAGCCGGTCTGACGCCAGATCAGCTCGATCACCGCGCCGCGTTCAGGCGCGAAGCCCCGAAACACCGCGCGATAGGGGCAGCCGGGGGAGACTTTGACAATTTGCGACAGCGCGCGGGGGGCGCTTTCTGCGTGGCCAAGGCGCAGGAGCGTGACCGAGAGCGGCCCCGCGTCGCCGGGCACAGAGAAAGATTGCAGCGCAACCGCACCGCCGCTGACACTCCAGCCCTGCGGTTCATAAAGGTCATTTCCAGAGGCGCGATCCTCAAAGCCGCCATTGGTCAGTTGCTCGCCACGAGGGCAAGTTGTGGCGCTGCGCGCCGACAGAATGTCATTGGCCGCCTCAGCAACAGAGCGGGACTCCAGCGCAAATTCCACCCGACCAAGGGGCTGGAACCGCTCAAGAGACAGGAGGCTGCTTTCGGCGTCACGTCCAATTTCGGCTGAGACCGGGACGCGAAACACCGGCGAGGCGCGGCGGAAGCGGTGTGCGGCCATGAGCGCATCGGGCAGGCTGGCCGCGCGGGCCGGTCGCCATGACAGGCCGCCGGTGTCGCTGGTCTGCAGCTCTGCGGCTGCTTCGGTTTCCGGATGGACGTGCCAAGCGATCGGCGCAGAGGTCGGCTCGACCACAAGCCAGATACGCTCTGCGTCGGCAGGCACGGTGATGGTCTGGCCCAGAGCGGTACTGAGCCATCGCGGCCCGCCATGGGCGGAGACGCCAAAGGTACCGGTGGCGGGTTGCGCAAGAAGCGAGCTGTCGCCGGGTTTGCCGTCAAAATCTTCGCGCAGGTCAACTTTGACGTCCGCCTGTCGCGCTTGCGTGGAGAGCAGGACATCCACCGCGTCGAGAATGGTCTCTTCGGTGATTGTCACCGGCTGGGCGGCGGCGGTGCCGACCGCGAGCGGCACAGCCTCTGGAGGGGTGCGATCCATGGTGGGGCCAAGGGTGATTTCGCTGCCCTCAAAGGTGCCATCAATCGCGATGTGTGTGCCGGCGGGATCAATCTCCATATTGGGCGGCACGGTGATCTGCAGGAGGTCATCGCCTGCCTCAGACACGCCGTCATAAGTGTATTCCAACGTGCTCTCACGCAGCCCATCGGGCAGGCCGCTGCGGCGCTCCTGAATCTCGTAGAGCACTTCGACAGCCAACTGGGCGGTGGTGTCTGACTTGATGTGCAGGGGCAGAACCGCAAAGCCGCCTTCGGTTTCCGCCGCATCCAATGCGGCCTGCGCGAGCGTGGTAAGATCCGTGGTTTCGGTGACGGCGGAGAGCTCGCCGGGCAGGGCCCAGGCGGCGGGCTGTTGCCCCATGGCAAGCGTGACATTGCTGGCCACGGCGCGCAGCCACAGGGTGTTTATGATCGGTTGCGCGCCCGCTGATGTGCGGGCAATGCGCAGGCGCTGCACCGTCAGCCCCGGGAGGGGCTGTTCCCCGTCACTCAAAGTGAATGTGCCGTTTTGCGATGGCACCGTGCCATTGGCCGCAACATCGACAAACAAGCCGCCCAGATCCACCTGCAGCGTTGCCCCCGCCAAACCCGCCCCGCTGAGGCGGGAAAGGGTGCGAAAGCCACCCAGATGGATCTCCGCCCAAGGCAGGCTGCCGCCGCCGCGCACCTGAGACACGGCGGTTTCGCGACTGTCATCAGACGGGTCGCCGCCCGCGATGCTGCCATCGACCGGTGGTGCGGTAAAACTGATCTGCTCCTCGGCAGGGCCGATCCGGTTGGAGGCGGCAATCGGGGTCAGGCGCAGGCGGAAGGACGACAGCTGCGCGCCTTCGGGAAGGCTGCGCAGATAAAGGGTCTTGGTGCCACGGAAAAACCCTCTCGCCGGAAAGCGCTCGACCTGTTGCATGCGTTCATTCTCCTCGCGGTGCCAAAGGCGCGTCGCTGTCAGACCTTGAGCAGGACCATCAGGCAGACATTTGCAAGATCCTCGCCGTTGCCGATTGGGATGCGCTCGCGCAGCGTCAATGACAGTCGGTCAAAATCATGGTGTTCGACCAAGATTTCGGGCGGGTGGCGGTTGGTTGAGGTTGTATCGCGCTCTAGCGAGGGCGTGTTCACCGTCTTTACGGGCTGCATTTTGAGTTTCAGATCGTCCCAGTCTCCTTTGGCCTTGAGGCTGCCCACGGTACGTTCTTCGCGGCAGCAGCGCTCATACCAGGGCGAGTGGCAATAATCGCTGGGATCAAATGGGTCGTTGGGCGGCGCAAACATCGCCTTCCAAAGCTCGGTTTCCAGATCGCCAAGGCTGGTCTCATCGGTGTATTCGACGCCGAGGTAGTCCAGCATTTCGCTCACCGGGATGCTGAAGGGCGTTTCGCCACGCTTTTCAATCTCGACGGTCTCAGTGCCGTTTGGCCCTTCCATCGAAATTTTCTTTTCGCTGGTGTGATAGAGAAAGAAGCGCGCCTCAACCTTACGCTTGTCATCATCATCGGCGCATATCACATCGAAGCTCTGCAGCTCATAAAGATCCACCAGCGGGCAGAGTTTGAGTTCGTGTTCGACGAGATTGGGTTCGTTAAACTCCAGCACTTTGAAGAGTTTCCGATAGCCTGTGTGTCCGGGGAATTTTTGCATGGCTTGCTCCAAAAATTTGCTGAGAAGATCCTGGGCGGAATGGCCTTCGAGCGCGTTGCTGTCTTTGGACAGGTCAACTTCGGTCAGGGCGGCGAGGGCCTCGGCGATCTGTTTGTGGATTTCGGCGCGCATCTTGGATTGCATGGCATTCATGGCTGCGGCGCTGATGATCTGACCGGGTTCAAAGGTGGTGAAAGGGTCGTTGTCCAACATCAAAATCTCCTTTTCTAACAATCAATGTCTTCGGGCGGGGTGCCGTCGCGGGTGACGGTGAGGTCGATGCCTGCCGCCTTGAGGTGCTGTACGCCGCGCGGGCCTGGGCGATTGAAATCCTCAACCGTGCCGGTGAGTTCTGGCCCGTTCACCCGCGCGCGGGCGTTTTCAAACCGCGCGCCGTCAAAGGTGACGATCAGGTCGTAAATCCCCGGTGCGGTGTCACAGACCGCGATGGAAATGCGGTTGGCAAAGAGACCCGGCGCGATGGCGGAAATCTCGATGAAACCGGGCAGGCCGGGGTCATTGAGGAAGGTGCGGGCGGCCTGCGTTTCGGTGCCACCAGACAGCGCAACGGGGCGGGCGAAGGGAATGTCGGTGGCGTCAAACCCGATGGGGATCACATCGGCAGCGCGCGCCGTCACAAGCGCCGATGCGGATCCTTCGGGGGCCAGCTGTGTGGTGAAGAGCTGCGGGTCGGTGGCCGGTTCGGTGACAAGGCCTGAGATGATCTCCGGCGCGTCATCCGCCAGGGCAAAGCGGTCCTGATCAAAGCGCGCGCCAAACCGGGCGGGCATGTCGAGCGGCAGGTTGATCTGCGCCCGTCCGGGCGTGTGCTGCGCCCAGCTGAGCGTGACATCGGTGGCCGTGCCGCCGTCTGCAGGGGCAAAGACCGAGGTGGATTTTGCCCGTGGGTTTTCGGCGAAACGGCAGGCGTCAAAGACGCCAATCTCAAGGCAGTCCCCGCCGGCGAAATGGCTTTCGTCAAAATCGGCGGCGTCGTATCGGGCGGTCAGGCATTCCACAAAGACACGCCGGTTGGTGCCCGGGGAGAGCGAGAGCGCAGCCGTTTGATCGACGGCGCTGGCAAAGACGATGGGTGTGTCCTGCGTCGTTTCATTGATACGTCGCGGCAGGGACAATGCGCCAAACTCCGGCCCCTGATCCAGCACCACACCGTTGAAGACCTGCGGCGTGGCTGGCGGGATCGCGGTGATCTGCAGATCATAAAGGACGCGGATCCGGCGCGGCAGCAGGCTGTCGCCAAGGCGTTTGGCGAAAATGGCCACGGGGCGGCCGAGGAATTGCGTGGCATTTCCTTCGATCTGCACCTCAAGCTCTTTGTCGCCGTTGGTGAGCAACAGGCTTGTGCCGGAGCGCTGCAGCTGCCCGACAAACACGCCTTCGGGGAGCTGATCCGGCAAAGAGTGGGCGGCAGAGATCTGCAGCGCTGGAGCGACGTCGCGGCGGGTAATTTCGGTGAGTTCGATGACGTCTGAGCCAAAGCTGTCAGAGATCAGGATGCCGCGCCGCCCGCTGAGGCCGGGGGCCATGAAACGGGTGGAGTCTTGTGGGACTTCCAGATGGGGCAGCAGGGGCAGGCCGTAGACGCGCGGGGTTGGGCTCAGCTTGGTGGAGACGTTGAGGCCGTCTGCGCCTTCTGTGATTTCGGCGGTGTCACCGGGCAGAATGGCGCCGCGAATGCGCAAGGTGCGGCCTGTATCAATGTCGACCAAACCAGGGGAGTCTGTGCCTTGCGGCGCGGTGAAACGGACCGTGCCGGGCGCATCAGATGGCCCGGTGTTCTCGGCAAAGAGCGCATCGCCGTGGTGCAGCGCGGCGCCGGTTTGGGTGACCGGCTGTTGCGGGTAGTCGATCAGTTCGAAGTGGCGCAGGGGCTGCAGGGAAAGCGTGCTACCTGCGGGCGCGGTGAGCAGGAGCTGGCCATCAGCACTGAGGCTGGCGGTATCTGGAAGCACCCTGTTGATCGCTTCGGTGATTTCCTCAGGGGCGGTGGCGGCGGGGGCCTCTCCGGCAAGGTCGATGTCCAGCGGCAGGGCGTCTTTCAGCGCGAGGCGCAGCACGGAGCGTTCGCTGAGGTCCACACCTTGGCGCAGGTCAATGCTGCCGGTGATTTGACCGGCCTGCGCCGGTGTGCCGGTGGCGCTGCGCGGGGCCTCGCCAAGTAGCGCCTGAGTGGCGTCACCTCCGGTGGCGGTCTCCACACTCAACCGGCTTGACGCGCCAAGGGAGGGGGATGTCAGGAGCAGGTGATCCGCGCTGATCTGCGCAACGGGTGCGCCAAGGGCTGCGTTGATGGCGGCAGCGATCTCCGCCCCCGTGGTCTGCGTTGCATCGGCGGCGGCACTGGCGCAGTCGATGTCTTGTGGCGGTGTGGCGTCAAAGCCAAGGCGCAGGAAACGCGCGGTGCTCAGATCGATAGGGGCGGAGAGTTCGGCCAGCCCTGCGATTTGGGCGGGCTGCGCCGCCTGACCGGTATAGCTGCGCCCCGGGGAGACGCCGAGAATGGCGGCGGTAGCGTCTGGCTCGGACGGGAGCAGAATGTCGAGACGGCTGTCCGCGCCTTTGGTTGGGGAGGTGAGGAGCAGGTGGCGCCCGTCATGGCTAGCGATGCCCGCGCCGAGCTTGAGATTGATGGCGACGACGATCTGGCCGAGCGTTGTGTTTGCGGGATCAAACCCGCGGCAGTCGATGTCCTCAGGTGGGTTGCCGTCAATTGCCAGCTTCAGGTGGGCGGCAGCCGTCAGATCGATGCCGCCGGAGAGATCGTTGGTGCCGACAAAGGCCACTTGCCGCGCGGCAGATCCGGTGGCGTTTTGCGGGCCGGTGGCGAGCAACGCGGGTTGGGCATCGGTGGCCTGTGGGGGCAGAAGCGTGATCTGGCTTGCGGCGCCGAGGTTGGGGGAGACCAGCTCAAGGCTGCTGCCGGAGCTGCGCGCGGTGCCTGCGCCAAGCGCTGAATTTATGGCCTCAAGGACCTCATCAAGCGTGGTGTGGCGCGGGCGTGGACCGGCGCAGTTGATGTCCACAGCGGGGGCATCGTCCAGTTGCACACGCAGGAAGCCCCCTGCGCGCAGGTCGACGCCGCGAGAGAGATTGGCGTTGCCCTGCAAAGTGGCTGCGGCAGCGGGGGCGGATTGGGACACCGCGCTGAGCGTGCCGAGCACGGACTTGGCGGCGTCCTCTGCGATGGGCACGCGGGAGACAAAATTGCGCTTGAGCGTTGTGCTGATGGGGATCAGTTCCAGCTGTCCGGCGTTGCCTTCAAGATGGCTCATGAGGGTGAGCCTGTTGTCGGTGACGCTGGCCTGTGGCGCCTGCGGCTGGCTGTTGATCGCCTGCGCGAGACCCTCTGCATCCAGAGGAGCCGCTGCCGCGTCGGACAAATCAAAGGTTTGCGGCGTGCGGCCATCCTGGGCGAGTTGCAACAACGGTTGCGCGGCGATGTCGATGCCTGCCGACAGGTCGAGAGCGCCCTGCAAGGTGGCGCGGGTGGCGGCGGATCCGGTGGCGATACGGTCCTCAAGGCCCAAGAGGATCTTGGCCGCGTCGCCTTCTGGCAGATGGCCAATGCGCAGGCTGCCGGTGGGACCTGCCTCAATGCTTTTGAGGATCAGGTTGCGCCCGTTGGTGGTGGCGACATCGGCGCGCAAGGCGCTGTTGATCGCCCCGATGATTTCAGGCAGCTGCGTGTTGGCCGGGTCTGATCCGGTGCATTCGATTTCTACGTCTTCTTTGGTCTCAATACTGAGCAGGAGGCGGCTGGCTGCGCTGAGATCGACGCCTGCGGAGAGGTCCGGCGTGCCGGTGATCTGCGCCGGTTGGGCGTCGCGGCCGGAGGCGACGGTGTCGATGGGGCCAAACAGTGCCAGCCGCGCGTCCTGCGCGGCGGCGGTTTGGAAGGTGATGCCGGAGGTGGCCCCGATCGTAGGTGAGGTGAGCGAGAGATATGTGCCGTCATGGCTTGCAACGGAGAGGCCAAGGCCTGTGTTGATCGCGGCGGCAATTTCATCAAGCGAGGTGGCCTCTGCCGAAGCACCTGCGCAGTCGATTTCAGCAAGATGGGTGCCATCCACCAAGAGGCGGATGTAGCGGTTTGTGGACAGGTCGGCTCCGGCGGAGAGGTCGATGAGCCCGGTGAGCGCTGCGCCTGTGGCGTCGCGGCCCGTATAGGCGCGGGGGGCAAGGCCCAAGAGCTCTGGCGCGGCATCATCTGTGGCATCATTCAACGCGATACTGCTTGCCGGACCTGTGCTGGGGGAAGACAGTTTCAGCCGGCCCTGTGTCAGTGTGGCGATCTGCTGACCCATGGCGGTGTTGATGGTGGCAATGAGCTCTTCGGGTGTGGTGACACCAGCAAGCGCGACGGCGGCAGGCGCACCGCCGTCAATGGTGAGGTGCAGCGTGCTGGCTGTCAGGGTCAGCGGATCGGAGAGGGGCGTTTGGCCGGTGATCTGCGCCGAAGTGGCGTCGCTGCCTTGCGCAAAGGCGCGGTCAAAGCCGAATATCGCTGGACCTGCGTCGCGGCGGCTGGCGACTTTGGTGGTGAGCAGGCCGCCGCCAGCGCGCGTCCACCACGGATCAAAGGCCGCGTCGCTGTCATCAATCTCAAGTCCTGTGAGAATGGAGGTGGCGCGCAGCAGCCCGCGCACGGTGGCGGGGCCTTCGAGAATGAGGCTGACCCAGAGTTTCAGACGTCTGCGGAACTCTTCCACATCATCGCCTTCCTGCGGGGCCAGTCCGTAGAGCGCGGCGATCCTTGGCAGATCGTCAAACAGATCGCGGCCAAGATCGGCCTGTGTGCACCAATGCGCACGCAGGATGGCGGCAAGAGTGTTTTCCGCGCCCTGCAGCTCGGCCCCATAGGTTTCGATCAGCTTTTGCAGCGGCGAATGGGCGGGCTGAGCCGCGAAGGTGCCCGGAAGCAAATCCAAAATGCGCTGTGTTTTGGTGACCATCAGGATCCGGCCTCCTGCAAGGCGATGTCGGCCGCATTCATGTCGATCACGATCCAGCCCGGTTCGCCTTCAACCTCGGCTTTCACAAGGAATGCGGCGTCTTCGATGTCTTGGTCGGTGGCCGGGGCGCTGCCTTCTGAGTTCATCAGCAGGCTGCGGTCGGGGATGCGGCGTCCGGTGGGCGCGCCGGTGTCCACCTCAAAGAGCAGGGTGTTGAGTTCGGCGCGCAGGGCGGTCTGTTCTTTGGGGGCGCCGCCCGCGATGAATGCGGTGAGCGCGTCGACCACGGTTTCGCTTTGCGTTGGGGTGGCGTCGGCGCGGGCGACCTGCACGTCGACAATCTGTGCGTCCTCGAGATCCTCAACCGCTTTGATCGCCTCCAGCAGCGCGCCACCCTCAAGCGCATCGCCCGTGGTCAGCGGCTCTGCAAAGGCCTGCACGGCGGCGATGATCTCTTCGGCCACTTTGGCCTTGCCGTCAGAGGTGAGACCGCCCGCGATTTTTGCAACAATGCGCGGGGTGACAAAAACGTAGCGCGCCACGATGGTGGCGGCGATGCCCGCAGCGCGCTGGTTGTTGACCTGTGCAGACAGGCTGGCAAAGCGTTCAGGTTCGCTTTCCACAAAAAGCGCCACACGACCTGGGGCGGTGCGGCGTGCAATGGGCGCGTTGGGATCCCAGTATTCGGTGAGCGTGGCAAAGCTGTCGCGCACGCTGGCGTCGAGCGCAGGTAGCGTGGCATTGCCCAGTTTGTAGAGTTCGGCCCGCGCACGGGCGCGCAGCTCCGCATCTGTTTCCGGAGGCGCGCCAAAGACGGTTGGCTCGGTGTTTGAGACCCGCGCGATGCCGGCAAGCGGCCGCAGCTGGGTGTCGATGTCACCGGCCGCAACCTGCCCGGTCTCGCCGGGGTGATCGACGCTGGCGCGCACCGGCACATCCATGCGCGCCTGACCGCGCTGCAGGGTGCGCTGTTGGGTGGTTTCAAAGATGACTGCGCCGTTTTGGGCTGTCAGCCTGGTGCCTGAAGCGATGGTGACATCGCCCACCACCTGCGGGTCACGAAAGAAGGCCACAAGACCAGAGGCAAAATCGCCGGTTTTGCGCTTTAACCCGAGAATGGCAACCACCTGATCCAGCGCGGCGCCTTCGGCGGAATTCACAAATCCCGAGCGGTAGGTCTGATTGAGCTGTTCATAAAGCGTGGCGATTTCACGCGCGACGGCCTCTGACAAAGTGCGGGCGACGCTGCCGACATTGATGTCGGTGATCGGGGAGGAGGCACCAATGGGGCGGTAATCCACATAAAACACGCTGCCATCCACGGGTCGCGCGCCGCCCGGAAGCCACTGCACCGCGCCCAGATCGGGCTCATAGGCAAAATCAATCCCGGCCTCAAAGGTGTGATTGGCAGTCTGATCGTCAACCTGCCCGGTCAGCATGCGGATGCCTTCGGCAGCCTGCGCCAAAGGGTAGAGATCGGATTTCACGTCAAAGATAATCTGTTCGTTGACGATGCCGCCGATGAGGCTGGTGAGGATGTCGTTGGACACCTCGCCGAAATTTCGCTGAATCAGATGGATGGTGTCAGGCGTCATCAGGTTTGCTCCGTGGAAAAGAAGAACGGCACAACAAGATTGAGCGGCGTTGCGGTTTCAACGATTTTGAGCTGCATGTCGATGTCGACGCCGCCACGGTCATCGCGGCGCTGGCGCACATCTGCGCGCAGGATTTTCTCGACCCGCGGCTCCTGATTGATGGCGCGCAGGGCGTAGAGTTTGGCGAGGTTGCGGTTTGCCTCGGTGTTGGGCTCGCCGATCAGCTCATGCAGGCGGGAGCCATAGGTGGGATGGCCCAGCTGGCGCAGCTCGCCCTCTGAGGTGAGCATCCGCAGCAAGAGCGCCTGCGCCATGTTTTCCGCGCCAAAGACGGTGTCCAGATCGCGCTGGTTGGTTTCCGGACGCACCCGTGTGGAGAGGTCGCGGCCGCGCTCGCGTGTCGTCTGGTCCCGCCGGTTGCGCAAGAGCAGGAGGTCTTGCCCCAAGAGAGCATTGTCCCGTGTCATATCAAGCCTCCCTGTTTCATGGCGGCCACGTGTCGGAGATGTAGGGCGCGGCCGGTGGGCCAAGGATGGTGAGCACGCCCGGTGGAGAAGGGATGAGATCCAGCATCCGCACCAGCGCTTTGCCCGCGATGCGCACGCCGGAGCTGGCGATGGGTCCGATGACAAGCGGATAGGGCACGCCGGTCAGCGAGTTGATCATGGTGCAGAGTGAGCCTGAGGTTGCGAGCGGAAGCCCTCCGGCGGTGATCAGCGGCGGGAAGATGCCCACGATCGTGCCGGTGTCCGGTGGCCCCGCAGCGCCGGGGGTCACGATGACCGCACATCCAATTGTGACCGGTGGTCCCGGCATGGTTTCCTCCTATGGGCTGAAGTTGGTGACGCCCTGAATGTTGACGATCCCGCCTTTCAGCGTGGTCGGGCCGCTGCCTTCGACCTGTGTGATCGTGCCTTTGAGGGAGGCCTGCACACCGGCCTCCACCTCGGTGTTGATCTGGCCTTTGATTTTCACATTGAGGCCCTCGATGGTGACGTCCTGCTGCGCTTTCAGATTCAATGCGCCGATGGCCTCCACGGTGGCGTCGCCGTCCTGGTTGAGCGTGATCTTGGTGCCGCCGGTGACCACGGTGACGGTGCCGCCGGATGCGCCGGTCTGATCGATGAACAGCTCTGACGGTCCGGCGGTGGCGCGCACGGTGCCGTCGGTCACGCGGATGGTGATTTTCGGATCCATCTCGATGATCAGCTCGCGCGGCGGGTTGTCTGTTTGATGATTGCGGATCGCGGCCTTGATGGTCTGATCGTCGGCTTCGGCCAGCGGCAAACGAAAGATCACCTCATCTGAGGTGTTGATCGGCGGGCGGTCCTCATCGTTGTAGAGACGGCCGGTGATGATCGGCTGGTTGATGTCGCCGCGGTCAAAGGCGAGCAGCACCAGATCGCCGACATTGGGGATCGCAACGGTGCCGATGTGGCCGGTGGCGACGGGCACGCGAGGCAGCTCCAGCCCGGTGTTTTTGAGGCGCACATCACAGCTGTAGTTGTCGCTGTCCCCGCCATCCGCATGGGGGTGCACCGCCGTCACAATGCCAATCTCGGCAATGCGCAGGGTTTCCAACTCGCGGCGGATGATGGCCTGCAATGTGGAGACAGTGTCGTTCATAGGCTCAGCTCCAGCGCCTGAAAGGTAAGGTGGGTCAGAAAGCCTGTGGCCTTGGTGATCCGGTGGCGGACGCCGCGGATCTGGAAAGTGGCGTTGAGGTCAGGCTCGGGCATGGACTGCAGGCGGATCGTGTCGCCAAGGGTGATGGCCGGATTGCCAAGCACGGTGAGCTGCCCCCGGATGCGGCGGTTCTCAATGCGGCGCAGCAGAGCACTTGCGGCGCGCTGGGCGGTTTCACCCGTGCGCAGCGCGGCGTTTTCCAGAACATGCAAACTCCCGCTGGTGCCTGCGCTGCCTTTGCGCGCTTCAAAGTCTTTGGTGAGCCAGGCCCAGCTGTCTGCGCCCTGTGCCGCGCCGGGGCTTTCGCCCCAGGCTTCAACGCGCTCGGCAGAGGCCAGAGTGCTTTCGACCTGATAGGCGATCACGTCTTCGCCGTAGTCGAGCGGGAAGAGTGTTCGGCCATTGCCGAAGCCCTTGAAGAACAGCGCATTATCTGTGTCACAATAGAGATCAAAGCCAGTCAGCTCGGAGAGGGTGACCATGTGCTGAAAGGCGCTGAGGCGGGCGTCTGCGATATAGGTGGGGAAGATCTCGCTGGTCTCGGTGTCTGCCACTTTGACACCGGAGGTGTTGGCAAGATCGCTGACCATATCGGCGGCGGTTTTGTCTCGGAAGCTGTGGTTTTCCTTGCTGCGCGAAAGGAGGGCACCGGCGCCAAAGCCGACAATGCGGGTGTGCTCCGGGCCTGCGTCGACCTCTTCGATCTCGCCAGTCATGACGCGCTCAAGACCGGTGTCTGACCCGGCAAAGCCCAGCTCGATCTCTGCCGCGTCGCCGCGTTTGGGCAGGCGCGTGCCAAGCTTGGCGATGGTCAGCTCAAACCGATCCACCAGCGGCGCCATGGCGCGCTGCACATCGATCTGGGTGACGGTGCTGGCGCGCGGTTCGCTGCCCATGTCGATGCGCTGATCACCTAGGGTGAGCCGGTATGTGGGGGACAAGAGGCTCATGGCGCAGCCTCCAGAAGCGGGCGCAGGCGGTTGCGCATGCGGTCAAGGCGCTGATGCATCGCGAGAACATCATCAGGCAGCAGCGCCTCAAGCTGGGTCTTGTCGGTCGCGCTGTCATAGATCACCAGCAGGCCATCAAGATGGGTGAGCAGTTTTGCCGCGGTTGCGCCGGTGGTTTCCGGATCGCTTTCCGCCAGCAGCTCAAGCGCGGCACCGGGACGCAGTCTGGAGAGCATGCGCGCGTCAAAGTCGCCGCCGAGATAGGTCTGGATCAGCGCGTTGAGGTAGCGTTTGGGCTCGGCCTTGGCGCGGGCCGCGACTGCCTCAAAGGCGGCGGGACCAATGCCGTCAGGCGTGAAGCCTCCGCCGACGATCAGCGCCAAGTCTTCGCGAATTTTTGCAATGGGCGTGGTCATGTCGGGTCCTTAAAACGGTCCAACCAGCGTGTTGCCGGTGGTGGCGTCAGGGGCGGGGCCGGGACCGGCCTGAGCGGGTTGGCGGGCGGTGCGGGTGCGGCGCACCCAGTTCAGGATGTTGTCGTTGTTGGGGTCATTGTCGGGGTCGGCGCTGTGCTGGTTCTGGATGCGGCGGTAGATGCGGGCATCGGGCAGCGCGATGCCGCGTGCCGCCCCAACAGCGGTGCCGGGACTGGTGTTGAAGGCAAAGAAAGCGTCGTTCACGGCCCCGTCAAAACGGTTGAAGAAGATGTGGTGCATCTCGTGGCCCAAGGTGACGTCCTGCACGTCCAGAGTGTTGTCAATGAAGACAAAGAAGCGCGCATCCAGTGTCAGGTTTGCGCCGGGAGGATTGGGGATGGGGGCGCGGTTGGCCACGGTGGCGTAGGCGTTTGATCCGGCGACGCTGGTGAAGACCACGGTGAGCGTGTTGTCGGGGGTGATCGGGATCAAATCGCGCAGCGCAGCTTGCTCAAAGGCGTTGTTGGCCTGCCCGCCGTAGTCGCCGCCCCCATCCAGCGCGGCGGCGGGGATGGCGCGATCCACGGTGGCCTGCGCGTCGATTTGCACGCCCACGGCGTTCCAGCGCCGGTTGGCCTCGGCAAACTGATCGGCGATGCGTTGATCAGTCACCGGCGCATAGGTGGCGGAGGTGTAGCGGATCACGCGCACCGAGATGCGGCGGCGCTCATCTGGGTTGCGCGGGAAAACCGGCAGGGTGATGCCAAGGCGGGTGCCTGGTTGCGCGGCGGGGCTGTATTCGGTGCGCACAAAGCCGTCGATGCGCGCGCGGCGCAGGCGGTGGTCGCTTTGTCCGCGGTTGCGCGGCTCCGCCAGTCCAGGCTGCGCGGGCAGGCCGCTGGGGACAGCGACAGCGGCGTCGGTGTCATCGGTCACCAGCATCACACCGTTTGAGATGAAATGCCCGCTGCCCGCTGCGGTTTCCGGCAGGGTGAGCTCTTGTGAGGCGGGGGCGTCGTCACTGGTGGCTTGGTCTGCCAGCAGGCTGCGCCAGGTGACAGCGATCGGGCCAGCGCCCGCGCCGGCGTCGCGCACGCGGTAATGCAGGCGTCGCTCATCTGCGGCGATGATGTCGGCGACAAATTCCCCTGCGCCATTATAGGCCTGATCCCAGACCCCGAAGCGCGTGGCGGTGACGGCGGCGGTGGCGGGCAGGTTGTCGGGGGCGGTGTCGAGGCGCACCATGGTCATCGGGGCGCGGTCGCCATCGGGCTCGCCGCCTGACAGGCCGAGCATGAAGCCGCTGTCGCGCACAGCGGCGCTGTGATCCAGACCTTCTGCAAAAAGCGCAAGGCCGGTGGCGGGGATGCTGGCCACGGGGATCACATGCGGATTGGCCAGCACCGCCTGACCTGCCGCGGGTTGTTCGCTGGCAAAGAGCGCAGCGCGCGGGCCGATGGGCGCCAGCGCCAGATCGCCGGTGAAATCCGCAGGCTCCGGTGGCTGGACACGCAAAAGCGAGCGTTCGTGGCTGAAATTCGGGTCCGCAACCTGTGTGAAGCGACCGATGGCGATCCTGTCTGCCGCGCTCATTTCTGGAGCGTCGCCGCCGCCGACGGGGCGGGAAAGGGCCACATCCAAAGTGAGGCGCATCACTGTCATCTGGTGATTGACCGACAGGCCGGGGGTGCCGCCCACGGTGAGCTGCAGAGTGGCCGTGACATCCCCAGCCGTTGCGCTGGGATTGGGGCCGCCTTCGCAAAACAGGGTGACGCCGGCGGTGAGCTGATCTGAGGTGAAGACATTGTCGGTGCCATCAAAGCTGAGCTCGGTGCCGCCCGCGGCCGCATCAAAGACGCGCAGACGATCTGTGCCGTTGGTCAGTGTCAGCGTGCCTGTGCCCGCAAACGTCTGGTTTGCGCCTAGCGTCAGGGGCGCGCGCGCGGGTGTGGTGTGGGCACGGGTGACAACCACAGCGTCCGGTCCGGTGAGCGTGGGGCGGGAGTCAGCAACGCTGCGGTCGGTGATGACCACATCAAACCGGTCCTGCGGCCCTGCAAGCCGCTTGCAAACCACGGGGCCTTTGGCCTCTGTGATCGGCGCACCGGAGGGGCGGGCAATCACGTCGGCCTCCAGCTCCAGAATGAAAATGCCGGGTGTCTTCAGCGGGGTGTCATAAGAGAAGCTGCCATCGGGCGCGGGTGTTTTGGTTTTGGGGGTGCCGGCGCGGGCGCTGCCTGAGGTTTTCTCACGCTCGCCAGCCATGTACTCGCCATCAGGGGCGGTGATGAAATAGGTGCCGGTGTAGGGCTTGCCGTCTTCAAAGCGGATGGAGCCTTGTACCTTGAACTGGGGCGTCGGCTCAATTGGTTCGCGGGTGAAGGCGGGGCCGCGCGGCAAGGTGCCGGGGCAGGTTTCATGGCGTTTGCTTTTCACATTGGGGGCGACAAAGCAGCTACGGGCGGAGCTGCTGCTTTCATTCAGGCACCAGTCGCTGCCAACCGCGCCGGGCGCGGGGAGCTCAAATGTGATCGGTGTGTCGATGTCGGCGGGGAGCTCGGTGGCGCGGGTAAACAGCACCTCGGTGCGCCGGTTGGGGCGCCATGCGAAGGTGACATTGCGCAGCGGATCAAGCTCTCCGCAGCCAAGCCATTTCAGCCCTTCGCCGGGGCAGTTGGGCAGGAGGCGCTCGTCTGGCACAGACAGGGCTTCGGCAGCAAGATAGGCGTCAATCAGGAGGGGCCATGTCGCGCCGTTCATGGTGCCGGTTTCGGGCAGGCCGTTGGCCGCTTGGAACCGGCGCACGGCGGCATCTGTCATCGGGCCGTGATCGCCGTCGATGCGGCCATTGTAAAAATCCCGGTCCTGCAGCATCTGTTGGTATTCGCGCGCGCGCCAATTGTCGTGCAGATTGGTGGTGCGGGCCTGTCGCAGCTCATTCCACTCGGCAACGGCGCCTACTGGATCATTGCCATAGCGCAGGGCGGCAAAAACACTGCGCGCGCGCCGTTCTGAGAGCGCCTGATTATACTCTTTTGTGCCGACCAGATCGGTGTGGCCCACCACCAGCATTTTCTCGTCCGGATGGGCGCTGGCGTGATCGGCGACCTGTTTGAGGACTTGCTTGAGGCAAGGCTCCACAAAGGCGCTGTCAAACCGGAAATGCACAAGGAACCGTTTGGCGATGGTGGCGGCATCGCGCAGGACAATGGTGACCTCGGTGGTGGCGCCTGCGCGCACGGTGGCTGTTGCCGATCCGCTGAGGTCGCCGCCATCCGCCGCCGCGCCCGTCGCCGTGGCGCGCAGAGTAAAATCTCCGGCGGGGAAGGGCTCTTCGGTCCAGCGGGTGTCTGTTTGGCCGGAGAGGGCGGTTTCAGGGAAATCGCTGCCGTCCTGCAAGGTGCCTGCGGCCAGCACGGTGGTGTTTTTAGCGGCAAAGGCGGGATCACCCTCTTTGATGACATTCACCACCAGCACGCCCTCATCCTCTGTGACCTCAGGCGGCTCGGGCGGCTCCGGTGGGTCTTGCGGATCGGGGGCTGGCGCCGGGGTGCATTCGCGCAGAAGCAGGCGGTATTCAAAGGCGTCGGGCAGGCCCGCGTGTTCGCTGATCTCAAAATGCTCGATCAGCACATCATCCAGCGTGGTTGCGGTGACAATATCGGCGGCAAAGGTCAGCGGCGCGGCGGCGCGATAGGCGTCACGCAGTTTGGTGAGACCTTCGCGGGCGTCAGGGCCGCTTTGCACGCCGGTGAGTTCAATGGCGGTGCCAGCGCGCCCAAGCCTTTGAAAGAAATCACCTTCTAGTGCGGGGATGTCGTGCCGTGTCAGAATCTGATCTTCGTCTACCTGCACAAGCTGGACCTGTGCAAGTTCAATCTCGCCAAGCATGGGACGGATTGGACGGTTCACGACAGCCTCCCCGGATTATGCGTTTTTCAGCGCGTTGAGATGGCCGACGATGGCGTCGATCAGAGACAGAATTTCGCCTTTCACCTCGTCAATGGAGGGCAGGCCGCCCACCACATCGGCCACATCGGTGATGGCGTCAAAGTCATCGGCGTTGTCAGGCAGCAGGGCTTTGGCGGAATTGACAAAACCTTTGACCTGATCTGTGAATTCTGCCGCTTCGGCGAGACCGGGGATGGCGGAAACGTCGAGTTTCTCAACCTCGGATTTGAGCAGGTTCATCAGCTCGATCAGCTTGTTGAGCAGATTGTCGATCTGATCAGGAATGATGGCGCGCAGGGCGGCCACGGCGGGATGGATCACCCCCACTTTGTCATCGAGAAAATCCTTGAAATCTTGCAGGACCTCTTTGAGGTCTTCGAAGAGATTGTCGGCCATGGCATCGATCTCCTTTGTCAGGCGTTGGAGGTGTTGTTGAGGGCTTGCAGGCGGGTCAGCAGACCGGTGAGCGGTTCCACAAAGCGCTCAAGCCCGGTGTCAAATTCCGGCAGCAGATCGAGACCGTCGATCAGATCATCGGTGAGGCTTTGCGCTTCGCTGAAGATGTCATTGTCCAGAAGGCCCACGGCCTCAGGTTCCACCGGTTCCTGATACTCGCGCAGCACCAGCGCGTAGGCGTAGCGGCCGGGTTTGCCAGCCACTTCGCGCAGGCGGAAATCGTCGATCAGGACGTTTTCAATCTCCGCGTCCGCAACGATGTCGGAGATGAAGCTCACAGGTGCGCCGGCGTCAAAGGTTGCAGTGAGTTTTTCGAGGGTGTCTTTCGCATCGCGCCCGCTGGCCACACCGGCCACAAGGATCGAGGTCGCGTGGCGGCCCATGTTCTGACAATAGCTGCCGTCCATCCCCGGGGCGCGGTGTTCGGCAAGGGTGCGGATGTCGCGCAACTTCAGGGTCTGAACCTGTGGGAGCGGGATATCATCAAGCATCGGACGCATGGGCGGGCTCCTCACACATCAATGCCGTGGCGGCGGGCTTCGTCCCGAAGGATGAGCGCCAGCGCGTCTGTCAGCGCCTCGCGGTCAAAACCCGCGGTGGCGCGAGGCGTGGAGCGGTCTGGCAGTTCGGTTTGCGGCTCATCGGTGACGGCCTCTTGAAAGCGGGTGAGATGGGCGCGGTCGGATGGCGGCAGGATTTCGGCAAATGGCGGATCAAGATCGGGCTGCGCGGGCAGGGGCACCGGGGTTGCGTGCGGCGGGCGGGACAGGGTTTCGCGCGACAGCGGGTCTGCGCCATGGACGGGTTCGCGGTGAAGCTGCACCGGATCGGGGCTGTTTGAAGCGCGTGGGGGCGGAGAAAGCGGCGCGGCATTTGCAGGCTTGGGCAGCTTTGGGGATTGGGCAAAGGCGGATTGGGAATGTTTTCCTGCAGGCTTTGGGGCTTGCGCGCTTTGGGGATCTTTTGAGGCGCGCTGCGGAGGCGTCGCGGTGTCGCTTTGCTCGGCTTTTGACCGCAGCAGCTCGCGCGATGTGAGCGCGCTGAGGGTGGTGTGTGACGCCTGCGGGCCAGCGAGCAGGGATTGCCAAGGTGTTTTTGACGGCTGGTTGGATGAGACGGGGAGGGCGCGCGGATGTTTTGGCTGCGTTGTGTGGGTGCGGGGAGCAAGCTTTTGCGCCGTTGTCTTTGCCAAAGGGTAGCTCTGCGCGGTGGGCAGAGGGCTGGCAGGTTTTGCCGTAAGAGGCTGTGCGGAAGGTTTGGAACGCGGTGTGATCGGGCCTTTGCCGAGATCTTCCGGGTCGGTGCCTGCATGCAGCCTAAGCGGGCCGCCGGAGAGGCGTGTTGGCAGTGTCTTGGCGGTTTCACAGCGGTGCGCCTCCGGTCTGGGGCGGGTGTCCGCTGGCGGGTGATGCCATGCTGGGGGCTGGCGTTTCTGCTTCGCCGCTAACTTCTGCGCCGGGGTTTGTTTGTAAGATGGCGTTTCCTTGGGGGCAGGTTTGCGCTCCGGCTCTGAGGTTTCCCAACGGGTCAAGCTGCGTTCCATCGCCTTGCGATCAGACAGCTCGGCGCAGGTTGAGAGCCATTTGAGGTCCGCGCCCGACGCTGACACGCGGCGCGCGGTGGCCTGCATCTTTTGCACGCGCTGAGGCGCGAGTTGGGGCACAGAGCCAGCGGCGGCCAATGCGGCTTGGCGCAGGCGTTGGGGGGCAGCGGAGGCGAAGGCGCGGGTCATGCTTCTGCCGCCTCCCGCCGTCCCATTTCAAGATAGAGCAGGATTTGCCCGATGGTGAGGCCACTGACCTCTTCGGGTGTCCAGCCAAATTCGCGGGCCAGAACAAAGCAGGCTTTGGCCAAGGGCGCCTGCACCATTTCCTCCAGCGCGTCGCGGGGCAGATCAATGCCGCTGATGCGGTTGACCTCCTCCACTAGATGGCGGGCCAGCCCCGCCGGAAGCTGACGCACCTCATCCAGAGACAAAGCGGGTGCCACCAGCGCCTGCTGGATCATCAGCGCGGCGGAGAGGTTTTCATCCTCCTTGGCGGCGCGGGCGATCAGTTGCAGGTCTTTCACCGACAGGGGGCGCAGCTCCACCTGCTGCTCCCCGTCCTCGCCTTTGATCAGGTCGGCAGGGAGATCATGCAGATGCGTGGCCGAAGACCCGGCCAGAAGCGCTTCGCTGGTGAGCGTCATGGCAGATTACTCCTGATCCACGAAGGCCGGGCCAGCCGAGACGCCGCTGTCATCGTCAAAGTCGGCGATGTCGATGCTCTTGGCGCGGAAGCTGACCTTTTCCATGATGATGTCGTCTTCGGGCAGGGCAAAGGACCAGGTCTGGAATTTCACGCCATTCAGCGTGAGCCGCGCTTGGCCTTCGACCGCTGGGTCATTGAGCTGCAGCGTCATGTTGAATTCGGGCTGAAAGGTGCGGGCGTTGTTGTCCAGAAAGGACTTGCGCCCCATCAGCAGGCCGAGCAGCGCGCCGTTGATATAGGCGCGGTCGCATTCGCCACAGATGTTGATGTTGCCCTCATGCAGCGAGGTCACATGGCGAAAGCCGATTTCGTGAAAGGAGCGCAGGTCGGTGTCGACGGTGAATTTGACGCCGGTGACCCGGCCCACAGCGGTGGCGATTTCATAGCGCGCGATGATCGACTCGGCGTCGACGCCCGGCGGGGTGTCCAGCGGCGCAAGGGTGAGCGTGGCATCCGCCCCCGTAAAAACATTGGTGTTGGCCATTTATCTGGTCTCCTATTCGAGGAACATCGTGACTTTGATGAAGTCGATGCTGAACGTGGGGCGCAGGACGATGGTGACCCGGGCGATGCCGCGGATTTCGTCGTCGCGGGTGGCGGACACGTCGAGCTCGTAGCTCACCAGCTCTTCGTCCAGCACCATCTCTGCGAGGAAGGAATTGATCGTGGAGCGCATGGCTTCGCGGACGCGCTCGTTGTTGAGCAGACCGATGTAGGGGGTGGCCGCCGAGCGCACGCCGATTTTGGCTTTGTCCACTATGCGCCGGGTGGTGATCTGATGCCAGGCGGTGTTGGTGGAGGTGGTGATGCCTTTCACCGTGCGGAAGCCGAGGCGGCTTTCCAGCGCAAGCACGCGGTTTTGCACCATCTGGCGCAGCTCGGCCTGGGTGAAGACATCTTCCAGACCTGCGACATTCAGCACCTTATTGGTGAGGCTGCGGTTGACCGGCGCGCCGGAAATCATCCCTGCAACGCAGGCCGCCGCATAGCCGCCGGAAAGGGTCACCGCATCTCCGGTCACCACGTCAGAGACAGTGACGCCCGGCGCGACAAAGACGATGCGATCGGAGTTCAGCGTGTGATCCAGGATGTCATTGAGGGAGGCCCCCGGCGCGGAGCCGATCACCCCGATACGCTCACGTTTGTTCGCATCAGAGCTGGCTGCGGCCACATGGGCGGAAAGGTCCGCGCCGATGGTGCCGGAGTTGTCCTGTCCGGCGGCGACAATGATGAAGGCCGGTTCGTTGGCCAGCTGTTCAAAGCCGTCAGTGTAGTTGCCACCTGTGGCCCCGTCGGTGCCGGTGGTGTTGGTGCCAGCGCCAAAGGTTTCAAAGGTGAAGGCATCAGCAAAGGTTGTGGGCGTCTCCGCTGCGTTTGCGAGCGCGGTGCCGTCCACAAGATCCGAGCCGCCGGTGGCCTGATTGACCAGATCGACGAGATGCGCGCCGCTTGCGGCGGTAAAGACCTCTTCCAAAGCCTCGGTGCGCAGGGTGACCTTAACGCTGTCGGCCGCTGGGACAACATATGTGACTGTCACGGTGTCGCCGACGGCGGGGGCTTCGCCTGCGGCAAAGACTAGAGCGCCGCTTGCGGGGTCAATTTCCACTTGGCCTGCTGCCGGGGTGCCGGTGGCTCCGTGGACAACGGCGGGCGTGGTGGGCGTTGAGGCACCTGCCGCGAGGACAGACACGCTGTTGCGCACGCTTTCGGCAATGGTGGTGTGGGCGAGTTGCAAACCAACCGCGCCGGTACCTGCGATTTCTTCCCCACTCACAACCGCGCTTTCCTCTGCGGCGGTGATGTTGATTTCCATGGCGTTGGCCCAGGAGCCGGGGGTCGCGGCGGTCAGGCGGCAGCAGTCTCCGCCCGCTGAGGCGATGAGAAAATCTGCGGCTGCGGTCGCGCCTGCTATGCGCACGGCCCAGACGTCGCGCGCGCCGTGGTCATAGGCGAGATCAATGGCGCGGATCAGCGTGAGCTCCTGCCCGGGCGTCACGATTTCATCGGCGTCGCCGAACACCTCGCGGGCGGCTGCGGGGGAGCCAATGAGCACCGGCGTGTTGACCGGCCCTTTGTTGGCTGTCCCGACCATTCCGATGGCGCTGATGGATACAACGCCCGGAGTGATCAGGCCTTCTGGGCGGACGGCAATCGACACGCCGGGTAAGATCTGTTCCATGGCTTACTCCTGATTTGACCGGTTCCTAACGACCGGCTCGAAGGTGATCCGCCTGCAGGCGGAGGTAGAGTACGGCCGGGGCTGCGAAGGCCGGCGCGTCATGACGGATGGCAAGAAAATCGCGGCCCGAGCGCAGGGTGACGGGCGTGTCAAAGCGGCGCGCGTGGGGCACATAGAGGTCGCGGATGAGGTTGGTGTCCCAGTCGCCAAGCTCAAACGGCGCACCGGCGGGACCCAGCGCGGCGAGGAACGCGGCTGTGCTGGGCAAGGTGACAATGGCCTGCAATTGCGGGTTGGGACCGTCAGCGATGGCGTTGAGAAAACTGTCGAGCGTGGCATGCAGAACCGGCGCGCCGGTGGCACCGGACACCCCGCGTTCGAGCGTGACGGCGCCGCCTGGAATGCCGTTGAGAAAGGCTATGGCGTCCAGACCACTGAGGCGCAGGGCGCGTGGCCCGCCGTTTGGCCGCAGAATCAGCGAGGGCGCGCGCTCATTGTCCCAGCGCTGCATTGCGCCGGAGAGGATCTCAAGGCTGCTGTTGGTCCCGTCGCGTTCCTCCAGATCGGTGCGGTTGGGAATGCGCACGATGAAGCTGTCTGCGTCATCAGAATCCCGCGCGCGGTATTCATAGAGGAAAGGCAGCTCCGCCGTGCGTCGCCATGCATTGAGCGCAGAGACATGTTCCGCTGGCGCGCTGTTGCCGAGCGCGAGGCGCAGAAACCCCATGCTGCGCAGGCTTGCGGCGGCCCCCAGAACATTGGCCTGCACCGCATCAATGGAGGTGTTCACGGCATCGGGGGTGGTGTCCCAGAGTTCAAACCGCGCCACCCCATCCAGCTGTATCCCGCGCAGGGCAGAGACGGTGACACCAAAGCGCGTGTCTGAGCCACGGCGATCGCCAAGGCCGACTCCACGCCGCTTGGCTTCAAAAATCTGGACGGTGTTGTTGGGAAGACCACCCGGTGCGACGGGCAGAAACGGGCTCAAATGGACGTTGAGCACTTCGTTGATGGCGTCATCAAGTGGCAGCGGCGGCATATGCCCGCGCTCCTCTGTTGAAAATTGGTTTCTTAAAATCCATGCGCGGTAAGCGCGCTTACCTGACATCATGCAACTTTCGTGCCAGCGCGCATTTTGGCGTCAGTGGTCTGAAATCGCTGGGAAAGGTTGAGGCAGATGGGGCTGGTCGGGTCAAAAGTGACCCACGGGCTGCCCATCGGGTGTCGCTGTTCATGCGGCGATGCGATGATTTTAATGAGAGCGGTGTTGCCTGCGTGCGTGCGCCGCCGGGATGTTTGCCTGCGCACGGTATTTCGCGATGGTGCGGCGCGGGATCGCAATGCCTGTGGACGCCAGAGCCTCGGCAAGCTGGGCGTCGCTCAGCGGATGGGTGCTGTCTTCATCAGACACCAGTTGTGTGATGCGGTGCATCAAATGCTCCGGTGACAGGGCATGGCCGCGCAGTTTCGGGCCGAGCAGGTGGCGGAGGGGAAGGACCTCTGCGTCGATCTCCACCGTGGCCCACTGAAAGACCCGGCTGAGCGTGCTTTTGTGGCGAGCCACATCGGGTGCGAGGGCGCACATGGTGATCGGGGTCAGAGGAGCTTTGGAGGTGAGATGGGTCTGTTGCAGCGTCACCAACCGTTTGGCGATGGCCAGCAGGGTGGCATTGCGGGCGGAGAGCGCGTTTTCAAAACGGTCGGCTTCTTGTTGCGCCTGTGGGTCAATCGACGGCAGACGCCTGAGGTGCGTGGCAGAGTCCGGATGCAGGCTGACAGACCAGTGCCCCTGCTTGCATTGGAGCAGCAGGTCGGGAACGCGGGTGGGCGGTGGCGGGGCGATGGCAAATTGCAGGCCGGGTTTGGGATCGTAGCTGCGCAGTTTCTTGAGACCGTTCAGGATGTCCTCGACGCTGCAGCCACAGAGGGCGGCCAGCTGTTTGGTGGTCTTGTGCTGCACTTCCGGCAGATGGTGCAGAAGTTGTGCGACAATCGGGTCGGTGTCTCCTGCGGCTTTGACCTGAAGGGCGAGGCACTCGGTAAGGGAGCGGGCAAACAGACCTGCAGGTTCGATGGCTTGCAGCCGCGCAAGCACGGCGGAGCCAGTGGTGATGCTCACGTCTGCGGTGGCGCAGATGCTTTCAAGGTTTTCACTGAGCCAGCCCCAAGGTTCCAGCGCATCCAAAAACTGCAGCGCTGTGGGGCGTTCGACTGCCGAAAACTGCGCGTTGATCCACAGGGCGGCGTGTTCATAGAGGCCGCTGGTCTGCGCGATCTGCTCTGCTTGGGCTGCTGGCGCGACACTGGGGTTTGTCAGCCCAAACTGGCGTATTTTGCGCGCGGTGGAGGTGCCGTCCATCGACAGACACTCAACGATCTGCCGCATCTGCGGCGTCATGGTGAGTTTCTGCTGTGTCTGTGTGGTCTGGTCGAGCGATAGGGGCATTGGGGTGTCCCTCATGTCAGACTCTGAGTGTGGCATGGCTGCGGGCGGCGCGAAAGTGCGGCGATCCTGAGTCGTCTCAAAGGCAGGCATCAATCACGGCAACAGCCTTGTCCTATCCGCGAATTTCAGACCGGTTTTCTGATCACCTTGGCTGACCTTTTTGTGAATTGGCACCAATGAACAGTTTCTCAATTTGCACTCATAGCGCCTAAGCCCTTGAAAAATATGATGACGCCTTTGCGGGACTCTCACGGGGTGCGTGAGTATTTCTCTGGGTTATGGCCACCATTCGGACGAAGAATTTCAAAGTCTAACTGTCTTGGGCGCTTGCTGTTGTCAGCGGGGAGGCCACGTCAGGGCTTTGATCTCCGCACTCAACATAGTCAACGCGGAGTTCTTTTATGCTTTCCGAGATTCTTGCCAGCTTGCGCGCCAGATTGATGACGTCTTCGTCACTGGCCCAAGAAACCGTCCGTGACGGACAGACTCTGACCAACGGCTTTTTCCAAAACACTGTGGTCGACAACACCCCTGCCTTTGTTCTGAACAACGACCTCGCACGGTTGCTGAACTTTGGTGAAATCGAAACCAATGACGCGCCATCCGCCGTATCTGTCGACGCCGAAGGCGTGCAGGTCTTCAACTTCCGCACCGGCAGCATTGAAGCCAATGGTGACGTGGCAACCGGCGTCGAAGTGACCGACGGTTCCAGCGCGGACATCCGCAACTTCGGCAGCATCGCAGGTGAGCTGAACGGCGTGGAATTCTCCGGCGCAAACAGCTCCGGCTCGCTCGACAACTTCAGCGGCGGCGTCATCTCCTCTGACAGCCGTGCGGTCGAAATCGAAGGCCAGGGCATCAGCGTGCGCAACTTTGGTGACATCGTTGGTACCGGCGATCAGCGCAACGGCACCATCTACACCAATGCCACCGCCGAAGACGTCAGCATTTCCAACTTCACCGGCGCAACCATTGACGCAGGCGCAGAGAACAGCGGTGCCGGTATCTCCTTCCAGGTTGGCGATGAAGCCGGTGACACGGTTTCCAACACGGTCTTCAACGGCTTTGGCGCAACCATCCAAGGGCGCGGTCAGGCGGCCTCTGATACAGGTGGGGCAGGCGACGGTATCCGTCTAAACAATGGGGCCGAAGGCGCGGTGTCTGACACCGACATCACCAACAGCGGCCTGATTTCCTCTGAAAGCAACCAAGGCACTGCCGCGGGTATCCGTGTTGCGGATGGTCTGGCGGCTGAGGGGCGCATTCTGAACACCTCCACCGGTGTGATCGAAGGCGTGCGCAACGGTCTTTATATCGGTGAAGCCGAGCATGATCTGGATGTGCTGAACTTTGGCACCATCCAATCTGACAGCCGCGCGGTGAACATCGACGGCACCGGCGTCGACCTGCTGAACGCAGGCACCATTCAGGGCACCGGCGATCAGCGCAACGGTACGGTCTATGCCGATGGCACAGCCGATGACTTCTCCGTTTCCAACCTCGTGAACGGCACCATTGATGCGGGCGAAGGCAACCAAGGCTCTGGTTTTGGCGCTGAGATCGGTGGCGCAGAAGATGGCGCAAACACCTTCACCCTCAACAACGCCGGAACCATCCAAGGCCGTGGCAATGCCAGTGCCGGAACAGGTCTGGCAGGTGACGGTGTGCGGGTCGGCAATCCTGGCAACCAAGGCACCACAGATGCCACGATCACCAACAGCGGCTCGATCCTGTCTGAAGGCGCAAATGGCACAGTTGCCGGTGTGCGCTTTGTCAACGGTGTGAACTTCCAAGGCACATTCACCAACTCCGGCACCGTCGCAGGTGTGCAGAACGGTGTATACTTTGGCACCGGCGATCACTCTGGCGGTTCGTTTGTGAACTCCGGCGTGGTGTCCTCTGACAGCCGTGCACTGAACATCGATGGCGAAGGTCTGGAAGTGACCAACTCCGGCGCAATCCTCGGCACCGGCGATCAGCGCAACGGGACCGTCTATGCCGATGGCACCGCAGACAACTACACCTTCACCAACACCGGTCTTGTAGACGCGGGTGCGGGCAACAATGGCTCTGCCGTTTCGCTTCAGACAGGTGACGAAGCGGGTGATGTGGTTTCTGCAGCGGTTGTGAACGAAGGCATCCTGCAAGGTCGTGGCGATGCCACCGAAGGCAACACCGTTGGTGACGGTCTGCGTCTGTTCAGCAATCAGGAAGACGCAAGCTTTGCCGGTCTGGTGCAGAACTCTGGCGTGATCGCGGGCTCTGAGGACAGCGACGCAGCGGCGGGTATCCGTGTGGACGGCGGCCTGAACATCCTTGGCGCGATTGTCAACGAAGGTCAGATCACCGGTTCTGTAAACGCGATTGATGCGCGTGATGCGGGCTCTGTGACCTTTGTGAACGATGATGACGGTGTGGTTGATGGCAACGTGCTGCTGGGTGCAGGCGAAGACATCGTGGTCAACCTTGGCCAGATCGACGGCGTGATTGACGGCGGTGCCGGCAACGACGTTCTGATTGCTGGTGACGGCGACAATGTGATTGTTGGCGGTCTGGGCAACGACTTCATCGAAGGTGGTGCAGGCAGCGATACCGTTGACTTCTCCGATCAAGATGTGGCGGTGAAAGTGGATCTTGGCTCCAACGGCACTGGCACAGCCACCCGTGAGACAGGCTTCTCCGTTTCGGTACAGAATGTGACCGTGGGGGCTTCGCTGCAGCCGACGCCAAACATCAACGACGGTGCTGGCTTTGTGTCTGAGGCGCTGGCTGGAAATCTCTACTACAACATTCACACCTCCGATTTCCCGGCAGGCGAAATTCGCGGGCAGTTTGAAGTGGTTGGTGATGTGATGGACAGCCACAACGCACGGGTCATCACCCTGCGTGCCGAGCTGGATGCATCCCAGGAACCTGGTCCGACATCTGACAGTGAAGCAACCGGTACAGCGACGCTGACCATCGTGCAGAACCCGGAAACCGGTGAGGTGGTTTACTCCTCCGAGCTGACCGTGACCGGCCTGAACGAAGCGGATCTGCAGACACCGGTGCCAGGCGTTGTTTCGGCAATCCACCTGCACAATGCGCCTGCCGGTCAAAACGGCCCAATCGCGCAGGACACGCTGGTGGACGCAGGTGCGACGATCGATGCGGACTCGCCGACAGGTGTGTCCGGTGCGGATGTCATCAACGAAGTCTCTGAAACCGACACGCTCAGCTCGATTGAGAATGTGATCGGCTCCAACGACGGAGACACCATCAACGGGTCCGATCTGGCCAACACCCTATCGGGTGAAGACGGCGACGACCTGATCAACGGTGAGGGTGGCGACGACATCCTGATCGGTGGTGACGGTGCGGACACCTTCCTCTTTGAAGGCGACTTCGGCAACGACACCATCCGTGACTTTGAGACTGGCGTGGACCGGTTGGATTTCTCCGACTTCGGCCCGGACTTTGCCACTCAGCTCACTGTGTCTCAGGACGGCGACGACACCCTGCTGACCTTCTCCTCAGATGCCTCTGTGCGCCTTGAAGGGGTCCTCAGCACGGATCTGACCGACGACGACTTCATCGCCTGATCGCACGCAACAGTGGGATGGCAGCCAAGGCTGCCATCCCCTTCACCCTGAAAAGAGATCACCAAAATGTTTCAGAAAAAATCCTTCGTTAAATCCGCATGGCGCTCCCTGCGCGGCGGTTTCATGGCTGTCGCCTTCTTCAGCATGATCCTGAATTTGCTCGTTTTGGCCGCGCCTCTCTATATGTTGCAGGTCTATGACCGGGTGCTGACCAGCCAGAACATGGACACGCTGATTGCGCTCAGCATCCTTCTGGGTGGCGTCTTTATTGTCAGCGGCATGCTTGATCTGGTGCGCATGCGCATCCTGAGCCGCCTTGGTGCGCGGTTTGAGCTGAAAGTGGGCGCTCCGATCCTTCAGTCTGCCATGCGCAAGCGGGTGCAGGGCAAAGGTGCGGGCGACAATCCGGCGGCCGATGTGACCGGCCTGAGAGATTTTATCTCCGGCCCCACGCTGACCGCTTTCTTTGATGCCCCCTGGATCCCTCTGCACATTGGTGTGCTCTTTCTGCTGCATCCCTACCTTGGCGCTCTTGGTCTTGGCGGTGCAATTTTCCTTACCATTATGGCCCTTGTGAACAACGCACGCGCATCTGATGTGATGCAGGATGCCGCCCGCGCCCGCGCAAGGTCCGACGCTTTGTTCACCACAAGTGAACAAAATGCAGAGCTCGTCCAGGCAATGGGTATGACTGGTGATCTCGCTCGTCGCTGGACGGCTCTGCAACATCAGGCCCATGAGCTCAAAGCGCGCGTGTCTGACCGGATTGCGAGCTTTTCGGTGATTTCCAAGACCACACGTATGGCATTGCAGTCCGGCATGCTGGGCCTTGGGGCCGCGCTGGCGATCACCGGACAGGCCACCGCAGGTGTGATGATTGCCGGCACCATCGTGCTGGCCCGTGCGCTGGCACCAATTGACCAGCTGATCGGGCAGTGGCGCACGTTTTTGGCGGCGCGCGGCTCCTACAAAACCCTGCGGGCCCTGTCTGAAGCCTACCCGGAGCCTGCCAAACGTCTGGCGATGCCACGCCCGCAGATCTCGCTGAACGCCACCATCGCGCAGGCGGGTCCGCCGCTGGCACAGAATGCCACCATTGGCGGGATCGACTTTGTCCTGTCGGCCGGAGATGTGGTTGCGGTGATCGGGCACAGCGGATCGGGCAAATCCACCTTGGCGAAAATGCTGGCCGGGATCTGGGTGCCGCAACGCGGGGCGATCCGTCTGGATGGCACGCCGATGGCGAAATGGGACACAGAAGAGCTTGGCCAGCTGATTGGCTATCTGCCACAGGATGTGCAGCTGTTTGACGGCACCATCCGGGACAATATCGCGCGGTTTTCCACCACGATTGATGACAGCAAAGTGTTGGAAGCGGCGATTGCGGCGGATGTGCATGGTCTGATCAGCAGCCTGCCGGATGGCTACGCCACCGAGATTGGCAACGGCTATCATCTGTCCGGCGGTCAGCGTCAGCGCATCGCACTTGCGCGCGCGCTTTACAATGATCCCTTTGTGCTGGTGCTGGATGAACCCAATTCCGATCTGGATGCCCAGGGGGAGCTGGCGCTGCGCAATGCCATTCGCGGCGCAAGCGCGCGGGGCGCGATCACCTTTGTCATGACCCACCGCCCGAGCACGCTTGAGGCTGTCAACAAAGTGCTGACGCTGAACAAAGGCGCGCAAACCGGCTTTGGCGACAAAGAAGACATTCTGCGCCCCCGCCAGCAGACCTCTGTGGCGCGTGCGGCAAACCTGCGGCTGGCGGAAGGCCAGGCGGCACCAGCGAGCAAGAAAGGAGCGAACCAATGACCCCTGCTTTGAGAAAACAATCCAACGGCGGCGTTCTGCGCCTTGAGGACTACAACCGCGTGCAAACAAAGGCGGCGGGCATCGGGATCGGAGGCTTTGTCTTCTTTGGCATCCTGACCGTGGCGGGCTTTCTTGGTGGCGCGGCCTATTGGGCGAGCACCTCGCAGCTTGACGGTGCGGTGGTGGCCCCGGCCTCCTTTGTTGTGGAAGGCAACCGCAAGACTGTTGAGCATTTCGAAGGCGGTGTGGTGCGCAATATCTTTGTCAGTGACGGCGATCTGGTGGAGGCGGGTGACACGCTTGTGGAGCTCGACAACACCGATCTGGGGGTGGATCTTGATGTGCTGAGCAGCCAGATTGGCGATCTCTCTGCGCGGCGTGCGCGTCTGGAAACGCAGCTCGACAGCGCGCCTGTTTTTGCTGAAGAGCGTGTGGCAAATGCGCTGCCGGTGGCACTTGAGCCCGAGGTCTGGCAGGCGTCATTTGTGCGGCAAAAGGCCTTGTTTGATGCGGAACAGCGCTCACGTGATGCCGAAGCGGCACTGATTGAGCAGCGCTTGGAGAGCCTTCAGGATCAGGTGGAGGGGTTGCAGGCGCAGCAGGTGTCAAACCGCCGTCAAGTGGAGATCACGCAGCAGGAGCTGGTCAATCTCGAAAGCCTTCTGGATCGCGGTCTGGTGGCCGTTACCCGTGTGAATTCCCGCCGTGTCGAGATTGAGCGCCTCAATGGTGTTGAAGCGGCCCTGCGCACTGATGAGGCGCGGGCGCGCAATGAAATTAGCGAGTTGCGCCTGTCCCAGATTGGCACAGAGCGCCTGCGTCAGGAGACGGCCTCCACTGAAATCGCGCAGATTGAAGCCCAGCTAGAAACGCTTGAAGTGCAGTATCTTGGGGCCAGTGAGCGCTTCAATCGTGTGGCGATCACCGCGCCGGTCAGCGGGCGGGTCGTGGAAATGACGGTGTTCACCAAAGGCGGCGTGGTGCGTCCGGGTGCGCCGATCCTCGATATTGTGCCGCTGGATCAACCGCTTGTGGTTGAGGCGCGTGTGGAGACCGGGGACATCGAAAAACTGCATGTTGGCCAATCCTCACGTGTGCGCCTGTCGGCCTTTGATCAGGGCGATGTGCCGGAGGCCAATGGCATGATTGTCGACATCTCCGCTGACAGTCTGGAAGACGAGCGCACCGGGCAGTTCTACTATGTGGCCAAGGTGAAGCTTGATGAGGCGCAGCCGCGTGAGGTTGCCGCTCTTGAGATTGTGCCGGGGATGCCTGCGGATCTGTTTGTGAACACCGGAGAGCGCACCGCGCTGAGCTATCTCACCAAACCTCTGAGTGACCGACTGGCTCGGACATTCATCGAGTAAACACCTGTGTCACGCCGCAAATGTCGGCGTGACACCCTTTGGCGGGTTCTCGGCGATGTAGGCGCCGATCTTGGCCAGGAGGGGTTTGCGCGGGCAGGTCAGGCGCGAGGCCGCACCGAGATTGCGCAGGTTGCCTGGGGCCTCAAAAGGCACAAAAGAAAGCGGCCAATTGTCTTCGCGAAACTGCTCCGCGGCCAGCGCTGAGACAATGGTGCAATCATCAGAATGCATGATGTGGCGGCAGATGGTTTCAAACCGCAGGGCCGTGAGATCAAACCGCTTGGAGGCACGGGATTCCGGTCGGGGCGTGGGCAGGCGATCTTCCAGTTCATAGCCGAAGGAATGCGGCAGGCGGATGAAATCGCTGACCGGCACGTCTTCGGGGTGAATGGCAGATAGCGTCGCAAGCGGATGGCCGTGGCGCATGGCCAGATACAGCGGCTCTGTCCAGATCGAGGTGAAATCCAGTGTTGGATTGTGATTGAGCTGCGCCACCAAGGCGACGTCAAGCTCGTGGTTTTCCACCATTTGCAACATGTTCTGCGGCAGGTCTTCGATCATCGTGACCCGCATACGGGGGAACAAGTTATTGAACAGAATGGAGAAATACTGCGTGAGATAGGGCGCAAGCGTGGGGGTGAGACCAATTTTGAAGGGCACGGCCTCTGGGTCGCGGAACTCGGTTGCGGCGTCCTTGATGCGTTGGGCATCAGACAGCATACGGTCGGCAATGCGGGCCACCCGCTCGCCAAAGGCCGAGAGCCGGGTTTCACCGCTCATGCGGATGAAAAGGTCCGCGCCCAGTTCCTTTTCGAGTTTGCGAATTTGGTTGGACAGGGCCGGCTGCGTCACGTTGCAGGCCTCGGCAGCGCTGCTGAAGTTTTTCAGCCTCGCAACCGCCGTGACATACTCAAGGTCTCGCAGGTTCATCTCTCAGCGCCATCACATGTGATCCTAATGCCGAATTTAACTCGGCTGAGGCACCCTAAGTCGCTCAAAGTCCTTACGATAGGGTGCACACAGGCCTGTGATGGGAAGTGAGCTATCGCGCCGAGGGGCCAAAGCTCTCAAAATGGATCTGCTCAGCGGGCACGCCTGCCGCTTCAAGGCCGCTGCGCAGCTCTGCAATGAAGCGCGCGGGGCCGCACAGCAGGTAGTGCGCCGTGGCACCGGCCTCCAGTTGCAAAAGTGCCTGCGCGGTGATCCGGCCGTGGTGGTCAAAACGGCCTGCAGCCTGATCCGCTGCGCTGGGGCGGCTGTAAAAGAGGCGCTGGTGGAGGTGGTCGTGTGCTTCAACCAAAGCATCCGTTTCGCTGCGCAGCGCGTGGTGCGCGCTGTCTTTTGCGCCATGTACAAACCACACCGGTCGAGCCGCTTTGTCTTGCGCAAGGGTGTGCAGCATGGAGACCATCGGGGTGAGCCCGACACCGGCGCTGACCAGCACCAGCGGGGCGCTGTCTTGAGGGATCACGAAATCCCCCGCAGGCTGGGACGCGCGCAACACTGCGCTTTCGCCCAAGGCATCATGCAGATGACGGGAGGCCAGCCCGTGGCTTTCTCGTTTGATTGTAAGGCGATAGGCCGACTTGTCGCTCGGATCACCCGAGAGGGAATAGCTGCGTTTCACGGGGCCGGTGTGGCCCGGCACGTTGATTTCTATCGGCAGGTGCTGACCAGCGGCGTAAGGCGTGACTCCCTCGCCATCTACGGGGGACAGATAGAAAGACGTGATCTCCTCGCTTTCCTTGATGCGCTTTGACACCGTGAATTGGCGCAGGTCCGCATCCGGCTTTGACCAGCGCAGACCAAGTGCGTTGGGGCGCTCGATCACCGCGTCGATTGTGACGTCGATCACGCGGTGGGCCTCAGGGTCTTGTTTTGGATCAGGGTGCCAATTGATGCTGGCGCGTCCGGAGACGTGCAACAGGCTTCCACTGTCAAAATCGACAAAGACCAAGCCCACACGCGGATCGGCGAGCAGGTTGCCGATGGTGTTGAAAAAGTTGTTGCCCGCATAATCCGGGATGTGCAGATGTGTGGCATCTGACACGCGCACAAACCCCGGCAATCCGCCCCGGTGGGAAGCATCAAAGCCGCGCGAGGGCACGTCGGCACCGTGCTGATGGCCGGAGCCGATGAACAGCGTGTCAGCACCGGTGATCCACGCCGTTTGTGACGGTGTGAGCGCCTCCTTGCGCTTGGCTGGCGCAGGGGTATTGGCGGGCACACGGCGCAAACTACGCTCGTGGATGTATTGTGGACAATTGCCAAAGGTCTGTTTGATATCAAGCGTATAGGCAGCACCTGATCGCTTGAGGCGTCCGCTAAAGCGGTTGCGGCGGCGGCTGTGCAGCTCGATGCCGACAGCGCCGATGTCGGTGCCCGCATCCACGACGGCGCGCAGCGGATCCTGTGCATTAATCTCTGTGTTCAGCGTGAGCGCGCGCGGGTTTGGCGAGCGGATGAAGCCGTCCGGCCCGTCAATCAGCGTGACCCATGTGTGGCCATCTGCGCCAGCGCCAGACACCACCAGAAACGGCAAAGACGTGTGAAAATCCCGGTGCTGTTGCGGTAGATAATCGCGGATGAAACCGCTGGCCCATTGGGCCACGTCACCGGCGCCTGCGCGTTTCTGGGCGGCGCGTTCTCCGGCGTGAAACGGGGTGCGTTCTGAAACGGTGTCCATGTGATCTACCTTTCTGAAAAGGGGGCTGGCGCTGAGGCGCGCCAGCCTGCTGGATTAGGCCAGTTCCGGGACCGGAGAAGCCACCATGCCGACAAAGTTCGGCTCGGCCTCAACACGCGCGATCCAGGCGCGCAGGTTGGGGTAGGGGGCGAGGTCGACGCCGCCTTCTGGTGCATGGGCGATGTAGCTGAAGCAGGCCACGTCGGCGGCGGTGATGACATCTGCGGCCAGCCAGTTGCGGTCTGCGAGGTGTGCTTCCATGACCTTAAAGAGCGCATGGGCCTTGGCGATGGCGGCCTCGTGATTGAGCGGCGCACCAAACAAGGTGACCAGACGCGCGGCACAGGGGCCGGAATAGACGTTGTCTGCGGCGATGGTCAGCCATCGCTGCACCTCGGCGGCCACTTTTGGATCGGCAGGCAGCCAGTCGCTGTCTGGCGCATAGGTTTTCACCAGATAGACAAGGATGGCGTTGGAATCCGCGAGAGTGTAGCCATCGTCCTCAATGGCCGGAACCAGACCAAAGGGGCTTATTTTCAGGAAATCCGGCGCCTTATGTGCGCCAGCGGCCATATCCAGATCGATGGTTTCATACGGCAGGCCCAGCAGGGCGAGCATCAGCTCGACCCGGTGGCAGTGGCCGGATTTTGGGGTGCGGTAGAGTTTGATCGGTTTCATATCGTGATCCTGTTGTGATTAGAGGCCAAGGTCGCTCAGGCCGGGGTGGTCGTCGGGGCGCCGGCCCAGAGGCCAGCGGAAGAGCCGCTCTTCTTCGGTGATCGGTTTTTCGTTGATGGAGGCATGGCGGTTGGCCATGTAGCCATTGTCGTCAAATTCCCAGTTCTCATTGCCGTAGGCGCGGAACCAGTTGCCGCTGTCATCGTGATATTCATAGGCGTAGCGCACCGCGATGCGGTTGTCGGTGTAGGCCCAGAGCTCCTTGATCAGGCGGTAGTCGAGCTCCTTGTCCCATTTGCGGGTCAGGAAGGCTTCGATCTCGGCCCGACCTTGCGGGAACTCGGCGCGGTTGCGCCACTTGCTGTCTGGCGTGTAGGCGAGCGCCACTTTGGCAGGGTTGCGGCCGTTCCAGCCGTCTTCGGCGAGGCGCACCTTTTCAATGGCTGTTTCCCGCGTAAACGGTGGCAGGGGCGCGCGGGGCGGTTCTTGAGACATGGCCAAATCCTTTGGTTGGAAATCTGCGTTTTATCGCTTGGCCAAGAGATAGATTGATCCGAAAATCGAATGAATATACGAAATATGAAAGTCATTATTTTAAAAAATGACCATATTGGAGCTGTGCCTTGGATCGTTTGCAAACCCTCGAAGTCTTTGTGGCTGTGGCAGAAGAAGAGAGCTTTGCCGGCGGGGCGCGGCGGCTGGGGTTGAGCGCACCTTCGGCAACGCGGGGGGTGAACACGCTGGAAGCACGCCTTGGGACGCCGTTGTTCACACGGAGCACGCGGCGGGTGCGATTGACCGAGGTGGGGCACACTTATCTGGAGGATGCGCGCCACATTCTGGCGCAGATGCAGGCGGCGGATGACGCGGCCACCGGGGCGGCGACCAATCCGGTCGGGCAGTTGCGGATCACCTGCCCAACGGAGTTTGGCCGGATTTATGTTGCACCGATCCTGACGGATTTTTTGGACCTCTTCCCGGCGGTCAGCGCTGATGTGCTGATGGTGGATCGGGTGGTGAATATGGTGGAGGAGGGCTTTGACCTTGCGGTGCGGATCGGAGATTTGCCCTCCTCCGGCCTGACGGCGGTGCGCGTGGGGCAGGTGCGGCGCATGGTGGTGGCTGCGCCGGAGTATCTGGCGCGTCACGGGATGCCGCAGACGCCCGCAGATCTGCCACAGCACCAGATCCTCACCGCAGCGCCGGTCAGCCCCACCACCGAATGGCGCTTTGGCCGCGACCTGCAGGACGGCGTAAAAATCAAGCCCCGCTTGACGTTAAGCAGTGTCGCCGCAGCAATTTCCGTGGCGCAAAGCGGGTGGGGGCTGTGCCGGGTGCTGTCCTATCAGGTGGCCGCTGATCTGCAGTCCGGAGCGCTGCAGGCCGTGCTGGAAGAGCATGAGCCCGCGCCGCTGCCGATCCATCTGGTGCATGCGGAAGGGCGGCGGGCTCCGGCAAAAATCCGGGCTTTCATTGATATGGCGCGGGACCGGCTGCGGGCGGTCCCGGGGTTGGCTTAGGGGCCCTCAGCGTTTAGGTGCGCGCGGCTTCAAAAGCCTGCCACGCGGCTTCAAACTTTTCAAAATCAAAGTCGTCGGCGCGGGCTGGTTCCAGCACCAGCTTTTCTGTGTCCAGAAGCTTCAGAATGGCGTCTTCCAGCATCGGCAATACCTCTTCGGGTATGGCCAGCGCGCCGTGGCGGTCTGCGTGGATGATGTCGCCGTCGTTCACCGTCATGCCAAAGATTTCCACGGTTGTGCCAACCTCGCGCACATGCACAAAAGCGTGGCTGGGGCCGATGGAGCCTGCGACCACGGGGAAGCCCTCCGGCAGGTCGCCAAGGTCACGCATCACCCCGTTGGTGAGCGCACCCGACACGCCTAAGCCTTTGTGAACCGTGGTGTTTATCTCTCCCCAGAACGCCCCAACCGCATCAGGGTAATCCAGATCTTCGACCACAGTCACCCGCGGAGACGGGCCTTCGGACATGTGTTTGTAGTACGCCATGCGGCGCGCGCGGATCACCTCGGGGGCTTCTTGAGGGGGTTCCTGTGCGGCAATTTTGGCGGTGCGGGCATAGCCGACCATGGCGCCTTCCTCAGGGGCGGAGCAGAGCATGGTGCCGCGGGTGAATTGGGCAAAGCCACGTTTGCCTTGGGCGACTTCGATGGCGTTGCAGACGGTGGGGGTGTCGACAGATTGCAGGAGCTTGAGCAGGGAGGGGGTCATAGGGTCTCCAACCAGGTTTTGAGCGCCGCGGTGGTGGCGTCGGGTTGTTCGAGGGTCGGCAGGTGACCTGCGTTTGGCAGCACTTTGAGCGTGCTGTTGGGCAGCAGGTCATGCATGAGTTCGTGGCGGGCAACGGGGCAGAGGCTGTCATCCTCGCCGCAGAGCGCCAGCGCGGGGCCGGTGAAAGATCTTAGCGTCTGAGACTGATCTGGCCGGTCGCGTAACGCGATGGATTGGTTGATAAAAACCTGATCCCCGAGGGCGGTGGCCATGTCCATGCAGAGATCGAGAATGGCCCCCTGATTGGGGCCATCGGTGAGGTAGTTGGGCTTCATTTCCTCGCGCATCACACGGCGCAGCTCGCCGCGCTTTACCGCCTCGATCTGCGGGCCGCGTTTGGCTTTCACCGCGTCCGCTTCGGCGAGTGGGTTGGTGTCCATCAAGGCGAGGCCCGCGACACGCTCGGGGGCCTGACGGGCGATCTCCATGGCGACGATGCCGCCCATGCTGAGGCCTGCCAGCGCGAAGCGGGGTGGGGCGTGGGCCAGCACCTCTTCGGCCAAGGCGGCCATGGTCTGGTGGTGCCCGATGGGCGCGACAGAGACCGTGCGCTGAGCGGAAAAGGCGGCGATCTGCGGCGCAAAAAGCCGTGCGTCACACATCATGCCGGGGAGGAAAACGAGCGGGGTCATGCCAGATCTGAGGCCAGTTTTGCACCCTCGCTGAGCGCAGAAAGTTTGGCGTAAGCGATGTCAGGATCGACCGCGCCGAAACCGGCAAACGTGCCAAAGCCACAGTCGCTTCCAGCGACCACACGTTCGGCCCCTACGATGTCACTAAAGCGTTGAAGCCTTTGGGAAACCAGTTCCGGATGCTCCACAAAATTGGTGGTTGTGTCGACCACGCCCGGCACCAGAACCTTGTCCTCCGGGATCTCGGATTTGCGGTCGCGGAACACGGTCCATTCATGCGCGTGGCGGGGGTTGGAGGTCTCAAAGAGCACATAGCGCGCTTTGGTGTCCATGAGCGTGGTGAAGACCTTGTCCATGCCAATGTCACAGCAGTGTGGCCCTTCGTAATTGCCCCAGCAGATGTGGACGCGGACGCGCTCTTGCGGGACGTCGCGCAGGGCGTGGTTCAGCGCCTCCACATGCAGGTTTGCGATCTGAACAAACTCATCGTCGCTGAGGTCGGTAAACAACATATGACGGGACAGGGCGAGGTCGGGGCAATCCAGTTGGAGATCGAGCCCGTGGGCGATGATGGTGTCGTATTCTTCTTTCATCGCATCGGCCAAAGCGGCGAGATAGGCCTCGCGATTCTTGTAAAAATCATTCTGCAAAAACAGCGAAACCACCCCCGGAGAGGCGGCATTCATGAAGCCCTGTTCGGCGCCATGGGTGGCCATGGCGGATTTCAGGTTGTTGATATCTTTGAGTAATTCGTCCTGTCCTTTGCTGCGGACTTCGCCAGTGCATTTGGGACGGGCGTATTGTGGAGTGCCGCCGCCATCCGCGAGACGCTTCAGAAAACTGGGGAACATTTTCAGATCCGCCGGGGCGTTGCGCTCGCTGTCGCCAGAAAAACCGGTGTAGCGGTCTTTGACATAGGTGGCGTAGGAAATTTTGCTGGTTTCCCCGTCACTTACGATGTCGACACCTGCCTCGACCTGTTTGCGCACGGTGGCGTCCACCGCAGCGGTCATGGCGGCGTCAAAAGCGGCGGGATCGTAGGGTGTTTCGTTCTCGCGTGCGAAGATGAAATCCACCACCTCCTGCGTGCGGGGTAGGCTGCCGACGTGGGTCGTTAAGATTTTGCTCATGGGCCAAAATTTCCTGTCGGTATCGCGTCGGTATCGCGGCTGTATTGCGGAGGTGCAATTTTCAGCGGCTGGCGTTAACTTTTGGGGGTGTTGCGCGGCGTACGTTGCGCCGCGCAGGGGGGCTTATTAACCTTTCCACGTCGCCCCGGCGGGATCGTTGGTGGCGGTGATGCGGTAAAGGCCGGCCTCGCCGGTCATGGATGGCGCGGCGCTGTAGCTCTCACCCGGCATGGCCACGGCGGTGTCCCCGGCGGAGAGGGTAACCTCCACGTCATCAATCTTGATGCGCCAGTGGCCGCTTGCGGGCATCAGCACCACGGGCTGATCGGTCTTGACCTGCTCTGTCACAGCAGAGCCACGGGTGAGGAAATCCACCTCAAAGCCGGGCTTGTCCTTGATCATGGCGTCCTTGCCAATCACTTTGGCGGGTTTCTTTGATCCCAGCGCCATCAGATCCCAATAGCGGGCGACGTATTTGCCAACCACATCCTCAACCGGCACTTCGGGGTAAGCTTTCAGCTCTTCCTCAGACAGCAGCGGCATGGGGCGCACATTATGGGGCAGCTCCTGACCTTTCTTGCTGTCATAGAGCACGCCGTTGTCGCCCAGCATCAGGCCGTGGGCCTGCGCGTCCTCGATCACCTGCGGGGCCCATGTGACGCCACCGCCCGCATCGTCGCCGCCAAGGATCGACATGATCATGCCGTAGTCCTGACCGACGTTTTCAAAGCCCCGGAAGATGCCTGTTGGAATGTTGAAGATGTCGCCTTCTTCAGCGATGAATTCACCGGCGGTGCCATAGCGGCCCCAGAAGAAGCGCCAGCGGCCTTTGGCCACAAAAAACACCTCGGCGGTGGTGTGGCTGTGCAGGGAGTTGCGGCATTTGGGCGGCTGGCCTGCCGCGCCGATGTTGAAGCCGATCTTGTCGGTGATGTGGACGTGCTGATCGGGGGATTCCGAGACACCGCCGCCGACGATGGTGAAGTTCTCTTTCTGGTCAGAGCCCGGTGTGTGGGCGTCGATGAAAGCGGTTTTGCAGGGTTGCAGCTCGCCGTAGCGGACGATGCGGGATTGGATGGTGCTCATGTTGTGTCTCCTTTGGATTGGGTGGGAATGTGAGGGGGTTCACATTCCCTGTCCGGGAGGACGGTTGTTCAAGCGCCGCGCGCGCAGAGAGGCGCGGTGTGCATGAAAGCGCCGCGCCGCCTGTGTGGCGTTGAGATATGAGTTTTGGGCCAGCACCAAGCGCGCCTTACAGCTCGCCGGTGTGCAGCAGGATCTGTTTCCAGACGGCGGTTTCGTCAAACAGAGTCCATTCGCGGCGCAGACGGATGTCGCCGCCGATGAGTTCGCCCCATTCGGCGTGGCTGATGCCGAGCACATAGAGATCGGCCCCTGTGGGTGCGCCAAGCGCGCCCCAGCCGTCGTGTTTGCCGTGCAGGCTCCAGCGGATCGCGGAGCGGGGCGGCATATTGGGATCGTCGCGGCCGATCTGGTGGTGGATGGTGAATTTCGCGGAGGGCAGGGAGGCGCGCAGGGACATCCAGAAGCGTTCGACCGGATCCCAGCTGTGGCCGGTAGCGCCGCCGGGATATTCGCTCTGCACGGCGCGATTATAGTGCCGTTTGATCGCCGCCATATCGGCATCCATCATCGAGGTCAGCAGATCGGCGTGGCGCTGGCCCCATGGGTTGTCGTTGCCGGTGCCTTTGTAAGGGCCGTCGATGTCATTGGCCGGGGTGAAAGGTTTCACGCAGGCTTCTGGGCCGCCTTCGCGGGCGATCAGATCACGCGCGAAATCCTTGGGATCCCAGCCCATCTGGCGCACCACCGCGCCGTTGTCGCGGATCAGCCATTCGTCATCAATGGCGTTATTCTTGGCGTGGCAATCGGCCAGAATGCGGTAGGTCAGCTTGCTGCCGGTGGCCTTGCCAAAGACACCATCGCCCAGATGGGTCGCGGTGGACATAATCCGGTGGCTGGAGAGCATGCCCTCCTCCGGTGTGCCGGACCAGATCACATCTTCGCCCAGCAATGTACGATCCGGAAATTCCGCGAGTGTCGCCATGGTGGCGCCAATCACGCCTGCGTTGCCGCGCGACACAGAGCCGGGCATGCGCACCGCCACATCCGGGGCGTAATAGTCATGCAAAGTAGCCATGCCGCGGTCTTCCCAAATCTCTTTGGTGATGCCGATGATGTAGTCGGGGAAGTCCTTAAACTTCGGGTCAAAGCCTTGCATGGCGGTTTATCCTTCTTGCGGGGGCCAATTGGCAGGCACACGGGCGGAGCCGCGCACGATCAGCGGGGCCGTTATGGAGACCTGACGGGGGGCTGCGCTGGCGGGATCTTCGATGTGGGCGAGCAGGGCGTCCACGGTTTCTGCCACCATCAGATTGGCGCGCTGGCGCATGGTGGTGAGGTCATAGGCCCGCCAGGCGGCGGGGGGCACATCGTCAAAGCCGACAACAGAGACATCTTCGGGGATCTTGAGATCAAGGCCAAAGCGCAGCTCGTCCATCACCGCGAAAGCCATGTGGTCATTGGCGACAAACACCGCGTCGGGGCGCTCGTTTGCGGGCACGTTGAACATGGCGTGGGCGGTCGCGCGGGTGTGGTCGGTGTCAAACTCGCCGCAGCCGCGGGCAAAGAGGCTCTGGCCCAGTTCTTCCAAACCGGCGCGGAAGCCCGCTTCGCGGTCGCGCTGTGTAGAGGCCCCTTCCCAACCGGCGATATAGGCGATTTTCTTATGCCCGCCAGCAACGAGGAACTGCGCAAGCTCGCGACCGCCGGCGAAGTTGTCTGAGGTCACGGAGCTGACGCCCTGGGTTTTCTCAAACCGGTTGAAATGCACCACCGGCACATTGGCCTGAATGCATTTCTGCGACAGTTTGGAGGACATGGCGACAGAGGCGGTGACGATGCCATCCACCTGATAATCCAGGATTTCCTGAACCACATCGTCGATGGGGCCTGCGGTTTGTGAGGCCATGAAAACCAGCACGTGGTAGCCTTTTTCCTGAAGCGCGTTGGAGAGAATTTCCAGCGTCTCCGGGTAAAAGTAATTGTCGAGATAGGCGACCACGAGGCCAATGATGCGGCTTTTGCCGGAGACCATGGCGCGGGCGAGCACGTTGGGGCGGTAGCCCAGCTCCTCAGCCGCCTTGCGCACTTTGTCCACGGTTTTCTGGCTCACCGAGGCACCGGGGGTGAAGACACGGCTGACCGCGGATTGGCTCACACCGGCACGTTCGGCCACTTGCAGGGAGGTGACTTTCTCCGCCATCAGTCTGCCGTCCAGCCGCCGTCGATCAGCATGGAGGTGCCGGTGACCAATGCGGAGGCGTCCGTGGCGAGATAGAGGACAGCGCCCATGATGTCCTCTACTTCGCCGATGCGCCCAAGTTTGATTTTCTCTTTGATCCAGGCGGCGCGCTCCGGGTTGTCAAAGGTCGATTGCGTGAGTGGTGTTCGGATGAAGGTTGGGCAGACGGTGTTGATGCGGATCTTGGACTGGCCCCATTCGATGGCCATGGCTTTGACCATGCCCTCAAGCCCGTGTTTAGAGGCGCAGTAGACCGCGCGGTCGATGCCGCCCACATGGCCCATCTGGCTGGAGATATGAATGATCGAGCCGGACTTGCCTGCCGCGACCATGGCCTTTGCGGCGTAGGCTGAGAGGAAATAGGCCGACCGCAGGTTCAGCCCCATAACGGCGTCGTAGTCTTCCGGTGTGGTCTCCATCGCGGGGCCGTGGCGCGCCAGACCGGCGGAGTTCACGACCACATCAAAGGCGCGTTCCGCCATCACGAGGGTAAGCGCCTCGAGATCGTTTTGATCCAGCGACAGCGCCTCGGCACTGTGGCCCGCTTCGGTGAGTGTGGTGACGGTGTCGTTGAGTTTGTCCACGCCGCGCGCGGCGCAGACCACATGCGCGCCTGCCTCAGCCAGCGCCACGGCGCAGCCCTGACCGATGCCGGAGGAGGCTCCGGTGACAAGCGCGGTCTTGCCAGCAAGGGAAAAGGACGGGGTGCGGGGCAGTTGGGTCATCAGGTCATTCCATCAGGCAGTGTCAGACGCGCAAGGCTGCGCGCTTTGTTGAATTCCCGCAAGCGGGCAAAGACATCAACACCCAACTGCCGGTAGATGTCGAGCAGATCGACGAGCACCCAGTTTTCGCGGATCTTGTCGCCTTCTACGCGCCAGAAATCGAGGCTGCGTAGGCTGATCTTCTTACCGGAGGGGGCGATCCCCATCCAGCCGTCCGCGCTGAGGCTTTGCATCATGTTGGGCCAGCCGGTGACGGCTGCATATTGGCCGTCGCCGAAGAAATGATGGGTAATCTCATCCTCATGCTGGCCGCGATCAGGCATGGCCTTAAGGAAAGGGATCTGGTGCCAGTTGCGAAAGCCGGAAATGCCGCGCGCAGTGCCAATGCCTGCCGGGCCATACCAGCTCATGCGCGGGTGCCAGAAGCGGTCAAGTTCCATCACGCGCGGGTTCGGATCTTTGGGATGTTTTACCAAAGCCGTCAGCATATCAAGGATCAGTTGGCAGCTTTGCGCGCTTTGCTCTGCATCATAGGGCCCTGCCACAATGCCATCACAGGTGGCGGGGCCGGGCACGCGCCATTCACGCCCCAGCGAGGGGGCCATTGGCCAGGCGCGGGCCTGCATCATCACTTCGGGGATGTCCCAGATCGCCTGTATCTCCACCACTTTGCCGTCTTCAAAACGGAAAAACTCGTGGTAGCGCATGGCGATCTGGTGGCCGGTGGGTGGGATGTTGAGCCACGGGGCGACAAACACGCCGGTGTAGTGACCGCCACAGCCGACCCAATCCTGACCAAAGGCATCTGCACCCGCCATGACAATGAAATCACGCCGCTCCAGATCGGGCACCGCCGCAAAGAGCGGCGCATAGGCCGCCTCATAAAGCGCCTCCGGTCCGGTCAGATCGCCAAACGGATGGCACAGGTGGACGTCCACATCCGGCGCACAGAGCTGCGCCAAGGCATTCTGCACTGTGGCCGCGTCAAAATCATAAGCCGCCTCACGAAACGCCTTGATCGCTGCCTTATGCCGGGTGTGTCTGTCCATTTTCCTCTTGCTCAAAATATCCCGGGTAGTCTGAGGGGCTGGCCCCTCAGTCCCAGAACTGCCTCACTCGGCGGCGTCGCGGTAAGGCGCGCCGGTGCCGTAAGGCACGTTGATACCGCCATAGCGGCGCACCCGCACGTTGCATTGCTCCGCATGGCCCACAAAGCCTTCGAGCATACAAAGGCGGGAGCCATATTCGCCGATCAGCGTGGCCGCCTCATCTGTGGTGACTTTCTGATAGCTGTGGGTTTTCAGATATTTACCCACCCAGAGACCGCCGGTATAGCGGCCCGCCTTTTTGGTGGGCAACGTGTGGTTGGTGCCGATTACTTTGTCGCCGTTGGAGACATTGGTGCGCGGGCCGAGGAACAGCGCGCCATAGCAGGTCATGTTCTCAAGGAACCAATCGTCGCGGTCGGTCATCACCTGAACATGCTCAGAGGCGATATCATCGGCCACTTCGAGCATTTCTTCATAGGTGTCACAGACAATCATCTCGCCGTATTCATCCCAGCTCACGCGCGCGGTGTCGGCGGTGGGCAGGATCTGCAAGATACGCTCGATCTCCACAAGGGTCTCTTCGGCGAGTTTCTTGCTGTTGGTGAGCAGCACACAGGGGCTGTTGTAACCGTGCTCTGCCTGACCCAGCAGGTCGGTGGCGCAGAGTTCGGCGTCTGCCGCAGTTTCATCTGCAATCACCATGGTCTCGGTTGGGCCGGCAAAGAGGTCGATGCCGACGCGGCCAAAGAGCTGGCGCTTGGCTTCGGCCACAAAGGCGTTGCCGGGGCCAACCAGCATATGCACCGGATCAATCGTCTCGGTGCCAATCGCCATGGCACCAATCGCCTGAATGCCGCCCATCACATAGATCTCATGGGCGCCGCCCAGATGCATGGCGGCAATCACGGCGGCGTTGGGTTTGCCCTGAAACGGCGGGGTGCAGGCGATGATGCGCGGCACGCCAGCCACAGAGGCGGTGGCCACGGACATATGCGCCGATGCCACCATGGGGAATTTGCCGCCGGGCACATAGCAGCCCACGGATTGCACCGGGATGTTTTTATGGCCGAGGATCACGCCGGGCATGGTTTCCACTTCGATGTCCAGCATCGAGTCCCGCTGGGCCTGGGCAAAGTTGCGCACTTGCTCCTGGGCAAATTTGATGTCGGCCAGCTCGCGTTCGGTCAGCGAGGCGATCAGCGCGTCGATTTCCTCCTGGCTCAGGCGGAAAGAGGCCGGGGAATAATTGTCAAATTTCTCAGACAGTTCCCGCACGGCGGCGTCGCCGCGGGTTTCAATGTCTTTGAGCGTGGCTTCGACCACGGCGCGGGTTTTGGCATCGTCTTCGGCACGTTCTGCTTGGTCTTTGCCGCGTTTCAGATACTCGATGGTCATCTCGGTGTCTCCCGCCCCGCAGGATCGGCGGGGCCTCATTCATAGAGTTGGGTCCCGGACTTGCGCCCGGGACATGGTTTATTTTGCCTCTGGACGGGGCGCTTCTTTTTCACCGCGGTCATAGGCTTCCCAGCCTTCGCCGTTGAAGATGTCGACCCCCAGCTGGGCGGCCACATGGGCGAAATCGACGTTTACCCAGTTGTCGACAATCTTGCCGTCCACAACTTTCCAGAAATCCATATAACGGATTTCAACGCGTTTGCCGGTGGGGGCAATGCCGAGGAATTCGCCGGAGTGGGTGGCTTCCTGACGGCCAAAGGCCGCGGCCCATTCGCCCATATAAAGTCGCGCCTCGTCGATGCAGGTTTTGTCAGAAAACGCCGCCTGGAAGGGGCGTTGCCAGTTGTCTTGGAATTCCTTGAGGCCGGTTTTGGTGCCGCAGCCCTGGTTCCCCATCCAGCGGAAGCCTTGGGTGAAGAATTCGCCGATATCGTCGATGCGGTGGTCGTTGAGACCATCCACCATGGTTTCGATCACGCGACGGGTGTCTTCGGTTTTGCTCATATCCGTGTCACGGGTCAGAACGGCTTGTTCGGGGCGAGAACCTTTCATGGTCAGTCTCCTAGTAGAATGCGTTGTTTGTTTTGAGTTGGGCGTAAGAAGCCCCACTCAAAAAATCACGGGGCATCCTGTTGAGCGCAGGGTGGCGCGCCATGGCGCTGTGGCGGGCGGTGGCGCTCATCCTTTCACCGCCCCTGCGGTCAGGCCCGAAACGATCTGGCGCTGGAAGAACATCACCAGCACAAAGAGCGGTGCGGTGGCGGAGACCACGGAGGCAACAGCAAACATCACGTTGCCCTCTTCCTGCGTGGAGCCAAGGAAGCCGTAGATCGCAGGCACCATGGTGCGGTTCTCTTCGCTGAGCAGCATCGAGGTGACGGAGAAGTCATTGTAGGCCAGTAGGAAGGAGAAGAGGCCGGTGGTAATGACGCCGGGCCACATCACCGGGATGATCACATGGCGGAAGGCCTGGAACTGGTTGCAGCCGTCGACCTTGGCGCTTTCATCGAGATCCTTGGGGATGTTCAGGAAGAAGGAATGCAGCATCCAGAGCGTGAAGGGCTGGTTGATCGCCACAAGTACGATGATCGCGGTGGGGATATGGCCCCAGAGGTTCCATTCAAAGAAGGGCAGCAGGTAGCCCGAAACCAAGGTGATGTGCGGCATGGCGCGAAACACCAGTGCGATCATCAAAAGCCAGAAGGAATAGTTGTGGCCTGAACGCGCCAGCGCATAGCCGCCCAAAGTGCCAAAGGTCAGCGAGATGACAACGGTGAAGAACACAATGATGAAAGTGTTGATCGCCGCGCGCCAGAACTCTTCCTGCACCCAAGCGCCTTCATAGCCTTTGCCGGTGAAGGTGCCGCCGGTTTCAATCAGCGTGCGCGTGCCGGTGAGGGCCTGAGTCCAGTCCGCCTTGGAGAAGAAATCGCCCTGCACTTTGAAGGAGCCCCAGAGGGTCCAGAGGAAGGGGAAGGAGGCGACAATCACCCAGAGCAGCACGAAGGCTGAGGAGATCACAATCAGGCTGCGGGAGGAGCGGTTTGCAATGGTGGAGGACATCAGACAGCCTTTCCTTTGAAGTCGCGCCATGTGCGCACCAGCACAGGGGCAAGCAGGATGGTGACCCCGATCACGGTCAGCACCGAGGTGGCGGCGGCGGAGTTGAAGCGGGTGATGTCGCTGCGCATATCCGCAAAGATGATGTAGGAGAGCGAGGGCGCATTAGCCTGGGCTGAGAAGCCCACCACCGGTTCAAACACCCTGAAATTGTCCATCAGCTGCATCAGGGAGATAAACACCGCCAGCGGCATCAGATGGGGGATCACCACATAGCGGATCTGTTGCCATTTGGTGGCCCCGTCGATCATGGCAGCTTCAAGAGAGTCGCTGTTCACGGTCTGAAGCCCTGCGTAGAAGACCACAAAGGCAAAGGGCGCGCCGCTCCAGATGCCGTAGACGATGAGGGTGATCCATGTGAGTGGTGGAGAGGCTTTCAGCGAGAGTTCCGGATCATCAAAGATCCATTGCAGGGATTTGCCGATCACCCCTTGGGCGTCGATCATCCAGAACAGGATCAGCGAGCCGATCAGCGGCGTGATGATCATCGGCAGCAGGGAGACAAAGATTGTCGGACCTTTGAGCGCAGGTGTGAGGCGGTTCACCCCCAGCGCGATCAGCAGGCCGAGCACGATCACCATCGGCGTGACCACAAAGGTGTAGGTCAGCGTGAAGGCCAGCGCCTTGTAAAACGGCAGATTATAGAGCTCGGCGAAGAAGTCTCCGAGACTTTCGCGATTGGCCCAGGCCTCGGCAACTTCCGAGCTGGCGAGGTGGCCGCGGTCAAAATAGGTGGCAAGGCCCGCAAAACGCCCAAGCGGCTGCTCGGCGCGCAATTTGGCGGTGGCCTCAGTGTCGACAGAGCTTTCCTGCGTACAGCCGAAGGGGCCGCAGTTTTCGGTCACAACAAGGACCTGCTCATGTTCGATGTGCATGGACTGGACAACCACTGACACCAGCGGCAGCGCAATGAAGAGGATCATCGCCGCAAGGCTGGGCAGAATGAACCAGAGGAAGGTTTTATGGCGCATGTCAGATCGTCCCGTTCACGAAGGGCCAGGGGCGGCAGAACCGGAGGGGAGGGGGCCGGTTCTGCCAAGGGATGGCTTCTTACTGAAGGAAGCCTTTTTCTTTGGCTGCGGAGACATAGGCTGCCTCAACATCGGCCAGAGCCTGCTCAGCAGATTCAGAGCCTTGCAGGAACTCGGAGAGTTCTGCGCCAAGGGCGGAGTGCATCAGACCCATGAAAGGGATCATCGGGTAAGGCTTGGTGCCGCCGGTGGCGGTTGCCAGAACACCCGCGGAGGCCGCAGAGGGCTGATAGCCTTCGACAAGCCAGACGGCTGCGTCGTTGTTGGCTTTCACATTCTCTTGGCTGATGCCGTTGAGCATGGCGACAAAGCTGGCTTCGGCGTCTTCATCACTCACGTTGGCAGCGATGGCAAAGCCGTCCCACCACAGGGAAGAGGCAGGTGTGCTGCCACCGCCAACGGTGGGGGAGGAAACCAGCACGGTGTTGCTGACGATCTCGTCGGTGGAGCCTTCCGCATCAAGAATACCGGTGCCGCGCGAGCCCCAGAGGTGCGCAATCGCCAGATCGCCCGCTTCCCAGGAGGCCTGAACCGCGTTGGAATCAAAGGTCAGGAAATCTGGGTTGGACTGCTCGGTCAGCGACTTGAGCATGTTGAGCGCGGCCACGCCGGTTTCGTTGTTCACATTCGGCTCTGCGGTGCCGGGCTTGAAGAACTCGCCGCCAAAGCCGAGGTACATGTTCACAAACTCTTCGCCGAGGTTCCAGCCGGTCTGGCTGGTGGTGGCGAAGGGGTGTTCCATCAGGCCTGCGGCTTTGATGGCTTCGCTTGCGGCCACAACATCCTCATAGGTGGTGGGCACTTCGACACCGGCTTTCTCAAGGATGTCGGTGCGCACAAACAGGTGCTGGGCATTGGCCATAAACGCCACCGCCATCACCTTGCCATCAACAGTGATCAGCTGGTTCTTGGAAATGTTCTGGCCGTGTTTGGCAATCAGATCATCCAGCGGGCGGATCAGGCCTTCGCCGATCAGCGGCACGATGGCGGCGTTGGTGGTGACCACGGTGGAATATTGCGCCGGATTTGCGGTCAGCGCGGCGATCTGCAGATCGCGGTAATCTTTGTTGAGGTTGCTCTCAACGGTCACGCCGTCACCGGCGCATTGCTTGGCGCCTTCGGCAACCGCCTGAATGGCGGCAAAGTCATTGCCCAGAATGCTGACGTTGCCGGAGGTCACGCCGCAGCCCGCATAAGCGGTGGTTCCCATGAACACGGCCGCTGCGCCGAGCATTGAAAGTTTCATCATAGACATTTGTGTCTCCCTGTTTTGGTCAATTGGGGCGCTTTCACCCCGGTTGGCCTTGGCCGCTTATGCGAAGGCAGAACGCTGGGTTAAGATCCCAGTCTTGCGCCATCTTCTGCGTTGAAGAGGTGGCAGATTTCAGTCGGGATGCTGAGGGAGACCAGATCGCCGATTTCGGCGCGGTAGGTCTTGTCAGCTTTCACGGAAACCAGTGCATCCCCGACACGCACGGAGATCATCGTGGCATCGCCAAGAAGCTCCAGCGTGTAGATGGGGGCGGTGATCTGGCCTTTGCCTTCGGCAACAGCGGCATCCTCTGCGCGGAAGCCGAGGGTTAGTGGGCCATCAGGGGCATCAATGCCGGAAATTTCCACATTTTGCGCGCGGAACACGCCGCCTGTGACCGCGCCATCCATCAGGTTCATGGCTGGAGAGCCGATGAAGCTGGCCACAAAGGTGTTGGCAGGGCGGTCATAGATTTCGGTCGGAGAACCAACCTGCTGCACCACGCCTTTTTTCATCACCACAACGCGGTCCGCCAGTGTCATCGCTTCGATCTGGTCGTGGGTCACATAGATGGTGGTGGCCTGAAGATCATGGCTCAGGTTTTTGATCTGGGCCCGGGTGGAGACCCGCAGCTTGGCATCCAGGTTGGAGAGCGGCTCGTCCATCAGGAAGACTTTGGGCTTGCGCACAATGGCGCGCGCCAAGGCCACGCGCTGACGTTGGCCGCCGGAGAGTTCCGCCGGTTTGCGGTGCAAGAACTCGCCCAGCTCCACGCGCTCTGCGGCCTGCATGACGCGCTCATGGTGGGTGGCCGGATCAATGCCGCGCACCTTCAGCGGAAAGCGGATGTTTTCATAGACGTTCATGTTCGGGTAAAGCGCGTAGCTTTGAAACACCATGGCCACGTCGCGGTCTTTGGGCTCGAGCTCGTTCACGACGGTGTCGTCGATGCGGATTTCCCCTTCGGTGACATCCTCAAGCCCGGCGATCATGCGCATGGTGGTGGTTTTGCCGCAGCCGGAGGGCCCGAGCAGCACAAGGAACTCTTTGTCGGCGATGGTGAGGTCGAAGTTGTGAACACCCACAAAAGTGCCCCAACGCTTGCCCACATTGCGAAGCTGAATTTCGGCCATTTTGGTCCCCCGAGCAGCATCCGGTTGATCCGGGTGCGTTTTGCATACGTTTGCAAAATGGTAGTGACGCCGCGTCGGTTTTGGCAAGACATTTTTGCATACGTATGCAAAAATACTTGAAACGACTCCGGAAGCCGCGTTGTTAAATGCGCAGCAAATACATGTTTAATATGGGAAAATCACATGCGTGATGTTCAAGAGGCCAAGCACATTATTCGGGCATTTTATGCCGATTTGGACGCAGCTCCGGCGGAGGGCGCGGCGGAGGTGATGGCCAAATACTGTGATTCTGAGCTGGTGTGGCGCGGATTTCATCCTTTTGACGAGATCCGTGGCGCGCGCGCAGTGGGGTACAAATTCTGGACCCCGCTGCGTCAGAGCCTGCGCCGGATGCAGCGCCGGATGGACATCTTTTTTGCCGCGCAGAACCGGTTTGACGATCAGGGCGGCGTTTGGGTGAGCAGCATGGGGCATTTGATGGGGCTGTTTGATCAGCCGTGGTTGGGCATTGCTCCCACCGGCAAGATGGCCTTTCTGCGCTACTGCGCCTTTCATCGGGTGTTGGATGGCAAGATTGTTGAGACCGCGATGTACTTCGACATTCCGCATCTGATGGTGCAGGCGGGTTTGCAGCCCTTCCCGGAGCAGACCGCCGCGCAGCTGGTGCAGCCCGGCCCGCTGACCCATGATGGGTTGCTGTATGAGGCGCAGCCCGCAGAGGAAGGCACCAAGACTCTGGCGGCGATTGAGGCAATGATTGGCGATCTGGGGCAATGGGACAATCCGCTGCCACTGGAAGAAGAGCTGGCGCTGACGTGGCATGACGACATGATCTGGTGGGGGCCAACGGGGATTGGCGCGACCTACACCATTGAACGCTATGCCAAGCAGCATTCCGGGCCGTTTCGGGCGGGTTTCACCGAGCGTTCCAAGACCAATCACATCTGCCGTATGGCCGAAGGGCATTATGGTGGCTTCTTTGGCTGGCCCAATTTCACCGCCGTGCCAAGCGGCGGGTTTATGGGCATGCCAGCAACCGGCAAAGCCGGGGAGTTTCGCGTGATCGACATCTATCGTCGCGACGGCGGCAAGCTGGCGGAGAACTGGATTTTCATCGATCTGCTGCATTTCTGGAAACAGCAGGGCGTGGATATTCTGGCGCGGACCACAGGCATTTCAGGCGCGGGAGCGACCCATGCGGATTGATGCACATCACCACCTTTGGGATTTGAAGGCGGTCAGCTACCCGTGGCTGATGGCCAAAGGCGTGGCGCGGTTTTTTGGCGATCCGGCCTCGATCCAGCGCGACTACCTGATCGCGGAGTTTCGCGAAGATGCGGCGGCGCAGGGCTTTGCTGGCTCGGTGCATATTCAGGTGGGGGCCGAGGATGGTCTGGCAGAGGCGCGCTGGGTGCAGACGGTGGCAGAAGAGACGCCGGATTGGCCGATGGCGCAGGTTGTCTTTTGCGATCTGACCGCGCCGGATCTGGACGCGCAGCTGGATGCGTTTCAGGCGCTTTCGACCGTGCGCGGAGTGCGCCAGATTGTCGGGCGCGCGCCTGGTGAGGATGCGGTGACCGGCACCAATGTGCTGCTCGATGATCCGGCGTTTTTGCGGGGATTACAGATGGCCGGTGCGCGCGGGCTGTCCTTTGATCTGCAGCTGATCCCGGAGTTGATGGAGAAGACCGCGCGGGTGCTGGCGCAGGCCCCTGAGACGCAGGTGGCGCTGTGCCATGCGGGCAGCCCGCATGATCGCAGTGCGGCCGGTTTGGCGCAATGGGCCAAGCAAATGAAGGCGCTTTCCGCATTGCCTCAGGTGACGTGCAAGCTTTCCGGGCTGGGCATGTTTGACCACGACTGGACGGTGGACAGCATCCGCCCGATCGTGGCGGAATGCCTTGCGCAGTTTGGGGCGTCGCGGGTGATGTTTGGCTCGAACTTTCCGGTCGACAGCCTATCGTCAGACTACGCGACGCTTGCTGGCGCCATGCGCGAGTTGGTGCCCGAGGCGGACCATGCGCAGGTTTTTGGCGGCACGGCGGCGTGGTTTTACGGGATGGGGGCGTGATCTGGGCGGATCACTCCTCAAACAGGGGCGCGTAGCGGGTGCCCGCAAAGGCGTTCTTGAGTTCGGCGAAGTTTTTGACAACCTCGGACTTGGGGCGCTTGTTCTGTTTGGACATTTTGGAGTGAAACGGCGCTGGCGGGACATCAAGAAAGGCACAAAGACGCTGCATCTCGGCCTCTTTCTGGGCCACCAGATCTTCGTAGGTCATCTGCAAAAGACGTGAGGGCGGGAAAGCCTCGGCAATCCGCGCCTCCCAGCTTTCCAGCCATTCAAAACGGTCCCGGACCCAATCCACAGGCAGCTTCAGCGTGCGGTCGCCATAAGACCCGCCGACCCATTCGCCGCTTTCATAGGCCAGGCGCGTTGAAATGAGCACGGCGAGTTTGTCTTTGCGTCTGAGGTGGATGAGCCGGATGTCCTCTGCCGCGCGCAGATAAGGCAGCACGCCGCTGGTGTCGCTGATCCCGAATTTCTCTCCATAGTCGCTTTCGAGATGGCGATAGAGCAGTTTGACGCCAACGATGTCTTCGTTGGACATGCGCGACAGGCGGCGTTCGAGATAGGATTGCGCACCCGCGCCGGTGATCCGGCGGCGGACCGCTGCGCTTTGCAACTGGTATTCGCCGATGATTTCCCCGTGCTGCCGGGTTTTGGGGATGCTTTTGATCAGGGAGACCAGCAGGTTGGAGCCTGACCGTCCGGCGGAGAGGATGGCGTATTTCTTGACCGGGGGCAGGAAGAGATCGGAAATCCGCCCGGTTGAGGCGTGCAGGCAATCTTTGATCAACGCGGCGTTGGCAGGTTTCATGACGTCTGGAACAGCAGTTTAGAAAAAATTTCAAATTCAAAAAGTCTGTGCAGGCGGACAAAAATCGCGTCCGGCGCAAGGGGAAGTTCAGCACAGGTTGCCCCCTGTCGCAAATGAATTTGGCTGTCGGGCCGCGCTCTGAGGGCGGGTGTTGCAACTTTGGAAGGTTCTGTCTGCAAAACCTGCGCGGCTGTTGGCAGAGAAAGCCCCTGAGGTGCTTTCTTGTTGGTGAGGGAGGTCTCTCTAGAGGGCAAGCGCCCCTTAGCCGATGTGCTGCGCCATCATCACGAGGCCCACGAGGCTGATCGCCCAGACGATGGTCCGCAGATAGGGCACGCCGGTGAGGTAGAGGATCACATGAGCCACGCGCGCAATCATGAAGATGGTTGCCCCGAGCACCGCGCCTTCGGCGTTGAGTGTAAGCAGAGCGAGTGGCAGGAAGAGGATCATGGCCTCGCCCACGTTGACCAAGGCGCGCTCTGCGCGGCCCACCAGAACGGTGGTTGCGGGCATCTCGTCACGGGCGTTGAAGGAGGCGGGGTTGCCGCGGTAGCGGAAGGTGACCGGCAGCAGGGTTTGCACAAAATAGAGGATCAGTGCGGCCAAAATCAGTGTGGTCATTTGGGTGGTCCTTTGTTGGAGGAGGTTGTGGCGCTGAGGCCAAAGAAAGGGGGAAAGACAGGCTGCTACTGGGAGGCGGCGGCTTGAACGGCGTTCAAAATCACCTCGGCGACGGCCTCCGGCTGGGCGAGCATGGCCACATGGCTGGAGGGCACAGTTGTGACGTCGGCACCGATTTTCTGCGCGAAGTAGCCTTGGATCTGGGCCGGAATGATTTGGTCATTTTCCGCAATCACATAGCTGGAGGGCTTAAGGGTCCATGCCGCCACAGAGAGCGCATCCTGATTGGTGTCATATTTGAGGGGGGCTTGGGTCACGGCCATGACAGCGGTCTCTGATGCTGGCAGGTCAGGGGCAAAGAACTCGGAGATGCCGGTGGCGGTCAGGCGCAGATATCCGGCTCTATCCGGGTAGATTTCCGACAGCCACGGCGCGGCGGGCTGATCTTTGGTAAGATCTGACAGTAATTGCCCCGCCTCCATGGCAAAGCCTGCCACATAGACGAGGTGTTCGACCTTTTCATGGGCGCCGGCCTCAGTGATGACACTGCCGCCATAGGAATGCCCGACCAGAGCCACCGGCCCGTCCTGTAGCTCGACCAAACGGGTGACGGTTGCGGCGTCTTCTTGCAGGTCGGCCAGCGCAAGTTGCGCGGCGCTGACGGAAACCCCGGCGTCTTGCAGGATCGGGATGACCCTGTGCCAGGCAGAACCGTCGGAAAATGCGCCGTGAACAAGCACGACGGAGGCGTTTTCTGCGGCGGCAGCGACTGGCAAAGACAGGGCGAGTGCGGCGACGACGCTGCGGAACTTGCTGAGAGCAATAGACATTTTGGATGACCTCACGACAGGGTTAGCATTGCCAAGAGAGGTATGGGGTCAGAAGGGATTTGCCGATGACGGAAACGCCGGAAGTGTTAGCAGAAACTCCAATGTTTGAGACGGACGCCTTCTCAGAGGTGCTCGACATTGTGCATGTGCGTGGGGAAAGCGCCCGTGTGATCACGCCGGAGACGCCATTGGCCTTTGCGGTGCCACCGGGAAAGCCGTGTGTGTACATTCTTCAGCAGGGGGCGTTGGACATCTCCCCGGTAGGTGGGGCGACGGTGACCTTGCAGGAAAAGCAGATCGCGTTGATGCTGCAAGGCACGGCGCATGATGTTGTGTTTCGTGATCCAGCTCTGAAGGCGCGGCAGGCCACGCTGATTGATCCTGAGAGCGGGGGGCGGTTGCGCCCGGCAATCCATTGTTTTTGCGGCAGCTTCACGGTGGACGGGGATCTGGCCGAGCGCGTGTTGCAGTCATTGCCGCAGGTGATTGTGCTGGACGGACTGGCAGAAGATCCTATCGAATGGCTTGATGAAATGTGCGGTTTGGTGCTGCGCGAGCTGGGCGCGACGCAGCCGGGGGCAAGTTTGATGGTGTCCCGGCTTTTGGATTTGCTGCTGGTGGTTATTCTCAGACGCTGGGCGCAATCTGATGACAGCTTGCCCGGGTGGCTGGCGGCGGCGAAAGACGAGCGGATCGCTCGGGCGATTGCGGCGATCCACTCCAACAGCGGCGGCAGTCTGAGCAATGCGGAGCTGGCGGATATTGCCGGGATGTCGGTGTCCAACTTTGCGGATCGGTTCAAACAGGTGATGGGGCAGGGGCCGGGGGCCTATCTGAGGGGGTGGCGACTGGATCAGGCCGCTGAGGCGTTGTTGCATTCCAGCGCATCGATTGAGGCGATTGCCGACCGGGTGGGCTATGCCTCAAAAGAGGCGTTCAGCCGCGCGTTTCAGGCGAAGTTCGGGCAGTCTCCCTCGGCCTGGCGCGGTGCGCGGCACGCATGACCTGCGACCAGACAAGGAAAAGCTCCCGAAGGTGTTTCGGGAGCTTTTGGTCTTGTCGCCAATGCGCTGTGAGGCTGAGGTAAGTCCAAGAGACGCATCACGACCTGAGGGTGAGCAGGCCCCCGATTGAGGGCCTGATCTGCCTTAGATGAGCACCACTTCCTCGAAGTTGCGGATGTCGAGATCCAGCGTGGTGAAGCTGAAGGTGTCTGTGAGGATGCTGCCGTCGTTGATGCTGCCCGCTGCGGGCGCATTGAGGGCAACCAAAGCGAGGTAGGCATCGACTTCGGCCTGAACCGCAACCGCATCGGCACCGTCCAGCTCGATTTCGAGGCGGTCGATCCCGCTTTCCCCATCGAGGAAGTCCCGTTCCCCCGCATCGCTGGCCTCTGACCAGATGAACTCGTCGGCACCAGCGCCGCCAAGGATCACATCTGCGCCGTCGTTGGGGCTGAGGAACCGGTCATCACCCGCGCCGCCGGAGACATAGTCCGAGCCCTGCAGGCCGCGGATGAAGTCATCGCCGTCGCCACCAAAGAGCGTGTCGTCACCGGCCTGACCAGCAAGTGCGTCATTGCCGATGCCGCCCAAGGCGAGGTCGGCCTGACCGTCGGCGTTGATGGTGTCGTCGCCTTCGCCGCCCAGCAGGGTGTCAAAGCCAGCGGTGCCCCGCAGGTTGTCGTCGCCCCGGCCGCCTTCGATGAAGTCGTCGCCGCCGCGCCCTTCGATGGTGTCTTCGCCGCGTGTGCCAAGGATGTTTTCATCCAGACCCGTTCCGGTGAAGCTGACCCCGTTTTCACCCAGAGGCTCGACCAGTACGATGGTGCTTGGGTCCGCCGGGTCCAGTGTTGGGACGTCGCCGACCTGCACTTCGACCGTGCGGACAAAGCCGACACCGTTGGTGACGGTGTAGTTGAAGGAGTCATAGCCGGTGAAGTTCGCGCCAGCCGTGTAGGTCACGGTGCCATCCGCTTCGAGCACCACGGTGCCGTAGCCGCCGTTGTTGACCTGAGCGACCTCAAGCATGCCTTCGCTGAGCTCGATGTCATTGGCGAGCACGTCGATGTTGACCGAACCACCCGCGCCCGGTGCGGCCACCTGATCGCTGGTGCCGCCTGGTACAAGCTCTTCCACGGCCACGGTCATATCATCAAACTGCAGGAATTCGATGTTGCGCAAGCGGTCAACGCCATCCACGGAGGTGATGATCAGCTCGCCGGTGAAGATGTCGACGACTTGGATGTCCGCATCGGCAAAGTTGCCGCCAAACACCGCAGTGTCGACCTCGCCGTCGCCGTTGAGATCGTCATTGCCAGCGCCGCCGATCAGGATGTCATTCTCGGACCCGCCGTTGAGATCATCCTCGCCTTCGCCACCTTCCAGCAGGTCGTCATAGCTGCCGCCTTCTAGGGTGTCGTTGCCGCCGTTGCCCATCAGGGTGTCTTCGCCGGAGAAGCCGATGATGCTGTCATCGGTTTCACAGCCCACCAGCAGGTCAAAGCCGCCGACCGGCGAGTTTTCATCGGCCTGGCTGGTACCCTCGATCAGACCGCAGCGCAGGATGCCGGCGTCCAGCGTGAGGTTGGATTCGCCTTCGGCCAGGGTGACCACCTGTGTCATCGCGAAATCAGCGCTCATCGGCACCGCATCGGAATCGCGGGCATCATCGCCGCCCTGATTGGCCGCTGTGAAGGCAAAGCCCTCAGGCAGGAGGAAGCCGACCTTGTAGTCGCCTGCGGCGAGACCGGTGAAGAGATAGTTGCCGTTCTCATCGGTCATCTGCTCAGCAAGCACCATGCCGGAGGCGGTCAGGAGCTGCACGGTGACGCCCTGCACGCCCTGTTCGCGGCCGTTGAAGAACGGATCGAACGCTTCGTCGTTGAGAATGCCGTCGCCAAACAGGTCCAGCCAGACGGTGTCGCCCAGCTCGGCAGTCATCGGGTCGGTGTCACGCACACCGGCGTCGTTGTCGCCTGTGTCTTCGCCGGACACCACGGTGATGTTTTCAATGACGGACATGGTGGTGTCGCCGATGGCGTCGCTGTCGGAAGTGTCATCCGCGCCAACATTAGGGTTCACCAGCTCTTTGCCAACCAGCACGGCATCGGGGTCTTCGAATTTGACGCCATAGGTGCCGGGCTCCAGATCAGAGAACTGATAGTTGCCATCCGCATCGGTCAGAGTGGTGATGGCGTTGCCGCCAGCGTCCAGCACCGGATCGCCATTGGCGTCGAGCAAGGTGACAAGCACACCCTGAATGCCGGGCTCGTCGCCGTTGTTGTTGTCGAGGTCATCTCTGTCCACGTCGCAGAAATAGCGCCCGGAGAGGGAACCGGGATCTTCTTTCACGCAGACGCCGAGGTCGATGTCGGTCTCGCTGTCGGCGGTGACAGAGACCACGCCGGACATGCCGTTTTCATCCACATCGGAATCGATGCTGTCATCTGCGCCAGCGTCCTGAATGGTGAATTCCGTGCCATCCGGGGCAACGCCCATGATCTTGTAGTCGCCCACAGGGACGTCATCGAAGCGGTAGTTGCCATCCGCATCGGTCTGGGTGGTTGCAACCACATTGCCGTCCAGATCCAGAAGCTTGATGGTCACGCCCGCTTTGGTGGGTTCAGAGACCACTTCGGTCTGATCCTGACCTTCCAGAACGATGTTGTCGATGCGGACATATTCGTAGTCGTCGCCAAAGGCTTTCAAGGTGACGTCCTGACCGGATTCAATCGCAACATCTTTGATCACATAGGTGGAGAAGCCACCATCATTGGAACCCCAGCCGTCGGTGTCTGCATCCAGACGGACGGCTTCGACGACCTGACCGCCGACCTTAAGCTTGATGACGCTCTGGCCGTCTTTTTCATCCTGCACACGGATTTTTACGTCATAAACGCCGGTTTTGCCGTCAAAGGTGGTGCAAAGCTCACCGTAGCCACCTGCGCAGTAGAGCTTGACCAATTCGCCACCGGAGGCCTGCGCGCCTTCGACGGTTTTGAAGCCATAGCTGGCCATGTCTTCGGCTTCGATGGTGTAATCACAGCCCGGGATGACGGTGACTTCGCCATTGATGCCGTCACAGTCCACATCGCAGAAGACGGTGCCGGAGATCGCGCCGGTTTCGACCTTTTCGCCTGCGCTGAGGCATTTGTAGTCGACCCAGTTGCTTCTGACGTTGCAGGTTTTGACAACGGTCAGCTCGGTGCCTTCTGGCGGCACTGCGCCGTAGAAGCTGAAATAATCGTCGCCTGCGCCGGGGGCGTTGTGATCCTCGATTTCAATTTCGATCATGTAGTAGGTCTGGCCATCAGAGCCTTTCAGCACGTGATAGCTTTCCGCATACATCTGACCGCCAACTTTTTCACCGTCGACATAGGCCTGCTGACCGGAGCGGTCGTTGGCGTGCTCATTGCGGCAGTTGTCGCCGGAGAGGAAGTAATCGTTGTCTTTGGTTGAGAGACAGACTGAGGCGCTGTCCGGCATGGTGAATTTATCGCCACAGCCGATGCTGGAGCCGTTGCCGCCCTGATCCAGAAGATCGGATTCTTTGAGAGCGGTCCATTCATATTCGCGGTAATAGTATGACACTGTTTATTCCCCCTAATTACTCGCAACAAACGCGTATTTTTCGCCAAATAAGCGGGAGAGCAGCGGAGCGGGGATTCAGAGCGGAATTGCGCCGAATGTTAAACAAATAGGTCCGCTTTGATGGACCGAACATCAAAGAGGCAAAAGTATAAATTTTATGCAGGCAAAAAATGGTCCTGCGGTTTGGAATTGTTAAATTCCCCCGATATTCCGCCTGTTTGATTACCCTTCCCACAGACACATCACAAATAAGATACGGAGATTTCAGCGGCGTCAATAAGTATTAATAATCTATTAAAAAAACATTTAAAATTAGAGGTTTGTGAATTTCCAGTCAGGGTTTTGATACCTACCCAAAAGAGTAGCGTTCGGGGCGTGGGGGTTGGCCGTGAAATTCGCCGCTATTTCGCGCGGTTTTTATTGACGTCGCCTGCGTCGGAGGCTGATATAGAGAAAACACATTATTGTCTCTATTTGGGCCAAATCTATTGAATAACAATGATATAGAGGCTGCTGCTGGCGGTCTGAAACGCTGCCATATTGATGGCCATGTGCATATTCATTCCGCGTTTTCCGTTGAAAAGGCGCTCGATAATGCGCGGTCGACTATGGGGTTAATGAGAAACAGTCATTCTGACGTCGGCTTTTTGTTTCTCACGGAGATATCAGGCGTGGATTATTATGATTCTCTCCCCGAAAAGGCTGGAGAATGGGAAATCACGCCAACCCAAGAAGAGATGACGAAGGTGGCGTGCGCGCCGGATGGGAGCCGCATATATATTGTCGCCGGGCGCCAGGTTGTGACGCAGGAAGGGCTTGAGGTTTTGCTGCATGGGACATCCGTGGCACCGCCTGACGGGGCGCCCTTGGCAGAGGTGATCAGCGCGGCGGTCGGGCAGGGGCTGCTGGTGGTGTTGCCCTGGGGCTTTGGCAAGTGGCAGGGCGCGCGGGGCGAGGTGGTGCGGTCGCTGGTCTCGCAACCGCCGACCGATACGGGGGTCTTTGTCGCGGACAGTGGCGTGCGGATGCGTGGTGCGCAGCGGCCAGCCTTGCTGGCAGAAGCCGAAGCCCACGGCTGGCGCGTTTTGGCGGGGTCAGACCCGCTGCCGTTGCCCAATCAGGAGCGGGCCGTTGGGCGCTACGGGTTTGTAGCGGACTGCGCGATAGATCCGGAACGTCCGTTTGGCAGCATGGCAGATTGGTTGCGACAGGTTGAGCGCTCCCCGGCGTGTTTTGGAGCGTTGACGACCCCGGCGGCCTTTGTTGCGGCGCAGGTGCGGATGCAGTTGCGAAAGCGGTTTGGCTGAGCCGTGCCTGCCACCTTGGGGCATATCGGCGCGCAGATGCTGCTCACCCGGATTGGACTGCCGCAGGCGGACACAAAATGGATTTTGGCGGGATGTGTGATCCCGGATCTGCCGTGGATTTTGCAGCGGGTGGTGCACGCCGTTGGCGATGTGCCTGTGATTGAGCTGCGGCTCTATGTGGTGGCGCAAAGCAGTCTGCTGATGAGTCTGGTGCTCTGCGCCTGTTTGGCGCTGTTCAGCCGGAGAGCCGTGAGCGTTTTCAATGTATTGGCCCTTGGGGCGCTGCTGCATTTTGCATTGGATGCGCTGCAGACAAAATGGGCCAACGGCGTGCTGCTTTTTGCGCCTTTGCATTGGGAGCCGTTGAATTTCGGGCTGTTCTGGCCGGAGGATTGGCCCACCTATGCGCTTTATGGGCTGAGCCTTGGCGTGGCGTTCTGGATGGTTTTTAGAGATGCGCCCAATGGTGACGATTTGCTGCGCCCGAGGGGCGGGCGTGCAGGCGCTGCGGTTGTGCTGTTGGCGGTCTATTTCTGTGCGCCACTTGCGATGGAGAAAGGGGCTTTCGCGGCCAATGTGCATTCTACCAAAGTGTTGGCGGAATATGACCAGCGCGTGGGGCGGGAGATTGGCATTGATCGCAACCGAATCGTGGTTGAGAACGGTGCGCCATATTTGCGTGTGTGGACCGGCGAGCGCATTGCGCTGACAAACACAACGCTGGGCGAAGGTGCGCTCGTCTCTGTCAAAGGGGTGTTTGAGACGCCCTCAACGCTGCGGGTTGAGGACGTCCATTTGCATGCGTCAGGCGTCCGCGATATCGCTTCTTATGTCAGCCTGCTGGCGATCGCCCTGTGGTGGGGTCTCTGTATCGCGCGGGCGCGCGGTGCGTTCTGAGGCCGCCTCTTCTGCAGCGGTCGGGCGGCCCCGCAGGACTTGATCGATCTCGTAGCTGCGCAACCTTCGGCTTGAGGAGAAGATGATGATTTCCCCGACGAGGCCGAGGGCAACGATCTGGATGCCAAGCACCAGCATCAGAACCGCAAACACCAGCGCCGGGCGGTCCGCGAGGGCCGCGCCAAAGAACAGGCGCTCAATCACCAGATAGGTGGTCAGCAAAGCGCCAACCAAGATCAGGGGCACGCCCACAGAGCCAAAAAACCGCAGGGGGCGGCGCAGGTATTTCAGGCCGACAAACAGGGTCATCAGATCCACCAGCGCACCGACATGGGCGTGGGGTTTGAATTTGTAGATGTCCTGTTCGTTGAGGTTTTGCATCACCGTCACATCAACCTCTTTGACCTTATAGCCTTCAGAGGCGGCGATCAGGGGCAGGAAGTGTTGGCGGACGCCCAGTTCAGAGACCTTCTGGAACACATCACGCCGACCGGCGCGGGCGCGGCAGAACACATCGCTGAAGCTTTGTTGAAACAAGGCGCGCAGCAGGCCGTGGGTGGCCCAAGAGCGGAATTTCTGGATGCCGTTGCGATCTACTTTGTCACGTTTGCCCACCACCATATCGGCGTCGGCAAGCCCATCGAGCAGCGCATTGATGGAGCCGGGCTCAATTTCGCGCCATGATGGCAGCGTGAGGACGATATCGCCCACCGCCTGGCCAATGCCGTGTTTGATGGCCGAGTCTTCGCCGGCCCAAGGGCGCTGGCCGATGGATTTGAGGTTGGGCCAGCTGTCTTGTAGCGCGCTGAGCGCCTGGGTGATGCCCGACGAGGATTGCTCATAGACCACAACCAGTTCGTAAGGCTCGGGGCGGGCATCAAGCACCGGGCGGAAATCAGACAGCAACTCTTTCAGCCCTTTGCCATCCCCATCGGCGGTGACAATCACCGTGAGAAGTTCGCTTGCCGCTTTTGCGTCATGGGTATTTTGACTGTGAATCATTTTATTCTCCATTCGGCAGCGCGGTCACGGAATGGCCGCCGAGCCAATACAATTTGTCGGGCCCAATCTGGCGGTGCACCAAGGCACAGACCACGCCGACCAAAAACAAGAAAAGGGACAGAGAGCCGCAGAGCATGGCCACGGATGTAAAGACCATGACGCTGCCGGTTTCAGCAGCGCCGGGGCCAAAGACGATGGGCCAAGCAAAGAGGCAGGTCAAAAATGCAAAAGTGACGGACAGTCCGGTGAAGCGCCGCATGGGTTTGCGCGAAAACATCAGCAGGGTTTTGATCGCAATCAGATCAAGCAGCACTTTGAAAATGCGCGACAGGCCATATTTGGACTCGCCAAATTGGCGGGCATGGTGACGCACGCCCACTTCGGCAATGCGCGCGCCCACGGGCAATGTCATCGCCGGAATAAAGCGGTGCATATCGGAATAGAGCGGCACCCGCTTGATGGTGTTGGCGCGGTAGACCTTGAGGGAGCAGCCGTTGTCTTTTACCGGCAGGCCGGTGACCTTGCCGATCAGACGGTTGGCAATCATCGAGGGCAACTTACGTGACAGCCATTTGTCCTGACGGTTGATGCGCCAGCCGATGACCATGTCATAGCCTTCGTCAATCTTGGCCAGCATCATGGGAATGTCTGCGGGATCGTTCTGCAGATCGCCATCCATGGTGACCAGAACCTCGCCGCGCGCATATTCAATGCCCGCCATCATCGCCGCGGTCTGTCCGTAGTTTTTGCGGAACTTCAGCACCACCACACGCGGGTCTTCTGCGGAAAGCTCCGAGAGCTTTTCAAAGCTGCTGTCGGTGGATCCGTCGTCAACAAAGATGAGCTCAAAAGACAGTTTGGACTCATCAAAAACGGTGGCGACTTTCTGGTAGAGCAGTCCCACACTTTCTTCCTCGTTCAAAATTGGAACGATGACAGAGTATTTAACGGTCAAAGTATGACTCCTGACCAAAACAAAAGAATTAAAAATACCTAAAGCAAAATGCCTTCGAATTGGCTCAAACTCTAGCAACCGCTGTGGGCTGTGGCAATTGCGGAGTGAGGTGACACGTTCACGCAACACCTTCGGCAGTGAAAATAGGCAAAAACCGCTGTGGAATTGGACAATACCGCTGGCTTAATTGGCTTTGTTTCCATTGCGGCGTTTGCGGCCGAATAAAAGAAAACACAGAGTCACAATAAGCGCGCCGATCACGGTGCCGGAATAGAGGCTTCCAGGGACAAAAACGGACAGGAAGAGACCCCAGGCGGCGATCAGAATCAGAAGGATCAATACCCGCATGTCAGGCCCTTTCTTCCTGCAAAGCGATCAATGCGCAGACGCAGGCTTCGGTCTCACTCATCACCCAGCCATCGACCTGAACGGTGGCGCCTGCGGCAAAATCCTCCGCGACTTTCGCGTTTAGGGATCCGGTGTGATCTGACAGGTGCGCGTGGGAAAGTAAGCCAAGTGCGGCGCGCAAGGTCGCAGGGTCCGCCGGAACGGCACCTTGCGCAAGTGCGGCGCGGCCGATCTCTTTGAGCGCATCCAGAGAGGGATTGGGCATGGCTTTGGCGAGCGAGGCCACCGGGCTGAGGGCGGCGGCCAGAAGCAAGTCACGTCGTTTCATGTTTTCGCCCTCCTTACAGGGTGCCTGCGCGTGCGTCGGCTTTGAATTTGTCTGCCATGCGGATCGACAGGGCAGCGATTGTCACGGTCGGGTTGGCGTAGCCATTGGTTGGGAACACAGATGAGCTGCTGATGAAGAGGTTGCTGATGCCATGCACCTGACAATCGGCATTCACCACGCCGGTTTCAGGCCCCACCGACATCCGGGTGGTGCCGCAGTGGTGTTTGCCGCGGGCGACAAAGCTCGGCCAGTCATAGTCATCGCTGAGCACATCGGTCCAGACGCGGCCTGCGCCTGTGCGGCTGATCTCTGAGGCAAGCAGTTCTGTCGCGCGTTTGACTGTGCGCATTTCCTGATCTGTGAGCTGCCAGTTCAGCGCGATCTGGCGCTGGCCGAAGCGGTCTGTTTCTTCCACCAGATGCACGGTGCTGTCGTAGTTTGGCACGCATTCAAACCCAAGCCACGGGCCAACCCATTCGCGGGTGATCAGATCGTCCCTTGTATCAAGGGCGCGCCGCCAGATGCCGTTGACCGCGCCATCCAGATCGGTCAGCACGTTCTGGATATGCGGCGCAAGGCCGTTGCCCTTGCCGCGGAGCTGTTTGGTAAGCTGGCCAATGGCCAGATCGCCGGGGGAGCGCGCCGCCGGGAACATGTGGAAGATGAAGCTGGCGATCTGTTCGCGCCGGAGCAGATCATCTGACGGCACAATGGCCGCAAACATGCCGCCCACATCGTCAAACTCGTAAGGCTCGGCGTAAAGATCGATGTTGGGGGCGTTGCGGCCCGCCAGAATGCGCGCTGCCGGACGGATGGCGGCGTGGTCTGCAAAGAAACGGCCCACAAGGTCATTGCCGTTGCCAATTCCGGTGTTTTGCACCTTGTTTGACAGAAGCATCAGGCGCGGGATTTCAATACCGCCCATGCAGAGGACATAACGCTTGGCCTCGCAACGCAGCCTTGGGCCGTCGATGCAGGCAAGTTCAATGCCCGTGATTTCGGATGCGGTGGAGGTGCTGTCGATGTTGAGCGCATTGGCGTTGAGAAACACCGTGACATTCTCAGACGCCCGGAGCGCATCCTCATAGGTATAGCCAAATGCCGTTGGCGGGCTTTGGTTGATGGAGACGTTTTCCAGAAGATCCGGGTTGAGGTCAAAGAGGTCAAAGCCAAGACGATCTGCCCAATAGGCGATGTCATAGGGGCGCTCTTCATGAAGCTCGAAATAGGGTTGTGCGCGGTCATAAAACGGGGCGACGTCCTCATAGGTGATGGGCCAGCCGGACCATTTCATCCAGTCGCGCACCTCAAAATCCACCGGTGCCAGGCGCATGGCGTGGCCGCTCCAGTGGTTTGAAGAGCCGCCGAGAAAGCGCAGGCGGGCCTCATCCAGCGGGTCATACTGAAAGCCGAGGTTCGGCCCCTTGTAGAGTTGCTGGGTTTCATCCTCATAATAGATGCCGCCGCTTTCAATCAGGGCAACTTTTAGAGGGGAGCCAGAGAGTTCCAGTGCAAGGGTGATGCCCGCAGGGCCACCGCCGACAATGCAGATGTCGGCGTCGATAACCTCGCCGTCAGGTAAGCTGCGAGCGTCAATAATCATCTCGTCTTCACAATATGCTATGTCAAAATTTGAGGGCGAGGCCCTCTCTAAAATCTAGGGCCACGTTAGGTCGTGGTAGCGGTTTGTGGCAAGCGGTTTGCGCCAGAAAGCACGCGGGGGCGTGGTTTTGATACATCGGTGCGGCTCAAACGCCCAAACGGGATGCACGGATTTGGAAAAGGGCCATCCGGCGTAGGGTGGCGGCGCAGATCAGCTGCGGTGGCGGATAACGCGGGCAGGAACACCCGCGACTATGGCGTTGTCTTCCACATCGCTGGTGACCACCGAACCCGCTGCAATCACCGCGCCGTCGCCGATGCGGACTCCATCCAGAATAGAGACATGCGCGCCGACCCAGACGTCATTTCCCAAGACCACAGGGCCTTTGGTTTCTAAACCTTGCGTCACCATGGGGCCTTCGCCAAGGGCCATTTTGTAGCGCCCGCCGCCGAAGTAGCATTGGCCTGCGATGATGCAGTGATCGCCAATTTCAATGCCTGACACACCGCTGAGATTGCACTGGCTGCCGATGGAGCAATCCGCGCCTATGCGCAGGTGGTTGTTTTTCACGAGCAGCACGGTGTCGCGCGCAATCAGGGTGCGCGGTCCAATGGAAAAATCATCGGCGGAGGCCGCGCCGCGCGCATCAAGCGCACAGCCGTCATCAATGGTCACGCTGTCGCCCAGCGTCATGCGGGTGGGGCAGCGCAAAGAGATATTGCGGCCAAAATTGACGCCTTTTCCGGTCTTGGAAAATAGGCCGGGGAATAGGTGTTTTCTGAGAAAGAAGCCCAAAGCGCCGCGTGTGCCAGCCGCAAACATCATGGCAAACTCATACCGCAGAAAGGCGCTGAAACTGGAATTGCCGACAAAGAATTTCTGATATTTTTGCAGGGCAGAGCTGTCGTCGTTTAACGCATCAACGACGCGGTCTTTTTTAAGAGTGTCGCGCTCACTTTCCACCAGCGTCCCCCATAAACAACCCAAGCCTGATTTGCGTAGCACCAAAAAAGCGCGCCTCGCAAGATGCCTGCGCAGAGTGTGGTGATGTGGTCACGCAGGTGATGCCTCAATTCCTCAGCGCGGCAATTGGCAGCATGACAAACGGTGGGAAATTGCGTCTTATCAAAGGCGGTTATTTGATTAAGTGGCCGTTTTTAATAGATTCGTGCACCATTGGTGACTTTATGAAACGTGATTTGTCAGAGCTGTCGACGCGGCAGTTTGATTTGGTTGTTGTGGGCGGCGGTGTGCTGGGGGCCAGTGTGGCGCGGGATGCGGCGCTGCGCGGGTTGAGCGTGGCGCTGGTGGAGCGGGCCGATTTTTGCAGCGCCACAAGCCACAACTCCCTGAAGACCATTCACGGCGGCATCCGCTATCTTCAGCATCTCAATTTCAAGCGGGCGATTGAATCGATCCGTGAGCAGCAGATTTTTCTGCAGACTGCGCCGCATCTGGTGCAGCCGATGCGGTTTTTGATGCCGGCTTACGGGTTTGGCATGCGGGGGCCTGCCGCGCTTGGCATTGGGGTGGCGCTTTATGAGTTCCTCAATGCCTGTGTGGCGCTAAAAGACGGGCGCAGACTTAAGGCGCCGAAGGGGCGTGTTCTGGGGGCGAAGCGCTATCGTGACATGGTGCCGGGCATGGAGGATCAACCCTTAAGCGGCGGGGCGATGTGGATGGATGCGCAGGTCTCGCTGGCGGATAAGGCGGTGCTGCAGATGTTGCAGCAGGCGGCGGAGCATGGGGCTTCGGTGGCCAATTATGTGACCGCAGACGCGCCGCTGTTTCGGGAGGATGATCCGCAGGTGATCGCTGGCGTCAAGGCGCAGGACATGCGCAGCGGGGCGTGTTTTGACATTCAGGCAAGCGCGGTTGTCAACGCAACCGGCCCCTGGGCGGCGAGCTGGATCAACGGTGCGGATGAAGCGCAGCTTTCGATGCAGCTTGGGCTGGTCAAAAGCATGAATTTGGTGACCTGCAAGCCGGCGCTGCCGCATGGGGTGGCTGTGCGCAGCAACCGCGCCTCTGACTCCAAGGTCGACAGTGCCAACCGCATGTTTTTTGTGGTGCCCTGGCAGGGCAAAACCATGATCGGCACCACCCATGTGGCGCATGAGGGGGGAGAGGTGGATGACCGGGTTGGGCCGGGTGATGTGGCTGATTTTGCAGAGGAGTTTAATGAGGTCTACCCGGAGCTGGGGCTGTCGCCTGAGGATGTGCTTTACAGCTATGCGGGGCTGGCACCTGCGATGCAGGAAGAGGGTGCGGAGGCGGTGCCGTTGCACGAAAGTGAGATTATTGACCATGGTATCGTGGATGGGATTGTCGGGCTTTTCAGCATTGTCAGCGTGAAATGGACCACCGCGCGGCTGGTGGCGGAGCAGACGGTTGATCAGCTGTTGGGCGCACAGGCAAAGGCGCGCCCCTGCCAGACGCGCAGCGTGGACTTGCCGGACTATGAAAACATGCCGCATGAGATTGCAGGGATGACGGAGGCGCAGCTGCGGGCCTTTGTGCACCAGCATGTGGACGAGACGCAGGCTTTCCGGCTGAGTGATGTGCTGCTCAGGCGCACAAATGATCTGGTGCTGGGCGCGATGAGCGCGCAGCAATTTGAGGTGGTTGTCAGCGAAATGGCAGCGCTTTTGGGTTGGAGCGAAGAGGCGCGGAGCGAGGAGATCTCGCTGGTTTTGGATCGGCTTTCCAATGCGGCGCAGAAAGCGGATCTTTCTGCGCAAATGGATCTGATTTCCTGATGTTCGATCCAATGGTGTGCGTTTCAATATTCCTGTGAATGGGGCTGCTGATATGCGGCAATCATGCCGCGTTTTTTGGCGAGTCGCGGCTCAGAATTACTGTTGTCAGGATAAAGCTAGGCCCATCACAAGGCTTGGGCTAAATATTAAAGTATTGATTCTTTAATTTATGAGGCCCACCCATGGGTGTTGACGGTACTTTTTCTCGGCCTGTCAAAAACTTGATTGCCAGCAGCCTAAATCTTTTGCCGAAATCGGCCGCGGGGTGGCCCAGGTAGGACGCTGTTGCTGATTGTGGAATTGAGCCACAAATCGATAGCTCACTTTTTGATGCGATGCCGCAAAAAAATCGAATAATTCGGCTGTTATGTGCGTGCGGATGGCCGCATGGTAACGCCTTAGAACGGGGATAAGAAAACACGTGTATTATTGGTCAGTGCTTCGAACCATTTTGGGTGAGGGCGGGTGCGTATTCCTGCGCCAACTTGCTGTGGATGGCGGGCCATTTGCCGCTCTGCGGCGTTTCTAAATGACTGGATATTGCGCAAATCGATATTTTGGCAACTCTGAGAGCCAAGTTGCGCTTTCTTGAACAGCTATCGCTTGGTTTAGAATAGAGCTTGGGGTTTCCTACTTTTAGATTTTAGACTTTTTTGGTTTTGGATTAAATTATGACGACGATAGGAGCACAGCGCGGATCTGCGGACGCTCTTGAATTTGACATGTCTGATACTGTGGACATACCGTTGGTCGTTGATTTGGACGGCACGCTGACCAAATCAGATACGATGCACGAAGCGCTTTTGCTGTTGATTGCAAAGCAGCCTGCAAAATTGCCTCAGATTGTCTCTTGGCTGTTTGCGGGGAAAGCGCAATTCAAAGACAAGCTGGCCGCCGAAATGGTGGTTGATGCCGACAGCGTGCCGCTGCGCGAGGATGTGTTGGCGCAGATTTCTGCGGCCAGAAAGAGCGGGCGGCAGGTGCTTCTGGTGTCGGCCTCAAACCACAGACAGGTGAGCCTGATCGGGGATCAGCTGGAGCTGTTTGACGAGGCGATTGGCTCGGATGCGCAGCGCAATCTTGCGGGCAGCGCCAAGGCGCAATGGCTTGTGGATCGGTTTGGCGAGCGGGGCTTTGATTATATCGGAGATTCCAGCGCCGACCTTGAGGTTTGGCCCAAGGCGCGCAAGGCGATCACCATCGGGGCCAAGCCGGCGGTGCGTGCGCGTGTGGATGCGATGGATGTCGAGGTCACCCATCTGGACGGGAATAGCGATGAAAGCGCGACGCGCAAAGCGCGCCATTACCTCAAGGCGATGCGGCCGCATCAGTGGCTGAAGAACCTTTTGGTGTTTGTGCCCGCGCTGGCCGCGCATGAGATGTCGATGCTGCTGCCGTCGTTCTTTGCCTTCTGTGCCTTCAGTCTCGCGGCCTCCAGCATCTATTTGATCAATGATATGCTCGACTTGCATGTGGACCGGCAACACCCGCGAAAATGCAAACGCCCGTTTGCGGCGGGCACCATTCCCGTCGCCCATGGGGTTGTGCACTCGGCGGCGCTGTTTTTGACGGCGATGGTGATTGCGGCCTTCCTGCCCTCGGCCTTTGCGCTGGTACTGGTGGGCTATGTGGCGCTGACCTTTGCCTATTCTCTGGTGCTCAAGCGCAAGCTGATGATCGATATCTGGACGCTTGGTGCGCTTTATACGATCCGGATTGTGGCCGGTGGCGCGGCCAGTGGCATCCCGCTGTCTGAGTGGCTTCTGGCCTTTTCGATGTTTGTCTTCCTTGCGCTGGCCGCGGTGAAGCGAATTTCCGAGCTCAAGGATCTGGAAGCGCGGGATTTGGACAGCACCGATGGGCGCGGATACAGCGTGGGCGATTTGCCTGTGGTGCTGGGGGCGATGCTGGCTTCCGGCTATTGTTCGGTGGTGATCCTGGCGCTTTATGTCTCCAACTCCAATGTGGCGAGCCTATACTCGGAACCAAAGCTTCTTTGGTTGGTGTGCATGATGCTGCTTTATTGGATCAATCGCGTGGCCATCATCTCCTATCGCGGAGAGATGGATGACGATCCCATTGTTTTTGCTCTCAAAGATAAGGTGAGCCTGATTGTCTTTGCCGCCTGCGGCGCGGTGTTTCTGGCGAGTGCGCAGCTATGACACTGACGCAACTTGTCACCCGCTACAGCGCGTTTGCGGTGGTGGCGACCATCGCCAACCTTCTGACGCAGCGCCTGTCCTTGGCGTTTTATGAAGGCAGTTTGGGGGTGCCGCTGGCGATTTTTGTCGGCACGGTTGTCGGGCTGGTGGTGAAGTTTCACCTCGACAAGCGCTGGATCTTTTTTGATGCCTCCAAGGAGGCGCAGAGCCGGAAGTTTGGTCTCTACACCCTGATGGGGGTGATCACGACGGTGATTTTCTGGGGCTCGGAATATGGGTTCTGGTTGATCTGGCAGACGGATCTGATGCGGGAAGCGGGGGCCGTGCTCGGCCTGAGCGTCGGTTATTTCTGCAAGTATCATCTGGACAAGCGGTTTGTGTTTACCCCTGCGGCTGGCGTGGGGGGGCATGCATGATCAAGACGCAGACGCTCTCAGGCTGGGGACGCTGGCCGCAGCGCAAGTGCGCGACGGCGCCGCTTGATCCGGCAGGGTTTGACGCGCTGCCAGTGGCTGCGGGCAAGGGCATGATCGCGCGCGGCTTTGGCCGCTCTTATGGCGATATTGCCATGAACCCGGACCTCACATTGCTGGGCACAGCGCGCAATCGGATCCTGTCTTTTGATGAAGACACCGGCACGCTTGTGGCAGAAGCGGGGTTGAGCCTCACCGAAATTCTGGACGTGTTTGTACCGCGCGGCTGGTTTCCTGCGGTGACGCCGGGGACAAAATTTGTCTCGCTGGCGGGGCTGATCGCGGTGGATGCGCACGGCAAGAACCACCACAAGGTGGGCAGCTTTGGCGATCACGTTCTGTGGTTTGATCTTTATTGCGCGGACGGGCAGATCCGACGCTGTTCGCCTGAGGAGAACACCGCGCTGTTTCATGCCACGATTGGCGGCAATGGCTTGACGGGGCATATCCTGACGGTGTGCACCAAGCTGCTGTCGATCCCTTCGGGTTGGGTGCGGCAGACCACCCATGTGGCGGAAAACCTCGCTGACGCGATTGAGATTTTTGAGACCCACAACGATGTGACCTATTCCGTGGCCTGGATCGACTGTTTGGCCAAAGGCGCCCATCGTGGGCGCTCGCTGGTGTTTCTGGGAGAGCATGCTGCGCCTGAGGAATTGGCTGCGGCCCAGCGGGATCTGCCGTTTGATATCCCCCTGCGCAAAAAGCAGCGGATGCCGATGGATGCGCCGTCCTGGGCGCTGAACACCTACACCATTCGCGCTTTTAACCGGCTCTATCACAAGAAGAATTCTCAAAATCTCGCACCGCAGCTCGTTGACTATGACCGGTATTTCTATCCGCTGGATGCGATCCTTGAGTGGAACCGGCTTTATGGGCGCGGCGGGTTTGCGCAGTATCAATGTGCGCTGCCGCTGGCTGAGTCTGAGGCCGGGCTGACCAAGCTGTTGACCGCGATTTCCGATGCGGGGCTTGGCTCTTTCCTAGCGGTGCTGAAGCGGTTTGGCCCCGGCGCGCCGCAGCGCCCTCTGTCGTTTCCGATGGAAGGCTACACGCTGGCGCTTGATTTCCAGCTGTCGCCGCGCGCGCTGACCCTGATGACCGCGCTTGATGAGATCACAACGGAACATGGCGGGCGTCTTTATATGGCGAAGGACAGCCGCATGAGCCAGCCGATGCTTGAGGCAGGATATGCCGAGGGCTTGCCTGCGTTTCGTGATCTGCGCGCCCAATCCGGTGCGCGCGGGCTTTTTCAATCTATGCAATCCCAGAGGCTGAACCTGTGACACCTGCCGACACCCCCGCATTGATCCTTGGTGCCCGGTCCGGCATCGCCCGTGGCATTGCCGTCGCGCTGGCCAAGCGCGGGCATCCCATTATGCTGGCCGCGCGCAATGCGCAGCGGCTGGAGGCGGATGTCTCCGATATCTCTATCCGGCACAGCGTGGAGGTGTCCGCGCATGATTTTGATGTGCTGGATGTGGCGGGGCATCAGAGCTTTCTTGAAAGTCTGCCGATGAAGCCGGGCATCGTTATCTGCGCCATCGGTGTGCTGGGTGACCAGGAGGCGGATGCGGGGGACAGCGCGGCGACCCGGCTGATTGTTGAGAGCAATTTCCTCGCGCCGTGCCTGTTTCTGGAGCGGGTGGCGACGCAGATGTCCGCTTCAGGGCGGGGCGGGCATATTGTAGGCATAGGCTCTGTTGCCGGTGATCGCGGGCGGGCCAAAAACTATGTCTATGGCTCCGCCAAGGCGGGGTTTGCGGCCTATCTTTCCGGCCTGCGGCAGAAATATGCGGCCAGCAGTCTGCATGTGATGACGGTGAAGCCGGGTTTTGTGCGCACCGCGATGACGGAGGGGATGGATCTGCCCGGGCCGCTGACCACCGACGCAGAGCCATTCGCCGAGCGCGTTGTGGCGGCGATGGAGAAGGGCAAGCTTGTCTATTACGACATGCGCTGGCGCGCGCTGATGGGCGTGGTCACGCATCTGCCCGAACGTATTTTTATGAAGACCAAATTTTGAAGAGATCGGACGGCAGATGTATCAGCCACATAAATTCCAAGATTTTATACTGGCCTTCGGGCTGACCTGCATTGGGGCGGCGCTGGCGTGGTTTCTGTCTGGCGGTCTGCCGTTCATTGGCATTGATGATGCGGCGATCACCCGATCCTATGCTGAAAACGTCGCCAATGGGGCGGGGTATGTCTACAACGTGGGCGGCGAAAAGGTCGAAGGCTCCACCGCGTTTCTGTGGATGAGCATACTGACGGTGGCCTATAGTCTGACGCCCACGCCGGAGTTTCTGATCATCGGATTATGTGCGCTGTTTGCACTGGGCGCGGTCTATATCACGCTGCGTCTGGTGCGGGCGCTGACCGATTGGCTGGACGTGCCAACCGGACCGGCGCTGTGGACCATGGCGCTCTTCCTGATGGCCAGCCCGGGGTATTTCATGTGGTCGGTCTGGACCATGATGGAGCTGGCGCTGTGGTCTATGATGGTGATTTGGCTGGTGTTTCTGCTGGCCAAGCGGGTGGAGGACGACTTTGGCCCCGGCAACGGGCTGGGGCTGGTTCTGGCAGCCGCATTGATGCCCTTGGTGCGTCCTGAAGGTATTTTGGTGGCAGTGGGGCTGATCTGTCTGAGCTTTTTGCTCTCGCTGCGGTCCTGGCGCGTTCTGGGGCTGTCTGTCCTCGCGGCGGGCGGCTCCTTTGTGGCGGTCACCTTTTTCCGGCTGAGCTATTTTGGCCAGCCGTTCCCCAACACTTTTTATGCCAAGGTTTCCTCTGACCGGCTGCAGGGGCTGGCGGACGGGATGAAATATCTCTTTGATTTCCTGCTGCGCAGCCCATTCACGGATATTTTGGTGATGATCTGGCTGGGGCTGACCTTTTGGGCGCTGTTTGAGGCGCGGCACAGCCGCCCCGGCACGCGCGCGCTGATCGTCGCAGCCGCGGCCATTTTTGGCCTGCTGATGACCTATGCGGCGCTTGGTGGCGATCACTTTGTGCTCTGGCGGTTCTATCAGCCGGTGGCCCCGTTGCTGCCAATTGCGCTGGCGCTTCTGGTTGCTTTGGGGGCTGGGATGCCCTCCACAACCCTTGGTGCGGCGAAGGTGGCCGGCGCGGTTGCTGCGCTTGGCATCATGTTGATTGGCTGGGGGCAATATTACCAATCACGCTTTGATATCCGCAAAGAATATGTGCTGGTGGAGCAGGGGCTCGATTTTGGCGCGTTCCTGAATGAGGTGGAGCCGCGCCCCTCAATTGGTGTGGGTCCGGCCGGCGGCATTGCGCTGGCGTATGACGGCCACATCTATGATCTGCTTGGGCTGAACTGGGTTGAGATGGCGCATGCCAATCCCGTGAAGATCGGGATGCGCAACCACGCGAGTTTTGACAAGCCGACATTCTGGAAGCACCAGCCGGATGTGCTTGCCGCCTTCAACCGGGCCTGCACAAAAGATCAGGGGCTGGCGTTCTGGTCACATGCGGACAGCGCGTTTGACGGGCTGTATTCGGATGCGGATTTTCGGGCGGCCTATGTGCCGGTCGCCTTTCGAAACACGACCCAATGCTGGCCAAGTTTCGCGCGGCATGAGTGGTTGGCAAAAGCGACCCCAAGTGATGCGATCCTGGTCTATGATTGGGCAGATGTGATCAAGCTGGACTGATCCGCTATGGGCTCTGAAAACGGCAACACCGGCCATTCCACCAAGGGATTTTTTGTCAACGTCGGCTCGCTTGTGTCTGCGCGCCTGTTTCTGGCGTTGTCGCAGATTTTGGTTTTGCCGGTGGTGGCGCGTTATCTCACGGTGGATGAGTTTGCCCTGATTGCCATGGCGATGTCTCTGATCGTCTTTTGCAGCGTTTTGAGCGATGCGGGGCTTGGGCGGTCGTTGATCCGGACGCCGGAGTATGACCATGACGAATGGGTCAGTGTGTTCTGGCTGCTTGTGATGGTGGGGGGCGGTTTGATGGCTATCATTCTGCTGGCCGCGCCGCTTTGGGCGTCATTTTTTGAGCAGCCTGAGCTGGTGAAGATCATCGCGGCGCTGTCGGTGGTGCCTCTGATGCAGGCCATTGCCGCCACGCCCAACGCAGAGATCGAGCGGCGGGAAAATTACACAGGCATTGCCAAGGTGCAGACCATCACCACGGTGTTTAGCCTTGGCGCGGTGGTGATACTTGCGGTGCTCGGCGCCGGTGTCTGGGCGCTTGTCGCGCAACAGCTGGCGCTGGCCGGGGTCAGATTGGCCGGTATTCTGTACCTGTCCGAGTTTCGCCCCACGCGGGTATTCCGCCCCGCTCTGGTGAGGCCGCACCTTGAGTTTGCCCGAAATGCTTTGATTGTGTCGGCCATTTCGGCTGTCAAAGCGCAGTCAGCGGTGATGAGTATCGGGAAGTTCAACGGGGAGGCGGCACTGGGTCTGTTCTCCATGAGCGCTCGATTTTCCAAATTGCCTCAGTTTGGGCTCGTTGGACCAGCGTCCACGATTGTTTACGTTCGTATGGCGAAGGCTCAGCATGATCCCAAGCGGCTGGTCGACATCTATCTCAGCGCGATGAACCTGATGGCGACGGTTCTGTTTCCCATTCTGGCCGTGACAGCGGCTGCGGGGACGGCGGTGTTTACCGTGGTGCTCTCAGATGATTGGGCGCAGGTTGCACCGATTTTTGCCTTGTCGATTGCAGGGCTGACATTTGAGGCAATTGCGGTGGTTTTACTGTCCTGTATTTTCCGGGCGACCAATCGCACCGACTTGCATGTGCGCCTTATGACGGAATCCGCGGTCCTCTATACGGTTATGGTACTCTGCGCCGCTGCATTCTCGGATGTGCTCGGCGTGGCGACGGTGATCACGGTCTGGGGGCTGGTCATTGTGCCGCGTGGTTGGATTTTGGCGCAGAAAATCGTGCCGATCAGCCTGGCAGATTGCGTCAATGCGATCGCCGCGCCGCTTCTGCTTTCGGTAGGTCTGGTCTGCGCCCATATTGGGCTGCGTACACTCTGGGAGCCGGGTCATGTTGTGGAAATTCTATTGTCCGGGGGGCTGCTTGTGGTGGGACTTGGCGGCACCATTTTGATGCGCCGCAAGACACTTCTGGAAGCGATTGGGACGTTCAAACAGGCCTGAAAAAGTCAATTTGCGCAGCTTTTGTGCAGCGGTGTTTTTTCAAGGCATGAAATGCGCGGAAACGGGTGATCGCCATATTTGACTGGCAAAAATGATGGGAAGACGGTAAGAAATAGTATATTCTTTAACGTGTATTTTTCTGCATTTGTTCAATTTTGTTTTTTGTTTTGAGGAGTTGGCGACGCATGTGCGGGCACATGGCTGTTGTGGTCCCTAAGGGGCATCTGTTTGAATATTGAAAATCCGGAATTCAGTCAGATGATTTGGGGGGTAGCGGAGTTGTAATTTTGGGTGTTCACGCAATTTTGCATGCGGGAAAGCAACACTCGAGCTATCATCAACCAAAGACAAAACAACATGTATGCATATGATATTTGGTCGAATATTCTGATTATATATTGCTGAATTTCTTTTGGGGGTGCGGTTATTGGGATGCCGCCTGAAGACGAAGCATTTGGTCGTCCGTTATTTTCTTGGGCGATCCAAGGAAGTGAATTGTGTTTGGAAGTTTAGAAGAAAATACTGCGCGGCCCGGTCGGGATGACACCAAATCGCACCTGCTGCGACTTCTGGGAATTGGCCTGATTTCGTTTGTGATGGCGATGCTCACCCGGGTGGGGCTGATCAACCATCCTCTGATCTATGATGAGCTTTATCAGTATTTGCCCTCGGTGAGTTGGCAGGAAAATCAGACCTTCACGGTGCTTGACGGGATCTATGACCGTGCCGCCCGGTTTTCGCAGTTCATAGCTTTCAGTTTTGACGTGATTGGTGAGCAATCGGCCTTTTCGGCGCGGCTGATTCCGTCGGTGATCCCGGGCGCGCTGTTGGTGGCGCTTATTGTGTCTTGGGCTTATCACGTTAGCGGGCGCGTCGCGGCGCTGATTGCGCTGTGCTTTTTACTGTTTTGGCCCAACGGCATTGAGGTTTCCCAGTACATCCGGTTCTACTCCGCCCAAGGTGTGCTTTTTGTGGCGGGCGCCTTGCTGGTTTACACCGCGCTGACGGAGATTTCTTCTGTGATCTGGCGCGCGGCGGCGCTGGTTGCGGCGGCTGTTGCGTTCCTTGTGGCGCTGGATTTGCAGATGCTGACCGCGCTTGGCGTCGGGGCGATCCTGCTGTGGGTGCTGGTGGTTTATATGCCTGGCTGGCTGCGCCGGTACCCCATGCTTTGGTGGCTCAATGGTGCTATCGTGCTTGGCCTGGCGATCTTCTTTCTCAGCGGTGTGGCGTCGGAGGAAATCAACTGGCTTTGGACCACTTACAACTGGGAACCTTGGCCGCATGTGGATGATACGACGTTTTATCACCGCAATTTCCGCGACAATTACCCGACCTTCTGGACGCTGTTTCCGGTGATTGCGCTGATTGCGCTGCGGGCCAATTTTATGCCGGCCTCGTTTTGTCTCGCGCTTTTTGTCACCACCTTTCTGCTGCAGTCGTTTGGCGGTCTGAAAAACATTCGCTACCTCTATCCGACGATGCCGTTTTTCTTTGTTTTATGGGGCATTGGCTTGCAGGCGGTGCTGCCGGTGTTTTGGCGTTTCCTGAAGACCAGCGCGACGGAGGCGTCGGGCAATTTTGTGCCAGCAGTGCTGAAAAAGCCTCTGGCATTTGCGGTTTTGGGGATCAGCGCGGGCTTTTTGATCTTTGCCAATCCCGCCCTGCCACGCAGCGCCAAGCTGATCCTGGGCCAAGATGAGAACATGCTGCTGGGTAAGACGCGCTGGCAGTGGGAAGGCGCGGAGGCGTTTTTGACACCCTGGCTGGCGGACAATCCTTTGATTGTCACGGACGAGGAGATGCGGGCTGTGGAATGGCTGGGGGACTTTGATCTCGCTTACAACAAGCCCAGATTCTCCGAGCTGCTTTATAGCGTCAGTCCTGATGCACCGCCTTTTTCGGTGGATCGGCGCACCGGACGGCCGTTGATTGGAGACTATGCTGATTTCCGTCTGGTGGTGTTTTGCCATCCCGTAGGTGTTTTTGTCACAAACGAGGCGGGTGCTCGCAATGGCAATATTTTGCGTCTGCTGCAGGAGGCGCGGAGCGCGGATTTGAGTGTGTCGCTGCAGACCGGCCGGGGGATGGCGATGGTTGGCTGGCGGCACAAAGCGCATATGGAGCTGCCGGAAGACTGTCGCAAGGTTCCGAATTTTGGTGATCCGTCTGCGGCCGGTCGGATTCTGTCTGGTGAATCCGTGCCGTGGAGTGTCGCGTCGTCCACAGTTCGGACACATTGAGAAGGGGATATTCTGTCGGCCAAAAGCGTGACTGCTTTCCATATTTGAGGACAAGGTTCACGAAACTGCGCCGCAGGTCGTTTAAGTTTTGGGGCAGATATTACGGATCTGCTTTTGAGAATTGATTTTTAGGAGTGCGAATTTATGAGCTCGGAGCCAATTTATCTCGTCACAGGTGCCGCGGGTTTTGTGGGAGAGCATCTCGTGCGGCACCTGAAAGGCGCTGGTGTCAAAGTGCGGGCGATGGTGCGCAAGCCCGCGCAGGCGGAGGCGTTAAAATCTCTGGTAGATGAGGTGGTTGTCGCGGATCTCGCGCAACCTGAAAGCCTGCCTGCGGCCGTGGAAGGGGTGGCTGGCATCTATCATCTGGCGAGTATTTTCCGGCAAGAAGGGCTGCCGGATGAGACTTTCTATGACATCAATGCCGAGGGCACGCGGCGCATTTTTGAAGCGGCGATTGCGGCCGGGGTGCCGCGCATCATTCATTGCTCCACCAACGGTGTGCACAGTGACATTGATCACCCTCCGGCAACCGAAGACTACCCCTTCAAGCCCGGCGATATCTATCAGGAAACCAAGCTTGCCGGTGAGGAGATCGCCTCAGAGTATTTTGCGGATGGTCGTATGGCTGGCGTTGTGCTGCGGCCGACGATGATTTGGGGGCCGGGCGATGACCGGACGCTCAAAATGTTCCGCATGATCCAAAAAGGGCGTTTCTTCTTTGTCGGTGATGGCGGCACGCTGCACCATTGGGTTGATGTGCGCGATTTGGCGGCGGCGTTCCGGCAGGCGATGGAAAGCGACGTCAACAATGAGGCTTTCCTGATTGGCGGGCGAGAATATGTGTCATTGCGCAATATCGCAAACGAGATCGCCGATCAGCTGGGCAAACCCAAACCAAGTTTGCGTGTGCCGGTTGGGCCTATGATGCTTTTGGCGCATGCCACGGAAATTGTCTGCAAGCCCTTGGGAATTGAGCCGCCGATTTTTCGGCGCCGCGTCGGATTCTTTATCAAAAATCGCGCATATGACATTTCAAAAGCGCATCGCATTCTCAATTTCCAACCCAAGCAGGATATTGCAGGGGAAATTGCAGATATTATCGAGGCTTACAAGAGTGATGGAAAATTGGCCTAAGGTCATTGAATTTAAGATTGCCGCCCAATTTGCGCCTGATTTTTCTGTTAATATTTCAATTATGAAGAAAGGATAGTGACGTTTAAACCACATGCTTTGTCGATATTGCCCGGTGTTAACCAGCTTAACGTAATTTTATTGTAGGAAAGTTGCGTGCATTGCTTAGCATAAAATTGATTTTGCGGTTTGAAGCCGAAGTTTAATAATACCACTGGGGAAGGGGTAAACGCTCGGTAAGTCTATGAGATTTCGAAATACTGTCGGGAAGAACCGCGACTCGACGGAATACAAATGAGTTTCTTTGAATACCAATGAATAGAGTTCTTTCACCTGATAGAAAGTTGGAGATGCGTCTGCCCAAAGCTGCGACATCTGCTCCGAAAATGCTGGAATTTTCCGATGTTATTCGCGCGTTGCGGCATCGGATTGCGCTTGTGCTTGCCACGGGCGTACTTTGTCTGGGGGGCGCGGTTTACTACCTGTCGTCCATCACGCCGACCTATAGTTCCGGCGGCCAGCTTTTGTTGGGTGGGCAGGGGCTCAGTGAACAGAACTCTTTTGATCTTGTGGAAGCTCAGGTGCTGAGCAACGCGGTGATCGAGGGGGAGATCGCGATTATGCGGTCCAATGAAATCCTCATCAACGTGGTGCAGAAGCTCAATCTGGATGAGGATCCGGAATTCAATCCAAGTTTGCGTGAAAAGCAGGTGCCCAATCCGGTGGTGACCTGGCTCAAGGATACAGCCAAAACCATTCTGGGCCGAGGCGAGAGCGCAGCGGATGATGAGGTGGTTGTTGTTGAAACAGCCTCCAATACAGCGGTTTTGGAGGCGGCCTCTCTGAACGAGCAGACCCTCGGTGAATATGGCACCTCAGTCGGCATTTTGCGCAAGGGTCTGTCCATTCGTCAGCAGGGTACCTCGTTTCTGATGGCGGTTCAGGCCACGTCGGAGAGCCCACAAAAGGCGGCGGCGATTTCCAACACGGTGATGACGGAATATATTCGCGTGCTTGCGGATAAACGGTTCCAGACGGCAAGCCGTTTCACCGGCTGGCTGGAGGGTCGGGTTGAGGAGCTTGCGAGCAACCTTGAAGAATCCGAGCGTGCCGTTTTGGAGCTGCGCAGCGTCATGGAGGCGGATGCTGACAATGGTGCCCGTCTGGATCAGCAGATGCAGGAGTTCACCACCAAGCTGGTGAACGCGCGGGCGGAGCTGGCGCAGGCAGAGGCGCAGGTGCGTCGGGCGACGCTGGTGAATGAGCAGGATGGCCCGCTGGCGACCGCGAATATTCTTTCCAATGATGCGATTTTTGAGTTCCGTCGGGCGCTGGTGGATCTGCGCCGCGAAGAGGCAGAGGCCTCACTGAGCTTTTCAGATGAGTCCGCGCGGATGGATTCAATCCGCCGTGCGATTTCCAAGACCGAGGCTGAGCTGGCCAATGAGGTTGAGAACCTGATTTTGCAGCTCAACAACCGGGTGGAGACACTGCGGCTCAACGTGCGCACGCTGGAGACCAGCCTGCGCAGCTTTGAAGGGTTGAACCTTGAGCGGTCGCGCCAGCTGATCGAGATGAACCAGCTGCAGCGTGTGGCCGACATCAACCGCCGTGTGTATGAGGACTTCCTGGGGCGGTATCGCGAAATCAGTGAGTTTCAGGAAATTCCGATCTCCGATGCGAAGATCATCCGTTATGCCTCACCACCCAGCAGCCCGTCTCACCCGCGCAAGAAAGTGGCGGCGATCCTGGCGCTGGTTGGCGGGCTTTCGCTGGGGGCGGCTTTGGCCTTCATGCTGGAGTGGCGGCCCAGACGGCTCTCTGAGCCGAGGCAGGTGTCGCGCGCAACTGGATTGCCGGTGTTTGGCAACACCCCCCGCTTGAAGAAGATCCGCTCGGCTGAGAAGCTGGTTGCACAGCTTTCCAACGATGAGGCCTTTGCGCAGGCGGCGCTGAAGCTGGCGGATAACATCAATCTGCACAGCGAACGATCGCTGAGGTCTCTGTTTGTGACCTCCTATGATGCCAACCAGAGCCGGACCAACACTGCGATCTTGCTGGCCTGGGCCAATGCGCAACGGGGTCGAAAATGTGTGCTGGTCGACGGAGATTTCCGCACCGCACAGCTGACGGATAGTTTTGGTCTGAATGAACAGGCGAACTTCTTGTCCGCCATTCACAGCGACAAGCCTTTGAGTGAATGTCTGGTGGTGACGGATACGGCGGATGGATTTGACTGTATCGGCGCGGAAGTATCGGCGGCGGATCCCTCTGTGCTTTACAGCTCTGAGCGGATGCAGGACATGATTGCCCTGCTGCGCAAGGTCTATGATGTGGTCATCATTGATGCGCCCAGTCTGGAGGACAGCTCCAACAGCTTTGCCGGTTTGAATTCGCGTGATCTGGGAATCTTCACGATTGAGACCAATAAGATGACGCGCGATGGCATGAACCGCAGCCTGAACATGTTGAGAGATATGGATCTGGGCGGCGCGGGCATTGTCCTGAATGGGGCCAAGTGAAGCGCAAAGCTGAGTGGCGGATGCCTGGGTGCATCGGCCACTTCGCTGTGCCCCGCGTGACATGTGTTTTGATCCAGACATAGGTGCCGTGTGAAACCGATTTCCGCCGCAGATGCTCAGAAGACATCCTGGGACGTGATCCTGGTTGGGACGAGCTTTGCCTCCTGTTTTTTCGCCTACAAGCTGAAAGGGCGCGGCCTGAGGGTTCTGTTTCTGGAGCGTGGTCCGTTTATTGATCATGACACCCAGCTGGAAACCCGCGTTCCGCACCCAACAGGCGGTGTGGCGCAGGAAAACAGCTCTGGCCAGCGCAAGGACTGGACCGTGCGGCACCAGTTTGGCGGCTGCTCAAACTGTTGGTGGGGGAACACGCCGCGCCTGCAGCCGAGCGATTTTGAGCTGTTTTCAAGATATGGCGTGGCGCAAGACTGGCCGGTGTCTTACGGCGACATAGAGCCTTACATGGTGGAAGCCGAGTATCTGATGGATATCGCCGGTTCCGATGAGGCGGGATATGCGCCCCGGAGTGCCCCGTTTCCGTTTCCGCCGCATGCGCCAACGCGGGCGGAGCGCAAGCTGTTTGCCCAAGAGCCTAGCTGGCAACCGATGCCCTGCGCGCGTTCCAATGGGGGGCGTCGCACCACCTGTTGTGTGTCTGGCGCCTGTAACCTGTGTCCGGTGGATGCGAAGTTCACGATCCTCAATTCTCTGGAGCTGTTTGAGGATGAAGGGTTTCATTATCTGCTGGATGCGGAGTGCCGCACTGTGGAGACTGCTGCGGGTCTCGCCACCGGTGTTGTGGCGCAGACAGCCGAGCTGGGGCCGATCACCTTACGGGCGGATTTTGTCGGGCTTGGGGCCAACCCGATCTTCAATTCGGCAATACTGCTGAGATCAGGCATTGGCTCTGATCTGGTGGGGCGTGGGTTGCATGAACAGGTGGGGCAGTTTGTTTGGGTGAACATTCCGTTTGACAACTATTATGGCGGCACTTCGCTGACCGGGATGGGATACGGATTTTACGATGGGGAGTTTCGTCGCGAGGCGGCGTCTGTCCTCATTGAAAGCTGGAATGCACCGCCGTCTTTGCGCCTTGAGAAAGGAAAATGGCTGCAACGCCTGAAGTTGAAGCTGGTGGCCGAAGATTTGCCGCAGGAGCAGAACCGCGTCGTGTTGAAAGACGACGCGCCGACGATTTTGTGGTCCGGGCACAGCGCCTATGCCTATGCTGGCCTTGCGCGGGCGCGTGAGCGTGTGTCCTCACTGATCCCATTTGACCATGAGATTGTCGGGATAGGGGGCATTGAGCCGACGGAAGCGCATATTATCGGAGGCACCCCCATGGGTACGGGCAGCAAAACCGGTGTGGTGGACAAAAACCTGCGGGTCTTTGGTGTCTCCAATTTGGCCTGTCTTGGGGCTGGGACCTTCACGACCGGGGCGGCTGCGAACCCGACGCTCACGCTGTCGGCGCTGTCGCTTTATGCGGGAGAGCAGCTATGAGTTTGAGGCGGCGCGCGTTTCTGGTGGGGGCAGCCGGTCTGGCGGGGGCGGTTCTGGTGCCTTTGACGCTGGGCGGCACCACGTCATTCCTGCGACGCACGCTGAAGGATCACTTTGGCCCTGAGGCTCTGGAGCTGGCGGGCATTGACGATTTTGTTGACGAGTTCGCCGCCTTGGCCGGAGAGGATGACCCGGCAAAGAAGATCGCGGCGGAGATGTACTTTGGCTGGCATGGGGATCGTGTGAAAATGATCGGCCCGGCCAAGGCGATACAGGAGCGGTTTCTTTTCACCATCCTGCACCGGAGCAACATCATCGCGGTTCAGCAAGGCCGCGCGACAGAGTTTGAATACGGGTCCGTTGATCCTTGGTCACCGGTGTGCGGGCTCTATCTTTCCTCCTTCGCGGATGAAACGCTTTAGGTGAAACGCCGGTGTGCGGCTGGCCATTTTTCTGAGGGTGATGAGATCTTGCGCCGGGATGGCGGTGATGTGGATATCTTGGGCAGATATCCACAGAAACTTTGCATCCATCAACAATAAATCGAAGTCACAATGCCGCTATATATTGACACTATGTGGTGATCACACCCTATATAGGGGTGCTTCGGTTCTTTCGATTCCTGTCGAAGGCTAAGAGGGAAGCCGGTGAAATTCCGGCGCTGCCCCCGCAACTGTAAGCGGATAGCAAGGCTGAATATGCCACTGGGGGCATCCTCGGGAAGGCCAGCCAAGCGTTGATCCGCGAGTCAGGAGACCTGCCGAAAGTGCAAAATGATGACCACGAACGGAGGGTTCGGGGGCGCGTAAGAGGTGGTGCTGCCACTCTGCGTCCTCGGCTTTGACAAAAAGAAAGAGGACAGATGAGCATCATCGTTTATTCCAAACCCGCTTGTGTACAATGCACCGCAACCACACGTGCGCTGGACGCCAAAGGCATCAGCTATGATGTGGTTGATCTGACGCAAGATGACAGCGCGCTGAGCCATGTGACCGAGCTGGGCTATCGTCAGGCGCCAGTGGTTGTGGCGGGTGCGGATCACTGGTCGGGCTTTCGCCCTGACATGATCGCTCAGCTGGCCTAAGGGAGGTGAGCCGCCAATTTCCGGCGCTTGTCTACTATTCCTCAAAATCGGGCAACACCCACCGGTTTGTGACGCGGCTCGGTATTGAAGCCGCGCGCATCTCGGAGGATCCCGACGCGCCGCTCCCTGACCCCAAAGAAGCCTTTGTTCTGATCTGTCCGACCTATGCGGACGGGCAGGGGCGGGGGGCTGTGCCCAAACAGGTGATCCGTTTTCTCAACGACGCCACCAAACGCGCCCACCTTGTTGGGGTGATTGCCACCGGCAATCGCAACTTTGGCGCCACCTACGGGTTGGCCGGGCGCGTCATCGCCGAAAAATGCAACGTCCCGCTGCTCTACACCTTCGAGCTGGCTGGCACCGAAACTGATATTTCCCGCGTCCGTGCGGGGCTGGAAAAGATTGGGAGACCGCTATGCTCGACAGCACAGTGAACGAGCAGGACTATCACGCACTCAACGCGATGCTGAATCTGTATGACGCGGATGGCAACATCCGCTTTGACGCGGATCGCATGGCGGCGCGTCAGTATTTCCTGCAGCATGTGAACCAGAACACCGTTTTCTTCCACTCGCTGGATGAAAAGCTCGGCTATCTGGTGAGCGAAGGCTACTATGAAGAAGCGGTTCTGGATCAATATTCCAAGAACTTCATGCGGGCGATCTGGGAAGCGGCCTATGCCAAGAAATTCCGGTTCCCGACCTTCCTCGGCGCCTTCAAATATTACACCTCCTACACGCTGAAAACCCGCGACGGGCAGCGCTTCTTGGAGCGCTATGAGGACCGTGTGGTGATGACCTCTCTGGCGCTGGCGCGCGGGGATGAGGATCAGGCCATGGCCTTTATGGAAGAGATTCTGGAGGGCCGTTTCCAGCCGGCCACGCCGACCTTCCTGAACGCCGGTAAAGCTTCCCGTGGCGAGCTGATCTCCTGCTTCCTGCTGCGTCTTGAGGACAATATGGAAAGCATCGGCCGCGGCATCAACTCGGCACTGCAACTCTCCAAGCGCGGCGGTGGTGTGGCGCTCTTACTGACCAACATCCGCGAGCATGGTGCGCCGATCAAAGGCATTGAAAACCAGTCCTCGGGCGTGATCCCGGTGATGAAGCTGCTCGAAGACAGCTTTTCTTACGCCAACCAGCTGGGCGCACGTCAGGGCGCAGGCGCGGTCTATCTGAACGCGCACCACCCCGACATCATGCGCTTTCTGGACACCAAGCGTGAAAACGCCGACGAGAAAATCCGCATCAAGACGCTGTCGCTGGGCGTGGTGATCCCCGACATCACCTTTGAACTCGCCAAGAAAAACGCCGATATGTATCTCTTCTCTCCGCATGACGTGGAGAAAGTTTATGGCGTGCCGTTCTCTGAAATCTCGGTGACTGAGAAATACAATGAGATGGTCGAGGACAAGCGCATCCGCAAATCCAAAGTGAACGCGCGCGAATTCTTCCAGACCATTGCCGAAATCCAGTTTGAGAGCGGCTATCCCTACGTGATGTTTGAGGACACGGTGAACCGGATGAACCCGATTGAGGGCCGGATCAACATGTCCAACCTCTGTTCGGAAATCCTGCAGGTCAATGAGGTGTCCGAGTTCAACGAAGACCTCGGCTATGCCAAGATGGGCAGCGATATTTCCTGTAACCTCGGCTCGCTCAACATCGCCAAAACCATGGACGGCAAAGATCTGGGCCGCACCGTGGGGGCCGCGATCCGCGCGCTGACAGCCGTGTCTGAGATGTCCGCAATCGACTCCGTGCCATCGGTGCGCAAAGGCAATGATGACAGCCACGCCATCGGCTTGGGCCAGATGAACCTGCATGGCTTTCTTGCGCGTGAGCACATTCACTATGGCAGCCCGGAAGGCATTGAATTCACATCGGTTTACTTTGCCGCTGTGGCTTTCCACGCGATCCGCACCTCCTGTGATCTGGCGCAAGAGCGCAAGGCTTCCTTCAAGGGTTTCGAGCGCTCTGACTATGCCTCCGGTGTGTTCTTTGACAAATACACCGAACAGGACTGGTTGCCGGAGAGCGAGAAGGTCAAAGCACTGTTTGAGGGGCTCGATCTGCCCACCCGTGAGGATTGGGCTGCACTGAAGGCAGACGTGATGAAACACGGCTTGTTCAACCGCAACCTTCAGGCGGTGCCGCCGACCGGCTCGATCTCCTACATCAACAACTCGACCTCCTCGATCCATCCGATTGTGTCCAAAATTGAGATCCGCAAAGAGGGCAAAATCGGCCGCGTCTACTATCCGGCCGCCTTCATGAACAACGAGAACCTCGAGTACTACCGTGACGCCTATGAAATCGGCCCCGAGGCGCTGATTGATACCTATGCGGCGGCCACCGAACATGTGGATCAGGGCCTGTCGCTGACCCTGTTCTTCCCGGCCGAAGCCACCACGCGCGACATCAACCGTGCCCAGATCTACGCCTGGAAAAAAGGCATCAAAACAATCTATTACGTGCGTCTGCGTCAGGAGGCCCTGGAGGGCACCGAGGTGCAGGGCTGCGTATCCTGCTCGCTGTAAGGGAAGCCTGACATGAAAGACATGATCGAAACCCGCATCCCACGTGCCATCAACTGGAACCGCCTTGAGGACGACAAGGACCTTGAGGTTTGGAACCGTCTGACCGTCAACTTCTGGCTGCCGGAAAAGGTGCCGCTCTCTAACGACATCCCAAGCTGGGGTACGTTGACGGAGCATGAAAAACAGCTCACCATCCGCGTGTTCACCGGGCTGACGTTGCTGGATACCATCCAGAACTCCGTTGGCGCGCCAGCGCTGATGCCCGATGCGATCACCCCGCATGAAGAGGCTGTGCTGACCAATATCGCCTTTATGGAAGCGGTGCATGCGCGTAGCTATTCTTCCATCTTTTCAACGCTTTGCTCCACCAAGGAGATTGATGAGGCGTTCCGCTGGTCGGAAGAAAACCCGCATTTGCAAGCCAAGGCCAAGGCGATCCTTGATACCTATGCGCCGGGCAATGACCCGCTGAAGCGCAAGATTGCTTCGGTGTTCCTTGAGAGCTTTCTGTTTTATTCCGGCTTCTATCTGCCAATGTATTGGTCGAGCCGCGCCAAGCTGACCAACACCGCCGATCTGATCCGCCTGATCATCCGCGACGAGGCGGTGCATGGCTATTACATCGGCTATAAATTCCAGCGCGGCTATGAGCAGCTCGATGAGGCCGGACAGCAGGAGCTGAAGGATTATGCCTTTGGCCTGATGTTTGAGCTTTACGGGATTGAGAACCAATACACTGAAGAGCTCTATGACGAGCTGGGCCTCACTGAGGATGTGAAGGTCTTCCTGCACTACAACGCCAACAAAGCCCTGCAAAATCTCGGCTTTGAAGCGCTGTTCCCGCCGGAAGTCTCCGAGGTGAACCCGGCCATTCTGGCTGCCCTCAGCCCGGACAGCGAAAACCACGACTTCTTCTCCGGCTCGGGCTCTTCCTATGTGATCGGCAAAGCGGTCGCGACCGAAGACGAAGACTGGGATTTCTGATGTCCCGCGACACGCTTGCGCTTGTGAAGGAATGGCATGAGGCCTTTGATGTGCCCGTGGTGGACACACCTGCCATTCCCCACGCGCGTGCGGAGATGCGTCAGGCCATTCTCGAAGAAGAGGTGGCCGAGCTGCGCGCCGCCATTGCGGCCGGGGATATGGTCGAGGTGCTCGATGCGCTCTGTGACATCCAATATGTGCTGGACGGCACCTTTCTGGAGTTTGGCCTGCACAGCCTGAAACCCGCCGCCATGGCCGAGGTGCATGCCTCCAATATGTCCAAGTTGGGTGCCGACGGCCGCCCGGTGCTGCGCGAAGATGGCAAAGTGCTGAAAGGGCCGGATTTTCGGCGGCCCGATCTGGGGCGGGTTTTGAAGGACGGGTGAGTAAGAGGTACGTTGGTCAGGTGGTCGACCCTTGACCACAACAACCAAATAGATGCTAGAACTTCGTCCTTTAAACCAGAAACGCATGGCCTCTACCAACGCGCAGGCGGCGAAGCCGACCAGCCCCCGACCCTCCCCATGGGAGGGGGCTTCACCCCCACCCAGGGTCGCGGGCTGGCCTATCTGACCTGATACAGTCGTTGCCGATTTGTTGGGCGATGATCTAACTCCCGTTGTGGAGCCAGTCTATGCTGCATCGATGACCGGGGATTGAGTGAATAGCGTTCAGCTGGGAGTCCAAAATCTTATCGGGATGCAAACTACAAATTTGCACAGGTCTCCCTTCGCCTTCCACACAAAAAAAAGCCCGGCATGTCTGCCGGGCCTTTCTTTGAGCCCGAGAGCGGGGGGCTCAGACCTCTACTGCCACTTTGCCAATTGGGTTGGAGCAGCAGGCGAGGATGTAACCGGCTTCGATGTCGTCGTCGGAAATGCCGCCGTTGTGGACCATATGCACCTCGCCTTCGGTCTTTTTGACCTTGCAGGTGCCGCAGACGCCGAAGGTACAGCCTGAGGGGATGTTGAGCCCAACCGAGCGCGCGGCGGCGAGCACGGTTTCGGTTTCGGCGACTTTCGCGGTGACGTCCGAGGTGGCGAAGTGGATTTCCGCCTTGCTGTCCTCATCAGGCACCACATCATCCAGCGCGGGCTGTTCGGCTTCGGTTTCCACCGGCGCACCGAAGCTCTCCTGATGGTAGTTGTCCATGTCAAAGCCCAGACCGGCCAGCGCTTCGCGCACCGCGGTCATGAAGGGCTCCGGCCCGCAGCAGTAGACCTCGCGGTCAAGATAATCCGGCGCCATCAGGCCCAGCATCAGCTGGTTGAACTGCCCCTGATAGCCCGTCCATGGGCGGTAGAGATCGGGCTCTTCGACCACAAATTTGAGATCCAGTCCGGGGGTGCGGCTGGCCATCTGTTCGAGGCGCTGGCGGAAGATGATTTCCGAGGGGCGCTTGGCGCAGTTGATGAAGACGGCGTCCAGTTCCTGACCTTCGTCCCACATGCAGGTGGTCATCGACATCATGGGGGTGACGCCGGAACCTGCCGAGATGAAGAGGAATTTTTTCGCCGTGCTGCCCGCGTTGGTGAAGAGGCCTGCTGGCCCCAGGGCTCTCAGGCGCATGCCGGGGCGCAGATTGTCGAGCATCCAGCGGGTGCCGATGCTGTCAGGCTGCGCTTTTGCGGTGATGGTGATCGAGCGCGGGCGTGAGGGCGAGGAGGAGATCGTGTAGGTGCGGTGCACCACGCCTCCCGGCTGACCCGGTGCGGGGATTTCCAAGGTTAGGAACTGCCCCGGATCATAGGCAAAGAGGGCGCCGGATGGGGCGCGGAAGGTGAAGCTCGCCGTGTTTGGCATTTCCGGCACGATGGAGACGCATTCCAGCATCTCATTGTCCTGCCAAACGGTTGCGGTGGTCTGAAGATCTTTCATCACATCACTCCGCGGCAAGGGTGTTCGGGGTCATATGGCTGGCCAGTTTGGCGCAATACCATTCAACAAACTGCAGCACGCCGGATTCCTGTGTCGGGGAATAGGGGCCGGGCACATAGGCGGGGCTGTTGATGCCTTGCTGGTTGTCCTCGACCACGCGGCGGTCCTCATCGTTGGTGGCCATCCAGACTTCGGTCAGGCGCTTGAGATCATAATCCCGGCCTTCCACGGCGTCTTTGTGTACCAGCCATTTGGTGGTGACTTCGGTCTCGGTCGGACTGATCGGGGTGACGCGGAAGACGATGGAATGGTCCGCGAGGAAGTGGTTCCAGGTTGTCGGATAGTGGAACTGAAGCAATGCACCAGCATCAGCGAATGGCACGCGACCCAGCCACGGACGTACGGCGGTTTTGCCATCCATCGTGTAGCTTTCCGCGCCTTCCTTGAGCGGCATGCGCGCCACGCGGTATTGGCCCTCTTCGCTGAGGTGGAAGTTGGAAGGTAGGCCTGCGGCTTCGCAGCGGTCAAAATGCGCCTGCAGGTGATCCGGTGTTTCGCCGCCCTCACCAATGCCGGTCACGCTGGGGTCATCGGGGTAGGTGCGGCACAGGGCCGGGTGGTTGCCGCCGCAGTGGTAACATTCACGGTTGTTTTCCCAGACCAGCTTCCAGTTGCCGTTTTCGACAATAGAGCTTTCGAATGCAACTTTGGCATTGCCCAGATCATGGGCCTCCAGATAGGGGCGCACGGTCTCTGCGAATGGTGCGAAATCAGGGGCTTCGTCTGCCAGACAAATGTAGACGAGACCGGCGAGCTCCTGACAATGCACGGTTTTCAGGCCGTGTTGCTTCGGGTCGAAATCCGGCCCCATGTCGCGCGCCCAGAGGAGTGAGCCGTCCAGCTCATAGGTCCACTGGTGGTAGGGGCAGACCAGCTTGGGCGCATGGCCCTTGGCGGCTTTGCAGATCACCGAGCCGCGATGGCGGCAGGTGTTGTGAAAGGCGCGGATCTGATTGTCGGCACCGCGCACAATGATGACGCGGTAAGCGCCAACATTGTAGGTGACGTAGCTGCCTGCTTTCTCCAATTCGCAAGACGGAATGGCAAACAGCCACTCGCGATAGTGGATGGCATCAAGGTCGGTCTGAAAGATCTCGGGATCTGTATAGAAGGCTTGTTCTAGAGCATGGCCCGGGTTTCGACGCGCCAATAGGGTGTGAATGTTATTCAAATCTGGCTCTCCTGCCGCACCCCGCGGCCTTGCTTGGGGCAGATGGCACAGAGGCTTGCGCAGGCGGGATGAGGATCGCGCCCTGACAGAAGCCTCCACCGCCACCCGCGGTTTGACGTTTGCAAGGCTGGTTTCCGGACTTCGAAGCGGCTTTCACCTGGTTTTGGCACCTTCCCGGGATCCTCCTCCCAGTGGTCGTTTGCCTAACCTCACCTTCGTTACCGTTGCGGGGGCAGTGCCGGTATTTCACCGGCTTCCCAATTCTCCATTGCCGGACAACCCGGCAACAGCACCTCACGCCCGCAAGATATTTTGAAGTCGGATTGCCTCTAAAATTTTTGCGACCTTTCCGGTTGCAAAACAGACATTGGTCCGATCAGGGGTAAATTTTCGAAAGAGCCGTGGGATTTTCTGAAAAAATGATGCGCAGGATGGGCGGGTTTCGGCCAAAAAATGCGCATCTGGGCCTTTGTGGGGCGTAGGGGTTTTTAGAATGTGAAGCCGAGAAGGCCGAGGCTGAAGATCAGGATCATCAGGCCTGTCAACATCTGCAGCGCAGGCAGCATGGTGGCCACGCCGTGCAGGGAGCCCGATGACATCACAGCCAAGCGCCGGGCGGCAGTGCTTGAGACCGCCACGAGGCTTGTCAGGGCGGCAGTGCCCAACCCCATAACCACAACGGCCAAGGCACCGGCGGTTTTGATGTCCATTTGCCATGCGATGACCAGCAGGAAAACGGCGCCGGTGCAGGGCCGGATGGCAATGCTGAGGATCAGCGCGATGGCATCTCTGAAAGATGTAAGTCGGGCGGCTTCCTCAGCCGTCGGCCCATGCGCGTGACCGCAGCCGCAGTCATCATGGGCGTGGTCATGAGAATGATCATGGTGGTGGCTGTGCTTGGCCGTGCTTTTGGGAAGGGCGCGCGCACCCCGCCAGATGATCGCGAGCCCCACACAGGAAATGGCGAGATAGCTGGCCGGGGCCAGAATGTCCTCGGTCCACCCTGTCATCTGTTGCGCGCTGGCCTGCACAATGGAGAAGCCGCCATAGACCAAGATGATCGCCCAAAGCGCCTGTGCGAGGCTTGAGGTCACGGCGAGTGACAGCAGGCGCGTGGCGGAGACTTCTGTACCGAGCCCCACACCGCCAACGAGATATTTGCCATGCCCCGGCCCCAGCGCATGCACAAAGCCGTAGGCGGCGGTCGCGCTGAGAAGCGCAAAGTAAGCGCCCGGCTCGCCCATTTTCAAAGCGCGGACTGTTCCGGCCATCTGGTTTTGAAACCCACGCTGCGCCTCAACCGCCCAAGCGGTGACCGAGGAGAAATCCACCATCCAGAAAACCGCCAGCGCCAGAGCTGCGATCACACAGAAAGACAGTATCAAGCGCATATGAGGATGATCCTATCGGCAAATTCCTTGCCTACATTGGGGATGCTCGGGGTCTCTTCCCGGCTGAGCAGCGCCAATGAGGCTTGCAGGCTGTTGTTCTTGAGCGCTGGGTTGAAGGGGATCACCTCTGCGCGGCACCCTTCTGCGGGGCCCAAGAGTTCGGGCGTGTCGGTGATGGAGAATGCAAAGAAATAGGTGGACTCATAAAAGGCGACCTCTGCTGGGGACGCGCCCAGCGGGAGCGCCGTTTTGAGATCGCGTGTGAAGGTGAGCTGCAAGCGCCCGTCAATCAGCTGCGCATCGAGATCTTTGGGCCAATCGAGCGAAACACGCTCGCCATGCACTGACAAATGGGCGGAGCCGTTGAAATCCAGTGGCCAATTGCTTCTGATGCGGATGAGCTCCTGCCGGTCCGCTTCATCCAAAGAGCCTTCGGCGTTGAGAGACATGCCGTAGGAGGACAGAATGTAGAGCGTCTCAAAGGCGTCGTAGAGCCATGTGACGTTGAGCGCGGTCAGGCGGTTTTCCGCGTCAAACACGAAATCCACACCGCCGTCGACAAAGACATGCGGATGCGCCTTGGCTTGCGGGCTGAGCCCGCAGAGCAGGCCGCAGAGTGCCGTGATCAGAACATTGTGTCGAAGCGCAGTGTAGGCGCGACGCGAAGGAAGATGTCTCAAGACGGTATCGCCTCAGTCCTTGAGGTTGCATGTGATGAGAGGCCTTTGGACCCCTTGTCGTCTAATATCTCTCAGGTTGCGACGTGATCAAAGCCTTCTTAGAGGCAAGCGCGATCAAATTTCCTTTTCCAGATCAAAGACCGGGTCCAGCACCAACACAGAGCGTGTTTCTCCGGTGCCTTCGATGGGAGGCGAACGGTGGAGCAAACCGGATTGTGGGGTTTCCGGCCAGAGCGTGCCGCGCAGGACGATGGGCGCGCCGGTGGGAACTGTGAAGACCCGGTTTGGCTCTTCGCCGTTGGGAGAGATCCCATATTGCGTTCCAGTGCCGCGGTAGGTGCAGACGAGGCGGGCCGTCACCGCATCTATGTGGAAGCGACGGCAAGCGTTGGTGGTGATGATGTCAAAGCGTAGCCGCAGATACGGGGCGTTCAGGATATTGGCAAAGGCCATCGCCATTTCTGAAGCGTCGTCGATCAGAAGCGCGCGTTCCGGGCAGTCGGGCGTTCCTGAGAGGGCACAGACCTGCAACAACGTGTCTTTCACGCGGTCCGGCCGCAGGACCACCCGCGTTTTTGGCAGGTGATCAGAGGGAAGTGATTGCATCCATGTTGTCAGCTCCGGCGCCATTTGCCGCCGCCAGAGCACGGCGGCGCAGCCGGGATGATGAATGGCAGAAAGGGTCGCCAGATTTGGGGCCAAGCCAACACCAATTGCGGCGTCTTTCACCACCTCGCGTGAGACATTCATGCCACGTCCTCGACGCGGCGCCAGCCGGGGAAAGGATCCGGCATGTCCAGTGGGAGCGCCTCTGGCCCCGCTGCCGCGATCACGGGCAGCAAGCAGCCATCCAGCTTGGCCTTAAGCGCGGGCCAGTCGATGTTTGCGCCGATGAACACCAGCTCTTGACGGCGATCACCCCATGGCTCCACCCAATGCTGTTTTAAATACGCTTGTGCGGAGGCATGTTCGGGCCAGCGCTCTTTGGGCACGGTGGCCCACCAGGTGCCCATGGGTTTTACGCTGGACAGTGCGCCAGCCAGCGAGAATTCCGCAACCCATTCCGGGCGGGTGGCAATCCAGAAGTGGCCTTTGGCGCGGATCACACCCGGCATTTCGCCATTCAGGACCGCGAGAATTTTCTCTGGAATGAAAGGCTGGCGGGCGCGATAAACATAGCTTGTGACGCCGTATTCTTCGGTTTCGGGCACGTGATCGGCAAAGCCGTAAAGCTCTTTGGCCCACATGGGGTGTTCATGTGCTTTGTCAAAATCAAACAGACCGGTATCGAGAATTTTCTCTGCGGCCACGTCGGAGTGGTTGGTCTCAATGATTTCGGCATCCGCATTGAGGCTACGGATGATTTTGCGGGCGGCATCGACCTGTTCAGGCGTCGCATCAGCCACCTTGTTCAGGATCACCACATCAGCAAATTCCATCTGATCGGTCAGCAGGTGCACCAATGTACGTTCATCTTCCTCGCCCATGACCTCGCCGCGATCGCGCAGAAAGTCGTGGCTGGAGAAGTCTTTAAGCAGGTTGACCGCGTCCACAACGGTGACCATCGTGTCCAGCCGGGCAACATCAGACAGGCTTTCGCCGTATTCATCGCGGAAATCAAAGGTTGCGGCGACCGGGAGCGGTTCGGCAATGCCGGTGGATTCGATCAGCAGATAGTCAAAGCGGCCTTCGGAGGCGAGGCGGCGCACCTCGTCAAGCAGATCATCACGCAGGGTACAGCAAATGCAGCCGTTGGACATTTCAACCAGCGTTTCCTCGGTGCGGCTGAGTTCGGTGTCCGCGCGCACGAGATCGGCGTCGATGTTCACTTCGGACATGTCATTGACGATGACAGCCACGCGACGCCCCTCGCGATTGTTCAGAACGCGGTTGAGCAGGGTTGTCTTGCCGGCGCCCAGAAATCCGGAGAGGACGGTGACGGGAAGGCGTGTGTCGCGCATGAAGGGACCTCATCTGTGTTGGTGCCAGAGCTGGCGGGTGGTGACGGTTGGTCGGTCAAAAGGGGGAGGGCAATTTCAGGAAGGCACCTGAGGCGAGGCGGTTTGGACATACCGGCGCCAGCGCAGGCATTTAGGGGGTCTGTATGCGCTCCGAATTTGCTGACTCTCCAGATCGCGAATATGTAACGTTATACTATAACATTGTGCAAGGAGCTTTTTTGACCTGGCGCGATTTTCGCGGTGACTGCACCAGCACGCCCCGCATCAAACAAACGATGGGGCTAAGAGTTTGGTTTTTCAATTGAATTGACAGCGGGAGAGGTTCTTGCACCTCACCGTCTCGATGTCTTTGACACCAAGTTTAAGCGGGGGATCGCCGCTTTGCATAAGTCGCATTCAGGCGACTGCAAGGTAGGTGGCCCCTTCGGGAGGGGCCGCCCGATGAATTTGCGCAGGTGTGCCTTAGGCTGCGTTTGCCACAGACTGTTCTGAAGCGTTTGAGAGTGCGTCAGTTTGGAAGAAGCGCACCAATTGTTCCAAGTTGCTCACATCTGAGGCGACCATTTGAATGGCGGCGGTAGCCTCCTCGACCATGGCGGCGTTCTTTTGGGTCATGTTGTCCAGCTGGGACATGCCGACGTTGATTTCATCAAGGCCGACAGATTGCTCTGACGCGCCTTCTGCGATGCCTGAAATCAGTTGCGTGATTTCGTTGATGCGGGTCGAGATGCCGTTAATTGCTTCGCCTGCCTGGCTGACAAGGTCGACGCCATTTTCGATCTGATGCGCGCTGTCTTTGATGCGGGCATTGATCTGCAAAGCGGCGTTGGCAGATTTGAGCGCCAAGGCACGCACTTCGGATGCCACAACCGCAAAGCCTCTGCCAGCCTCACCGGCACGGGCTGCTTCTACGCCCGCGTTCAGAGCCAAGAGGTTGGTCTGGAACGCAATGTCGTCAATCACACCGATGATTTGAGAGATCTCATCGGAGGTGTGCTGCAGGTTGGTCATGGCCTCAACGGCATCATGGACCACTTTGCTGCTTTCTTCAGCCTGTTGTTGCGCGCCGAGTGTGTTTTCTTCCACGCTGCGGGCATTGTCGGCGGTTGTGCGGACGGTTTCTGTCATCGTGGCGAGTGCGGCGGCGGTTTCTTCCAAGGTCACAGCCTGGCTTTCGGTTCGATGGGCGAGACCTGTGGAGGCCTGATTGATTTCAGACGCGCCGTTGGAAATGGAAATCGTGGAGTCGACAACTTGACGCACGGTTTCTGAAAGCCGCTCTATGGCGTTGTTAAAGTCATGCCTAAGCTGCTGATAGCCTTCGGGAAGCTCGTGCGCGATGCGCGCAGAGAGGTCGCCTTGTGACAGTTGGGACAGTCCGGACCCGATGGCATCCACTGCCGACTTTTGTTCGGCAAAGCGCTGCTCTGCCTCTTCTTGTTGAAGTTGCTGCTGCTGCTCAATGCGTTTGCCAAAGGCGGAAACCGCATTCAGAATGTCGCCAATTTCATCGTTGCGGGTGGCTGTATCCGCGCTCTGTTCGGCGCTCTCTTGCTGTCCGGCCTGCTCAATGCGTGCAGGGACGGCGCGAATGGGGCGAATGATGCCGAAATGAACCGATACGAGGGCGGCTGTGGCGGCGACAAAGGCGGTTATGGCCAGAGCGATGTAGGACAGGGTTTCCCGCTGCTTTTGATCCACTTTGGCCGCTGCGATTTGCGCCTCGGTCACTTCGGATTGCACCAGCATCAAACGATCAGACAGGGCTGAGAACTGGATACTGGCCTCATCGAGGCTGCGGCGCAGTGCTTTGGTTTTCAGAAGCTCCTCGAACCGAAAGTTATTGCGGGCGGCCTGAAAATCTCCGGCGCTGGCCAGTCGGAGGGTGCGGCTGTTTGAAACTGTATAGAGCGATGCGAGACGATCAATTTGCCCTGCGGCTCTGGTCAGATAGAGGATGTGCTTTTCCAACTGATCGGTTGGCAAACCCGTGCGTTCGATGGCGGAGGCAAACCCGATGATGCCTTTCAGATAGGCGCGAATGGATTTTTGCAAATCCGCGCGTTTTGCGGCCTCGTCTTCAGGGGCAAAGCGATCAGCCGCCAGGTTGGCGCGGCGGGTGTTTTCCATCTGAACCATGGCGCGGTTGATGTTCAGCAGAGCGTTGGTGACGTTGTTGCTGTTCTGTGTGAGCAAGCGATTGCTGTCTACGATGAGGGATTTTTGTGACAGGAGGCCTGAGGATTGCACATGGGCGTTCCAGATTGAAATCACCACAATGGCGGACAAGAGGATCATCGGCCCGATGACCCATGCCAAAATCCGAGTGGCCAGCCGCATCTGGAACTTTCCGGTGAAGGGGCGTTTTCCGGAGGTTACATTCGAAATTTTCATATTTCTGGTCTCCTCGGAACGCTTAGATGGATGGCTTGGTGAGCGCGGCCAAGATCAGCTGTGCATGTTTGATTTCGCGGTAGACATCAGACGGGGTTTTGCCGCCTTCGTAGGGGGCGAAGACCACATGCGGGGCTGCGTTTGTAGCATTCATCAGCGCCATGGTGTCTGCATAGGCGCGCGAAAGCACCACAATCACATCATCGGGCGAGATCGGACCGGATTTGGCTGCAGGCACGGTGATTTTGCCGGGTACGGCAAACGCCGGATCGTTTTCGGAGAGAGACTGCAGATCTTGAAGAAGTGACAAACCCGCATGGTAGGCTTCTGATGGGGTGCGTCCGGATTCGGCTGCGAGATCGGATTCGTTGATGGAGAGCCCTTGTTTTGCCAGAACGGCGCTCAGGGACTGGCGGATGCTCACGGCCACGCGAAAAACGTCGTTTGGCACAGTGGCGGGCACGCCAAGCGCTTTGAGCTCACCAGACACTCTGAGCAGGCTGCCGTAGACATCTTTGGGTTTCTTGCCGCTTTGGAGATCGACGGAGATGGTGCTCTCCTCAAGTCCGTAAGTCGGGCGGAGATCCTGTGCCTCAATCAGCAGCTGGTCGACGAACTCTTTGACCTCTGCCGGAGTCACTTTGTGGACTTTGACCTGATTGAGACCGTGGGTTTCTAGCCCATTCATAAAGCGGAGCAGCTGAACTTTGCGCCACTGGTCGCGCGCCAAAAACAGCACGTGTCTTGGCATCGCGTCATCATCTGGTGTCGCCGCGGTCGCGCTCTTGGTGAAGTTTTCCTGATTCAGGACCTGAAGTTCTTGTACCAGTGCTTCGGTCACTTGGTAGACATGATCAGGTTTGACCCCCGACGCTGTTGATGGCTGTGCAAGGGCAATCAAGCCGGAAAATGCTATGCTGAATGAGAGAGTGATCTTGGTGATGCTCATTTTGAGGCTCCATCGGTCAGTGTCGCGCGTTTGGTGTCCTAACGTCATCTGGAGAAGAAAGCGTTAAACTGGCTGCCGGGGCTGCAAATTGAATTTGTAGTTGGGAGGTGGAGACTAAAGTGCAGCAAAATAACGATAAAACCGAAGGTTGTGTGAAAGGGACAAGGGCATTCCGTCCAGATTTACGGCGGTGAGCCGTTGTCTCGTGGTGCGAACGTCACGTCACCAAGTCGCTTCGGACCACGCCTCACTGTGCCAGATGGAGTTGACTCGAAGACGCGCATCGTGGATTGCTGCACGAGATGGTATCTGGTGCAGCAGCGCCGGATAAAAGGGAATACGGTGCGGCGATATATGCGCCAAGTCCGTGACTGCCCCCGCAACTGTAGGCGGTGAGCAACCCCAAATGCCACTGGGCCAGAGCCCGGGAAGGTGGGGAAGCCAAGCACCGCGAGTCAGGAGACCTGCCATCATCAAACGTAACTCAACCCGGGCGGGGTGACCCGGAAGGAGGCCAAGATGGCTCTTTTGGCTTATGCCGCAGACATGACTGGTTCCCTGTTCGCCCCGCGCTTTCGCGGAGGGCGAAATGAACCGAACACCCACTCATCGCATCACAGTCTGTACGTCCTGTCGCCACAAGGGCGAAACCTGCAAGCCGGGCTATGAGCTGATTGCGAAGCTCCGGACGGCCATTGCCGCAGCCGGGGACAGTATCGCCGAGGACTTTGAAATCACAGGCACGGCCCGTGTGGCCGCTTGTGACCGCCCCTGCACGGTGGCCTATCACGCAACGCGCAGTGCGTCCTATCTGTTTGGCGATATCACACCTGATGAGGACATTGACGCGCTGATGGATTTTGCCCGGCAACATGATGCGTTGGATGACGGTTGGGGCGGCCCGGTGGAGGTGCCGGATATGCTGTGCGCGTCCAATCTCTCGCGTGTTCCGGCGACCATTATGGCGATCGAGGATTGCATGGAGCGTGTGTCATGACCGCGGCGGCGCTGGAAGTGCGCAATGTGAGCTGGGCACCGCGCAAGCGCGACCCATTGCTGCTGGAAGACACAAGCTTCACCCTCAAGGAGGGCGAGGTGATGGGGCTTGTTGGCCCAAACGGTGCTGGCAAAACGACGCTGTTGCGCATGATTTATGGCTACAATCGCCCCTTGTCTGGCGACATCCTGCTTGGTGGTGACTCACTGCGCCAAATGGCACCGCGTGCCGTGGCTCGCAAAGTAGCAGCTGTTCTGCAGGAACAACCGTCAGATTTTGCGCTGACGGTCCGGGAAGTGGTGGCGCTTGGGCGTGTGCCGCATCGACTTGGCCTGTCCACGCCGGGCAAGCGCGATGCGGATGTGATTGACGGGGCGCTGGCGCGTCTTCAGCTGCAGCATCTGACCGACCGGAGCCTTTCCACGCTTTCGGGGGGCGAACGCCAGCGGGTGATGGTTGCGCGCGCGCTTGCGCAAGAGCCGCAGTTGCTCGTGCTGGATGAACCGACCAATCACTTGGACATCCGCCATCAGCTTGAGGTGCTGCAGCTGATCCGGGATCTGGATCTGACCATCGTCACCTCGCTGCATGATCTCAATCTGGCGGCGGATGTTTGTGACCGCATTCTTGTCTTGAAAGACGGTCGCCCGCAGGGGTTTGGCGCTCCGGTGGATGTGCTGAACGACGCGCTTGTCTCCGACACGTTTCAGGTTCAGGCGCAACGCGAACAGCTCAGCTTGAGTCTGAAGCCCCACCTCACTTTCCGACTTCAATAAAAATAGAGCTCAACAAAGGACCCATTATGAAAAAGAGCACTCTCACCCTCGGGCTGATCCTTGCAGCCCAAACCGCTGCGGCGGAAACCACCGTGCAAAGCTGTAACCGCACCGTCACTTTTGACGCGCCGCCAAAGGCTGCGATCTCCAACGATGTGAACCTGACCGAAATGATGCTGGTGCTTGGCCTTGCAGATCGCATGGTCGGCTACACCGGTATTTCCGGCTGGAAGACGCTGGATGAAGAGATGCGCGCGGGCGTGGAGGAGCTTCCAGAGCTTTCCGCAAAATATCCGTCAAAAGAAGTGCTGGTTGGCGCGGATGCTGATTTCTTCTTTGCGGGTTGGAACTATGGCATGAAGGTCGGCGGCGATGTGACCCCCGAAACCCTCGCGCCGTTTGGCATTGACGTCTACGAGCTGACCGAGAGCTGCATCCATATCGGCGAGAAAGCCAAGGTCAGCATGGACGACATGTATAACGACCTGCTCAACCTCGGCAAAATCTTTGACGTTGAAGCGAAGGCCGAAGCGCTTGTGGATGGTTATAAGGCGGAGCTGGCGGCGTTTACCGACGGCCTGGAAACCGCAGACGAGCCGCTGCGCGTCTTTGTGTATGACAGCGGCGAAGACACACCGTTCACCGCAGGGCTTTACGCCATGCCAACCGCGATGATTGAGGCCGCCGGCGGCACCAACATCATGGATGATTTTGAGAAAAGCTGGGGCACGGTCACCTGGGAAGCAGTTGTCGAGCGCAACCCTGAAGTGGTTGTGATTGTGAACTACGGTAAGGTCACCGCAGAAGAAAAGCGCGCGTTCATGATGAACAACCCGGCCTTTGCCGAACTGGACGCGGTGAAGAACGACCGTTTTGTTGTACTGGAATATGTCGAGGCGACCCCTGGTCCGCGCAACATCAAAGCCGTGAAGAAGCTGGCCGAAGGCTTCTGGGGCTCTGAAGGCGTGGCAAGCCACTAAATGAACAAGGAGCACTTCCGACAAAACGTCTCTTTCTGGATGGCTCTTTTTGGCAGCTTTGCCGCGTTGGGAGTGTCCTTGTCTTTTGCAATTTCGATGGGCGCTATTGCGGTGCCCATCGACACGGTTTGGGGTGTGTTCCTGGATAAGCTGGGTGTCTGGTCCGGCGATCCGACCTGGTCAAAGGGGCGCGCCGCCATCGTTTGGGAAATCCGTTTTCCGCGCGCGCTTTTGGCGGTCATGGTTGGGGCCGGGTTGGCTGTGGTGGGGGCCACGTTGCAGGCGGTGACCCGCAATCCGCTGGCCGATCCGCATCTGCTGGGCATTTCGTCCGGCGGGGCGTTTGGGGCCATTTTGGCTTTGCTGCACACAGGCCTGTTCCTTGGCCTTCTGACCGTGCCGCTTATGGCCTTCCTGGGGGCTGTGGTCGCGACGCTCTGCGTTTTGGTGGTGTCAAAATGGGCAGGTGCGATGAGTGCAGACCGGCTGGTTTTGACCGGTGTCGCCATTTCCTTTGTTGTGATGGCCTGCGCCAACATATTGATTTTTCTAGGTGATCCCAAGGCGACCCATACGGTTGTCTTCTGGATGCTTGGAGGTTTGGGGCTGGCGCAGTGGTCGCATCTGATCTATCCGCTGGCCATTTTGGTGCCCTGTAGCCTGTGGCTCTGGCTGCAGGCACCGCAGCTTAATGCGATGACCATTGGTGATGAGACCGCAAGCTCACTTGGCATTCCGGTGGCCCGATTTCGGCTGACGGTCTTTGTGGTGGGGGCGCTGATCACCGGCGTGATGGTCGCCTTTTCCGGTATGATCGGATTTGTGGGTCTGATGGTGCCCCACATCGTGCGGCTGATTGTTGGCGGCAATTACATCCGGTTGGTGCCGCTGTCGGCGATCTTTGGCGGGATTTTCCTGCTCTGGGCCGACATTGTCGCCCGTACTGTGATGGCGCCTGAAGATATTCCGGTTGGGATCGTGACGGGGTTGATTGGCGGGATCGCGTTTGTGCTGTTGCTGAAACGATGATTGGGAGCTGGCTAAACTGCCGACACGATGGCTTCTGACAGCGCTTTCCATTGTTTGCGCCCAATCGCTTCGCGTGATGCCAAAAGCCAGTAGGTCTCACGGTGCTCCATGACATCATTGCCCAGTTGATGAAGCGCGCCTGAGCGCAAGTCTTCTTCGCACAGCGGGAGGGAGCCAAGTGCAATGCCATGGCCCGCTTTGGCAGCGGCGATGGCGCCATGCAGTGTGTCGATCCGGATCTGCGGTATGGGCGTTGAGGGAATGCCAAACCGCGCGGCAAAAACGTCCCAGTCCGGCCGTGGCCCAGTGCAGGCGATGCGGGGCAGGTGGTGCCAGTCCGTCGAGGCAAGGCTTGGTGCGCAGACCGGAGCGAGCGCCTCTCTGAACAGCGGAAGCTTGTAGTGATGAGGCCAATCCCCTGCACCATACCGGATATGAAGGGAGCTGTCGGGCGTTGAGGTTTGCCCTGTTAAAACGAAGGACTGGAGTGAAACCTGCGCGCCTGTTGCCCGGGTCATCTGGGCCAGTCGTGGCGCAAGCCACATGGAAATCACAGATTGGCTTGCCAGAATTGTCAGGCGGGAGCGGCCTCTGGAAAACAACATCTCAGAACTGTCGCTGAGCGTGCGAAAGGCGGATTGCACATGGGGCAGCCAGGTTTCGCCTTCCACGGTCAGCGTGATTGTGCGGCTTTGACGCAAGAAGAGTTGCGTGCCGAGGAGTTTTTCGAGCTGGGAAATACGCTGGCTGATTGCCGGTTGCGTGAGGCCTGTCTCTTCTGCGGCGGCGGTAAAGCTGCCGAGGCGCGCGGCCGCTTCGAAAGCGCGTACCCATTCGAGGGGCGGTAGGGACGGGATTGGCTTATTCATAAGCTATTTCGATGCTCAGTCGGGCTATTTCAAATTTGAGTTTATGCGGTTTTCCAGGAAAATGTAAGGCGACCGTTCGTGCTGTTAGCCAAAAGGACACCGCCGATGCACACGACTTTGAGCCAAGATGGCGCCGTTTTAACCCTTCATTTTGATGATCAATCGCTCCGTTTCCACGCGATCTGGCTGCGAGACAATGCGCAGGACCCGGAAACGCGCGCCCTTGGCAATGGTCAGCGGCTGATCGCGTTGCGCGACATTCCGAAGGAGACGCATATCATCGCCGCTTCGGTTGCGGGGGAGGACGTAAACGTGACCTTTGCGCCGGAAGGTAAGCAGGTTGTCTTTAACGCGGAGTGGCTGGAGGCGCATGCGTATGATCGGCCTCAGAACGCGGTCCGTGGATGGTTGCCGGATGAGGTCTCCCCATGGGACGCTGGGCTTCAGGAAAATGTGCCGACCGGCGCATTCCCGAGGCTTGCGGAGGGGGGCACCCCATTTGCCACTTGGATTGATCAAGTTGCCCGCTTTGGTTTTGGCAAGATCGAAGGCGGCCCGGTGAAAGAAGGGGGGCTGTTTGACGTCGTCGAACTTTTTGGCCATGTGCGCGAGACCAATTATGGCAAGCATTTTGAGGTGCGCACCGAGGTGAACCCGACCAATCTGGCGTTCACTGGCCTCGGGTTGCAGGCGCATACCGACAACCCGTATCGCGATCCCGTGCCGACAATTCAGGTGCTTTATTGTCTGGAAAGCTCTGCCGCCGGAGGCGAGAATATGGTGGTTGATGGGTTCGCCTGCGCGCGCCGCTTGCAGGCAGAGAACCCGGCCTATTTCGATGTGCTTGCCGATCATTGTGCGCGGTTTGAATATGCGGGCGAAGATGGTGTTTGTCTGACCTCGCGCCGCCCTTTGATCGAGCTTGCGCCAGATGGTGAACTTATTGGGGTGCGTTTTAACAATCGCTCGCTTGCGGCTGTCACGGATGTGCCGTTTGAAAAGATGGACCTGTGGTATGCGGCCTATCGCCGGCTGGGGGAGATAATTGACGATCCGGAGATGGAGGTTGTGTTCCGCCTCGACCCCGGGGAAGCCTTTGTAGTGGACAACACCCGTGTTTTGCATGCGCGTAAGGCGTATTCGGGTACTGGAAAGCGTTGGTTACAGGGGTGTTACGCTGACAAAGATGGGCTGCGTTCCACACGCGATACGTTGCGTCGCAAATCTCCGGAGGCGGCGGAATGAACACTCCGGCAGAAGATTTGACAGCTGACACCATCGTCGCCTTTCTGGCGTCGATTTTTGAGCGCCGCGGATCAGAGGAGTATTTGGGCGAGCCTGTGACGATGGGCGAGCACATGCTTCAGGGCGCGACGATTGCAGAGCGGAATGGGCAACCTGATGAGATCGTTGTGGGGGCTTTGCTGCATGACATTGGCCACTTCACGTCCGAGTTCGGGATGTTCACGATGGATGACACAGAAGACCGGCATCATGAGGATGCCGGTGCGGAGGTGCTTGAGCGGTTCTTTCCGAGCGTGGTGACGGATTGTTGCCGCTATCACGTGGCCGCCAAACGCTATCTCTGTGCCACCAAGCCGAGCTATTTTGACCGATTGTCTGAGGCGTCAGTGCATTCGCTAAATTTGCAAGGCGGGCCTATGAATGCCCAAGAAGTGGCTGAGTTTGAAAAGAACCTAAACCTGAAAGAGATCATCGCGGTCAGGTATCTGGACGAAGCTGGAAAGATCGCCGGGATGGAGACGCCTGATTTCTGGCACTTTGCCCCAAAGGTGCAACGTCTGGTGGATGCGCACCTCGCTCAAGATAACGGCTAGCTTTGGAGCGCTGTTTGGTGGGCTGCTTGGTCGCAAGCGCCTTGCGCCCACCATTCATCACATGTCTCAGGCATAAGGCGCGCAGCAAGGCCGATGCCTATGAGTTCTGTTTGTGGCGGTTGCGCGATCTCGTGAACCTCGACAGATGAACCCACCACTTGAACCAAGTAGCCGGTGTCGTTTGGGCCGCGCATGTGCCCTTTGAGACGGTAGAGCGGCTCTGGCCGTGAGTGCAGCAATTCGGTCAGCTCAGTTTGACCAAGGGAGCGATCTCCGGAGTAGGACCATTTCGCATAAGCGGGGTGGGAGGATTGAAGGATCTGGGTTGGATCCTGCCCCGTCATCAGAAGTTGTTCGATGCCAAGTCGATCAACGGGCAGGATCGTTGCATCTGGATTGAGCTCTGACAGGTTTTGGCGCAGGTCCTCTTGTAAGGGTGCTTTGCTGACCGCAATCACCTGCGCACAGGCAATTTGGTCTTTGAACTGCGCTGCGACCAAGGGATCGCCGCTCAAAGTGTCAAATTGAAGACCGTCCACCACGGTGGCGATCCCGGAGTACAACAGCTCCGGTTCAGCCTGCGCCACATTTGCAATGCGGGCCGGGTCGGCGATGCCGCTGGCTTCGATGATGATGTGATCCGGGCGGGGTTTGCGATCCAGAACATCTCCGATCGCAAGGAACAAGTCTGCTCCTATCGTGCAGCATACGCAGCCATTTGACAGCTCCAAAGTGTCTTGGCTGGCGGAGATCAACAGGCTTGCGTCAATGTTGATTGATCCGAAGTCGTTCACAAGAACCATGATCCGCAACCCGTGGTTGGCGCTGAGAATCTGATTGATCAGGGTGGTTTTTCCTGCCCCGAGGTAGCCACCGATCACGGTCAGGGGGAGCGGGGTCATAGTTGATGCACCTCGCCACCCAGAACGGTGCCCAGCACCGGCACGTCTTTTAAGTCCTCTGGTGTAACGCTCAGAGGGTCTTCGCCCAGAAGCACAAAGTCTGCCCGTTTTCCGGTTTCGATGGAGCCGATCTCGGTGTCCATTTTGAGTGTCTGCGCGGCCCCTAAGGTGATGGCGTAAAGTGCCTCCTCCACCGTGATGCGTTGCGCGGGCCCGAGGGTTTGTCCGCTCATCGTGCGGCGGTTGACGGCACACCAGGCGGTGAACAGCGGCCCCATTGGGGTCACCGGTGCGTCGGAGTGAATTGCGGTGATCACGCCCATATCAAGGCATTCGCGCACGGCGTTCATCGACCGCGCGCGATCGGGGCCGATGGTCAGCGCCGCGTGTTGATCGCCAAAATACCAGATGTGATTGGCAAAGATATTGCAGGCCACGCCCAGTTCGGCGGCGCGCTGGAAGAGCGCTGTATCCATCATCTGGCAGTGCTGCAGCACGTGGCGCGCACCCGGCCATGGGTGTTTGCGTGCCGCCGCTTCTAAGGCATCCAAGGTGACTGCGGCGGCCTCGTCGCCGTTCACATGGATATGCATTTGCAAGCCTTGACGCTGCATCTCTTCGCACAGCTGAAAAATCTGGTCCGGTGCGGTGTTCCAGAGCCCGTTGGGATGTCCCTCAATATAGCCCGGCGCGCGCACGCGGGCTGTCCAGCCCTGAATGGATCCATCGGTCATGAGTTTCACGGCGCCCAAGCGCAGTTTGTCGGTGGAGCGCTCACGCATTGCTAAGGCCTGTGCCGCGACCTCCGCCGGTGTGCCACCTATGGCGCCAAGGGCCGGAACCAGACGTACAGGGAAGCTTTTCTTGCCGGTGGCTTCGGCGAGCCTTGTGATGTCATCGTCGCCCAGCGTGGCAAACAGATCGGTCACTGTGGTCACGCCAGCGCGTTTGCACACGTCGGCATAAGACTGCAGCGCTGCATCGGTTTGCGTGAGTGCGCGAAAGTCGATCCCAGTGCGGCGCATGACGGGAAACATCGCCGCCATTTCCTGTAGCTCACCAGTTGGTTGGCCGTCTGATCCTTTGACGACCCCTTCGACATTGGTCTGGGCGTTGTATCCCACCAAGTCCAAGGCCGCGGTGTTGCCGCAGAGCAGGTGGAAATTTGAGAAGATGATGACGACAGGGCGTTGCGTGCTGACCTGATCAAGGTGATGGCGGCTCAGGCGTTCAGACGTCAGAAAGATCGGATCAAACCCCCAGCCCACCAAAGGCTGATCCGGGGGCAGGGTGGCTTCGAATTCTCTCAGGCGGGCGATGACTTCATCAATCTGCGTCATCCCCCGGTGCATCTGACCCTGCGGGTCAATCCGGTCGTGATAGCCGCAATAGGCATAATCCCACATGGCCCCGGCCATCAAATGGGCGTGGCCCTCAACAAATCCGGGCATCAACACGCTGCCGGAGACATCAATATGGCTGTCTGCTCCGCCCCATGGGGCCGCGCAATCCGGCCCGCCCACCGCCAGAATGCGCCCGTCACGAACCGCCACATGGCTGGCGCGTGGCATGTTCCGGTCCATCGTCACCACGGATTTCGCGTGGAAAAGAAGCGTTTTGCCCATGTGTCTCTCTCTGTTGTTTCCAAACAGCTAGCTGAGCTTGGTTGTGTGGGAAAATGGAATTAGTACTAGAGTAACACACAAAAAATATTGGAATGACCTGTGCGATTTACCCTCAAACAACTTCAGTACTTTGACGCGGCGCTGCGCACTGGCTCAATTGCGCGGGCCTCTGTGGAGATGAAGATCTCGCAATCTTCGATCACCGCAGCGATTGACATGATCGAAAGCACCACTCAGGCGGAATTGCTGCGGCGGATGCCTGCCAAAGGCATTGTTCCGACAGACAAAGGCATTGAGATCGGCGCCCGCATTCGGGATTTTCTAGAGCAAGCGCGTATTTTTGAGTCCGATCTGCTGACACTGACCGGCGATCCGGCAGGAACGCTGCGGCTGGGATGCTATGCGCCTACGGCCCCATATGTTTTGCCGCCAATCCTCAAACGGATTTCGCAGGACTTTCCGCATATCCGTGTAGAAATCAAAGAAGGCGACATGCTGAGCATTGCGGAAATGCTGAACAGCGGGGTTGTTGATCTGGCGCTGACCTATCGGCGTGCAGCCCCCAAGGCCCAACCCTTCCTGCCAATGTTCAAGGCCGCACCCATCGCGATGATCCCGGATGTTTCTCCGTTGGTGCAGCAGGATCAGGTGGCCTTGTCCGATCTGGCGGATTTGCCGATGATCCTTTTGGATTTGCCCGGTGCACCCGATTATTTTGATGCGCTTTTCACCGCAGAGGGATTGCGCCCGCGCATTGGTCATACCACCAAAAGCTCTTCGGTGCTGCGCGGGATGGTTGCTGCGGATTTGGGCTATGCGATCCTGAATATCTGCGGACCGCTGGACCGAATGGGGCAGAATGGTTATGTCACGCGCCCGATTTCTGGCGATCAGGACGCGCCTTATTATGGGGTCGCCTATACGGGCGCGGGTAAGCGTTCGGCCTTGGTGCGTACAGTTTTGGAAACCTGTAGAGAAATTTCAGATCAGGGCGGGTTTGACCATCTGCTCAACCCTTCCGGTAGTCAGGCGGCGCAATAAGTCCAAAAAATGTAAGAATACCCCCAGAAAACAATTGTTTTCTGCATCAATGGGAATTGAGTAGCGTTTCCTTGTCCCACTCACAAGGGTGGGGCCTGAGAACCCCGCGATTGGCTGGTTTTGATGCGCCGGAATTTGCAGAGCGCAATTTGCCGGTATTGGGCTTGTAGAAACTCAGGACAGACGGGGCACAAACGGCAAAAAGCAGACGCTAAAAGCGCACCAACCAGGAGGATCTCATGAAATTATGGAACTTGAAGAAGGTGGCAGTGCCAGTGCTGGCATTTGCACTCAGCGCAACGAGCACATTGGCCGCCGATATCACGATGAATGTTGGTTTTGGCGCCCCGGAAGAATCCTTGTACGGCCGGTTCGGCAAGATTTTCCAGCAAAAGGTGGCAGAGCACTCAGATGGCGCAATTGAGGTCAAACTGCGCTGCTGCAATCAGATTTCGAGCGAGGATGAAGCGTTTAAGGCCATGCAGCTTGGCACCGTGGACGGCTTCTTCATTACCGCAAACAATGTGTCGCCGCACTGGTCGCTGATGGATGTGACCGTACTGCCCTACATCTTCCAGAACGCCGAACACCTGGACCGTGTGCTGAATGGCGAGGTGGGCCAGCAGATGAAAGACCAGCTGCAGGCAGACACCAGCGTGCACCTGCTGGCCTTTGGTCCGGCGCTCTACCGCGATTTTTACAATTCGGTGCGTCCGGTGAACACGATGGCGGATATGGAAGGGCTGAAAATCCGGGTGCCCAAGAATGAGGTGATGATCGCCACGTTTGAGGCCTTTGGCGCAAATCCCGTGCCGCTGGCGTGGTCAGAAACGCCGACCGCCCTGCAAACCGGCACTGTGGATGGTGGTGACAACGGCACCTCCTTCATTCGCGACATGAAATTCTTCGAGTTTGAGCCGCATCTCGTCATCCTTGAGCATTTTGTGGCTTTTGCTCCTTTGTTTGCATCCGACAACTTCATGAAGAAGCTGAGTGATGAGCAGCGCGCGCAGATTCTGGCGGCGGCCGAGGAGGCGGGGGCTGAGTATGCCGCTCAAGTGGCAACTGAGACCGAAGAGGTCCGCAAGTGGTTGGTGGAAGAAGGTGGCATGGCGCGCACCGATCCGGACCGCAGCGATTTCATCGCAGCAGCAAAAGGCGTTCAGCAAGAGTTTGCAGAGCAGCGCGGTGAGGAGTTCATCGCACTGGTAAGTGCGATCCAGGCCGCAGCTGAATAATCCTAAGATTGGGGCACTCCGAATGGGTGCCCCAGTTCGCTTAGTAAGAGCCGGCAACGGATGGGGAATAAAACAATATGAATGGTCTGAGGTGGCTCGAGCGGCACTTCGAGGAGTTGATTTGCTGCACCTGCCTTGCGGTGATCGCGGTGGCGGTCTTTGCGCAGGTGGTGGCGCGCTATGTCTTTCAGGTGGCGCTGCATTGGACCGAGGAAACGGCCGCAATTTGCATGGTCTGGGCCGTTTACATGGGTGCATCGCTTTGCGTGCGCGAGAGGTTCCACATCCGCATCATGGTTGCCGTACAGGCTTTGCCTGTTGGCATAGGGAAGATTGTCATCTTCATTGCAGACCTCTTTTGGGCGTTCTTCTGTCTTTTCATGCTGAAAATCAGCGTGGATTACCTCGCGGTTTTCTGGCGGTTTCCTGAAACCAGCCCCAGCTTGGGCATCAATCAATTCTACCCGCAAACCATTTTGGTGATCGGCTATGGCCTGATGCTGATCCGCCTTGTGCAGACCTATTTCAATTGGTGGCGCGACGGGCGAAACGGGCTTCCGGGCATGTTGAACGAGGAATGGGAAGCAACATCCAAGGATCAGGAGCATCAGATATGAGTGCATTGATGATCCTGGCCATTGCCTTTGTGGTGTTGACCATTATGGGCGTGCCGCTGTTTGTTTCGGTGGGGCTGACCACCGCGCTGGCCCTTTACCTGATCGACATCCCTTACACATTGATGGCGCAAACCGGTTACGGCAGCCTGACGCCTTTCCCGCTGTTGACCATTCCTCTTTTCGTGCTCGCCGGTCGGTTGATGGAAGTAGGCGGGATGGCTACCCGCATGATCTCGATCGCAACCAATCTGGTGGGGGCCTATCGCGGCTCTATGGGGTTGGTGACGGTTTTTGCCTGCATGCTGTTTGCAGCCCTGTCCGGCTCAGGCCCTGCCACCACCGCGGCGATTGGATCGGTCACCGTGCCTGCGATGAAGCGCGAAGGCTACGACGTGCCGTTTGCGGCCGCCATCACAGCCAGCGCCGGAGCGCTGGGGAGTTTGATCCCGCCGTCAAATCTGCTGATCATCTATGGGCTGGTGTCAGAAACATCGATCCCACGTCTGTTTCTGGCGGGGCTGATCCCCGGTGTTTTGGTCACGGCCTTGCTGATGATCACCACCTATATCGTCGCGCGTCGCCGCGGTTATGGCGGAGATGGTGAGCGTTTTTCATGGGGGCCGTTCCTGCGTGCCGCATGGGATGGCAAATGGTCCATCGGGGCACCTGTTCTGATCCTTGGAGGGATCTATGGTGGTGTCTTTACCCCCACCGAGGCCGCGGGCGTTGCGGTGTTCTATTCTCTGTTTGTGGGCTTTTTCATCTACCGTGAGCTGACCCTCAAAAAGCTGATTGAAGCCCTGCGGTTCACCTCTTTGCTGACCGGCATTCTGATCTTGCTGACGCCGACATTGGCGTTTGGTCAGTTGACCGCTTTTTACGATGTGCCCACAGCCGTACAGAACGGCATCACGTCGATCACCGACAATAAGTTTCTCGTGCTGCTGCTGATCGGTGTATTCTACATCTTCATCGGGACGTTCATGGAGTCCTTGGCGCAGATCGTGTTGTTCACGGCGGTGTTTCTCCCGCTGGTCAGCTCGTTGGGCGTTGATCCGGTCATGTTTGGGATTTTCACCGTGATCACTTGCGAGATCGGCTTCCTGACGCCACCGCTGGGCGCAAACCTGACCGTTGCGGCGCGCATCTCCGGGGTGTCGATCGAACGTATATCGGTCGCGGTTCTGCCGTTCATCCTTGCCTATGTGATTGGCATGGTGATCCTGATCTTCTTCCCGGATCTCACGACGTTCCTGCCCGATTGGCTCTACGGAGAAGCGAAATAGGAGGCTGACATGTTCGATCTTGTTCTCAAAGGCGGCACCATTGTCGACGGCACGGGGCAGGATGGGTATGTCGGCGACCTAGCGGTTACGGGGCAGCAGATCAGCGCCGTCTTGCCAGCAGGTGAGCTGGCGGGGCGAAAAGGGGCACGGGAGATTGATGTCTCAGGCCTGATCGTCGCGCCGGGCTTCATTGATATGCACACGCATTCTGATTTCACCCTGATTGCCGATGGCCGCGCTGAAAGCCAGGTGCACCAAGGGGTGACAACAGAAGTCATCGGCCAATGCGGCATCAGTTGCGCGCCGGTTAACAGCCCCGGCGATATCAGCCGCGTTGCGCCCTGGTATACCAACCAGGCCAAGCATGACACCTGGCTGGGGTTTGGCGACTATCTTGACGTGCTTGACCGGACCGAGCTGGGAGTGAACGTGATGGCCTTTGTCGGCCATGGAACTGTTCATCGGGCGGTTCTGGGCGATCAGCTCCATCCGGGTGAGGCGGAAGACGTGGCTAAAATGGCCCGGCTGGTTGATCAGTGCATGGATGAGGGGGCAGGCGGGTTTTCTTCAGGGCTGGAGTATTTCCCCGGCAGTCTCGCCTCCCCCGAGCATCTGGTCCCGATGTGTGAGGTCGCTGCGAAGTATAAGCGTCTGTACGCGACCCATGTACGCAACCGAGACACCCACTATGACCTTGGTTTTGCCGAGGCGATTGCAACGGCCCGGCAATCGGGTGCGAAGCTGCAGATCAGTCATATTCAACCGAAATTCGGTGCGCCCGACTATGCGATGGATCATAGCCTTGAGATGATCGAGTTGGCGCGGCGCCACGATGTGGATATCGCCTTTGATGTGATCCCGCATGACTGGAACCACACGCTAATGGCCGCGATTTTGCCGAAATGGGCTCAAGCTGGTTCTATCGATGATGTGCTTGCTCGGTTGGCAGATCCTGAATGCCGCGCGCGTATCAAGGCCAATCCGCAACCCATGTGGCTGATCGTCAAGGCGGAGAAATGGTCAGATATTGTGTTGCTGAATGCCACCGTCAACAAAGATATCGTCGGAGCCGATTTTGCCGAGATCGGCCGGATGAGAAATTGTCATCCCTATGATGCGGTGCTCGATATTCTGCTGGAAGAAGGCGATCACCTGATGGCGTGTATGTGGTCGTCTAAGTCCTTTCGCAATGCAGATGTCGAGATGTGTCTGGAGCAGCCGGAATGCGCTGTCATCTCAGACACCGTCGCGATCGCAAATGAAGGTGTGTTGAAAGACCACATTGGGTCACTCTCAGGCTATGGCTGGGCCGCGCGGTTTTTACAGTACTATGTGCGCGACAAGGCGGTGCTTTCCTTGGAGCAGGGTGTGGCCAAGCTGACATCCATTCCCGCCAACCGCCTTGGGCTGAAAAATCGCGGGGTTCTGGCGAAAGGTCAGCAGGCTGATATCTGTGTCTTTGATCAAGTCAACATCGCGAGCAACGCCACCGCCAAACACCCCCGACGGTACGCTTCGGGAATTGCTCATGTCCTGGTGAATGGATCGCTGGCCATGGAGAACGGTCAGCGTACGTCGAAGAATTCGGGGCAGGTTCTACGCGATTTTCGTGTGTTTGATTGAGTGCGAAGTGGGTGTTGAGGGCACTATTACAGGGGCGGGTTTTGATCATGCCCTGATCATGAGGAGTAGTGGCCACGTTTTATCTCTTTGCGTCATGTAGGTGCCTAACTCACCGCCGCAGCTTTCTCAGGATCCGCTTCCAATTCCCTCAACAGGCGCGCCTGCTTTACAGCTGGGTCAAGCTCTGGATCGCTGACATGCTGCAGCATGGGCAGGACGCTTGCTTCGATTTCATCGCCGGTCGCCCGCGCCATGCCGTGGAACACGAACGGGCGCAGGTAGCGCATGTGCGCGAGCAAGGCCGTCTGTTGAAAAGGCTTTAAGAACTCATCCATTGAGAAGTTATTGTAGCCGCCAGCGTGATAGCTATCGGCGGGTCCGCCCGTGGAAATGAGCAACAGAAACTCGCGGCCGCTGAGTTTGTCGCCGCCCGGCCCATAGGCAAACCCGTAGCTCAACACCTGATCCATCCAGGCTTTCAGCACCGGTGGCGCGGAATACCAGTAGAATGGAAACTGAAAGATGATCCTGTCATGAGACAGCAGCTCGGCCTGTTCCGCTGCAATGTCAAACGTCATGGTCGGGCCGTCAATCTGGGTCAGATTGCGGAGTGTGACATCTGGCGCGGAAGACAGCGTATCAAACCAAACCTTGTTGATCTGAGAGGTCTCAAGGTTCGGGTGCGCGGTTAGGACAAGAATTTTCATGGTTGGATCTCTCTTAAATCTCAACTGTGTAGTGAGTGATCTGCGGGGTGCCCGCAGCTGTCAGGGAATACCGCCAGTGCTCTTTGGCTGTGATATGGACAGGCGCTCCATCCAGCAGATTTGCATGCATTTCGACGGTAAAGCGGACTTCGTTTTCGGTGATGTGAATGTCGCTCAGCCTGTGCGTGGTGGGGGGGCGTGAAAGTGCTCAGTACAGTGGCGTACCACGCCCTGAACCGATCATGCCCATGCAGAGAGGCGTCGATGTCTGGCATATCCAGATCACATCGGGGTGTAGGTTGGGCAGAAAGGCGTCAACTGGATCCAGACGATCAAATCGGGCGAACCAGTCTGCGATGAATGCCTGCATTTGAGGAAATTGGGTCACGGGGTCACCATGCGATTTTCTTGCGGTCGCGGAAGAAGCCACCGGATGGTCCGCTGTCTTCCAGTGTGGCGAGCCAGATGGCGGTGTCCGCGCCTTCTTCAGGGGAGCGGGACGCCCCCATGCCACCCATCCGCGTGCGCACCCATCCGGGGCACATGGCATTGACCTTGACCGTGTCGGGCAGCGTGTTTGCTGCGGCCACCGTCAGGGCATTGAGCGCCGCTTTGGCAACGCCGTAGACGCCGGGGCCAGACACACCGTCAGAGAAGGCCCCCCAACCCGATGACACATTGACGATGCGCCCGTAGTTCCGATCCTTCATGCCCGGCGTCAGCAAGTGCATGAGCAACATCGGACCATGCACCATGACGTTCATGGCCTCGTCAAAGTCCGCAGGGTTGCTCAACACAGAACCAGATCCAAGCACCCCGGCGTTGTTGACCAGAATGTCGATATCGGGGGTGATTTCTGTGGTGTGCAGAATGCTGGAGGGGGCGCTCACATCCAGCTGGACCGCCGAAGCGCCGATTTTTTTTGCCACTTTCTCGCCAGTGGGGAGGTCGCGGCAGCCGATCACCACCTCATGGCCTTTGGCGATCAAGCCCTGCGCAATCGCAAGGCCGATGCCTCTGTTGCCACCCGTTACAAGTGCCCGTGCCATAGCTTCGCCTTCCTTATGCGTTACTCTGCGTATTGCAGCGACATGCGGGTGATCAGGCCGTCACCGTTCCACCAGTAAGAATAGTGGGCGACCCAACTCAGCCAGTTCACTTCGGTTTTCGCATATCCTTCGCTTTGCTCCAGAATTTTGCGATGCGCGAAACTGGTCCCGCTGGGCATAACCTCACGCAGAGACCAGGCGCGGATGGCCTCCGCTCCATTGAAGGAGCGGGAGACGTCGATCATTTCGGCATCAGGTGTGAAACACGCCATATATGCGTCAATGTCTTCGGCATTTGTGCTGGTCTGATAACAGGTGATGGCTTGGGGCAAATCTTCAGCGCCAGCGGGAACCGCAAGAAGTGCTAGGCAGGTTGTTATGTGCTTCAGCATTGGATTTGCTCCTGTTTTTGCGATCAGTTGTTGCCAGCGGCGACGCGTGCGGTGGCGAGTGCGGGCAGGTTTTCATTGCCCAGTTGCGCCCGCAGGTTCGCGCGCATGAAGGTGATCTTCCAGCCGGCGTCGGTTTTCGCCAGTTCGTGCTGATAGTCACCAATGAACACCCATGTGTCTTCGCCCTCGTTTTCCAGAATATGCGTGGCGTAGATGTTGGCGGTGGTCGTGGCGGTATCCCCATCGATCTGCACGCTTTCGGTGCCCATCAGGTGGTGGGTCCGGTCATAGCCGGGCAGAACGGTTTGCCAGGCGGCCACGATGTCAGCCGGAAGCAATGTCGGCAGATCAGCAGAGGTGCCCGCGGAGGCATTGGCATAAGATGTATAGTCCAGCACTGCGCCCTCCGGGTGGAACTGGGCCGCAACCTGGTCCCAGTCCCCCTGATCGGCATAGTAGCCAACATTGTTGATCGCGTTGAGAACCTGCTGTTCATCTGACATCTCGGCCAGTGCAACAGACGCAGTTGCTACAAAGAGCGCGGAAGTAAGAAGCGTTTTCATTTGGAATTTCCTTGTTGTCTTTGGGTCATGACGCGGCGCGGGATTGCGCCAGCGCGGGGAGGTCGGTGTTGCCGGTCTGGAATTTGAACTGGAAGGTGTTCCCGCTGAGCCTCCAATCGGGGCCGATTTTGGTCAGTGTCAGTACATAGCTGCCGTAGACCGTCCACACTTCGCCCGCTTCTACGCCTGCGATTTGATGATCTGCGGTGACATAGGCGCGCACGGTGGCCGAGTTGCCATCGGTCTCGATGATCAATGGGCTTAGCTGATGATGGGTGCTGTCAAAGCCTGGCAGTACAGACCGCCAGCCGCTCAGGATGTCGGCAGGGGAGAGATCAGCGGCGGGACCAGCGCCAAAGCTGGAATAGTCCAGATGAAACGGGTTGGTCATCAGGCCGTTTGCGGCCGCCCAGTTTTGCGTGTCTACGGCTTCAAAGAAGCGTTGAACGGCATTTGTGATGTCATGTGTCATGGTTTGATCCCGTTGGATGGCGCCAGCTGTGGCTGCGTGGAGCGGCTTAGGCGAGTTGACCGCCTGTTGCGTCCAAGTCTGTTCCGTTGATGGAGCTGGCTTCGTCGGAGGCCAGGAACATCACGCCGACGGCCATTTCATGCGGCGTCATGATGCGCGGGGTGACAAAATTAGGGGCCATGCCTTCGTAGGTCACGCCTTGATAGTCAAAGCTCTCTTGCAGCATCGGTGTGTCCACTGCCAGCGGCGAGATGGAGTTGATGCGAATGTTGTCTTTGGCAGACACATTGGCGCCCGCTTTGGTCAGACCACGCACGGCGTGTTTGGAGGCGCTATAGTGCCCTGTGAAGCCAAAGCCGCGATGGCCCGCAACCGAGGCCATATTGATGATGGCGCCGCCGCCCTGTGCCTTCATCTGTGGAATGGCGTATTTCATGCCGTAGAAGACACCTTCGACATTGGTGGCCATGTGGTCCTGGAACTCTTCCACCGGGATGTCTTCGATCAGCGCAGGGGTCATGAAGATACCGGCGTTGTTGAACAGCACATCCAAACGACCCGCTTCAGAGACGATGGTTGCGATGAAGCGTTCCACTTGGGCCGGGTCGCGCACATCGGTCACCATCCAAGTCACGTCCCCGCCTTTGGCGCGGATCTCTGCTTCCACTTGTTTGCCCAGAGCATCGCGACGGGCGGTGATGTAGACTTTTGCGCCTTCCATGGCGAAGGCATCTGCCGTGGCTTTGCCAATGCCGGAGTTGCCGCCGGTGATGGCCACTACTTTGCCCTGAAAACGGCCTTCTGAGTTCGCGGTGGTCGCGGGCTCTGCGGGGTTCAGCGTATTGGCCGCGGCGGCCCCGGCCATTGCCGCTCCGGCAAGGACAATGCCCCCACCTGTCAGAAAGGCGCGTCGGCTGTTAAATTCTTGATCGGACATAGCTGTCTTGCTCCCTTAATCTCAGGGTTGAAAATTGGATGGGTCTGGGAGGAACGGCGCGCTTTCTCAAGAGATAAGCGCGCCAGGCGCTGTTCAGTCGGCGAGCTGCTCTGGCACAGGCTTCAGCTGATACTGGGACCAGAAGAATGTGTTTGCGGCATCCTGATCCGCAGAGAGGTTTGTGGCTTCGACAATTTTGCCGTCTTCAATCCGGTAAAGGAGCGCCCATGTGGTATCCACATTCGGCATGCCTTCGGCGTTGGACCAGCCACGGTGGATATCAACCACATGGGTTTCATCCGCGCCAAAATAGATCGGATCGGCCTGGAAGCCAGCGACACCGAGCTGCGCGAAGAAGGCCAGAACCTCGTCACGTCCATTCTTGGTGCCCGAAAGTGGGTGGCGGCCCGGGATATGCCATTGAACGTTTTCGTCCATCACGGCAGCAATGCCATCCAGATCGTTTTCACCGTAGGCGGCGAAGAAATCCTGCACGACTTTGATGTTCTCCTCAGATGTACCAGCCATGGACATGCTCCCTGTAAGTGTCGCGGCAATCACGGTTGTGATCAGTGTTTTCATCGGAAAATCTCCCTGCTGAGCGCGGCTTATGCGTTTAGAAAGTCCGCCACGGCGTCAGACGCAGCCTTCACAACGTCGACGCGGTCATAGAAATCAAACTGAGTGACGTTTTCGCCCAGCCAGAATTTTTCCAGCGGGGCATTGGTGCGGGTTTCATAGGCTTCAGCGCCCGCCAGCAAGGCTATCGAGGGTGACCCGACCATGAGAATGGGCTTGGTCAGGCGGTCTGCCGAGGCCTGCGCATCATAGGTCAGCCAAGGCTTCCAACTCGCGACAGAGAATTTGTTGTCATAGGCAGCGATCAGCCCGCGATCTTCTTCGGTATAATATGGCGCCTGATACATTACGGAGTTTGCGTCAGTCGCACTTGCTCCCAACAAAACCGTCTCTGCCGCGCCTTCCGCTTCGCTTGCAGCGATCATGCCGGCAACAGCCTCTGCTCCGCCATAGATGCCTTCAGCCATCGGTGCATCGTGAAGCCAAGGGGCCACCAGAGCGAGTTTGCCGAGCTGTTCGTTGTCTGCAACCGCCTCGGCCATATAGCCGGAGGAGGCACAGATGCCTAAGCCGTGGAGCTCTTTGATGTCCTCGCGGCCTGCCATATAGGCCACCGCTGCGTTGATATCCGCAGTCTTGGTCACCGGGTCTTCGACGTAGCGCGGCGTGCCTGCGCTTTCGCCCCAGCCTGAGAAGTCAAAGGCTAGCGCGGCAAAGCCCCGCGCTGCCAATTCACGCGCATAGGTGCCGGGCATCTGCTCTTTCACAGTGGTCCAGGCGCCTGTGGCGATGACACCCGCTATCCTGCCTTCAGCGTTGTCCGGCTTGTAAAGCGTGCCTTTCAGGGTCACGCCCTTGCTGTCAAAGCTTACAGGCTCTGACGCAACACCTTTTTGGACCGGTTTACTTTGCAAATTGATCGTTGCCATCTGGCCTCTCCCTCAGTGGGTTCTGTTGAAGAGAAGATAGCTTGGCGGATGAAATGTGATAATATGCTCATTAACCACCACTATTGTGTATGAATTCGAAGAATGCGCCTGCCACTTGCCACTTTGGAAATCTTTGACGCAATCGCCCGCGAGGGATCGCTCAAGGGCGCAGCGAAGCGTCTGGGGCTGCAGCCCTCCACGGTGAGCCATCAATTGAAGTCTCTGGAAGACCAGCTCGGGACCGCGCTGTTTATACGCACCACACGCTCCATCAGCCTAACGGAGGCCGGGCGGGCGCTTCTGCGTGGGGCGGCCCCGGCCTTTGATCAGCTTTCTGAAGCGGTGGAGACGGCCCGCACAGTTGGGCACGCACCGCGGGGCTCATTGCGGCTCGCCATGACAGATTTTGTCTATGCCATGCATGTGGGACCGGCCTTGCCCAGCTTCCGCGAGGCCTATCCTGAAATCGAAATCGAGATGTCTTTCACCGATGCGCTGAGCGATCTGTTGGGCGAAGAGCTGCATGCCGGGTTTCGTCTCGGCGACCGCATTGCCCCTGATATGGTGGCGGTGCGCCTCACCCGGTCAGAGCCTTTGGCGGTTCTGGCCAGCCCTGCTTATCTGGAGCGCCACGGCGTTCCACAAACCCCTGCTGAGTTGCTGAACCACAGTTGTATCCGATACCGTTTCCCGACCTCCCGCCAGATTGCCCCTTGGACCTTTTCAGAAGACGGCGGCGACTACACCGTGGACGTTGGCGGAAAGCTCATCGTAAACACGCTCCCGTCCGTCGTCGATCTTGCCAAGGCAGGGCATGGGTTCATATTCACGTTTCGGGACTTTTGCGCAAAGGACATTGAGGCGGGAAATCTGGTCACGGTGTTGGACGCCTATCTGGGCAACGCCGCCGGCAGCTATATCTATTTCCCCCGCGAATACCGCAACATGGTGCCACTTCGGCTTTTTGTGGATCATTTGAAAGCTGTTGTGGCTGGCGCGTGAGTTGAATGAGGGCGCTCAAAGCGCGACGTTTGTGCCGCTGCCAGAGCTTAGCATAGCCAACTAGGCGAACTTACTTACTCGGTCTTGGGGCCAACACACTAACATTTAAGCAGTTACTGTGCTGAGACAATCCGGAGATAACGACGCGAGGACCCATTACGACGCTCCCTTAATCGAATATAAAGATACAGGCTATGGAGATAGGGTACTATCCCTATTTCATTAAAGGCACAAAGATAATTCTATGGCGGAGACGAAGGGATTCGAACCCTCGAAACGGTTTCCCGTTTACTCCCTTAGCAGGGGAGCGCCTTCGACCACTCGGCCACGTCTCCGCGGACCCGTATATGTGCAGGCCTGACGGGACACAAGACCCAAAAACACGTTTTCAAGAATTCCTTGAGTTTCGATGTCACCCCTCGCAAACGTTCCTGCGACTCGTAGTGTGTTAGGCCTTCAGACCAGGAAGCCGAAGCGAGTTTGTGGTTAGGCGCAGCGCAATGATGCGGAGTGGTTCTGTTGCTAGAAGGTCCAGCCGTGGTAACAGACTCGCAATCAATGAGTGAAATTTGTAACGGTCTACTATTGTGGCAAGCCATTGGCTTAGAACAAAAAATGCACAAGTATCTGTTGATATGACCGCGTTAACTTCGCGCTGCTACACAACCAATCACACCCACGCGAGGATGGCTGCGCGCAGCAACGATGCTGTGTTACGCTGATCTCAACTGAAATGATCACGTTATTAGGAGAGTTATCGTGAAGTGGCTAATTGCACCTGCCTTTGTGGCACTGACCTCGACCATGGCCTTTGCTGGCGAGCAGTATGTTGACGAAACCGGCTACGCGGTTTCAGGCTACGATGTCGTGGCCTACTTTGGACTTGAGCAAGCCCCTGTGGGCAGCGCGCAGCCAGCAGCAGTTCCTGGCAACAAGAGCATCACCGCAGACTACAACGGCGCGACCTTTGCTTTTGCCTCTGAGAAGAACAAAAAGGCTTTCTTAAAGGATCCGGAAAAATACGCTCCGAAATATGATGGCCACTGCGCATATGGTGTGTCCAAAGGCGGCAAGGTTCCTGGCAACCCGAACCTGTGGCGGATTGTTGACGGTAACCTCTATCTCAACATCACCAAAAATGTGGTAGGCTTCTGGGAAGAAGATATTCCGGGGAATATCTCGCTGGCACAGGGCAACTGGGGTGGTATTGAATCAAAAGCGGCGTCAGACAGCACGATCCCTAACTTCTCGTCGCCTGCGCCGACAAACTAAGGCGATACTATGAGGCTCTCACGACGGTCTGTGCTCGCGCTCGGAGGTGCGGCTGCAGTTGGGGTGGGGGCCTCTTTTATGCTGCCCACTTCGCGTGCGGATGTTGCGCACATCATGACACCTCAGGAGGCTTTTCAAGCTGCAGAAAGAGGTGAAATCTTGCTTGTAGATATTCGCCGCCCCGATGAATGGGCGGCGACTGGTGTACCGGCGCCGGCGGTGCCGATCGATATGCGTGCGCGCGATTTCATTGAGCAAGTGTCAAATGCACGTGCATTTCCTGCACAGCCTGTCGCCGTTATTTGCGCGCGTGGAGTACGCTCTGCGCGCGTTACTCGGCAGTTGGAAGCGGTCAATCTGACACCGATCATTGACGTGCCGGAAGGAATGCTGGGGTCCCGTGCAGGCCCCGGATGGCTCAAAACAGGATTGCCGGTTAGGACCCAATAGTGATGCGAAGAACCATGTTGGCGGCTCTCGCCTTTACTGCAATGAGTGGTTCCGCTGCTTGGGCATGCTCTAGTGAGACACCCTGTGAGGTGGGGGAGCGCGCCTACTATGTCGCATTGCCTGAGGGGCAAGAACAGTCAGCCCCCGCCGTTGTTTACATCCATGGATGGGGGGGCAGCGGGAAGGGGGCACTCCGCAATGGAGGCATGGTGTCTGCGTTTTCGGAGCGAGGCTATGCTGTGATTGCGCCTGATGGCGTACCTCGAGAAGGGCGTAACGGTCGCAGTTGGGGGTTTCATCCAAATTCAGGCAGGCAGCTTGAGGAAATTGCCTACCTACAAGCTGTGCGAGATGATGCGATCGAACGCTTTGATTTGGACCCGGATCGCATTGTGTTGGCTGGCTTTTCCATTGGTGGATCGATGGTTGCCTATACGGCCTGTCTTGATCCCAATTCTTTTGCTGCCTACGCGCCTGTCGGCGGAAATTTCTGGCGCCCGCATCCGACAGAATGTGCCGGTCAGGTGCGGATGTTGCACACGCATGGGTGGACAGATGGAACGGTTCCGCTGGAGGGGCGCGTGGTGAATCGTGTGCCAGTGACCGATCCGGATGCTTTCGCACAAGGCGATATTTTTTATGCGATGTCTCTATGGCGCGAGACAAACAAATGTGTGCACCTGAAAGCGGATCGCTTTATCACGGAAGGACAGTTCTGGCGGCGTATCTGGGACCGCTGTGCACCGGACTCTGCATTGGAATTGGCACTGTTCCCTGGGGGGCATGCCATTCCAAGGGGCTGGTCTGATCTTGTTGTAGATTGGTTTGAGGGGCTGTGATGCTGGTCGCAGGTATAACAGTTGCTGCGCTTGCCACCGGGATTTTGCTCCCGTTGCGGTGGGGCGTTTATGGGTTTGCTGGCGGCGCAGCAGTTCTTTTCCTGATACAAGTCGGGATCAATTCCGCTGGTGGGTTTGCCGGTGCGAGTTTTGAGGAGAGCCTGCTGTTGTTTAACGGCTCATACCTCTCATATTTTGGATTTAACTTGCAGATAAGCTATCGTGCCTTTGCTGTGCCGCTGTTGGCTTTGGCGCTGCCGATAATCTATCGCTTGTCACTCCGCCGCAATTGATTGCGGCGCTGCAGTTTCTGTCAGCACAGATTTCATCCAAGCCCGTTCATTTCGCGCCAAAGACACGATCTTTGGCTCGATGAGTGTGTGCGGTGTGTCGAGGCGTAGCACGCGGCTTGCGGCATTCGCAACGGGCACTGAGCTGAGCTTTGACAGTGGAACCGCAGCTGCGAGGCTGAAAGCGATCGGCAGGATCAAAAGCGAGATATCTGCAAAAATCATGCCCCCGATCAGCGCAAGGCCAAACACGGTTTCAATCCAATGGAACCGCAAGGTCGCCAACCACCCGTAACCGTTCCCGCTCCGGTCTTGTGGCGCCCACGCATTTTTGCGCCCCAGAAGTGCGGAGGTCGCTGCAATGGTGTGGTGGACCATCATGATCGGAGCATAGAGCACCGAGAGCAGAACTTCGACCAGCATTGATCCGATGAAGACCCGACGGGAGCCATAGGCTGCGCGTGTTTTGGACTGCAGACCAAAGATGACAGCACCGGCGATTTTTGGGAACAAAAGCATGCCGTAGATGAAAGCGAGGTAGAACCAGGCCATACTGGTTGGGGTTTCCTGCCATATCGGCATCAACGGGTTCGCCGGTGAAAAATAGCTGGGTGGAGTGTCGTCGCTGACGCCGACAAAGGCCCAAAGGGTGATCACCGCGAGCCAAGCGGGCGACATCAGAAAGGCGAGGGCGCCCAGCAAAAGGTGAAAGCGAGAAATGACATGGAAGCCGCGTGCCGTAAGAATTCGCAGATGCTGCATATTGCCATGGCACCAGCGACGATCCCGCACGACATAGTCGATCAGGGTTTGCGGTGTTTCTTCATAGCTTCCTGTGACGCGGGGCAGAAGACGCACGGCCCATCCCGCACGGCGCAACATCCCTGCTTCGACAAAGTCGTGGCTCAGTAAAAGATGTTTTGCGCCGCGCCAGCCCTTCAGGTGCGGAAGGCGGGCGCTTTCAGCAAATGCACGCGTGCGAATGATCGCGTTGTGGCCCCAATAGTTGCCTTCGTGTTGTGACCAGCAGGCCAACCCCTCGGCAATCAGCCAGCCGTAGACGGAGTTCGAAAACTGTTGCACGCGGCCAAAAAGTGTCTGAGCACCAATCAACATTGGACGGCTTTGAATGAGACCTGCATCCGGATCAGCCGCCATGGCGCGTGCGAGTTGTCGAATGGCTTTGCCGCTCATCAAACTGTCTGCGTCAAGGATCACCATGGAGTCATAAACGGCCCCCCAGTTTTCGATCCATTCGGTGAGATTGCCCACTTTCTTGTCGGTGTTTTCCTCGCGACGGCGATAAAAAACTTTGGTGTCTGGGTGTGCTGAGCTGCTTAGTGCTTGATAGGCGCGTTCTTCCATCCTGGCGACTTGCGGGTCGCGCGTGTCACTGAGGATAAAGAGTGTGTAGCAATCTTCTCCCGGACCATCGGCCAGCTCTCGCATCATGGCGGAGGCATTGCCAAAAACATCCCAGGGCGTTTCGTTGTAGACGGGCATCAACAGGGCGATTTGAGCGGATTGACCGTTCACTCTGCCACGGGTCATACGCATGCCCCCTAGCGCTGTGCTGACCAGTCCCAGACAGGCATTGGTTGCCGAAAATGCAAGCCACACAGTCGAAAGCGCAATCAGCGCCAAGACAATGGCGTCAATCGTCGAGACGCCGCCGCGGCTTAAATACGTTGAGAAGGACGTGCAGATCAGGGTCGTCAACGTGATGGTTGGTACAAAGGCCGCTAGACGCCAAAGGTGGCGCCCCGGACGTCCGGCATGTTCCATGGAGCGCCTGCTGCCGACTTCCGAAAAGGTCTGAGCCGGCATCGCGAGCGGCGCCCGCGGGGGCATATGGGGATGCTCAGGCGTCATGCGGTCCACCGGTAAAGCCACACCTCACTCAGTGGTGCGTCTTTGAGCCGAAGCTGTGCGCGGAACTCAATGAGCGTCTCGTCTCCTGGATGAAACTTGAAGGCCAGTCGAGGTCCACCGGTTTCCGGATTGCGCTGCAAGACGCCGGAGGACACTTCGCCGGCGCTGCTGTTCACCACAATTTCAATCTCGGAGAGATCTGCCGGCACAGTTTCGCCATCGGCAAAATCAATCAGCACGATGGTTCCGTTGTTCTCAAAAGCGGAACCAATCATCGTGTTGAGCACGGTGAGGCCTTGCCCATAGCTGACCTCTTCGCTCCATGTGAGACGATAAGATAGTTGGGTTTCCGTGCCGCGGGTCAGACCGCCTGCTGGACGCCAGTAACATACGATATTGTCGTAGATCTCGGATTGGGTCGGGATTTCGATCAGCGTGACCGCACCTTCGCCCCAATCGCCTTTGGGTTCCACCCAAACGCCCGGCCGGCGGTGATAGAGCGCTTCAAGATCTGCAAAGTCGCTGTATTCGCGCGCGCGCTGAAGAAGGCCGAAACCTTTGGGATTGTTGTCTTGAAAGGCGCTGATCTGCAGCGCGGAAGGGTTGGCCAATGGACGCCAAATGGTCTCGCCCGCGCCGTTGCTGATCAGCAGACCGTCCGTGTCATGCACGGCAGGTCGAAAGTCGGTGAAGCGATGTCTGTTGGTTTGATCGTATTGGAACATCGACGTCAAAGGCGCGATGCCAATGTTGTCGATATCGCGACGCGGGAACAGATGCGTTGTGATGTCCATGGTGAGGGCTTTGCCCGGCGTTATCTCAAAACGATAGGCACCTGTGCAGCTTGGGCTATCAAGCAATGCATGGACAATGAAGGTTTCTTCGTTGGGGCCAGGTTTCTCAATCCAGAAAGCACGGAAATCCGGGAACTCCTCGCCCTCAGGTGAGGCTGTATCTATGGCCAGACCTCGCGCGGATTGGCCGTAGATGTTTCCGGTCCCAATGGCACGGAAATAGCTCGCGCCCTGGAATACGGCGAACTCCTGATAAATGCCTGCCTTTTCCAATTCTGCGCGGAGCCGCAGGCCGGAATAGCCAAGCGTGTCATCGGTAGGCAGTTCAGGGAACTTGTCAGTTTTGTCAAAGACACCGAAATCGAATTTGAGCGGCTGAGCCATGCCGTTTTCGATAACTGCGATGTCGATCGGATGCGGAAAGTAGAGGCCCGGGGCGAAGACGTCCAACTGGAGCGGGGTCTCGGGTTCTTTGCTCCAGAGCGCATTGCGCACGTCAAACCAGATGGAGACGTAATCCTCGTAGCCAATTTCTGTCCATTCCTGCGGAATGCGCTTCGGTGGTTGGTAGTCCTTCTGGCTAAGCGCACGGGCACGCTCAATCACCTCATTCGGATCAAATGAGACGGGCGCATGCAGTTGCAAACCGGGTTCGTTGCTGGCTTCAGCCAAAGCGGGGCTTGCGGCCAAAGCCGCCAAGCTGGCGATGAACTCACGTCTTAGCATTGGCGCCGCTCCGCTTTTTCCAAGGTTGAGATTTGTAGTAAGATGCGCCATAGGCCACGCCGACTATGATCGCCGCGCCGAGCAGGTTCACCCAGAACATAGTGAAATGTGTCCGGCCCACCTGATCCAACAAAGCTCCCATCAGGCGTGCCAGGAACATGGAGGCGATGAAGACCGCCAAAGATTGCTGACCAACTTTCAGGATGACGGTGATCATGCGCTGCCAGATGTGCCCGATGGGCGAAGCTGGGTCACGCGGCTGAAGGCGGTCGCCATTGCGGCCAGCCAGCACCCAAGCGACATAAGCAAGCGACAGGAAGTGGACATAGCGCAAGATGCCAAAGTTGGTCTTGTCGATCAGCACACGCCACTCTTTGCGCCACTCCAATGCCCAGGACAGCTCGTTATAGAGACGGAAATAAGCAAACGGGAGGGTGATCAGGAGCACAGCGACGGCCACCAGAAACAACCGATTGTCTACGGGAGGAGCGGGGAGCCAACGCGCATTGAGCGCAAATCCCGTGAAGAAAATCAACTGCCAGCCAAATGGGTTGAAGAACCAATGGCGCTCGGACCACGGCTCGGCGGGAAAGTTAAGGTCATAGAGGTTCGCGCACAGCCAGACCGCGACCACGGCTGCAAACGCCAGCGCCTTGTTGATCTTTGCCAAGATCACCACTGCGGGCAGCATCACGAGGATGACCATATACATTGGCAGAATGTCAAAATAGTTCGGCACATAGGTCAAAGTCAGCAGACCAAGCAGATTGGTTGGCGTGTCCTTGAAGAATGGGTGCAGGTTGAGCTGGCCGACGTAGTTGCGACCCTCTGGCAGAAGCGCGTTGAGCGCGACCATGGCGGTGGCAATTGCAAAAAACAGACAGATATGCGCCCAGTAAATCTGCCAGACACGATAACTGATCCGGACAGTGCCCATCATATTGCCCTGCTCGCGGAAAACACGGCCAAAGGCGAGGGCGCTCGCCATGCCAGAGCAAAAGACGAAGATTTCAGTGGCATCTGAAAAGCCGAAGCGGGCCGGGATCCAGAGGGTCAGCCAATTGCCCGGGACATGGGCGATCAAGATGATGAACATCGCGATACCCCGGAAAAAATCCAGACGGATATCGCGTGTTTTGGCGCCGATCTGTGCGGCTGTATTCACTGCCGCCGGAGCGGGAGCAAAGGTCGGGTTTGCCACTCTCATAGTCCTCGTCCAGACTTAGTTTGCTGCCGTCGATGGGGTCGCCAACGTGCGCAGCTCGGCGATTTGTGCCATGCGTGATGCACCAAATGCGTCTTCATGCCCGCCACGCAGCCCAGTGCGCGCCCGCAGCAGCGCTTCGGTTTCCGCCAAATGACCAGCCCGCAGGCCAGCTTCGATGGTGAGCCGTTCGAAGATATCGCGTTGTGCGTGACTGCCCCCCATGGATTGGAAGTTGGTCTGTGCCGCGCGCAGATGAGAGAAGGCAGAGGCGTAGTTTGCTTCGCCAAATGCAGCCAGACCTTCAGAGGTCGCGACACCTGGCGAGAGCATCACGCGTGCCATTTCATCTTCTTTTTTGGCGTTTTCGGCCACGCGGGCATTCAAGCGCGCAACGGCGTCAGGTCGGGTTTCTCCGATCAGCGCAAGCATGTAGTGCATGTCGGCAAAAGTTAGGCAGCCATCGTTAGAGCGCTTCTCTGCAAGATTGGCCAATTCAACCCAGCGATCGCCCACATCAACACCTTCAAGTTCAAGACGCATCAGCAGGGAACTTGCGTTTGAGAAGTCCCGATAGTCGTCAGTTTTCTCATCGCGCACTTTGGTGTCGTAGAGGTCCAGAACCGTGCCAATGTCGCCCTGATCCAGGTGAAGAATGGCCTTGTGCCACCAGACGTGGAACCGGAAGTTGTTGCAGTGGTTCCAAGCATCGAGATTGCTGTCGATGAGTGAGATGCCACTGTCGGTCTGATGCGTCATGTCATAAACATGTGCCACAGCATGAAGGCCCCAAGCGTCGTCTGCGGCGAATTCAAGCCCACGCAGGCCGACGTGTTCAGCCCGCTCATAGCGACCGTTTTCTTCAAGTGCGAAGGCGTGACATCCCAGTGCATATCCGTAGAGCGGATGCGCAACCCCGTGAGCGCTGATCACACGCTCGATCGACCGCAGCATGCCCTGGCTGTCGCCAAGCATAAAGCGAATGCCATGCGAGAGCTTCATGCTGATCGTGTCGGCATGATTGAGGCGCAGCGCTTCCTCCATGCGCGCCACAGATTGAGAAGGCTTGCCGGCCAGCCAATCCGTCAGTGCGGCACACCAAAGACGTTCACGCTTTGTGGCGCCGCCTTGCGTCAGAGCACGCTGCGCATCATCGCTTGCGGATTGCGCAACGCTGACCAGCTCACGACGTCCGAGCATCAAACAGCTCAGGCCCTTCATAGCGTGGCCCATCGCAAAATCAGGTGCCAGGGTCAGCAGGCGGTTAAGATGGTCACCGGTTGTTTGACCATGTGACAAGACACCAAGAATAACATTGTTCCATGCGCTCAAGGCCTCCTCGTTGGACAGACTTACCTCGCAGGCACTGATATCGGTCAGCATTATGAAACCTTTCGAACGCTTCAAGACAGTTTGAAAAATTATAGGTTGGGCACCAAATACGCGCACATCACCAAAACGTTATGGCTCGAAAAGGTGATTGGATCTCAACCTATTGTGATTGACTTTGGCTCATGTGTTGCGACAGCAGGTCAAATACATTTTCGGTGTCTTCTCCAAATTTTGGCGGTGCTTTTGCATATTGAATCGGCGTTTTAGAGAATTTGAGCGGATTGCCCAGCAGATTTACGTTACCTGCGCTGGTTGCTTCGGCTGAAACCTTGACAACAGCGCCTCTTTCTATGGCCTGTGGCGATGTGAGAGCTTCTTCTATGGTGTGTATGGGACCGCAGGGCACGCCCTGAGCTTGCAACATTGCGAGGGTCTCTTGCGAGGAATGGGCGCCAATTGTTTCAGAAACGGCGGTTTCCAGCGCAACGCGGTTCTTCAGGCGCAGCGGATTTGTTGCAAAACGCGGATCCGCAGCCAAATCGCTGCAATTAAAGGCACGGCAAAAAGACTGAAATTGCGTGTCATTTCCGACGGCTAGGATGATATGGCCGTCTTTGGTGGCAAAAACATTGTAGGGCGCAATATTAGGGTGCCCATTTCCGCGCCGTTTCGGCGTCTTGCCAGATGTCAGGTAGTTTGTGCCTTCATTGACGAGCCAGGCCATCTGGCTGTCCACCAATGCCAAGTCGATCTGTTGCCCTTCGCCGGTGGCTTCTGCGTGGCGCAGAGCGGCTAACATGCCGACGGTGGCGTACATGCCGCACATGACATCGGCGATACCGACGCCCACTTTCATGGGCGCGCCATCCGGGTCACCTGTAATGGACATGATGCCCCCAAATCCCTGCGCCATGAGATCATAGCCGGGCCGTTCTCGGTTGGGGCCGGTTTGGCCGAAGCCGGAAATCGAACAATAGACGAGGCTCGGGTTGATCTCACTCAGCGCGGCGTAATCGAGCCCATACTTTTTGAGCCCCCCGGGCTTGTAGTTCTCAATCACGATCTGAGCTTGAGCCGCGATCTGTTTGACAAGCTCTTGCCCCTCAGTGGTCGAGAGATCTGCGGCCACCGAGAATTTGTTGCGATTGGCGGCCATGAAGTAGGCGCTCAGATCACTTTGGCCGTCTGTCGTTTCTGCGTAGGGTGGACCCCAGCGGCGCGTGTCATCGCCGCCAGTGATTGGATTTTCGATTTTGATCACAGTCGCGCCGAGATCGCCCAGAAGCTGGGTGGCTGTCGGGCCAGCAAGAATGCGGCTGAGATCGAGAACCAATACGCCTTCAAGCGCGCGGGGGGCGGTAGGATTAGAAGGCATTGTCATAGGCTTTCCGGTCAATTTGAACGGCGATAACTGTGAAAGTTTCAGCGGTTTGCGCATCGTTCAGTGCCTGACGCAATTCTGCCTCGCTGGAAACACTCACACCATTGCCGCCGAAAGCGCGCCCAACGGCCGCCATATCGGTTCCTTTGAAATCCACGCCAACATTGTCGAGTTTGCGCTCGCGTTGTTTCAGTTCGATAAGAGCCAGGGAGGCGTCGTCGAACACAATGAAGATGGTTTTCAGTTTATGTTCGGCGGCTGTTGCGAGTTCACCCACAACCATCAGAAACCCTGCATCTCCGCTGAAGGACACCACGGTGCGATCAGGTTCGACAAACTGAGCGCCAATGGCGAGCGGTACTGCGCAGCCCATGGTGCAAAACCCTGAGGATTGCGTGAGCGCGCGCGGGAAGCGGCATGTCCACATTTGACTGAGAAGAATGCGATGCGCGCCGCTGTCAGCTGTGGCCAGCGTATCCGCCGGCAAAACGTCCTGACATATTGAGATGGCTTGTGCTGGCCCCCAGGTTTCTCCGGCTGGGAACGCTGCCGCCAAGGCATTTTGGGTGTCTGAGATTGTGGAGCCTGACCAGCCGTTGCGCGCGTTGTCTGGAAGCAGCGCAGCAACAGAGGCGGCGCAATCCCCAACAATATTGTGGCTAGACTGATGCATATAGTGGTGGTTCGGCTCGGCTGTTATGTCGATGACCACCTGCGTCTCGGGATCCCAAGGATTTTGCCAGCCGATCCGCATTTCGATGGGGTCATAACCAATAGCGAGAATGACATCGGCTTCTTTGACAAGCGGCAATAAAAACTTGTCAGCTTTTGGGGAGAGGCCCGCACCGCCGAGTGCAAGCGGATGATCTTCGGGCATTAGCCCTTTGGCTTTGTAGGTGGTGATGACCGGCGCGCCTAAGAGTTCTGCCGCCTGCTGGACTGCGCTGGCTCCAGCCTCAGACAGGGCGTCGACGCCTGCTACAATGAGTGGCTTCTTTGCGTTTGCGAGAGCGGTGCGGGCTGCATCTAGCTCGGGCCCTGCCGGTGCGACCGAAAGGGCCGGGCGGCGCATCACGCCTTCCCCTTCAGAGGGCGCATTCGCCACGGAAATCGGGACATCAATGTGGACTGGGCCCGGGCGCCCTTCGGTGGCGATGCCAATGGCTTTGTCGATGATCACATGGGCTGCCTTCGCGTTGAGCGTAAAGCTCGCCTTGGTGACACTCTCAAAAACCTTTGTCTGATCCAGGACTTGGTGGGTGTAGACTTGGGCTGTGTCCGGATCGACGCATCCGGTCAGTACAATCATCGGCACGCGATCTTCACGCGCATTTTCCACGACATTCACTCCGTTTAAGGCACCAGGGCCAACAGTCGTGAGCAAAATGCCTGGTGCGCCAGTGCGGTGATAGGTGGCTTCTGCCATAAAGCCCGCAGCGTTTTCGTGACGGCACAGGACAAATTCGATGCCGGCTTTGTCCAGTGCATCCAGAAGTGTCAGCACTTCGCCTCCGGGCATACCAAAGGCCCAACGGCATCCTTGCTCATACAACCGTTTCGCAATCACATCTGCTGCGCGCATGTTATCCCCGCCATTGATTTCATTTAGCGGTGTATTGGTCGTAGGCTTGCAGCAAGTCAACGGAGGTGCGGCGAACCCACGTGAAATTCATATTCTGTAATATTAAGATTTGCTGGCGGTGCGAATTTTGGTGGCGTGTCAGCTTGCGCCCCAAGGTGGCTGTGGTGTAGGCCCGCATCAACTTCAAAGCTCTCTGCTGCTAGTCAGGAGCGCATGCGAAAAGGCGAAGCGATGCGATTCACCATTGCGATTGATGGACCGGCGGCGGCTGGAAAGGGCACAATTTCCAAAGCAATTGCTGCGCATTTCGGTTTTGCGCATCTTGATACGGGGCTTTTGTATCGCGCAGTGGGTGCGCGTACACTGGATGGCACTGACCCGATTGATGCAGCGAAAGCGCTGACGGCCGAGGATCTTACTGCGGAAAATCTGCGCACGCCAGAGGTGGCGCAGGCCGCAAGCCGCGTAGCGGTGATAGCGGAGGTGCGCGCAGCACTGATTGATTTTCAGCGCGCTTTCGCCGGACGGGCAGGGGGAGCTGTGCTGGATGGGCGCGATATCGGCACCGTTATTTGTCCGGAGGCGGACGCTAAGCTTTTTGTGACCGCCAGTGCGGAGGTGCGGGCGGAGCGCCGATATCTGGAGCTCGTCGGCAAAGGACACGAAACTACGCAAGACGCTGTTCTGGCCGATGTGAAAGAGCGCGATGCACGTGACGCCGAGCGGGCCGAGGCGCCCATGAAGCCTGCAGAAGATGCGGTGCTGATTGATACGTCTGAGCTGGCTATCGAGGCGGCGGTACAAGCAGCTATCGATGCGGTGGAGGCGCAGCGGAGCTGATAGGTCTCAAGCGCTGTCTTTCAGCGCCGCTTCCCGATCATAGTTTTCCCGTGCCGCATCGATGGTGGGCAGGTTTTCCAACGCCCAATATCCCATCGCTTTTACAGGCTCTAAAAACGAATGCCCCAAATCTGTTAGGGCGTATTCCACTTTGGGAGGAATCGTTGGGTGGTATGTGCGGCTGACCAGCCCGTCGCGCTCCAGCTCGCGCAGGGTCAGCGACAGCATCCGTTGCGAAATACCTAGTCGGCGTTTGAGCTCGTTGAAGCGCAAGACACCGTATTCGCCAAGCGACATCACAATCAAAACAGACCAGCGGTCACCAACTCTGCTCAGAACTTCGTTGATGCGTTGGCATTCCGGGCACTGCGTCTTTTGCGTTGCTTCTGGCATATGAGCCTCCTTGGGTGGTTCCCTTCGTGTGACCGGGGAACGAGAATGTGGCTTCTTGCAGCGGTATTTGGTTCTTTCTATATCGTCAGTATCGAAAATATACCACCCTTGGCGGCTCGGCTGCAGGAGGGGTGAAAGAGAAAGAAAGATCAAAAATGACCTCCCTCAAAGACTTGATGACATGGCGCTATGCCACCAAGAAAATGGACCCTGCAAAAGTGGTTTCTGAAGAAAAAGTAGAAGCCATCTTGGAAGCAATCCGCATGGCGCCGACGTCCAGCGGCACTCAGCCGTTTGAGGTGTTTGTGGTGACGCAAGATGCGATGCGTGAAGAAATCCGCAAAGTGGGCTGGGATCAAAGCCAGATCACCGAATGTAGCCATCTGCTCGTTTTTGCTGCGTGGGACAACTACTCCGCAGAACGGATCGATGCGGTTCGCGCACACATGGAGGAGCTGCGCGGCGAAAACCCGATGATAACGCAGTACTATGAGAACCTCAAAGGCGCTTATTTGCACCGCGAGTCCACCGTAAACCATGATCACGCAGCGCGTCAGACCTACATTGCTTTGGGGTTTGCAATGCTGGCGGCGGCAGAACTTGAAGTGGATTGTTGCCCAATGGAAGGGTTTGATGCGGATGCTGTGGATCAGATTATGGGGCTTAAGGAGCTTGGCTTGAAATCCGTTACGCTGTTGCCGCTTGGCTATCGCGAAGAAGGCGCGGATTGGCTGCTGCCGATGCCGAAAGTTCGTAAGTCGCGAGAGACTCTGGTCAAAACCATCGCTTGATAGCGGGCGATAGCGCTATTGCAGCGGTGCTCGGATTGGCGCCGCTGATTTGCATTTCTGGCTTGTTTTTTTCTCCTGTAATTATGTAATAACATAACATTTTAATGCGAAGGCAGAGTGGATATGCGAAAAAATCTCAACAGCAGCTTGAAAGGGCGACGACGCCAGGGGGATGCGATGCAAGCCTATGATGCGTTACCAGCCGAGTTGCGCCAATGGCTGAGCGTGGCGGCGTTGCCATGGAGCCCTGCATCCGCCATCGGTATCTGGAAGAAGGCCGGGGGTACTCGAGATCCGGAGGCGGCGCTTGAGCGGCTAGATGCGATTGAACAGGCAACACTACGCCGAGATCGCGTAGTGCGCGGAATCGGCTTGCCCACATAGGTGATTGTCGCTAAGAAGCGCACGTCTATAAGGCGCAAATGCCATAAAACAATGAGACGAGCAGGGTCGGAAGCACCGGCCCTCTTTGCTTTTTGTGTGTTTTCTTGTTGTTGGCGCGCCCAAGACCAAATTGTTCTGCCAGAAGGCGGACACCAACCAAGACCGGCGGAGACAACCGCACGGCCAGAAAAAACGTTTGTAAAGGAAGTAAACGCCACATGGCTAACGCAACCATGGAGGAATTCGAAGCCCTCCTCCAAGAAAGCTTCGAAATGGACACACCGAACGAGGGTTCGGTTGTCAAAGGCAAAGTCATCGCTATTGAAGCGGGCCAAGCCATCATCGACGTCGGCTACAAAATGGAAGGTCGCGTTGAGCTCAAAGAATTCGCAAACCCTGGTGAAGCTCCTGAAATCGCTGTTGGCGACGAAGTGGAAGTGTACCTGCGCGCGGCGGAAAACGCCCGTGGCGAAGCTGTTATCTCCCGCGAGATGGCACGCCGCGAAGAAGCATGGGATCGCCTTGAGAAAGCCTACGCAGACGATGCACGCGTTGAAGGCGCGATCTTCGGCCGCGTTAAAGGCGGCTTCACGGTTGACCTCGGCGGCGCCGTGGCCTTCCTGCCAGGTTCCCAGGTTGACGTACGCCCCGTACGTGACGCTGGCCCTCTGATGGGTCTGAAGCAGCCGTTCCAGATCCTGAAAATGGACCGTCGCCGTGGCAACATCGTTGTGTCCCGCCGCGCGATCCTCGAAGAGTCCCGCGCCGAGCAGCGCGCTGAAGTTATCGGCAACCTGTCCGAAGGTCAGGCTGTGGACGGTGTGGTCAAGAACATCACCGAATACGGTGCATTCGTTGACCTGGGCGGCGTAGACGGCCTGCTGCACGTCACCGACATGGCATGGCGTCGTGTGAACCACCCATCTGAGATCCTGACGATCGGTGAAACCGTTAAGGTTCAGGTCATCAAGATCAACAAAGAAACCCACCGCATCAGCCTGGGCATGAAGCAGCTGCAAGACGATCCATGGGATCTGGTTGCTGCCAAGTACCCACTGGAGTCCGTGCACAAAGGCCGCGTGACCAACATCACCGATTACGGTGCCTTTGTTGAGCTGGAAGCGGGCGTTGAAGGTCTGGTTCACGTCTCCGAGATGTCCTGGACCAAGAAAAACGTGCACCCCGGCAAGATCGTTTCCACCTCTCAGGAAGTGGACGTCATGGTGCTGGAGATCGACGGTGCCAAGCGCCGCGTGTCTCTGGGTCTCAAGCAGACCATGCGCAACCCATGGGAAGTGTTCGCAGAAACACATCCAGAGGGCACCGAGGTCGAAGGCGAAGTCAAGAACATCACCGAATTCGGTCTGTTCATCGGCCTGCCAGGCGAGATCGACGGCATGGTTCACCTCTCCGACCTGTCTTGGGACGAGCGTGGCGAAGATGCGATCCAGAACTACCGCAAAGGCGACATGGTTTCGGCCGTTGTCTCCGAAGTGGACGTTGAAAAAGAGCGTATTTCCCTGTCCATCAAAGCGCTGGGTGGTGACAAATTCGCAGATGCGGTTGGCGGCGTGAAGCGCGGCTCTATCGTGACTGTTGAAGTGACCGCGATCGAAGACGGTGGCATCGAAGTAGAATACGAAGGCATGAAATCCTTCATCCGCCGCTCCGACCTGTCCCGTGACCGTGCAGAGCAGCGCCCAGAGCGTTTCTCCGTCAGCGACAAGATCGACGTGCGCGTCACCAACATCGACAGCAAGACCCGTCGTCTGGGCCTGTCGATCAAGGCACGCGAAATCGCAGAAGAAAAAGAAGCAGTGGAACAGTACGGGTCTTCCGACTCCGGCGCGTCCCTCGGCGATATCCTGGGCGCAGCGCTCAAGGGCGACGAGTAAGATCACCCGATCTTTTGCTTTATGAAATGGGAAACCCCGCCAGCAATGGCGGGGTTTTTCTTTTGGGTCGGCGAGCTTGCTTCGTTGTCATTGTTCTTCAAATGTTCTCATGTTGAATGCCGGGTGAGGACGTAAAATGATTTCTGGAAGTTGCAATTGCGGGGCTGTGAAGTTCGCGTTGAGCGCGGCCCCAACAATGATGGGGACCTGCCATTGCTCTCGCTGTCGCAAATCGGGCGCGAGTACGATTGTCTTTGTAAAGAAAGAGAGCCTGCGGTGGGTGTCCGGCAAAGAGCAGGTTGCGCTCTATCAGCCAGAGCTACCGTTCAAATATGGCCGATGTTTTTGCAAGATCTGCGGCACGTCGTTGGGAGAGATCCTGTCAGAGGAAGAGAGTTTCCCGATTTCCGCCAATGCCTTTGATAGTGATCTCGGGTTGCAAATTCAGTTCCAAGAGCATTTGGACGATAAGCCCAGTTGGGTTGCAGTTGGCGACACAGCCTGAGCGTCGCCAAATTTCTAAAACTCAATAGTGTTGCGCCGCCTGCGCTGTCAGCGTTTTCATCGCTGTGCGGTAAGGTGCTGGGCCAAAGCTGATGCGCGCCACTCCAAGCGCCGCCAGCGGTGTGATGTCAGCAGATGTGTCCAGACACAGCACGTTCACTGGCAGAGAGACCTGTTCACAGATCTGTTTTATCAGATCAGGTTCTGTCAGGCCGGGCACAAAGAAACCGCTCGCACCTGCTTTTGTATAAGCCTCAGCCCGCGCGAGAGCATCGTCAATCAAGCTGGCGTGCGCTTCCGGCTTTGATTGTAGAAAGAGGTCTGTGCGCGCATTGATGTAGAGTGGAATTCCGGTTGCATCGGCTGTCGCTCGGATTGCTTTGATACGCGCCACCTGTGACGCGGTATCATGCAGGCCTTCACCGCCGACCACACGGTCTTCAAAATTCAGCCCCACCGCACCTGTGGCCAAAAGGCGTTTGATGTTTAGTGAGAGCTCTTCAGGGTCAGTAGCGTAACCGCCTTCAAAATCGACGCTGACTGGCAGCTCTGTTGTGGCGGTGATCCGGCCTGCGATTTGAAAGAGCAGTTCCATCGGTAGGTCTTCGCCATCTGCATAGCCTTGTGCAACGGCCACCGACCAACTCCCAGTGGCGAGAGCTGATGCGCCAGCTTTGGCCACGGCAGCTGCGCTGCCAGCATCCCACATATTGTATAGCACAACAGGTGAGCCGGGTTTGTGGAGGTCGGCGAAGGCTTTGGCGCGGTCACTTTGAGACATTGGACGTTCCTTGTGTTTTGCGATCAGCTTATATTTGATCGAGGCGTTGAGTTCCGTTCTGCAGTCAGCAGCGCTGTTTGCAGCAACCCTAGCAGGGCAAACGGCCTTTACCGCCTTTATTTGGTGGTGAGCTGTACAACTTTATGTGCGATTGGACGGCTTTTGAGAAAAGATCCTGAAAGTGACCAAATGATCGAGATCGAAAGACTGGACCATCTTGTGCTCACAGTTGCCAGCATCGAGGCAACCGTGGCGTTTTATACTCGGGTTTTGGGATTTCGGGTCGCGATTTTTGGAGAAGGCCGCGTGGCCCTCACATTCGGTCAACAGAAAATCAATCTGCATCAGGCTGGTCGCGAGTTTGAACCGAAAGCTGCACAGCCGATGCCGGGATCAGCCGACCTGTGTTTCATCGCAACGACACCGCTGGCCGAGGTAATTGTGCATTTGGAAAAGCAGGGTGTCACGATCGAGGAGGGACCCGTCGTGCGCACCGGTGCCAAGGGGCCGATCACATCGCTCTATTTTAGAGACCCAGATCAGAATTTGATTGAAGTCTCAAATTACTAAACGCTCTAAATGGAAAAGGCCGGGCGATGTACCCGGCCTATCTGTTGATATTGTTTGACTTACCGGCCGCGAATACGCGGATCAAGCGCGTCACGCAGGCCGTCGCCGAGGTAGTTTACAGACAACACAGTCAGAGAGATCGCAAGACCAGGCCAGAACACGCGCTCCGGATAATCTTGCAGATATTGTACGGCGTCATTCAGCAGGCGGCCCCAGGTTGGGAAGTCCGGCGGGAAGCCGAGACCCAGAAATGAGAGGGCCGATTCCGTGATGATCGCGTTGGCGATACCGAGTGTCGCAGACACCATGATCGGCGAGAGCACATTGGGTAGGATATGCCGTGTGATCATGTTGTGGTTTGACGTCCCGATGGAGCGGGCTGCGAGTACGAACTCACGTTCTTTCAGTGCAAGTACGTCGCCGCGTACAATCCGGGCCGTGGGCATCCAGGAGGTGATGCCGATGGCGACCACGATTAGGATGAAAATACCTCGCTCAGGACCAACAGCGGCGGAGAGGGGCTCTCGGAAGAGCATCATCATCACCAGCAGAAGCGGCAGGATTGGCAGAGCCAGAAACAGGTCGGTCAGGCGCATGAGCGGGCCGTCGAGTTTCTTGAAATAGCCTGCGGTGATACCCACAAAGCTGCCCAGACCCAGCGCCAGCAGCATGGCGGTGAGGCCCACGGCGATCGAGGTTTGCCCGCCCGCCATCATCCGCGCCAGAGTATCCCGTCCCAGCTGGTCTGTGCCAAAGGGATGCGCAAAGCTTGGGCCTTGATTGCGTGAACGGATATCGATGTAGGTCGCGTCATAAGGCCAGAGCCAAGGGCCGATAAAGACACCCAGTACGATCACAATGAAGATGATCCCGCCCAAAAGCGCGCCTTTGTGCGCCTTGAACTGGTGCCAGACGTCCACCCATTGGGACCGCTGTGGTGTGGTCGGTTCGGTGTTGGTGGTATCAGTCATAGCGGATCCTCGGATCAAGAATGCCGTAAAGCACATCTGCGATCAGGTTGAAGAAAACGATCAGGAAAGCGAACATAAAGGTCAGCGTCTGCACGGTGGGCAGGTCGTTGGCCTGAATGGCTCCGATCAACTGAGCCCCGATGCCGTTCACAGAGAACACCTGTTCGGTGATGATTGCGCCGCCAAAGATTGCAGGCAAGCCCAAGGCAATAACGGTCACAACAGGGATCATCGAATTGCGCAGCACATGCACCAAAACCACGACACGCTCGCTCAGGCCCTTGGCACGCGCAGTGCGCACGTAGTCCTGATTGAGATTGTCCAGCATCGAGGCACGCATATAGCGGCTGATCTGGGCGGTGGTTTGCAGCGCCAGCACCATCACAGGCATGATCATCTGTCGCAGCTGATAGACAAAGCTGTCCCAGTCCACCACCTCATGTGTGGTGTCATAGATGAAAGGGAACCAGCCAAGGTTCACCGAGAAGATCACAATGATCAGCGGGCCGGTGAAGAACGGCGGGATCGAATAGCCGATCATGGTGATGAATGTGCCGGCCTGATCAAACACTGAGTATTGTTTGTAGGCAGAGTAGATCCCGATTGGCAGCGCGATCAGGATGCCCACGATGTAGGACATGCCCACAACCCACAGTGTCTGGGGCAGGCGTTCCACCACCACATCCATCACCGGAGAGCGGGTCTGCCAGCTGATGATGCGCAGCTTGCCTTCGGAGAAGGCGGTGCCAAAGAGATGGTCAAACAGCACTTGCGGCTCGACCCAGAAGAACTGAACCAGCCATTTGTAAAACCGGATATAGCCAGGCTCGCCCAAACCAAGGGCCTGGCGCATCTTTTCCTTCACTTCTGGCGGCACGGTGAGTGGCACCTGTGCCATCGGGTCACCGGGGGCCAGTTCCAGCAGAAGGAAAATGACAAGAGAGATGAAAAAGAGCGTCGGGATCGAAAGGATCAACCGTCGTATTGTGAAGGTCAGCATAAAGCGGCGCCTTTGTGCGTCTATTTTTTGATTGGTGGGCTCCGCGCAGCGACCTGCCTGTTCAGAACCGATAGAGGATAGGGCGGACCCGAAAGCCCGCCCTAAGCATTAGTTTACTTCACACGGTGCCAATCGGCAATGTTCCAAAGCTCGGAGTCCCATGTGTTCAGCACTACGCCACCCAGAGAGTTGGCATGTGCGGACACACGACCACGGTGCACCAGTGGCACAATGGTGAAGCTCTCGTTGGTCAGCATGTCGTTCATCTTTTTCGCAATCTCGCCGCGCTTCTCGATGTCGCCGGTGCGGGCCAGTTCGTCGATCAGAGCATCATAGGCCGGATCACAGAAGCGGTTGATGTTCTCACCCTGCCACTGGGAAGAAGGCTTAGGCTCGCCGCCACAACGGTAGGCCGCCAGATACTGCTGAGGGTCGGTGCCGTTGAAGGTGTTCGCATACATTTCCACGTCTGCGTAGAATTTCTGGAAGGTGTCAGGGGAACCTGGGTCACCACCGAAGAACACGGATGCAGACAGGTTGCGCAGCTCGGTTTCAACACCAATCTCGCTCCACCACTGTTTGATCAGCGCCTGGAAGTCCTGACGCACAGCGTTTGTAGAGGTCTGGTACAGGATGGACAGTTTCACGCCGTCTTTGGCGCGGATGCCGTCGCCACCTTTGACCCAGCCCGCTTCATCCAGAAGCGCGTTTGCGCCTGCGATGTCCTGGGTGAAGCAGTCGGTGTTTGCCGAGGCGTAGTTTGCTGGCACAGGCACGAGGTCACAGGTGACTTTGCCCGCTTTGCCATAGCCGATTTCCACCAGCAGTTCGCGGTCGATTGCCATGGACAGCGCTTTACGCACGTTGATGTCAGACAGGAACGGGTGTGGATGCGCAACAGTCGCACGCTCACCTTCAGGCAAGTCGGAGGACGGGTTGGTCATGTTCATTTCGAGACGCTCAACCAATGGGCCAAAGCCCGCGATCGCGATGCCTTTGCCGCCTTCTTCCATCTTGGCAATCACATCGGGTGCCAGCTGGAGGTTCCATGCATAGTCAAACTCGCCGGTTTCCAAAACCGCGCGGCCTGCGCCAGTCGCATCCCCGCCACCTTTGAAGGTTACGGTAGCAAACGCTGGTTTCGCCGGATCGCGATAGTTCGGGTTGGCTTCGTACTGGATCACGTCATTGGTTTTGAATTCGGTCACAACAAACGGGCCGGTGCCGATTGGGCCGAAGTTCTCTGCAGTACACTCAGGTGCTTTGGCACCCATGCAGTTTTCAAACTGCGCTTTCTGCAGAATTGGGGACTGACCGCCAACAAATGGGCCATATGGGTTTGGCTTTGGCTGGTTGAAGGTCACTTTGACGGTTTTTTCGTCCAGCGCTTCGATTTCTTCAACACCGTCAAAGAATGCAGCCTGTGCACAGCCGCCTTCTGGGTGCATGCAGTAGTCGCCGGTGAAAACAACGTCAGCGGAGGTCACCGGTGTGCCATCAGACCACACCATGCCGTCCGCAATGGTCCAGGTGATAGAGGTCAGGTCTTCAGAAACGCCACCGTTGTTCACGGTAGGAATTTCAGCTGCCAGATATGGGACCATTTTGCCGGTTTCGTCGTAACGCGCCAGCGGTTCAATTGTGAGAGAGGCGGATTCGATGTCCTTGGTCCCGGAGGACAGATAAGGATTCAGAATCGAAGGCGCCTGCCAATAGATGATGTTTACGTGGCCATCAGCGCCGCGCTCTGCCATGGCCGCCGGGGCCATCACAAACGCTGCTGCAGCGCCCAGCATCAGGGTTTTTGCTTTCATATCTCACTCCATGTTGGCACGTCGTTCGTGCGAAAAAGGCAGATTTGTTCCGCCCGTTTTTGGTTGTCATAAGAAGAGGAGCGGGTGGCGAATCGCACAGAACCCAATGCACAGATTTGTGTCGTACTCCCCTCCGACTGAGGGCATCACAGACCAGTCGGTAAAAAATTGCAAGGGTTCGTTTGTTTTTCCTGCCGTCGCTTTCCGAGAAAGAAGTTCGCATCGGTTTGACCTTGTGGAACGTCAGCTATAGCGTCGGCGACAAGGAGAAAACAAAAACACTGAGGGGAGTAACCCGCATGCTGGACAACGCCATAGCCTCCATCGAGAACCTGCGCGTCGAATTTCAAACCAAAGACGGCCCGGTGGTTGGGGTCGAGGATGTGTCCTTCAAGGTGAGTCCGGGTGAAACCGTATGTATCGTTGGAGAATCTGGCTCTGGTAAATCCGTTTCCAGCCTCTCTCTGATGCGTCTGGTGGAGTTTGGGGGCGGCGATATTGCGGGCGGGCGCCTGTTGTTTGACCGACGCGACAACGGCGATTTGGACCTCTCCAAAGCCGACCAAGATCTTATGCGGACGATTCGTGGCAACGAGATCGGGATGATCTTTCAGGAACCTATGACGGCTCTAAACCCGGTATTTACAGTGGGTCGGCAGCTAACCGAAGGTCTGCGGTTGCACAAAAAACTGTCAAAAGCCGATGCAGAAGCCCGTGCTTTGGAACTTTTGCGACAAGTGCGCATTCCGGAGCCGGAACGACGCCTGAAGCAATATCCGCATGAATTGTCTGGCGGGATGCGGCAGCGGGTTGTGATTGCGATGGCCATGGCGTGTGAGCCACGCTTGCTGATCGCGGATGAGCCTACAACAGCTCTGGACGTGACCATTCAGGCGGAAATTCTGGCACTGATGGACCGTTTGAAGCGGGAAACCGGCACGGCCGTGATGTTCATCACACACGACATGGCGGTTGTCGCGCAGATGGCTGACCGCGTGGTCGTTATGTTCCGTGGCAATAAGGTTGAAGAGGGCACTGTCGAAGAGATCTTCGAAAACCCGACTCACGATTATACCAAAGCGTTGCTCGCTGCTGTTCCCAAGCTGGGTGAAATGACGGGTACGGATGTCCCAAGCCCGATGAAGTTGTTTGGGGACACCACGCACAACACAGATCCGATCCCCGGGACGGAAGAAACCATCTTGGAGGTCAAAAACCTCGTCACTCGGTTCCCGGTGAAAGGTGGCCTCATGCGGCGCACCGTGGCGAATGTGCATGCTGTCGAAGATGTGTCTTTCACCGTCAACAAAGGTCAAACGCTGTCTCTTGTCGGAGAATCTGGTTGCGGTAAGTCCACGGCGGGCCGTTCGCTGTTGCGTTTGGTTGAGCCAACCTCTGGAGAAGTCCGGTTTGACGGCAAGGATATCATTTCGCTCAATCCGAAAGAGATGCATGCCGCGCGCCAAGATATGCAGATGATCTTTCAGGATCCTTTTGCATCCCTGAACCCACAGATGATGTTGATGGATCAGGTGGCGGAGCCGATGCGAAACTACGGGACGCATTCCGGTGCCGAGCTGCAAAAGCGTGTGGAGATGTTGTTTGACCGTGTTGAGCTGCCGCGCAGCTTCATGCGTCGTTACCCGCACGAAATGTCCGGAGGTCAGCGCCAGCGGATTGCGATTGCCCGCGCATTGGCACTGAATCCCAAGCTGATTGTGGCTGATGAAGCTGTGTCTGCACTCGACGTGTCGGTCCAGGCGCAGGTGTTGAATCTGATGATGGAACTTCAGGCAGAAATGGGAATTTCATACGTCTTTATCAGTCACGACATGGCTGTTGTTGAGCGTGTCAGCCACCATGTTGGCGTGATGTATCTGGGGCGCATCGTCGAGATCGGCCCGCGTCGTGCGGTATTTGAGAACCCGCAGCACCCGTATACGCAAGCATTGATGAAGGCTGTGCCGATAGCGGATCCGCGTCGTCGCAAGTCCGAGAAAGACCTGAACTTCAAGCCAATCCCAAGCCCAATCCATCCGGTTGGCTATGAGGCGCAGCCGTCTGAGTACAAAGAGGTTGGTCCCGGCCATAAAGTTTTGATCACCGACAGCGGGTATTGAGTCTATGGCGGAAAGACTGACGCCCCGCGCCATTCTTGAGAAACTCGTTTCTTTCCCGACAGTGTCGAGTGAAACGAATTTGCCGCTGATCGATTGGGTGGAGGCTTATCTCAAGAGCCATGGTATCGCAGCACACCGCCACCCACACGAAACAGATCCAGACAAAGCTGCTGTTTTTGCGCATGTCGGGCCTGCGGTGGAAGGTGCCATCGTATTGTCGGGTCACACAGATGTTGTGCCGGTTGAAGGGCAACCCTGGACCAGCGATCCTTTTGAGGTTGTTGAGCGGGACGGGAAGCTCTTTGGGCGCGGTACATGCGATATGAAGGGCTTTGACGCTTTGGCCATCTGGGCGATGGTTGAGGCGCACTATGCCAATGTTCAGAGGCCGATCCAGCTTGCTTTGTCTTATGACGAGGAAATCGGCTGCGCAGGCGCTCCGCCGTTGATCAACAGCCTGAATGCTCACTTCCCGCAAGGCAGTGCCACGATCGTTGGTGAGCCGTCCATGATGGGCGCGGTTTCTGGGCACAAAGGCGGAGCTGGCTTCATGGTGCATATACGCGGCTTTGAGGTGCACAGCTCGCTTATGCACACCGGCGTGAATGCAATCATGTATGGTGCCAAGTTGATTGAATGGGCTAACGAAATGAATGTCGCCAATCAGGCAAAGGCCCCTAGCGATACGGCCGCTACATTTGAGCCCCCATGGACCACTGTTCATGTTGGGGTGATCGAAGGTGGCACAGCACATAACATCACCGCGCTTGATTGCCGCTTCGGTCTCGATTTTCGGGTTGTCCCTGGTGAGGATCATGCGTTCTGGATGTCTCAGGCGCGTGCAAGGGCCGCCGAAATTGAGGCAGAGATGCAAGCGGTGGTGCCCGAAACGTACATCGAGATGACGGAGTCCTTTATGGTTCCGGCACTGGCCCCTGAGGAGCAAGGCGAAGCGGAAGCTCTGGTGCGTCAGCTCACCGGAGACAACGCTACGCGCGTTGTCAGCTATGGCACCGAGGGAGGCCACTTTCAGGAAGCAGGCTACTCTACAGTGATCTGCGGTCCTGGCGATATTGCGCAGGCGCATCAGCCGGATGAGTTCCTCTCCGTCGCTCAGTTTGAAGCTGGACAGCGTTTCATGGAAAAACTGATCGAAAGTTGCACCTAGTTTAAGCACGCGACGGATAGAGCGAAGTTGATGGTAATAATCGGTTAATGAAATTCAAATCTTAACCAACAGTGTAAAAACAGGGGGTGGCAACGCTTTGTAGGGGCTTGCGCGTTATTAAATCCTGTTGATAACTTTGTCCTCGTGCCTAGTTGATGGAGTATCATGCGCCACACCCTGCCAATAGCACCGCAGTTCTATGTAACCGCCCCGCAGCCTTGCCCCTATCTGGAAGGGCGCATGGAGCGAAAGCTGTTCACTGCCTTGCAAGGAGACAATGCAACGGCTTTGAACGACGCGCTCTCGCAACAGGGTTTTCGACGTTCTCAGAATGTCTTGTACCGCCCTTCTTGCACGGACTGCACCGCTTGCATGTCGGCACGCATTGATGTGTCAAAGTTTCAGCCCACCAAGAGTCAGCGGCGCGCAGCGCGTCGAAACGCGCATTTGATGCGTCGCGCAACGTCTCCTTGGGCAACAGAAGAGCAGTTTGAGCTGTTTCGGAGGTATCTGGACACCCGTCATGCTGACGGTGGCATGGCTGATATGGATGTCTTTGAGTTTGCCGCGATGATTGAGGAAACGCCCATCCGCAGCCGCGTGGTGGAGTATACGGATCGGGAGACCGATGCCTTGATCGGTGTGTGCCTGACAGACATGCTCGAAGATGGCCTGAGCATGGTGTACTCCTTCTATGATCCGGAGCAGAGTCGGGCATCACTGGGAACTTATCTGATCCTCGATCACATCGAGATCGCGCGGGAAGCAGGGCTGCCTTATGTCTATCTTGGCTATTGGGTGCCGGGCAGTGCGAAGATGGCTTACAAAGCGAAGTTCTCCGGTCTGGAGATCCACTTCGCCAATCAATGGCATCCCATGCGGGACCCGGAGGAGTTTTCTTCTGATACCCATCCCCTGTCCACACCTCCTATTGCAGAGCAAGTTGCAAATATATCTCTGCCTGACTTGCGCGCTCACAAGTTTTGAAGGTGTATACAGTTCTCTAGCTACCACTCCTTTGATGTCTTCTTCGTCTGAGCTCTGACGTGTTCGCAATCGAGTAGGTGGTCTGAGGCGCGAGACGCGAATCTTCGCGCAAGAGCGATTGTGGTTGCTTTGACCTAGCAGGAAGATTGTTCCGAAAGCACAGCGCCACAGCGCGCATTGCCAACAAAAAAACGCGGCGCCTTAGGGCACCGCGTTCACACAGTCCGGACAGGCCGGTGTTGTGTTTATTCTTCCGCTGCGGCTTCTTCGCCTTCCGCTTCTTCTTCGTTGTCTGCAGAGCGCAGGCCGGAAGGTGCGGACAGGTTGGCGATCACGAAGTCACGGTCGATAGTTGGCTTCGCACCAGCTGGCAGGTCGATCTGGCTGATGGTGATCACGTCGCCGATCTCTTTGCCGGTCAGGTCAACAACCAGACGCTCAGGGATGTCACCTGCGGTCACGTTCAGCTCAACTTCCGGACGCACGATGGTCAGAACGCCACCTTTTTTGATGCCCGGTGCCGCTTCTTCGTTTTCAAAGTCAACGTGGATGAACAGGTTGATTTTGGAAGTACGACGCAGACGCAGCAGGTCGATGTGGGTCGGAAGGTCTTTCACGGTGTCACGCTGAACGCCGCGGCAGATCACGCGCACGTCTTCCTGACCTTCAACTTTCAGGTTGAAGAGTGTGGACAGGAAGCGGCCTTCTTTCAATTTCTTGAACAGAACGTTGAAAGGGATCTGGATTGCGAAAGGTTCACCTTCGCCGCCGTAAACAACACCAGGAACAAAACCGTCGCGACGCGCTTGACGAGCGGCGCCCTTGCCTGTCCCCGTGCGTACTTCGGCGTGAAGATCAGGAATCTGACCAGCCATATTGAATTCTCCATAAATAAGGGTGGGGTTCCTCCAAGGCTGTAACCCCACGTGAAGCCGCGCCTATAGCGCGGATTGGTTGAAATGCAAAGGGGATTCGGGGCTACTCGCTGCGAAAATCGCGCAGGATGCCCCCTGCGTCTTTGACGCGGTCATAAAGCGCAAAATCATCTGGGCGCGCAGCGCGAAAGGCGGCGGCAACATCCTCAGAAATCGGGGCAGCCACATCCGGAGATACATTTCGCAAGCCAGGCACGATTGGTTCTTCAAATCGGGCCGATAAAAAGGCCAGCAGAAGCTCGCTCTGATCGTAAGCGAAAAGGTGATGGATGGGGACAATGCCCGGCGTGAGCGACAGAAAAGACGCTTGAGACCCTATGCCAGCTGCTTTGCTTGGTGATGGGCTGATTGCATCCATGACAAATTCGTCAAAACTGATGCCGCCATGGCTTGCCGGGTTGCCAGCTCCCATACGCTCAGGGCTGCGGTACTTGTACCAGCTGCGCGCGTGGTCGATTGGGTTGCGGATCACAGCGACGCGCTCGGGCTCAATGCCGTAGGTCTCGGACAAAAGCGGGGCGAGTTTGGCGTGGAATTTGCCAATTGTCATATGCTTCACACTCTTGGTGAAAATGACGTCCGCTCTTGAACGCAAGGTGCTTTCAAATGCCGTGGAGCCGGTCTTCGGCACAGATAGAAATGCAAGGTTCTGTTTGAAAAAGACAAGCATATACAAGACGTCCTTCTGCCCGGCCCGTTTATGACGTGCCGGGCAGCGGAATGTCAAAGCGTTAGATCAGCCCTGCCAGCGGCCTTCGAAATTTTCCGGCACCAGCAAGATATCGCGGTCCAGATCAGTCACGCTGCGGCGGCCACAAAGCGCCATGGAGACATCAAGCTCCTTGTGGATCACTTCCAGCGCCTTGGTGACGCCGGCTTCGCCCATCGCGCCCAGTCCGTAGATGAAGGCGCGACCGATGTAGGTGCCTTTGGCCCCCAGCGCGAGCGCCTTCAGCACGTCCTGACCAGAGCGGATGCCGCTGTCCAGATGCACCTCAACCTGATCGCCCACGGCCTCCATGATGGAGGGCAGGGCTCGGATTGCGCTCAGCGCCCCGTCAAGCTGGCGGCCGCCGTGGTTGGAAACGATGATCGCATCCGCGCCCACTTTCAGCGCCATCTTGGCATCTTCGGCATCCAGAATACCCTTCAGGATCACCGGGCCGCCCCACATCTCTTTGATTTTGGCGATCTTGTCCCAATCCAGCGACGGGTCAAAGCTCTGCGCGGTCCAGGCACCCAGATCGGCAGTATCCGTCACGCCCTGCACATGGCCCACGATATTGCCGAAGTTACGCCGCTTGGCGCCCAGCATCTCTATACCCCAGCGCCATTTGGTGGCGAGGTTTGCAATCGTCGAAGGAGTCAGCTTGGGCGGGGCGGACAAGCCGTTTTTGAGATCTTTGTGACGTTGCCCGAGGATCTGGAGATCCAGCGTTATCACCAGTGCCGAGCATTTTGCCGCTTTTGCGCGCTCGATCAGGCGGGCCACAAAATCCTCGTCGGTCATGGTGTAAAGCTGAAACCAGAACGGCTTGGTGGTGGCCTCTGCCACTTCTTCAATCGAGTTGATCGACATGGTGGACAGGGTGAAGGGCACGCCGAATTTCTCTGCGGCGCGCGCAGCTTTGATCTCGCCGTCGGCGCACTGCATTCCGGTCAGGCCAACGGGTGCCAATGCCACCGGCATAGTTACGTCTTGCCCGATCATTTGGCTGGCCGTTGTTCTGCCCGACATATCCACAGCGACGCGTTGGCGCAGGTAGATGTCAGCAAAATCAGAGGTGTTTTCCTGGAAGGTTTTCTCCGTCCAGCTGCCGGTTTCGGCATAGTCGTAAAACATGCGCGGCGCTCGGCGCTTATACAGGCGTTTGAGATCGTCAATACAGGTGATCACGGTCATGCGCTCTTAAACTCCGTAATTTGGTAAAGGTTCTTTACCAATATGATCACCTAAGCGCAATCCCCTTGTTTTCTTAGATTTTTGTTTACCATTTGTTCGCATCATGTTCGCGTGAGTTGGTTTTGAGTTTCGCGGAGGTTGCCATGAAAGGCATTGTGTTTGTTGAATTGGTTCGAATGGCTGAATCCGCTCTGGGGGAGGATGTCGTGGATGAAATTCTCGATGAAACAGAATTGGAAACCGATGGCGCATTCAGCGTTGTGGGAAACTACCCCTGCCGAGAACTGCTTACAATCGTGGAGGCGATCGGCGCTCGGGTTAAAGTACCTGTAGAGGATTTGCATGAGCAATTTGGCCAATGGATGTTTGCCCGCTTTGTGGAAAGCTATCCAGTGTTCTTTGAGGGTAAGACTGACGGGTTCGACATGCTGGAGTCCATCGAAAATGAGGTCCATGTGGAGGTGCGCAAGCTCTACCCGGAAGTCGAATTGCCAAGTTTTACCACGGAGCGACTTTCGGCGGATAAGTTCAAAATGGTCTACGACAGTGAGCGTCCGCTCCACCATTTCTGCAAGGGGATGATCCAATCTTGCATGGAGCATTTCCGGCAGGAGGTTGATCTTCAAATGGTGGATCGCTCGCAGGGCGGGCGCTTTACAGCAGAGTTCACATTGCAGAAAGCCGCGTGATGTTTTTACGCGAAGACCTTGCGGCGCCAACCGAGACTGTATCGCGCCGCAGGTACAATCGGCAGATGCGTGCGCGAGAGGAGGCTGAGCATCTTCTTGAGGCAAAAAGTCGTGAACTCTATGAGGCGAACCAACGATTACAGAAGCTTCTAGATACCTTGGAGGTCGCCGTTAAGGAACGAACTCGGGAGCTTGAGGAGGCGCGCGTCGTCGCGGAATCGGCGAACGAGGCCAAGTCCGTCTTTTTGGCCACCATGAGCCACGAAATCCGCACACCGCTCAATGGGATCTTGGGCATGGCTCAGGCCCTTCGGGACAGCGGTTTGTCGGAAGATCAGGGACAGCTGGTGCAGATCCTTCAGGACAGTGGAGGACTGCTCTTATCTCTGATCAATGATGTACTCGACATTTCAAAGATAGAAGCGGGCAAGCTGGAGTTTGAGGCAATTCCCTATGATTTGAGACAGCTCGGTGACGCGATGCTGCAGCACTTCCGGTTGCGCGCTGAGGAGAAGGGGCTGGCCTTTCATGTCAGCCTGTCTGAAGCGGCCCATGCGACAATACGTGCAGACCCAATGCGGCTTCAGCAGGTGGCAGGCAACCTTCTGTCAAACGCTATTAAGTTTACGGACATTGGGAGTGTGTCGTTGCATATAGATCTGCGAGAGACTTTGGCTGGAGGATCTGTTCTGGTTCTGCGGGTCAAGGACACTGGGCGGGGCATTCCAAGATCGCAACAGCCGAGACTGTTTCAGAGGTTCAGCCAAGCCAATGCAAGCATAACGCGCATGCATGGTGGGACAGGTCTGGGTCTCGCGATATCCCGGCATATTTGCGAGCTGACTGGTGGGTCCATCAAGTTGCGAAGCGAGGAGGGCGAGGGAGCGGAGTTTCAGGCGAATCTTCTTGTTGAGAAAGCCCAGTCACAGGGCGACGCGCCCGGTCACATCGCAGAAGGCGATCAAGCTGCCAGTTTGGCAGGGCTTCGCATACTTGCGGCTGAGGACAATCGTACAAATCAAATAGTTCTAAAACACATGCTCAAAAAGGCAGGTCCACCCAAACTCACCATTGTTGACGACGGAGAAAAAGCCGTGCAGGAATGGCAGCGCGGGCGGTATGATATGATCCTAATGGACATCAACATGCCGGTCATGGATGGCATGGAGGCGACGCGGCGTATACGGGAACTGGAGCATGAAAACATGCTTGAGCCCATCCCGATCATTGCTGTCAGTGCCAATGCAATGGTGCATCAGGTGGCCGGCTACCTCAATGGCGGCATGACGGGGCATGTGCCCAAGCCCATTAGCCGGGATAAACTTGTTGCCGCCATGAAAACCGCACTCGCAAAATGCCAGCGCGGGTTAGATTAACCACCCGCTGGATCGCGGGCACCGCGTTCGCGTAGGGGAGTCGGCTTGGGGCAAGAGAGGCGCCTAGATGGTCTCGACCTTACCTGAGTAAACTTCGACGATATGCTTGTCCGCCATCTGTGTGAGCTCGCTGATCTCTGTCATTTGATCGCGCGACAACAGTGGCGCTTCGGGGGCTTTTTCTATTGCGGAAAGGGCTTTGTCGCGAGCGAACTCAAAGGCTGCCTTGCGATCGCCAGCTTCATGATCGTCGCGGCCAATGCGTTGGAACACTTCGCGGGTAAACTGTTCTCGACAGCTCGAAACCGTATGGTCACTGTCCAGAAAATGCCCGCCAACGGGGACCTTCAGCATCTCATCAAAATTAAGCGCGGCATCCGAGATGTCGGGGACACGCAACAGGCGTCGTGCCATCGCGCCGATTTCATTGTCCAGCACCGCCTGAACTGGGCAAAATACGGCAGCGCACTCAAGCTGACCGATCCCCCCAAAAGATGTCTGCGCCGGACAGGGCTGCGGTTTGCATCAACATGGCCCGCTCCGCCATGGATTGGTGGTCTGAATCTGGTGTGTCGGTCCCTGAGCCATAGGTGTGCGCCATCAGCCCGAAGCCATGCTTCACGAGTTGGATTGACAGAGATGCTGCTTGCATCGCTTCCACAGAAGATTGCAGGGCGCTTCCGGTGAGCATATCAAGCGCAAACATTAGCGGGGTTGCAATGATTGGCAAGCCTGGTGAAAGCACATGTGCCATGGTGATCATGCCGACAACTTCCGCAACTGCCACAATAGCCAACGCAGCCGGTGAAAGGGGCGCGGTACCGCCAGCACTTGGCAGCGAGCAGGCGTGAGCGGGCACACCATATTTGCCGCAAGCTATGATCACCTCCGTGTCCATGTACTTGAACTCAAGTGGCGAGAATGAACAGGTGATCGTGCTGGTTGACGGGTTGGCGCGCAGAGCCTCCTCTCCTCCTGCCGCGATGGCTGCGATCTTCAGCAGGTAGTCGATATTTTCCTTCTGGTAAGGCTGCGTCCAAACGTGCTTTTGGGTGCGCGCGGTGATGGTTGCATAGGAGTGAATATCCGCTGTGACCTCTGGAACGCCATGCACAAAGGGGTGCGCAATAAATCCGACCTGATTGAGAATGTTGGCCACCGCTGTGATTTCTTTAACCGCGGTGAGATCCATATTGCGATAGCTCGCGTCTCGTGGATCGACAAACCCGTGGGCTCCCGTACCAGTACGTAGAATGAAGCCCTGATCCATGCGAGGTACAGTGAGATCAAACGATCTGTCCTTGCCCGCAAGGCGACAGGATTTTGGCGTCGCAGCCAAAGCTTCTTGCACCATTTCGCGCGGCATTCGCAGGCGCCCGGCTTCGCGACCTTCTCGCGCGCCAGCTTTCACAAGGGTCTCTCGTGCCAGCGGATGCACAATCATGACGCCGTATTCTGAGAAGAGATCAAGAACCCGCTCTTTCAGAGTCTCCATGCGATCGCTGTCGAGAAAACCAAAACCCGCGCGAGGCCCGATGGTGTGCTCCAAACTGAAGGCATCCGCAGAGGCCCTGCTGACATGTGGGGACTTACGGCCGCGGCGCTTGCGCGTTTTGGGGGTGGGGGATGTGTTTTGGTCGGCGGGGATGTGTTCCTCCTTCGGGTCTGTAGCGTCAGGACCGTTAGGGCACACACCGATTTAGCTCACTGCCTGCTGACTTGAGCAAAACCCGAATAGCGGGGGCTTAGGCCCCCACCAAGATTTTTGATGCGTCAATTGAGGCCTGAAAACTTGCGGCCTGGAAGGGTGGATTAAGCGCGATGAGCCCCATCCGCCAGAGATTTTACAAACTCCAGCACTTCGGTTGTGGATTTGCCTGCGCCAATTTGGCTGACAATGGCCGAGCCAACCACAGCACCATCTGCCACTGTGGCGATATTCTGTGCTTTTTCTGGTGTGTTGATACCAAAGCCAACGATGACGGGAAGATCTGTGCTGGCTTTGATGCGCGTCACCTCAGGGCCCACATCAGTGGCCTCTGCTTCTGCGGCGCCTGTGATGCCGGTAATGGAAACATAATACACAAATCCGGATGTGTTTTGCAGCACTTTAGGGAGGCGTTTGTCGTCTGTCGTCGGGGTTGCCAGGCGGATGAAGTTCATCCCAGCGGCCTGTGCGGGAATGCAAAGCTCACTGTCTTCTTCCGGCGGAAGGTCAACAACGATCAGCCCGTCAATCCCCACAGCTTTGGCATCGGTAAGAAATGCCTCGACGCCGCGAGAATAAATAGGGTTGTAGTAACCCATCAATACGATTGGCGTGGTGTCATCTGTCTTGCGAAACTCAGCCGCCAGATCGAGTGTCTTCTGAAGTGTCATGCCGCCATCAAGCGCACGCTGACCTGCCAACTGAATGGTTGGCCCGTCGGCCATAGGATCCGTAAAGGGTAAGCCCAGCTCAATGATGTCAACACCAGCGCTCGGTAGCCCTTTCACGATTTCCAAAGAGGTATCGTAGTCTGGGTCTCCAGCCATCACATAGGCCACAAAGGCCTTTTTGCCTGCGGCGTTCAGCTTAGCGAATTTGGCGTCGATACGAGTCATCGGCGGATCCTTGTTTTTCGGTCACCTTCATGTGCCGGAAGGTGCGTGGGAAATCAATCCCACGCAAGACCGTTCGCAAGGACGCCCTAAAAATTGTAGTGGTAACGCAAGCTCAGCGTATTGACACCGGGATTGTCATCCCCAAGGCCGCCATTGGATTTGTGCTGAAGCGCAAGTGAGATAGCGGCTGTTTCAGTGACCTTGCGTCCAACTGCAAGCAAGCTGCGAAATTCTAAGGTATTGCCGAGGTCATTGCGTCGGTCGCCATCGGTGTAAAGGCCAGGCATAAAGCTGAATTCAGCGAACCACTTTTCGTTGAAGTCATAGACACTGGAAATACCAGCCCCTAGAAAAGCGTCACCCTCTTCATCCACCGTCAGGACGCCGCCAGCAGCAAGTGTCCATCGGCCGAAATCTCTAAAAGGGTCAAAGTGATATTCAATGTCGAGTTCGACCGTATCGTTCCCGGCGCCGTCGGAGAAATCTGCGTATCCCAATCCAACGACAAGTTGCTGCGAAGCCACTGGAGTGGCGATTAAAATTGCAGCGGCTATTGGTGCCAGAAGTTTCATGTGCGTGTCTTTCCGTCTAAAGAGTCGCCTCCTGTCTTCCCCAAGGTCACCTGTGCGAGAATTCATCTCAGAGGTCAAATTGAAAAAGCATCGTATCACGTGGACTTGAAGTTGTGTGATACCTGTTGGCTAAGTGTTTCATTTCTAAGCGGAAGCATCAGTTCACTTGGTGTCGCTGCGGGTCGAGAGCTCGAAAGGAGGCTCCTGAAGCGCCTGTTGAAAGCGCGCCATTTTTGTCCAGAAGTCGTTATTTTGAAGGGCTGCTATGTCACGTGGCTTGCGTCACCGCGGGACTCTGCCTATGAGCAGCACAAACAAGAGATCAGGAGACCGGATATGGGTTTCAAAATGGGCATCGTCGGATTGCCGAATGTTGGCAAATCCACGCTCTTTAACGCGCTGACAAAAACAGCAGCGGCGCAGGCGGCGAACTTCCCGTTCTGCACCATCGAGCCCAATGTGGGCGAAGTGGGCGTGCCGGATGTGCGCCTTGATAAACTGGCAGCCATTGCGCAATCCAAACAGATTATCCCGACCCGCATGACTTTTGTGGACATTGCTGGCCTGGTGAAAGGCGCCTCCAAGGGGGAAGGCCTTGGCAACCAGTTTTTGGCCAACATTCGCGAAACCGACGCGATTGCCCATGTGCTGCGTTGTTTTGAAGACGGCGACGTGACCCACGTGGATGGCCGCGTTGATCCGGTGGCGGACGCCGAAACCATCGAAACCGAGCTGATGCTTGCCGATCTGGAGAGCATTGAGAAGCGCCGCGCCAATCTGGTGCGCAAGCTCAAGGGCAACGACAAAGAGGCGCTGCAACAGGATCGCCTGCTGCAAATGGCACAGGAGGCGCTGGAAAATAGCCAACCTGCGCGTGTGGTTGAGGTTGACGACGAAGACGCCAAAGCTTGGAAAATGCTGCAGCTGCTGACAACTAAACCGATCCTTTATGTCTGCAACATGGGTGAAAGCGAAGCCGCCGAAGGCAATGCGCATTCTGCCGCTGTGGCGGAAATGGCTGCCAAGCAAGGCAACAGCCATGTCATCATCTCTGCGCAGATCGAAGAAGAGATCAGTCAGCTTGAAGATGAAGATGCGGCCATGTTCCTTGAGGAGATGGGGCTGGAGGAGGCCGGTCTGGACCGCCTCATTCGTGCAGGCTACGAACTTTTGCAGTTGGAAACCTATTTCACAGTCGGGCCCAAAGAGGCGCGCGCTTGGACCATTCGCCGAGGCACCATGGCACCGCAGGCGGCCGGGGTGATCCATGGCGATTTTGAAAAGGGATTCATTCGCGCGGAAACCATCGCGTACGAGGATTATATCAACTGCGACGGTGAAAGTGGCGCCAAGGAGGCTGGCAAAATGCGGGCCGAGGGCAAAGGCTATGAAGTGAAAGACGGAGACGTCATGCACTTTCTGTTTAACACCTGATTGCGACCGCCCCATTCAGTACGAAGATTGGCCCGTAGATTTCTGCGGGCCTTTTTTTGTGGATGGACGATTTATTAACCTGCCTGAGGTTCGAGTGGAGATTGACCGGGAGTGATGAAGAATTAGCGTCCTTACATCAGCTATGCTGTCAAAACACGCATAAGATGTGCGGCGTGCCACTTGGCGTGATTATTTTTTGTGCTTTCTGCGGATATTTGTTCAATTATTGACCAGTGTCACTGGATTTTTTGTCTCTCACCCGCGTGAAAATTGCCAACACGCCGCGCGTGTCAAAGGGTGATGTCGCCAACCGCAGGACGGGATGTCTTAAGAAAGCGGAGGGTGTGTGACGGCCCACGAATTGGACCTCGGTAAAGCCGCCACACGGATGCAACAAAAGTTGCGGGATCAGGTAATGGAAACGTGCGCTTGAGCGCAAGCGTTTCTGCGCCATCCCCGCAGGGAGAAATTTATGACCTTTCTGAAATCCACGCTCGCCGGATCTCTGGTTTTTGCTTCGCTCGCAGGTGCGGTGATGGCGGCGGAAGACACCATCAAAGTTGGCGTGCTGCACTCACTGTCTGGCACCATGGCGATCTCCGAAACCACGCTGAAAGACACCATGCTGATGCTGATTGATCAGCAAAACGCCAAAGGCGGTCTGCTGGGCAAACAGCTGGAAGCGGTCGTGGTAGATCCTGCGTCTGATTGGCCGCTGTTTGCGGAAAAGGCCCGCGAGCTGTTGACTGTGCACGAAGTTGACGTGATCTTTGGCAACTGGACGTCCGTGTCTCGCAAATCCGTACTGCCCGTGATCGAAGAGCTGAATGGCCTGCTGTTCTACCCGGTCCAATATGAGGGCGAAGAGAGCTCCAAAAACGTCTTCTATACCGGCGCAGCTCCAAACCAGCAGGCGATCCCGGCAACCGACTACTTTCTTGAAGAGTTGGGCGTAGAAAAATTCGCGCTCTTGGGCACTGACTATGTGTATCCGCGTACCACCAACAATATCCTTGAGTCTTACCTGAAAGACAAAGGCATCGCGGACGACGACATCTTCGTGAACTACACTCCTTTTGGTCACTCTGACTGGTCCAAAATTGTGGCAGACGTCGTGGCGCTGGGTGCGGACGGCAAGAAAGTCGGCGTGATTTCTACCATCAATGGCGATGCGAACATCGGCTTCTACAAGGAGCTGGCAGCTGCTGGCATTTCTGCCGATGACATCCCTGTTGTGGCCTTCTCCGTTGGCGAAGAAGAGCTGGCGGGTCTGGACACCTCCAACCTCGTGGGCCATCTCGCAGCGTGGAACTACTTCCAGTCCGCTGACTCTGAAGTGAACGCGGCGTTCGTGGAAACCTGGAAAGCCACCATGGGCGAAGAACGCGTGACCAACGACCCAATGGAAGCTCACTACATCGGCTTTAACATGTGGGTGAATGCAGCCACTGAAGCAGGTTCTACCGAAGTGGATGCGGTGCGCGCGGAAATGTATGGTCAAGAATTCCCGAACCTGACCGGCGGCACCGCCGTGATGCTGCCAAACCACCACTTGGCGAAGCCGGTTCTGATCGGTGAAATTCAGGAAGACGGTCAGTTTGACATCATTTCCCAGACCGCAGAAGTGCCGGGCGACGCGTGGACAGACTTCCTGCCAGAATCTGCAGTTCTGGTGTCTGACTGGAAAGAACTGGATTGCGGTATGTACAATACCGAAACCAAAACCTGCGTTCAGACGCTGTCCAACTACTAAGGTTTGACCTTTTTGGGGGCGCGACGACCTGCGCCCCTTTAATCACTCGCGCGGACTTCCTCACATGAGACAACTTTTTTTGGCGGGCCTTGCCTTCTTGGCCGCTTGCCTGATTTCGCCCGGCTTGGGGCAGGCGCAGGACGCCTTGATCCAGCCCATACTACAAGAGCATCAGGCGCTTATTGTGAAAAGCTCGCGCAAGACCATTGGCCCGGCAATTGATGCTGTGGCCGGCTCTGGTTTGCCGCAGGCACAGTCCGTACTTGAGGTTTGGGCCGCCAAAAACATGTGGCAGCGCAAATCAGATGGCCTGTTTTTCATTGGTGAGAAAATTGATAGCAAGACCTACGCGCTGACGGATCTTGACAGTGGCGAGCTGCTCGGTGAGTTTCCCAAGTCGGACCTCAAACAGCTTAAGCCTAATAGCGGCATTCGCGCGCTGATTGGCACGGCTTTGGTGCAGTTCCAGTTGAGCGATCCCGATATTGAGGCCCGCCGCGCGGCACTCCTGTCGATCGAGCGCGATCCAGAAGCCAGTTTGCTCGCGCCGCTGCGCGCCTCGATTGAATGGGAAACGGACGCGGCCCTTAAGGCACAGAAGCAACGTCTCGAACGGTTGCTGACCATTGGCTATGACGAGGGCGAGGACGCGCGTTTGGCCGCCATTTCCGATATGTCGGGTGATCTGGGCGTCGACGTGCGAGCAACGCTCAATCCGCTGCTCACAACCAAACGCGATGTGGTTGCAGGTGCTGCGCCAGAGGGCGCGAACATCGCCGCGCTTCTGAGACCGGGGCAGGGGGAGTTTGATCGCCTCGCTGCCTATGACATGCTTGTCGCCAAAGACCTCGCGCCCGCACGCATCAGCAAGGATGACATCCGCACGCAGCTTGCCGCCCATATCGACGGCGCGCGCGTTGGCGGTGTGCCGGTGGCGCAGCTCAACACCGACGCCAATCGTCTCGCGGCTTACAATGCGCTCGCAGAGGCAGGCACTGTGCCCGCCTTTGTCGGTGACACCACAATTGAGGCAGCACTTGCCGCGCACACTTTCTTTGATGTCTATCTGGAACCGTCCAAGGCAGTGACCGATGCCGCCACGGAAGCGCTAAAAGACATAGAGCTGAAGGTGGGCCTCAACCAGACACTCGATTTGACGCTGGATGCGGTGTCACTCGCATCGATCTACTTCCTCGCAGCCATTGGTCTCGCCATCACATTCGGTGTGATGGGCGTGATCAACATGGCGCATGGTGAATTCATTATGATGGGCGCCTACACCGGTTACGTTGTACAGCAGATCATTCCCGATCATACGGTTTCTATCATTGTTGCAATTCCAACCGCTTTTGCAGTGACCTTTGCTGCAGGTGTTGCGATGGAGCGGCTGGTCATTCGCTGGCTGCAGGCCCGCCCCTTGGAGACCTTGCTGGCCACATTTGGTATTTCCATTGCCCTTCAGCAGCTAGCCAAGAACATCTTTGGCACGCAGGCACGTCCACTTACGGCACCGGGCTGGCTGGACGGTGCTTGGGTCATGAACGATGTGGTGTCGATCTCTTATATTCGGATTGCGATTTTCATCCTCGCCCTGATCTTCTTTGCAACCTTTCTCTACATCATGAAACGTACACGCTTGGGGCTTGAGACCCGCGCGGTGACCCAAAATCCGCGTATGGCGGCCTCAATGGGCATCAATCCGGATCGCGTGAACATGCTGACCTTTGGGCTGGGTTCCGGCATTGCAGGTATCGCCGGCGTCGCCATTGGGTTGTTTGCCAAAGTGACCTCCGAGCTTGGAAGCGACTATATCGTGCAAAGCTTTATGACTGTTGTTGTAGGCGGTGTGGGCAATATCTGGGGCACACTTGCGGGTGCAACCATGATTGGCTTCCTGCAAAAAGGCATCGAGTGGATGAACCCATCCAACACGCTCGCCGCGCAGACTTACATGATCATCTTCATCATCATCTTCATCCAATTCCGGCCGCGGGGCATCATCGCCCTCAAAGGTCGCGCGGCGGGGGACTGATCCATGCAGCGTAGTTTCATTGCCAAAAACCCATCCGTTCTGATTTTCCTGTCAATCCTGGCGCTCTTCACGCTGCTTGTGACTGTGATGTCTGAAGGTTTCGGCGTCGGGGGCATCTCCACCAGCTTCATTAAGACACTGGGCAAGACACTTTGCCTCTGCCTCATCGCCCTCGCGATGGATTTGATCTGGGGGTACACAGGTATTCTAAGCCTAGGGCATTTCGCCTTCTTTGGCCTCGGCGGTTACATGATTGGCATGTGGCTTATGTACGAGCGGACCCGTTTGATTGTGGTCGACAGCCTTACCAGCACCGAAATCCCCCCCACAGACGGCGAAGTAATCGACGCCATCGGCAACCAAATTTTCGGTGTGGTCGGGTCCAGTGAGTTCCCTTTGATCTGGGCTTTTGCAGACAGCCTCACGATCCAGTTGATCCTTGTGCTGCTGGTGCCGGGCGCGCTGGCGCTGATCTTCGGTTGGTTGGCATTCCGCAGCCGGGTGACAGGGGTGTATCTCTCGATCTTGACACAGGCCATGACGCTCGCACTTGCGCTCTATCTGTTTCAAAACGACAGCGGCCTGCGTGGCAATAATGGTCTTTCCGGATTGCAAAACCTGCCCGGCGTGACCGCTTCCCAAGACCATGTGTCGCTCTGGTTTTTCTGGGCATCTGCGGCAGCTTTGGGGGCAGGCTACGTATTGTGTGCTTGGCTGGTAAGCGGAAAATTTGGATCGGTCATTCGCGGTATCCGTGACAACGAAGCCCGTGCGCGGTTCCTTGGATATTCAGTGGAGACCTACAAGCTGGTGATTTTCACACTTACGGCCTGCATCGCAGCAGTCGCGGGAGCGCTGTATTATCCGCAAGCAGGCATCATTAACCCTGCAGAGATTGCACCGATCGCTTCGATCTATCTTGCGGTTTGGGTCGCTATCGGCGGACGTGGACGGCTTTATGGAGCTGTCATTGGTGCGGCTTTTGTGAGCCTGCTGTCCACATGGTTCACTGGCGGGCAAGCTCCGGACATTAACCTTGGGTTTTACACCATCAAATGGGTCGATTGGTGGCTGGTTTTGCTGGGTCTCTCTTTTGTTCTTGTGACGCTATTTGCCCCCAAAGGCATTGGCGGCCTCATTGACATCGTTGCTGAGCGCCGCGCCGCAAAGGAGGCAAATCAATGAGCACACTTCTTGAAGTCTCCGGCGTCTCGGTTACCTTTGATGGCTTTCGCGCGATCAACAACCTGTCGTTCCAGATTGGCGAGGCTGAAATGCGCGCGGTAATTGGCCCCAATGGCGCGGGCAAGACCACGTTCATGGATATCGTGACCGGCAAAACCAGACCGGATGAAGGTCGGGTGATCTGGGGAGAGAAGTCCATCAGCCTTCTGGGCATGAATGAAGCCCGGATCGCACAGGAAGGCATTGGCCGCAAATTTCAGAAACCCACGGTTTTTGAGGAACAGACGGTGCAGGAAAACCTGCTGATGGCGCTTAAAAAGCCCCGGGGCTGGTTTTCAGTGCTAACCTATCGACCGAGCGACGCTGATCTCGCCAAAGTCGATGCACTGGCAGAGGAAATCGGTCTGCGTGATCAGCTGACGCGGACTTCTGGCGAATTGAGTCATGGGCAAAAACAATGGCTGGAAATCGGTATGTTGCTTGCGCAAGAGCCACGCTTGTTGCTGGTTGATGAGCCGGCTGCAGGGATGACGCCTGCAGAGCGTGAGCACACCACCGATATCTTGGTGGAAGCCGCCAAGACCCGCGCCGTCGTGGTTGTTGAGCATGACATGGAATTTGTCCGCCGGCTCAATTGCAAAGTGACGGTTTTGCATGAAGGCGCTGTTCTAGCTGAGGGCAGCCTTGACCATGTGACCTCCGACAAAAACGTGATCGACGTCTATCTGGAGCGCTAAGATGCTGAAACTTAAAGATATCACTCTGCACTATGGCCACTCTCAAATCCTGAACGGGATTTCCATGGAGGCTCAAAAGGGTGAGGTGACCTGTGTTATGGGTACCAATGGCGTGGGCAAAACCAGTTTGATCAAAGCTATCTCCGGCACTCATCCACGTTCTGGCGGGTCGCTCGCGCTTGATGGCGAAACCCTCCCACCTCTACCGGCGCAGGCGCTTGCGCACAAAGGCGTCGCTTACGTTCCACAAGGGCGTGAGATTTTTCCTCTGCTGACAGTGCGGGAGAATATGGAAACCGGATTTAACTGCCTGCCGAAGGGGGAGAGGGCTGTTCCGGAAGAGATGTTTGAGCTCTTTCCGGTACTCAAAGAAATGCAGGGACGTCGTGGAGGGGATCTATCTGGCGGCCAACAGCAGCAGCTTGCCATTGCGCGGGCACTGATTACAAAACCCAAACTCCTGCTGCTGGACGAACCGACAGAGGGCATTCAGCCCAACATCATTCAGCAGATCGGCGAAGTTATCAAACTTCTGCGTGACAAGGGCGAAATGGCCATTGTTCTAGTGGAGCAATATTTCGATTTTGCCTACGGGTTGGCGGATCGCTTTGTGGTTCTGCGGCGCGGGGAGGTGATGCTTTCAGGCGCCAAAGAGGAGTTGAACCGTGAGGAATTGCTGAGCAGCGTTTCCGTTTGAGGCAAGTTTGAGTTCAGAAAAGTTACTGCATTACCAGCGAGAGTGTTGGTGACCAAATCGAGGGCTAGGCGTTGCTGTGTCGGGCCGTTGGGGAGTGTTTGCCAGATACTGGCAGGGCTTGAAGAGCCAGATTCTGTTGATTTGCCGGTTATCGCTTCTTAACATTGGCAGCGCTCTACTGATGGGGAGCGGCATTGACCTTGATTAGGAGCTGCCTTGGCAAGATCTCAGCGTACGGACGTTGTGTCATATGGGGCGAGATACTATCCAGACTTGGCCGACCTAGTTTCCGAAGACAAACCAGATGGAATCATTTCGTCGAAGTCATCGCAGAACGTGCGACGCCGTTCTTTTTTGGAGAAGAAGGTTTGCTAAGTTTACGGGTGGTGACACCGTTCAAAATGCTGAAGGTTCTGGAAAAGCGGCGACTTTGAGACCTCCCAAAGAGCGGTGACGCCAGTTTTTTTGAGTGCGAACAACAGCATATTTTGGCAATTTAAAAATTTTCGCGCGCAAAATAATTTGATGCATCTGGAAATTTTTGTATCTTACCTGTCAAAGAACTTGGAGCGTAATTCATGGCGGGCGAGAAAATTCGAAACATGGAAGAATTCGCACGCATGAGCGGGATTTCTCGACCGACGCTTTCGAAGTTCTTTAATGACCCAACCAGTGTCAGAGCAAGTACGCGCTCGCGGATTGAGGCGGCGCTAGAGCAGTTTGATTATCGCCCGAATATCTATGCGATGAACCAGAACCGTAAGCTCACAAAGAACATCGGGATCGTGGTGCCATTGCTTTCAGATCCCTATTTTGCCGAAATTGCGCGTAATCTTGAACAGCGCTGCATTGCGGCTGGCTATCGCCCCACATTGTTTAGCTCGCACGGCGATACGGCGCTTGAAGTTGAGGTACTGCAAACCTTGCGCTCGTTGAAACCTGCGGGTGTGTTGCTGGCACCGCTGGGGCGGGCATCCGACATTAAGGCGCTAGAGGCGTTTTGCGCCGAAGTCCCGACGCTCATTTTTGACAGCAGTGTCGAGGAAATAGGGCTCTCTTTTGTCGGTTCAGACAATGTGCAATTCACCACGCACATCACGGATTATTTGTGCCGGACGGGTGAACCGCCCAGTTTCTTTGAAATGAAGACCCCAGCCAACCCAAATGCGCACCGTCGCCGCCAGGCCTATATCACGGCCATAGAGAGCTTTGGTCATACGCCCGAAGTGGTGTCTGTCGAAGGTGAGGGCTGGAGCTTTGAGGAGATTGGGCGGCTCGGAGGCCATGAAGCGCTCACAAACAAATGGTTTTCGACAAACACTATTCTCTGCAGCAACGACCGCCTTGCCATTGGTCTTTTGACCGCATGTTACGAGCAGGGCGTGCGTGTCGGAAGAGGGCAGGACTGTGCGATTCGGGTCGCAGGCCAGGACGGTCATCCCCATTCTCGCTATACCTGCCCGCCGCTCACCACAATTTCTCACAACTATGATGCGGTGTCTCAAACGGCTGCAAATGCTTTGTTTTTGGCGATAGAAGGTCAACTATCTCCTTGGAAAAGCACGCGTTTGGAAGGGCAACTCATATTGCGTGATTCAGCTTAACAGTCAAAATTTACGCGCGTAAAAAATTTATTGACGCCGCGTCGTGTTGAAGGCTAGCCTGTTTCCACATCCAAATAGGGAGGAAACCGGATGTCCTTTAAAAGCACACTTTGTGCTGCGACCGCGCTTTCGCTGATCACAGCAAGCGGCGCTTTCGCAGACGGCCACTCCAAAACGATCACAATCGCCACCGTTAACAATGGCGATATGATCCGCATGCAGGGCTATACAGACGAATTCACCAAAGCGACCGGTATCGACGTCGAGTGGGTGACGCTCGAGGAAAACGTCCTGCGTCAGCGCGTAACAACGGATATCACCACCAAAGGTGGGGCTTTCGACATCATGACAATCGGCATGTACGAGACCCCGATTTGGGGCGAGAACGGTTGGCTTGTCGCACTGGATGATCTGTCTGAAGAATATGATGTTGACGACATCCTGCCTGCGATGGCGGGCGGTCTTTCCCACAACGGTACGCTCTATGCCGCACCATTTTATGGCGAAAGCTCCATGATCATGTACCGCACGGATCTGATGGAAAAAGCCGGGCTGGACATGCCTGAAGCGCCAACTTGGGAGTTTATCGCTGAAGCCGCGGCTGCAATGACCGATCGGGACAACGAAATCAACGGGATCTGTCTGCGCGGTAAAGCGGGCTGGGGCGAAGGCGGAGCGTTCATCACCGCGATGTCCAATTCCTTTGGTGCCCGTTGGTTTGACGAAGACTGGAATGCCCAGTTCGACACGGAAGCTTGGGCCAACACGCTGAATTTTTACAAATCCATGATGGATGCGGCGGGCCCAACTGGCTACGCAACCAACGGTTTCAACGAAAACCTGTCGTTGTTTCAACAAGGCAAGTGCGGCATGTGGATCGATGCGACGGTCGCCGCAAGCTTTGTGACGAACCCAAAAGACTCGACCGTTGCGGACAGTGTGGGTTTTGCGCTCGCACCGGATACGGGCCTCGGCAAACGGTCCAACTGGCTCTGGGCTTGGGCGCTCGCCATTCCGGCTGGTACACAACAACAAGCAGAAGCCAAACAATTCATCGAATGGGCAACCTCAAAGAGCTACATTGAATTGGTTGCGGCCAACGAAGGCTGGGCGAATGTACCACCGGGCGCACGTACATCTCTGTACGAAAACCCGAACTACCAATCGGTGCCTTTTGCCAAAATGACGCTGGATTCCATTCTTTCTGCCGATCCGAACGACTCCACGGTTGATCCCAGCCCGTACGTTGGCATTCAATTTGCCGCAATTCCGGAGTTTGCGGGCATCGCGACTGAAGTGAGCCAAGAGTTCTCTGCGGCTTATGCTGGCCAGCAGAGCATTGCCGTCGCGCTTGAAAAAGCACAGGCACTCACAAACGATGCGATGGAAGCTGCGGGTTACCGTTAAGCTCCCCATTCAGGTGGCAGCTCACAGCTGCCCCTGATCTCTCTCATCAATTGCCTAACATTTGCTAAGGTCACAGGCGAAATCATCGCCAACAGGAGAGGTCCATCCAATGTCCACCAAAGCCTCCAGATCTGCTGCCCGCGTGATGATGGCGCCAGCGGTTGTCCTGCTTCTGGGGTGGATGCTCGTGCCCTTGATCATGACGCTGTGGTTTTCCTTTACAAAATATCTGCCTTTGAGAGGCGATAGCATCCAACGTGGGTTGGATTGGGTCGGCTTTGCCAATTACGGCCGCTTTCTCTCTTCCAGTTCATTTTGGCCTGCGGTGCAAACCACGCTTGTGATGGTGGGCGGCGTCCTGCTTATCACAGTTGCCTTGGGCATACTGCTTGCGTTGCTTCTGGATCAGCCGATCTGGGGGCAGGGCGTGGTCCGCATTCTAGTTATTGCGCCTTTCTTTGTCATGCCAACGGTCTCCGCATTGGTATGGAAAAACATGCTGATGGACCCTGTGAATGGCATTTTTGCACATTTATGGCGGTTCTTCGGAGCAGAGCCTGTGGCGTGGCTCCAAGATGTTTCGCTTGGCTCTATCATCCTCATTGTTTCGTGGCAGTGGTTGCCCTTCGCAACGCTCATTTTGCTCACCGCGATTCAATCGTTGGACCGGGAGCAGCTTGAAGCAGCCGAAATGGATGGTGCTCCCACCTTGAAGCGCTTTTGGCACATCATCCTGCCGCATCTGGCTCGGGCGATCACGATCGTGATACTCATCCAGACAATCTTCCTACTGTCTATCTTTGCGGAAATCTTTGTTACCACCGGTGGGGCCTTTGGAACTCGCACGCTGACCTATCTGATCTTTCAGCGCGTCATTGACAGTCAAAACATCGGCCTTGGCTCTGCCGGTGGTGTTTACGCAATCATTCTTGCCAATCTCGTTGCTGTCTTCCTGATGCGCATCGTCGGCACAAATCTCGACGCTTAAAGAGACGCAACATGGCACGCTCTGTAACACCGCACCGCAAGATCGTCACCACAGCTGCTGCTTGGACTGTTGCGCTGATCATCTTCTTCCCGATCTATTGGACAATTTTGACAAGTTTCAAAACGGAAGCCCAAGCCATCAACGATCCTCCGCTTTTCTTTGCATTTGACTGGACGCTGGAAAACTATGCCATTGTGCAAGAGCGTTCTGACTACATGAAATTCCTTTGGAATTCGGTGATTATCGCTGGCGGCTCTACCATTCTGGGCATTCTGATCGCGATCCCTGCTGCTTGGTCCATGGCGTTCGTGCCCTCCAGGCGCACCAAGGATATCCTGCTCTGGATGCTGTCTACGAAGATGCTACCTGCGGTGGGTGTTCTATACCCGATTTCGCTCATCTTTGTGGAATTCAACCTTTTGGACACTCGAGGCGGGCTTATGGTCGTGCTGATGCTGATCAATCTGCCGATCATTGTCTGGATGCTCTACACCTATTTCAAGGAAATCCCCGGTGAGATACTGGAAGCGGCCCGTATGGACGGTGCCACGCTGAAAGAAGAGCTGCTCTATGTGCTCACACCGATGGCGGTGCCTGGCATCGCATCGACTCTTCTTCTGAACTTTATCTTAGCGTGGAATGAAGCCTTCTGGACTCTCAATCTCACCGCAGCAAATGCAGCTCCACTCACGGCATTTATTGCGAGTTATTCCAGCCCCGAAGGTCTATTTTTTGCGAAGTTAAGCGCGGCGTCCACGATGGCGATTGCCCCCATCCTCATTCTTGGCTGGTTCAGCCAGAAACAACTCGTCCGCGGCCTCACATTCGGCGCTGTTAAATAAGGAAGCTGATACATGGGACAAATTCAACTCAAGCAAGTCTCCAAAAGCTTCGGCAGCACCGAGGTGATCCCGCCACTCGATCTGACGATCCAGGATGGAGAATTCACCGTTTTTGTTGGCCCATCTGGCTGCGGGAAATCCACTTTATTGCGTTTGATCGCAGGACTTGAGGATATCACCAGTGGAGATATCGAGATCGACGGAGAAGACGCAACTGGCGTGGTCCCTGCCAAGCGCGGTCTTGCGATGGTCTTTCAGTCGTATGCGCTCTATCCGCATATGACGGTGCGCAAGAACATCGCCTTCCCCTTGCGGATGGCAAAACTTGAAAAGGCGGAAATCGACAAGCGCGTGGAAGCGGCTGCTTCGGTCCTGAACCTTAGTGATTATTTGGACCGTCGCCCCGGCCAGCTTTCCGGTGGTCAGCGCCAGCGTGTCGCAATTGGTCGGGCCATCGTGCGCGAGCCGGCCGCATTCCTCTTTGATGAGCCGCTTTCAAACCTGGACGCAGCCCTGCGGGTGGGTATGCGGTTGGAAATCAGCGAGCTGCATGAGCGTCTCAAAACCACCATGATTTACGTGACACATGATCAAGTTGAAGCAATGACGATGGCCGACAAGATTGTGGTGCTTCAGGCAGGCGTTATCGAACAAGTCGGCTCTCCGCTTGAGCTTTACCGAACCCCCCGCAATACCTTTGTGGCAGGCTTCATTGGCTCGCCGAAAATGAACCTTCTTACGGGCAGTGAAGCGCAAAAACTCAACGCTCATACCATTGGCATCCGCCCCGAGCATATCGATGTGGTCGAAACGGATGGGCAATGGCAGGGCACCGTTGGTGTCGCAGAGCATCTGGGCTCAGATACGTTTTTCCACATCCACAATACGGGATTAGCGGAAACACTGACGGTACGTGCTATCGGGGATGTCAGCCTTAGACATGGCGACACCATTCATCTCAACCCGCGCGCCGAAGAGATACACCGCTTTGGTGCTGATGGACTGCGGATTGTTTGATGAGACTTGCCGGGAAAAACGCTTTGATTACCGGGGCTGGGCGGGGCATCGGATTGGCATTTGCAAAAGCATATGTCGATGAAGGTGCTCGCGTGGCCATTGCCGATATCGACGTGGATTTGGCGCAAACGGCTGCCCAGTCCATTGGGAATGCTGCGATCGCCGTGGAAATGGATATTTCAGATCAGGCGAGCATTGACGCGGCGGTGGCTGCGACAACTGAAGCCTTTGGGAAGATTGACATACTGATAAACAATGCCGCGATCTTTAGCGCAGCGCCTGTCTGCGACATTACCCGAGCAGATTATTCTCGTGTGTTTGACGTCAATGTCGCGGGCACATTGTTCACGCTGCAGGCCGTTGCACGTCATATGATCGAAATTGGCGTGAAGGGTCACATTATCAATATGGCCAGTCAGGCCGGGCGCCGTGGTGAAAGCCTTGTGGGGGTCTACTGTGCGAGCAAAGCCGCAGTGATTTCCCTGACGCAATCTGCTGGCCTGAATTTGATACAGCACGGTATCAACGTGAATGCGATCGCACCTGGTGTGGTCGATGGTGAGCATTGGGTCGGCGTAGATGCTCTTTTTGCCAAATACGAAGGTAAGCCTCTCGGACAAAAGAAGAAAGAAGTTGGAGCTGCGGTGCCATTTGGCCGGATGGGCACTGCCGAAGATCTTTGTGGCATGGCTGTTTTCCTGGCCAGCGAAGAGGCAAATTACGTTGTCGCTCAGACTTACAATGTTGATGGCGGGAATTGGATGAGCTGATGAAGACACCGGCTTCAAAAACGCCCGCAATTGATTTGACCGACGGTGCGCTTGAGCGCCTGCCTGCCAGCGTCATTACTCCAACCTATGACCGAAGCATGATCACGCCTGGGATTGTTCATATCGGACTTGGAAATTTCCACAGAGCGCATCAGTCTTGGTATTTGCACCGCCTGATGCAGCAAGGGCTTGCTATGGATTGGGGTATCATCGGGGCAGGTGTTCGGCCAAATGATTCAGAAATGCGGCAAAAACTGCTAGCGCAGGACTGCCTGACCACATTGATTGAGTTGGATCCCGAAAGTTCAGCGAAAGAGGTCGTCGGCCCAATGGTTGACTTTGTGGAGGTGGCCCCAACCAACGGACCGCTTATCAGAGCAATGAGTGACGCGCGCATCCGTATTGTATCGCTCACCGTCACCGAAGGGGGATATTATCAATCTGAGGACGGCGCTCTGAATACAGCGCATCCTGATATCATGAATGATGTTGCACACCCAGATCAGCCAAAGACAGCGTTCGGAGCCATAGTTGCCGCCTATCGCGCCCGCTATTTAGCCGGGATGCTCCCGTTTACCGGGCAGAGTTGTGACAATCTCCAAAACAACGGTGATGTTTTGCGTAGCACAGTCGTTGGCTTGGCAAGGCTGTCTGATCCGGATCTCGCAGATTGGATCGACAAAAACGCGACATTTCCCAATGCGATGGTCGATTGCATCGTGCCGGCTACCGGCGACGCCGAGAGGGCAATGACACGGAGCATTGGCATAAATGACGCCGCTCCGGTGACGCACGAAAACTTTCGGCAATGGGTCCTGCAGGATGAGTTTTGTGCGGGCCGCCCGCCTTGGGAGCGGGCTGGTGTCACCATCACCGAGGATGTGCATGCCTATGAAAGCATGAAAATACGCGTGCTCAATGCCGGGCACCAGATGCTTGCCAATGTTGGGGAAGTGCTGAGCTTGCCGACAATCTCGGACTGCATGGCGCACCCAGAAGTCTCAGCATTTTTTTGTAAAGTGCAGGCGCAAGAGGTGCTGCCGCAGGTTGAGGGGGTCGATGGGATGACACCCTCCGACTACCTTGCTTTGATTGAGGCTCGCTTCTCAAACCCTAAAATAAAAGACACAACACGACGGGTCGCCTTCGATGGATCCTCACGTCATCCCGGGTTCGTGCTTCCGATTGTGAGAGATGCTGTGGCAACCGGCGGTTCGATCTCAGGCCTTGCTCTGATTGAAGCGCTCTGGGCGCGTATGTGTCTGGGAACCCGCGAGAACGGCGAGATGATCGAACCAAACGACCCCAATTGGGACCGGCTTACGGAAATGGCGCATAGAAGCAAAGCCGACCCATCGGCATGGCTTAGCATGAGTGAGATTTACGGGGATCTATCGAAGAATAAGGCTTTTGCTGAAGCGTTTACACATTGGCATACGGTCGTTTTTCAGTCGGGCAGCCTCGCGGCTCTCAAGGCTTATATTTGATCCTTACTCGCCCGTTTAAGACGAGCCTTCTAGTCTGATGCCGAGTGTTTCAACGCACTCTCAGCAACCGTTGTCCTCGTCTTTTGAGATAGCGCCAGATGTCTGAAAATGGTCGAAAGTAGATATCGATCAGATCGGTTGCACTGGCCTCTTTGTCCGGAAGACCAAAAGTGAGATCCTCATCCTTCTCCGAGAGATGTAGTGAGCCAAACAGCCAGTCCCAGATTGCCAGCGCTGCCCCGAAATTTTTGTCGAAATGCCTTTCGGCTGTGGAGTGGTGCAGCTGATGCTGTGCGGGGGATATCAACAGGCGCTCAAGCCACGGCCAATAGCTGATGTTGATATGCGAATGTCGCAAGTTTGATCCTGTGACGTGGAACAAGAACACCAGCACGTTGACGCCTACAACCGTATAGAGATCCACAGTATTGCCGAAACTGAAGATAAACACCGGCAATACGAGCCCCTGCGCAAAGGCGCTTCGTAGTGCGTAAAGCACACCCTCAAATGGATGCACGCGATAAACTGTGATTGGGGTGAGCGTTTCCGCGGAATGATGTACTTTGTGAATGGCCCATAGAGGTGGCCATCTGTGCATCCAGCGGTGCAGCCAGTATTTGGTCAAGTCATCGACCATAAACAACGTGGTGGAGAACGCAGCAACTACGAGCGGTTTGTTTACGTCTTCAAATAGACCCGGCACAACGAAGCTTTGACGGTGCAGCGCAAAGTATATTGCTGTTGCGATGGCCAGCTGCGTAATGAGCAGGGGAGAAACAAACAGCGTAAAGACGCGGTTGATGAAGAAAATCTGGTAGTCCGCCAAAGCGGATTTCGAGAAGAACACCTTTCGATCAAACACGCGGGCAACGGCGTCTCGGAACGATTGGCGTTCGATAAAGAGCAGCCAGAGAAAAGCGATTAACAGAGACAGCACAAGATAGCCGACAAAAATCCGTTTTTTCGGGTCGGCAAAATCAGCAAAGAAGGGCGTAAGTGTCTGTATCCAATCCATTGAGTTAGAACGAGCGGCACCTCTCAGGTGCCGCCCTGATGAGTTTAGTCAGTTTCAGCGCTGTCCGCAGAGTTCAGCTTGCCTGCCAGTGTTTCCAGATCGGCAAGTGCATCATTGGCGCGGGACTTCAGGCCAAAGGTGTCGGCGAGAAGCTTCTGGGTCTCCAGCATCTGCAGCTGGTAGTCGCTCCAGGTTTTGCGACGTTCACGCACAAAGTTCCCGTCCGCATCGATACCGGTCACATAGGTGTTGTCCAGCGTCACCGGACCAAAACCGATCAGTTTGTTCAGCTCGGTTGCAGTCGCACCCAGATTGTTTTTGCCGGTTTGCAGAGCCATGGCAAAGCCTTTCAGCTCACCCCAGTGCTTGACATAGTTACGATAGGCTTTGGCCAGCTCTTCACCTTCCAGTTCGCCCATCTTGCCGATGTCTTTGTAGACCGAACCCGCGTATTTGAAGGTCGCTTCCGCCAGCACTTTTTCCCAGTTGCTCTCGATGACTTCCGCGTAGCCTTTCAGCTGTGCACGTTGATCATCGGTGAGAGCTTCGCCATTTGCATCCGCGATCAGCTGACGGCCGTCGACGAAGGCCTGCATGATCGTGTGCATGTAGTTGGTGGACTTGGTGCCGCCTTTGTCTGCGCCGGCAGCGTAGTAAGCCGGGCCAAATACGTGCTCGGATTTCAGGTCAACCACGCCGTCGCCATTGGCGTCTGCAGCAGTCAGGTCTTTCTGCTTGGCAATGCTGTAGGCCTGCTCTGGGCTCAGGCTCAGAGTGTGCGCGGGGCCACCCCAATAGCCAAAGGCCTCATCCCAAGAGTGCTCTTTACCGGTGTAGTAAGCGCCGTCTTTGTAAGGTTTGTTGTTTGGCTTGTTGTCAGCATCAAGCTTTTCGTCGAGATAGTTGTCGACCGCTTGGTTATACATCATGGCGCCCATGGTGTATTTGGAGATCACCTGGCCCCAGTCATAGCCGTTCTCAGCATCAAAGCCACCGTTTGATTGCGCGGCGTGTTTGATCATGTGCAGCATGGCTTCTTTACCGCTCACATTGCCGGGCCACGCAGGCATCGCACCGTCGTAGAATTTGCCGGAGATGTTCTTGCCTTTAGAGATCGCGTTTACGGTTGCTTGTTTGACCGGGTAGCCATCTTTGGACGCGGGCGCCATGATTTCAAGATCTGCGTCAGAGCCGTTGAAATACGCCAGCAGCATCGCTTCTACGTCAGCTGCATTTGCGCCGCCGTTTCCTTTGCCAGCTGCTTTTTTAAGGCTGTCGTGCAGTGCGTGGCGAGCGATTTGGCCGGAATAGGAAACAGAGTTGGTCTTGTCGCCTTCATAGCCTTTTACGGTCACCGGAAACGGGCCATAGGTATCGGCGCTTGCAATGCTTGCCGCCGCACACACTGCAAGCGCAGTGGTCAATTTCAAAGTCGTTTTGAACATTCGCGTTCCCTCCAATAAACCCGACAAAGTCAGTCGGGTAAAATCCTGAGCGAACTAATCAATTAAAAATTTTGAGGTGTCAAGCGCTTGTCGCGCTGTTGATCTTCACGAATTTGGAGCGTGCTATCTAGCTGCCCAAAAGTGTCGTTTCAATGAATGGCACCTTGATCATTTTGCGCGCTACCGAGGGTATGGTGCGTTTTAGAAAAAATTTCGCCAATTAATTGTTTTTCAAACTTTTCAAGACTGCGTCCAATTTAGGCCGCAATTAACGGTCAGAAATTAGCTCTGCTGTTCGGCTGGATTGCTTATGTGATTCAGTCGTTTCAAGGACTTTGGGTGAGACATATGCCATACTTGTCATGTGTCTTGGAGTGGGCTGATGCCAAGAGAGACATTCACGTTTGACAGCAGCAATGAAGGCTGGCGTGTCTATGATAATAATTCCGACTCTTTCATTGGAGGAGCCCGGTTCAACTCCTTCTTTGGTGGCGCCCAACACGGTGACAACGAAACGGGTCCGTCCCCTTGGTTGACCACGCCAACCGATTTCGGAGGCGACAACAGCGCCCTCGTCGGCGGCACAGTCGATTTCTCCTACCGCAATGCAGATGCGCAGCCTTTTACGGCCGACGCTCCAATCAGCAGCATTGATGTGATGCTGGTGGCGAATGACGGAACCAAGCTTTTTGCCTCTGTTTCGTTCCAGCCAGAAACTGGCACGCTTGTCAAAAATGTTTCGTTTGACTTGGACTCCGCGACCTTCAAGACTCAGGGGGGCGGCAACGTCACGCCTGCACAGTTTGAAGCGGTGATGAGCGATCTTGCATTCTTTGGAATCAATGCAGATGCGCGTAGCCTTTCTGAAAACACCCTCATTGATAATGTGCGTTTTGATGCTCCGCCGGATGGCACCGTTGATGGTGAGCAGACCGGCGAGAACATGGGCCTTGGGTATAATGATGAAACCGGCGCTGAAGACGGCGGGGGAGATATCATTACCACTGGCGATGACCGGATCGAAGGCAACGGTGGCAATGACACAATCGATGGGGACAAAGGCAACGACACAATTGATGGCGGCACCGGTGACGACACCATCATAGGTGGGGATGGCGCAGATTACCTGTCCGGCGGCGAGGGCAACGATTTTATCGATGCCTTTAGCGGTAGCCGATTTGGGTATGAGAACGGCGCCGGCACCGATACGGTTTTTGGTGGTGCAGGTGATGACACCATTCATGGTAGCTTTGGGAGCGGGGAGGCCCTAGACGGTGGCGCCGACATTGACACGTTGACGTTTCGCTCTTTCGGCCCAGCATCTTTTGCTACCGTAGACCTTGGCCAAGGCACTTACACCCTTGGGACGGGCGACTACGGTACGATTGTCAGCATCGAGAACGTCCACGGTACCTTTGGCGGTGACAACATCACCGGAGACAGCAATGACAACCTGCTGCACGGTGGTGGTCTTTTAGGGGAGGGCGATGATGTCCTGTCCGGCGGCGATGGCGAAGACACACTGATTGGCGGGAAGGGCAATGACACCCTGAGTGGGGGAGCAGGGGATGATACCTTTGCTCTCACAGATCTTGGCGAGCACGACGTTGTCACCGACTTTGACATGAGTGATGACGATGGCGATGGCTTCACCAACGACCAACTCGACGTCTCGCTGCTTACCAACGCGAACTCCGATCCAGTCAAAACCACCGATGTGGTGGTTGCGGATGACGGTAATGGCAACGCACTGCTGACGTTTCCCAATGGTGAAACCGTCTTGTTGCGCGGCGTTACGCCGGATCAGCTGGACAATGGGATCAAGTTGAACTCAATCGGCATTCCTTGTTTCACCAAAGGTACTTTGATCATGACCCCAAACGGTGAAGTGCCCATTGAAAGCCTCCGCGCCGGAGATCTAGTGATGACACGCGATCGCGGTCCGCAGCCGATCAAGTGGATCACATATACCCATCTGGATCGGCAGGCTTTGGAGGCCAATCCGGAATGGCGTTCCGTACGTTTGCCTGAAGGGTATCTCGGCAATCACAGCCCGCTTTTTGTCTCCCCGCAGCACTGCATGCTGATGCCAGATATTGCTGGCAACCCGGACGAAGCATTTGTGCGGGCAAAGCATTTGGCGCAAGCGCTAGGGCCTGTGCGGGTGGCGAGCGGACGGCGTCAGGAGACGTATTTCCACATGCTCTTTGAGCACCATGAGGTCGTTTATGGCAATGGCGCAGCGAGCGAGAGTTTCTACCCTGGGCCAATTGCCCGCGCGATGCTTTCACCTGAGAGTCTGCGGTCTTTGGAGGACGTAATCCCAGCGATCCGCCGTCAGCCGGTGGAGTGTGCGTATGGCGCGCGGGCGCGAAAATTGGTGTCCAAGAAAGACGTTTTGCGCCACCTCAAACGGCGGCAGAAAGTCGCAAAGAACACCCCGCGCTGCGTGGCTAATGCGGCTTGATCTCGGTTGAGTTTGGATACGGCTTTGATTTATGTGATAAGTCGCTTTAATGACATAACACTGATTATGCCTGAAATCTCCAAGAACTTACCTCAAGCTCGCAGATAACCTGTCTTCGCCTCGGCCTCACTGACACGCAAGGAAGTTAGAAAGCTTTTCCAATCCTTCACGAAGCACGTCGGTATTGTTGGCAAAGCCAAGTCGAACGTAGCCTTCCATATTCAATGCTGATCCCGGTGTAAGCATAACGCCGCAATCTTCCAGCAACGCAACGCAGAACGCGCGCGATGTCAGTGGTAGGTCGTACTTCAGAAGCGCTGTGGTGCCGGATTGTGGCGTTACCCAGCTCATACGTGGCTCCTTCGCGATCCAGCGCTCTACAATCGCTATGTTCTCGCGCGTTATCGCATGGCTGCGTTCCAGCACCGCGTGCCTGTTTTCAAGTGCGATGGTGGCGAAGTGGTCGTCCAGCATGCCGACAGAGATGGTGTCGTAGTCCCGGTGGATGGCGATTTCATGGATCAAAGCCTCCGGTCCTGCGACCCAGCCCAATCTCAATCCGGCAAGAGAATAAGCCTTAGACATACTCGCTGTGCTGATGCCCTTTTCATAGAGGTCCGCGATGGATGCGGTTGTACCATCCCCGGATTGATCTGTCCCGCGATAGACTTCGTCGCAAAGTATCCAGGCATCCGCGGCGCGCGCGATCTCCACGATCTGCAGGAGCATGTCACGATCAATCAGTGCGCCTGTTGGGTTGTTCGGATTGTTTAGCGCAATCAGTTTTGTACCCGGTGTCACTGCTGCACGCAAAAGATCCAGATTGGGCAGCCAGCCATCTTCTTCTCTGAGCTGTACAGCCTGCACATCAGCGCCAATGCTGGCGGGTATCGAGTAATGCTGCTGATAAGTTGGCACGACGGCCACCACCCTATCGCCTTGCGATACCAGAGTTTTATGCACGAGCATGTTCGCGCCAATGGTACCGTGGGTCGTGATGATGTTGGCGGGCGTTTGCTGTGCGTAGGTGCGCGCTATAGCTTGTCTCAGGCGTGGAGACCCTTCGATGTCGCCATATGTCATCTTCATTGACAGTAGATCGGACAAATCGGTGTCGTTTTTGCCTGAAATTTGCAAGAGCTCTTCGATTGTCAAGCTTTCCACGCAGGTTTCAGCGAGGTTCAGGGCGCATTTTGTTTCCCACTCGTTCATCCATTGCTCTACGCCAAATGGTTCAATGTACATGGGATGATCTCTCTGTGTTTCATGGGCCTGTGTCACACGCATACAGCCTAGAACGGGGCGCATCCAAGTGGTTTGTTTACATTCGTGCAACGAACGATGGCGGGGGCATGCCCCCTCACCCACCATTCGCCTTCGGCGCAAGTTGCTTCTGTTAGCCACGTGCCATGACTCGACTCCATATAGGAGATCGGCTATTTAGAACAAATAGAGAACACTTGGTGTCTGGCATGTTCGATGGGATACGACGTCGCATTGTTTCATTATGGTTCCCTAGGTTGGCTAGTGACCGGGTTCTGCGACGGCGCCCGGTCGACGGCCCTTTTGCGCTGACGTTGAAACAGCAGAACTCCAACCGGATTTATTGTCTAAATGCAGCCGCGTCAGATCATGGATTGCATCAGGGTATGGCCTATGCCGATGCGCGGGCATTCTGCCCGGATCTACAAAGCCATGTGGCGGATCCCGAACAAGATCAGAGGTTTCTGCATCTGCTGTGCCGCTGGGTCACACGCTATTGTCCATGGGTAGGCCTGGAAGGTCGCGATGGCTTGGTGATGGACATCACAGGGTCAGCACATCTTTTTGGCGGCGAAGAGGCCCTGCTGGCGGACATACATGCACGCCTGATGCGTTCCGGACTGTCTGTTTGCATAGGCCTCGCAGATACCCGCGGTGCCGCTTGGGCTTTGGCGCATTACGATGAGGGGGTGGCCAAGCCTGGAGAGATGTTGCCAGCGCTCAGCAACCTGCCTGTTGCGGCCCTCCGCATAGATGAGCAAACCTCTGTCACGTTGCAGCGATTGGGGCTGCGCAGTATTGGGGCGCTGGCCCAGGCGGCCCGAGGCCCCCTCACGCGCCGTTTTGGTCCGGGCTTGCTGCTGCGGCTTGACCAGGCGCTGGGGGCGCAGGCCGAAGAGATTACGCCGCGCACCGATCCCCCGCATTACAGCATACGCATGACCTTGCCAGAGCCTATTGGCCTTTTGTCAGATGTCATGGCGGGAACGGAGCGCTTGCTGGCTCAACTCTGTGCAAAACTGAAGGCGCAGGAAACAGGCGCGCGCAGGCTTTGCCTTACGCTGCGCCGTGTGGATCAAGACCATCAGCAGGTTGAGCTACAATTGGCGCGCGCCTTGCGAGACCCGCAACGCATTTTGCCTCTTTTTGAACGTGGCTTGATGGAGATCGATGCGGGGTTTGGAATTGATATGTTGCGGCTGGCGGCCACACAGGTTGAGGCACTGCCCGTGCAGCAAATCAGCCATGTCGCCATTGGCGGCAAGAATGAGTTGGATGACTTGATCTCGCGACTTGGCACAAGGATCGGGCTGGATCACATACAGCGCGTCTTGCCGGCGGACAGTCACATCCCCGAACGCAGTTTTTTGATCGCCTCAGCAGCCTATTCAGATCCGGTAAAGAGCTGGGGTCATGTGCAATTGCGTCCCATCTGTCTCTTCCCACCAGAGCCGATTGGAGGAAGCGGTCACCGCCCCCCTACCCGGTTTAACTGGCGTCGCATGCCGCTCACAACAGAGCGTATGGCCGGGCCGGAGCGCATCGCTCCGGAATGGTGGATGCAGGATGAAAATTGGCACTCCGGACTGCGCGATTACTGGCGGGTATATACCGCGCAAGGACGGCGGCTTTGGTTGTTTCATACGCCACAGAACCCAGGCTGGTTTGTGCAAGGGGAGTTCGCATGAACGATATCCAGCACAGCACGGCACTATCGGAACGGCAACAGGATACGCGAACGCCGCGCATGTCGGGTCAGGCTTATGCAGAGCTTTGCGTAACCACGAATTTCACGTTTCTGACAGGTGCGTCGCATCCAGAGGAACTGGTTGTGCGGGCCGCGGAGCTGAGACTGTCTGCCATCGCGATCACCGATCGCAATTCCCTGGCTGGTGTGGTGCGTGCGTGGTCCGCCTTAAAAGAGCTGAAGCGAGAAACGCTGGAACAGGTGCAGATCCGCTCGCAACAGCAAATGGATTCCTCCTCCCGGCAGGATGTGGGGCAGAGCAATCCGCTTGCCAAATCGGACATCATATCCTTCCCCAAGCTGATTGTGGGCTGCCGCTTGGTGCTGCAGGACAGCGCTGTTGAGTGGATTGCCCTGCCCCGCAACCGCGCGGCTTACCAACGCTTGACCCGTTTGCTGACACTGGGGAAACGTCGAGCTGAAAAAGGACAATGTGTCCTCTATGTCAACGATTTGGTTGCTGCCTGTAGCGGCATGATCCTGATTGCCCTGCCACACAGCAGGCCGGAGGCAAGCATCGCAGATATCCAGCATATGCGGCGCCAGTTTCCCAATCATGTCTTTCTGGGCGCTGCGCCGCGTTATGACGGCAGCGATCAAGACTATTTTGCGGCTTGCGCGTGCGCAGCCCAAAAATCCTCAGCACCTCTGGTGGCTGTAGGTGATGTGTTGATGCACCACGCAAGCCGTCGACAGCTCGCTGATGTGCTTACATGTATGCGTGAGCATGTCACCATTGATGAAATCGGCACCCGCGCTTTACCTAATGGAGAGCGCCGGATCAAAGCCGGGGCAGATATGGCGCGGATCTTTCGCGATTACCCGGCTGCACTGCGTCGAACGCTCGAGATTGCGGACAGGTGTAGTTTTGACATGAGTGAGCTGTCTTATGAGTATCCGCATGCAGAAACAGAGGATGAAACGCCCCAAGAGCGTTTGGAGCGGCTTGCCAAAGAGGGCTTAGAGCGCCGTTACCCTGAAGGCGCACCGGATAGGGCGGTCGAGTTGATGCAAAAAGAGCTCTCTGTGATCAAGGAACTGCAATTTCCTGCCTATTTTCTGACCGTGCATGACATTGTGCAATTTGCCAAATCGCAGGGTATTTTGTGCCAAGGACGTGGCTCCGCTGCAAACTCTATCCTGTGCTATCTGTTAGGCATCACTGATGTCAGCCCTGATATGATCGCCATGGTGTTTGAGCGCTTTGTTTCCAAACACCGCGGTGAGCCGCCGGATATCGACGTGGATTTCGAACACGAACGCCGCGAAGAGGTCATTCAATGGATTTATAAAAAATACGGGCGTCATCGCGCGGGGTTGTGCGCAACGGTCATCCATTTTCGCACCCGCGCTGCAATCCGTGAAGTTGGCAAAGTGATGGGCCTCAGTCAGGATGTCACAGCAGGTCTGTCCGGGCAAATCTGGGGCATGACAAATGGCGGCGTTGATCTGGACCGCGTGCGCGAGTTGGGTCTCAATCCCGAAGATCGCCGGCTGATGCAGACCCTCCGGCTGATTGGCGAAATCATCGGATTTCCCCGCCATCTTTCACAACACGTGGGAGGTTTTGTCATTACCCGCGGGCGATTGGATGAGCTTGCGCCCATTGAAAATGCGGCGATGGAAGACCGCACTGTGATCTGCTGGGACAAAGATGACATCGACGCTCTTGGCATTTTGAAGGTCGATGTGCTGGGTTTGGGTATGCTGAGCTGCATTCAAAAGGCCTTTGCCTTGATGCGCCAGCATGAAAACCTCAGTCATAGCATTGCTTCCATCCCGCAGGGGGACGCTCCCACATATGACATGCTTTGCCGCGCGGATGCCGTTGGGGTCTTTCAGGTGGAAAGCCGCGCACAGATGAATTTTTTGCCGCGGATGAGGCCTCGGGAGTTCTATGATCTGGTGATCGAAGTGGCGATTGTGCGCCCCGGCCCTATTCAGGGAGATATGGTGCAGCCCTATATCCGTCGACGTAACAGGCAGGAAAAGTCGGAGCCTTTCGGGCCTGCTTTAGAAGAGGTGACCAGGCGGACTCTGGGCGTGCCACTCTTTCAGGAACAAGCGTTGCAAATTGCCATGGTTGGTGCTGGGTTTTCTGCGGAAGAAGCCGACCACCTGCGCCGCTCACTCGCTTCTTTCCGGCGTATGGGCACCATCGGCAAACATCGCGACAAATTCATCGCCGGGATGCTGAGCAACGGCTACTCTCCGGAGGTGGCCGAACGCTGTTTTGGCCAGATCGAAGGCTTTGCAGATTATGGCTTCCCCGAAAGTCATGCTGCCGCTTTTGCGATGCTGGTCTATGTCTCAGCGTGGATGAAGTGCCATCATCCAGCCATTTTCGCCTGTGCACTCCTCAATTCCCAGCCGATGGGGTTTTATGCCCCGGCACAAATCGTGCGTGATGTACGGGAACATGGTGTGGAGACCCGCCCGATCTGCGTAAACCACTCAGAGTGGGACAACACGCTGGAGCGCCGCCCGGATGGTGCTTTGGCGCTGCGGTTGGGATTCCGGCAGATCAAGGGCTTCAAAAAGGAGGACGCCCATTGGATCGTTGCGGCCCGTGGCAATGGATACCCTGATCCCGAAGCGCTCTGGTTGAGGGCCGGTGCACGGCCCGATGTTTTGGCGCGATTGGCGGAGGCCGATGCATTCGCAGACACTGGCCTGACGCGGCGGGATGCCCTGTGGAAGGTCAAAGCCATTCAAAGCCCGAAACCCCTACCGCTGTTCAATGATCCGATTGATGGTGAAAGCGTTTCTGAGCCACAGGTGATATTGCCTGCGATGCGTCTGGGGGAAGAGGTGGTGGAGGATTATGTGTCCACACGGCTCACCCTGCGCGCGCATCCCATGGAACTTCTGCGCCCGTCCCTGCCGGGCATTATAACCCATGCGTCTTTGCCGCAGGTTGCCTTGGGCCGCTACAGCGTGTGTGGCCTTGTCATCACACGGCAACGTCCGGGCACTGCGTCAGGGGTGATTTTCCTCACGCTGGAAGATGAAACAGGTGTCAGCAACATTGTGGTTTGGCCCAAGATCTATGAGCAGTACCGGCGCATTGTTATGAGCGGACGACTGTTGCATGTCACAGGCTATCTGCAACGCGAAGGGATCGTGGTGCATCTGATCGCGCAGGACATTCAGGATCTCTCTTATAAACTGGCAGAATTGGGCCATCCGGAGCCGAAAGCTTTGACCACCGAGGGGCAGCGCACCGACGATACGCCCAAAGCGGCCCGTTATCCCGCACGGGCAATGCATCCCCGTGACCAGGCCAAACGGCTCTTCCCCAGCCGTGATTTCCACTAAGCGGCCTTTCGGAGCGACCCACCGTGGGCAGGCCACAAACAAAAAGCCCGGTGCAATGCACCGGGCTTTTCGAATACTTTTACACAAACTTAGAAATAGCGCAGCCAGAGGTAAACATTGGCAATCATGAGCGTCAGGATCATGATGGGGAACGCATATTTCATGAACGTCAGGAAGCCGATCGGCTGCTTTGCTTTTTCAGCAAAGGCTGCAACGGTCAGGTTGGCAGATGCGCCCAAGAGCGAACCGTTGCCACCCAAACACGCCCCAAGCGCCAGAGACCACCACAGCGGCTCGATTGCCTCCGGGCCACCAAATGTGTCAGCGGTGGATTCAATCAGTGGGATCATCGTCGCAACAAACGGGATGTTGTCGAGGATCGCGGACAGAATGCCGGACGCCCAGAAGATGAAGAACGAGGTCCACATCATATCGCCCTGTGTCAGCTCTAGCACTTTCTCACCGAAGTACTCCAGCAGACCAACCTGCTCCACACCGGCCACGATCACAAACAAGCCGCCAAAGAAGAAGATGGTGACCCATTCCACTTCGCCAAAGATGTGGTGCACGCTTTCGGTCTGGTCTTCGCCGTGCTGGTGGCCATAGGCCAAAAGCATCAGAAGTGCCGCGCCTGCGAGAGCAGAGGTGCCAGGCTGAACGCCATAGCCGTGACCAACCACAAAGCCGAAGATCACCAGCGCCAGAACGCCGAGGGATTTCACCAGCAGCACTTTGTCGGTGATGGCTTCTTTTTCATTGAACTGCATGATGCGCGCGCTGGCTTCCGGCGGGATCTTGGACAGTTCTTTGCGGTTCATGAAGTAGATGATGCCGGTCAGAACCACCAGACAGATCGCGGAAATGGGCGCGAGGTTGTACAGGAAGTCATTGAAGCTGAGGTTGGCAGCAGAACCGATGATGATGTTGGGCGGGTCGCCAATCAGCGTTGCGGTACCACCAACGTTGGAGGCCAAGATCTCGGCTAAGAAGAACGGGAACACACGTGTTTCAAGCGCATCAGTGATCAGCAATGTGATCGGCGCAATCAGCAACACGGTGGTGACGTTGTCCAGCATCGCGGAGAACACAGCGGTGATCAGCGTGAGCATGATCAAAATCCCTGTGGGATCCGCTTTCACCCATTTGGCTGATTTGATGGCCACATACTGGAAAAGGCCACTTTTACTGGTGATCGCAACCACCACCATCATGCCGATCAGAAGCGCCAGCGTGTTGGAGTCGACCCCGTCCACAGCCTGTTGTTGGTTCAAGATCCCAAACAGCACCATAAGCGAGGCGCCAAGCATTGCTAGGATGGCACGGTTGATTTTTTCGGTGATGAGTACGGCATAAACCAGAACCAGAATACCGGAAGCGATCCACAGGGGATCAATCCCAAGCATTTCCGCCAAGGAAAAGCCTGCCTCAGAGTGTGAGGAAGAATGTGCAGACAAGATACTGTCCCGTTTTCGTTTGATTTCAGTGAGTTGGGCTCAGCGGCAGCGCTGACCTTATAAGACTTTGTCCATCAGCGAGTTTGCACTCACTGTGCCCACAAAACGCTGGGTTTTGGGCTCCACAAGCATCACGTGACGCTTGAATTTATAGACAAGGAAGATGCCTTCCATAATCGGCGTATCCGGTGCAGCCACTGGAATGTTGCTCGGATTGGACATGTTGTCCGCAACTTGCTCTTGCTTGAGGCGCTCGATCTGGTTGCGGAAGTCTTCTTTATCCAAGCTCATGAAACCGAGGTGGTCCATGGAGACACGCATGCTCTCCGTGTTCAAACCAATGGTTGCCGCTTTTGGCAGGATCAGCTTCAGCATTGTGGGAGCACTGAAAACACCGCAGTACTCGCCGCTCTCGTCCACCACTGGCAGGAAACGGGCACGAGTTTCTTTCAGGATCGCAAGGGCATCAGCAACGCTTGCATCAGGATGAATGGTTTTCTGCAGGTCGGGCGAAACCATGACATCAAAACATGTCAGACCCATAATCGTGACCTTTCTTTGAGTGGCACGCTTGAAATCGCACCAGTGTTGCAACCGGCGGCGGCGCAAAGGCAACGTGCAGAGTCGCAAAACGCACATCATCTATTGAATCGCCAGAGTCGGGCGCTTACTTCTAGTGTTTTTACGGCAATTACCAGTGCAGAAATGATGAAAAGCCGATTGGAAGGCTTAACCTCTACGTAGTTTTGTTGGTGAAAGCCTCTTTCGGGTTCGCGCGAAACAAAAGCGTACAAAGCATTCATGCAACAAATGCATCAGTAGACAAAGCCTCCCGATGTCCGGAAGGAACGCTCAGGGGGCATTGCTACTAGGGATTACTCGGGCTGAGAATGTTTAAGGCTCACAGAACACCAAACGCAATCATGGTCTGACAAAGGACGTTTCGTTGCGTCAATGGAGGGCAAGATGCCCTTTTCATCACAGTGCAGCCCCCTGCCCGCAAACCAATCCAACTTCATCACCCGATCAGGGTGCGGGGTTATGAGGCTTGGTCGTGTGGTCATCCCTTCGGCGGTAAATTCCCATGAAAAACCCTGTGTTTCAGCCAAATCGAAAAGCGTTTCTCGCTTCCAGTCGAAATCCGGAGGAATGTGATTGCCTGTGTTCAGGTCTCCGCCGATCAGAATGGGCATATCAGGGGCAAATTCTTCTACCGCAGCCAAAAGGTCCGCGAACTGCGTATGGCGATGTGCGGCATTAGCATTGCTCTCCAAATGTGTGGAGACGACACAAAGAGGGCCAGCCTCTGTGGGCACAATGGCCGCAAGCGCCATACGCCCACCAAGCCGAGGTTGATCAGGATCGGAGGCGCCAGCATCTGCAGCAAACCAATGACCGTCTTGGTCGAGCCTGATCATGCCAACGCGCTTAAACGGAACGGAAGACAAAATAGCGTTGCCATGCCAACCAAGGCTATTGAAGGAATCTTTGCAGAACTGCCGCTCGGTTGGCCCGCCAAGATCCAGCTCAAGGAACTCGACGCCGAAGGCGTATTGCATGCCCAAAAACGCAGCCATGTCCTCAGTTGTGTGGCGTTGCCCTGTGCGGGACATACCGTGATCTACCTCAGACAAAAGCACGATGTCTGGCGACACTATGTTCAATTGGGCGGCAGTGTCTTCCGGAAACAGGCAACGTTCCACATTCCAGGCTGCGACCGTAGGTGTTGTTGGCAGCACGGACTGTGCGGCAGTCCCACCAATTTGCACGGCGTTCATCGCGGGGGTTTGCGCAAGCAACGCCCTATGTGCTTGTGCGGTGCGAGGGGCCTCAAAAAGGTGTTTTTGTTCGGCAGCGGTGATTTTTGGCAGCGTATCAACGGTATGAGTGATCACAGCGCTTTCCCCGTTTCCACATCAAAGAGACGCAGCGCATCGGGCTTAAGCGCTACACGTGTGGCACCCGGAGCTGCCGCGATTTCTTTGCTGACGTGAATAGTAAAGTTTTGCTCTGCCAACTGACCATGCAAGAGACGGTGCGCACCGAGCTCTTCGACGATGTCGACGTGGAAATTCAGCGGTCCTGCTGCGTTGAGTTCGACATCTTCCGGGCGGATGCCCAACGTCACAGCGCCTGCTCCCGGCGCTTTGGCCAGTGGCGTGCCGCCGTTCACAAGCACTTGCCCTCCCTCCAGACGAGCGTTGATCAGGTTCATCGGAGGCGCGCCCATGAAGCTTGCAACAAAGGTTGATGCGGGGGAATGGTAGATATCCGCCGGGGTGCCAATTTGCTCAATCTGACCTTCGTTTAACACGATAATCCGATCTGCCATAGTCATGGCTTCGACCTGATCGTGGGTTACATAGATCGAGGTGACCCCAAGGCGACGTTGCAGCGCCTTGATTTCGATACGCATTTGGTTGCGCAATTTAGCGTCGAGATTGGAAAGCGGTTCATCAAACAGGAACAACGCCGGATCACGCACCACCGCGCGCCCCATGGCGACACGCTGACGCTGCCCCCCGGACAACTGGCTTGGCTTGCGGTCAAGATACGGCTCAAGGTTCAGCATCTTGGCCGCTTCGACCACTTTACGTTCAATCTCTTCAGCCGGCGTTTTGCGGTTTTTGAGGCCATAGCCGATGTTTTTGCGAACCGTCATATGCGGATAGAGCGCATAGTTCTGAAACACCATCGCGATGTCGCGATCCGCAGGATCAACGTCATTCACGACGCGATCACCGATCGACAGGTGGCCTTCGGAGATGTCTTCCAGCCCGGCGACCATGCGCAACAAGGTGGATTTGCCGCAGCCAGAAGGGCCAACCAGCACGACAAACTCACCGTCGGCGATGTCAAAGCTGGTGCGGGTGACGGCTTCAAAGCCGTTAGGATAGATTTTGCGGATGTTTTGCAGAGAGACTTGAGCCATTTCTCTTGTCCTTATTTGTCAGATTCCGTGAGGCCCTTGACGAACCAGCTTTGGAAGAAAATCACCACGAGCACAGGCGGCAGGATCGCAATCAATGCGAGCATATTGGCGCGGCCGTACTCGGGAATATTGGTGCCTTCGAGATCTTGGGTGATCTGTTTGATCCCGCGCACCAGCGTGTACATGTGCTCTTCGGTCGTGATCATTGTTGGCCAGAGGTATTGGTTCCAGCCAAAGACAAACATTATGATGAACATGGCGGCGATCATCGTTTGGCTGAGAGGCACCAGGATATCGATGAAGAATTTCACCGGCCCCGCTCCGTCAATCCGCGCGGCCTCCACCAGCTCTTCAGGCACGGAACGGAAAAACTGACGGAAGAAGAAGGTCGCTGTCGCTGAGGCGATCAGCGGCACAATCAAACCGCTATAGCTGTTGAGCAACCCGAGCTTTTGCGCAATCTCATAGGACGGCAGAATGCGTACCTCGAGTGGGAGAAGCAGCGTCGTGAAGATGAGCCAGAAGGCAAAGGTAGCAAACCGAAGCCGGAAGTAGACCAGCGCATAGGCCGCCATCATGCCAATCGCAATTTTGCCAAGGGCAAAGCCGAGGCCAAGGATCAGCGAGTTTTTCAGCATCGACATACCGGTGTTCTCGCCAGAGAAACCGGACGCTTCAAACATCGCCTTGTCAAAATTGGCGCCAAACTGATCTCCGATCACCAGCTCGGGGCCGTTTTTGATGGTTGCGACATCGGTGGTTGTGGTGGTTTGCAGCACGATCAGCAAAGGCACCAGCATGAAGAGCGAGCCGAGGATCAGTACCGCGTGATCGCCCACATCGCTCCAGCGGATGCGGAACTTGCGCATGGGCATCGTGGGCGCCTGGCTTTGGGAGATATCTGTCATGATTTGCGCCCTTATGTGTAGTGAATGCGCCGCTCAACCAAGCGGAACTGGAAGATGGTCAGTGCCAGCACAAGCACCATGAGCACGACGGATTGTGCGGACGATCCGCCAAGGTCGTTGCCGCGGAAACCATCCACATAGACTTTGTAAACCAGCGTCATCGGGTTGTTACCGGGTTCCCCTTTCACCAGCGTGTCGACGATGCCGAAGGTGTCAAACAGCGCGTATGTGATGTTGATGATCAGGAGGAAGAAGCCGGTTGGTGCCAGCAGTGGGAAGGTGACTTCCCAAAAACGGCCGGTGGCGGATCGGTTGTCGATCAGGGCGGCTTCACGCACGGCTTTCGGGATGGATTGCAGCCCTGAGAGGAAGAAAATGAAATTCACCGGCACCTGTTTCCAGACGGATACGATTACCATGGCAATTGCGGTGTCATTGAAATTCACACCCAGTTTGAAATCCCAGCCGATGCTGCGCGCGAGCTCGGTCAGCGGCCCCCAGCTCTGATCAAACATGATCAGCCCGACAAAGCCCGCAACCGGGGGAGCAACCGCGTAGACCCACATCAGCAGCGTTCGGTAACTGCGCGCTCCGCGCAGAACTTTGTCTGCCTTCACCGCAAGCAAAAGCGCCAGGGCAAGCGAGAAAAAGGTCACCAGTATCGTGAATACCAGCGTGAACCGCGCGATCTTCAGATATTCGCCGCTGCCTGCGAGGTCCGTATAGTTGTCGACCCCTACAAAGGTTGAGCCAAACCCAAAAGGATCTTGCAGATAGAATGATGACTGCACCGCGTGGGCGGCTGGCCAATAGAAAAAGATGGCGATGATAATCAACTGCGGCAAGAGCAGCAGGATCGGCAGCCATCTGGTGGTGAAACCGGCGCGTTTCATTGAAGGTGTCCTTTGAAAGAGGGGACGGCCGCGATCTCGCGCGGCCGCCCATTATCTGTCTGGAAGAGAAGCTTAGCTCTGGGTCTTGGCGAATTTCGCAAGCAGATCGTTGGCTTCTTTTTCGATGGTTACGAAGGCGTCTTCCACAGTGGTTTCGCCGGTCAGGATGCGGCCGTATTCGCGGTTCATCACGTCACGGATCTGCACATAGAAACCCATGCGATAGCCTTTGGTGTTGTCACCTGCTGGCAGGGACAGCTGTTTGATGCCAATCTCAGCAGCTGGCGCGCGGTCATAGTGGCCATCCGCTTTTGCCATTTCATAGGCTGCTTCTGTGATCGGCACATAACCGGTTTCCTGGTGCCAGAAATACTGCGTCTCAGGCTGAGTCAGGAATTCAAAAAACGCCGCGGTTGCTTCGTTGTCAGCCGCGTCGTGGCCAGCCATAGCGAAGAGAGATGCACCGCCGATGAAGGTTTGCTTTGGCTCGGCAGTCACAGCTTCCCAGTAAGGCAGGTAGGTCGCGGAGAAATCAAACGGCAGGTCTTTCTTGGACAGGCCGCCGAAAGAGCCGGAAGAGCCCAGCCACATGCCAACTTTGCCTTCTTCAAATGGGGTTGCGTTGTCACCCCAACCGGTGCCGAACCACTCAAAGTAGCCCGCATCCTGCCATTCGGTCACAGCGGTGAAGTGGGCTTTGATCGCGTCGTTGTTCACGAGGATCTTGGTGCCTTCAGCGCCTTCATAGCCGTTGTTGTTGGTGGCAAACGGCAGATCGTGACGAGACATGAAGTTCTCGGTGAAGATCCATGGCAGGTGGGATTGCGTCAGCGCGGTATAGCCAGCCTCTTTCAGAGCCGGAGCTGTGACAGTCTGAAACTCTTCCCAGGTTTTTGGTGGCTCAACACCCGCTTTTTCAAACGCCTGCACGTTGTAGTACATGATTGGCGAAGAAGAGTTGAACGGCATGCCGATCATTTTGTCGTCGGCGTCAGCATAGAAGTAGCGCACGCCGGAGATGTAGTCGTTGATGTCAAAAGCAACACCATTGTCGGTCAGCAGATCCTGAACCGGAACAGTTGCGCCCTTGGCGCCGATGACGGTTGCGGCGCCAGCATCAAACACCTGAAGGATGTTTGGCTGTTCGCCAGCGCGGAAGGCGGCGATGCCTGCGGTCAGGGCTTCTTCATAGGTGCCTTTAAAAACCGGGGTGATTTTGTATTCGTCTTGAGACGCGTTGAAGTCTTCGGCGATGGCATTCACAGTTTCGCCCAATGCACCGCCCATAGCGTGCCACCAGGTGATTTCAGTTTCAGCAAAGGCAGAGTTTGCCGCCATTGCGAATGCGGCCGCAGCCGTGCTTGTCATGAAATGTTTCACAATCGGTCTCCAGTTGAGTCGGTAAACCCTGTTTGGATTCACCAGCGTTTTCCGACCCCCATTGCCCTCTGACAAAGGTGATCTGTGTAAATTCTGTGCGCCTGCAGATTGCTCAGCGCGAGGGTTGTGCAATATCTGCACACGTGTTCAGGTAGCGAAGATATGCGACAGTTCTGTGAAGCGAATTTTGCGTTTTTGTTAAGTTTCACCCGGGAGGCACCAAGCGGAGATGAATCATGGCGTTGACAAAGAGCGGCCCAAATCACGCCGGGTGACCGCCCAAGCGGTAGCAGATGCAGTTGGAGTGTCTCGTTCCGCTGTGTCCCGGGCATTTACCGAAGGCGCATATCTGGACAACGCGAAGCGTCGGGCGATTTTGCAGATGGCCGCGAGAATGGGGTATCAACCCAATGCCTTGGCTGCAGGGCTTCAGGGAGGCAGATCCCACCTTGTCGCCATCTTTGTTGGAAATATGCGCAGCGCCTATGACTCTATGTTTGTCAGCCAGCTGGTACGAGAGCTCAATGGGATCGACAAATGGCCGGTTCTGATCGATGGCGGCGGCAAACGTGCTGCCACGGCCATTGACGAAATCATGCGCTACCCGCTGGACGCTCTCATTCTGCGCGGGGGAAGCATGTCTGCTGACATCGTCACCCATTGCGCGCGCTTTGGCATACCAATGATCTCCTCGGGTCGGCCGGTAGATGCATCCGGAGTTGATAACGTCTGCTGTCGCAATGCGCTTGGGAGCAGGCTGATAACAGAGCGGTTGATAGCCAGCGGGAGAAAACGGTTTGGACTTATTGCAGGCCCAAAGGATTTTCATTCAGCTGAAGGCCGCCGAGAAGGCGTGCTTGATGCCCTCGGTGAAGCAGGGCTGTCTCTGCGATGTGAAGCTTTCAGTGACTACACCGTGGATTCTGGTCACCAGATTGCGCTTGAGATGCTGGCTTCCAATGTCATTGATGCCTTGGTTTGCTCCAATGACGCTTCCGCCATCGGTGCTCTGGCGGCTGCACGCGAACTGGGGCGCGCGGTTCCGGGTGAATTGGCGATTGTCGGCTTTGATGATATCGACATGGCCAAGTGGCCGATGTTTGACCTGACCACTGTGCGCAACCCCATTGACGCCTCCGTGCGCGAGATCATTGCGCTCTTGGAGCGCCGACTCGCCGATCCCACGAAAGACGATGAGACTGCCTACGTCGATCCCAGCGTCGTTGAACGCGGCACGCACTAATTTTTGGGCAATCTCGCGCCATTCCGTTTCATATTTATCTACTTTGATTCCGCAATTGTGTCCGCTGAGGTCGCAATCCGTTATTGACCCGCTCTCCCCGCATCTGGCAAGAACGCGCCATGTTCGGTTCCGGGTTAACCCGGAAGCAATAGGGAATGTAGTGCGGCGATATCGGTGCCAAATCTGCAACTGCCCCCGCAACTGTAAGCGGCGAGCACGGCTGAAAACGCCACTGGGGTTTCCCGGGAAGGCCAGCATCGTGTTTTGACCCGCAAGTCAGGAGACCTGCCGGACATGCGCCCTTGGAAGGGGCGTTCATTATCGGCGACGGGGTGTGCGCCGGGTCCACTTGGTTTGGAAGCTGAGTGGCTCCGTGCTCTCCGAAGTCACACAAAAATAAATGCGCCGGGGAAGGCGCAACGTGATAAGGACCAAACAAATGAAAAAGCTGCTTTTGGCGGCCACCGCTGCTCTTTCCATCCCTGCGATGGCGCAAGCGCATTTTCTTCTGGAATACACCGAAGACACGATGATTGAGCGCCCCGGTGACGTTCCAGTCAAGCTTATTTTCTGGCATCCACACGAAGCGGGTCATGTGATGACCTTGGACAAGCCTGAAGAATTTTTCGTTATCCACAACGGTGAGAAAACGGATCTCTTGGGTACGCTTGAAGAGACCACCTTTGACGGTCCTAACAACAGCGCAAAAGCATTTTGGGGATCGGTTCCGGTAAAGCGTTCGGGGGACTATGTCGTTGTGACGGTGCCCGCACCTTACTATGAAGAGTCCGAGGATATCTACATTCAGCAGATCACCAAGACCTATCTGAACCGCAACGAGCTGCCGACCGACTGGGATCAGCCCCAAGGGCTCGCAACCGAGATCCTGCCCCTGAACAAGCCGTACAACATTATTGCGGGATCGACCTTCACGGGCCGTGTTCTGAGCGAAGGTCAGCCGGTGGCGGGTGCTGAAATCGAGATCGAATATATGGCAGCGGAGCCAGATCTGGAAGGCACCGGAGCCAAGGCAGCGACTGCGTCGCCTCTGCCAGGCGGCGCAATCGTCGCGATCTCTGACGACAATGGCTACTTCACTTTCGGTGTGCCAAAAGCAGGTTACTGGGGTTTTGCCGCTCTGGGTTCTGGGCCGGCAACCGAGCATGAGGGCAAAGAGCTGAGCCAGGATGCGGTGATCTGGATCCGCGCTTGGGATCTGGAGTAACGCTTCATGCACATTGTTGACGGAGCCTTGTCCAATCCGGTTGTCATCGGCGGCGCACTCGCAGCGGTCGGCGGCATCGCGATGGGGCTAAAATCGCTGGACCTTGACCGCATTCCGGCTGCTGGCGTGTTGTCGGCAAGCTTTTTTGTGGCATCTCTGATTCATGTCCCGATTGGCCCGTCATCTGTGCATTTGATTTTGAACGGTCTGGCCGGGCTCTTGCTCGGCTGGGCCGCATTTCCCGCCCTCTTTGTAGGGTTGCTTTTGCAAGCGGTATTCTTTGGCTTTGGCGGTTTAACCGTGCTCGGGATCAACGCCGTCAATATCGCGTTTCCTGCGGTATTAGCCTGGATGTTGTTTGGCCGCCTAATCGGCCGAGGCTCGCCTGTTCAAGGGGCAATCTGGGGCGGGATCGGCGGGGCCTTTGCAATTGCGGCCACAACCGCACTTGTCGCGGTTTCATTGGCACTTTCAGGCGAGGAATTCATTCCCGCGGCGAAACTCGTGTTTTTCGCCCATATTCCCGTGATGGTCGTTGAGGCCTTTCTCACGGGATTTGCGATCTTGCTCACGCGCAAAGTCAAGCCTGAGCTATTTTTGAAGGGGCGAGCCGCATGAAAAAGCTGATATTAATGTGTGTGCTGGTTCTTTCACCGCTGCCTGCCCTGGCCCATAAGGTGATTGCCGGAGTGTTCCCGTCGGGTGATGCGATCGAAGGAGAATTAGGTTTTTCAAACGGTGACATGGCTGAAGATCAAGAAGTTGTCGTCACTGGTCCAGATGGCACCGAATTGGGGCGCACGATGACTGACGCAGATGGTTTTTTTGTGTTCACACCAAGCAGCCCGGTCGCGCATACATTTTTTGCCGATCTTGGTGCAGGCCACATTGCTGAGGTAACCATGCCTACCGAGGAAGTCGCGGAGATTTTGGGGGTTGCGGCAGAAATAGTGGATCCAGCACCAGCCGCCCTGTCAGGCTCAAATATCAGCGGCGTGACCGTTGCCTCGCTTTCTGAGGAAGAACGCGCCGCTATTGCCCAGACAGTTAGGGACGAGATGCGCCCCCTGCGTCGCGAGATTGCCGCGTATCGTGAGCACAATGACTTTCAGAGCATTCTGGGAGGCATTGGCTATATTGTCGGCTTGTTTGGGCTCGGATTTTATATTGCCGCACGCAAAAAGTTGGTGCGCTGATGGCGCACGCACTGGAACCACAAGCAAAAACGCTCTCTGAGGCTGGCAGAGCCAGTCTCTATGGCAAGCTCACAGAGCTTGATCCTAGGATGCGTATTCTAGCGGTGTGTCTTTTTGCTGTGGTGACCGTCGCTTTGCAAACACTGTCAACTTTGGTTGCTGCATTTTCGGTCTCCCTATGCCTGCTTATTCTGTCAGGCCTTCCCAAACGTCGAACCTTAAAGCGCATGGCGATGATGGACGGCTTCATCATATTCATGCTCGTGCTAATGCCATTCTCAATGCCGGGCGACGCGATGTTCACGGTTTTTGGCTTTCCGGCGAGCTGGCAAGGGCTTTGGAAGGCAATAGAGATTGCACTAACAGCAAACACAGTGATCCTTGCTCTCATGGTTCTGGTTGGGACAATGGAGCCGGTCACCCTAGGGCATGCTCTCCACCGTTTGCGATGCCCTGAAGTCTTGGTTCATCTCTTGATGTTCACCATCCGCTATATTGAGGTGCTGCGAGAGGAGTATCTCCGGCTCCGAGGGGCCATGAAAATCCGCGGATTTCGTCCGGGAACCAACTGGCACACATATCGAAGCTTTGGCTATCTGGTAGGTATGATGCTTGTGCGGGCCATCGAACGATCAGAGCGTATCCTTTCGGCAATGAAGTGCAGAGGCTTTTCAGGGCGGCTTTTCCTGCTACAAGATTACGCACTGACTCGGCGGGATCGCCTCTTTGCCGTTTCGATGTTCGCGCTTTGTGCGGGCCTTCTCATTCTGGACCACCTATGACGATCCTAAGGCTCGACGACATTCACTTTGCATACCCTGGCCACGCTCCAGTGCTGAGTGGTGCCTCACTGCATCTTGAACCTGGAGAGCGATTGTCCATTGCTGGGGCGAATGGTGCTGGTAAATCCACATTGTTTCGCATTGCGCTTGGCCTTCAGAAGCCAGACGCAGGTACCGTCACTATTTTCGGTAAGGAGCGCAGTGTCGAGGCCGATTTCCATGAGGTGCGCCAACGCATTGGCATGGTGTTTCAAGACCCTGACGACCAGCTATTTTGCCCCACGGTCGCTGAGGATATTGCCTTCGGGCCGCTCAATTTGGGGCGCAGTAAATCCGAAGCAATTGCCATCGTAGATCGTGTCCTCACCGACCTTGATCTGATGCATCTGCGCGATCGCATCACGCACAAGCTGTCAGGAGGCGAGAAACGTTTGGTAACCTTGGCGACGGTGCTTGCAATGGAGCCTGAGGCGCTTCTTCTTGATGAGCCGACAAATGCACTGGATACGAAGAACGAAGCGCGGCTTCTGGAAATCCTTCAGGGGCTGCCGCAAGCAATTTTGTTGGTCAGCCATACGCCCTCATTTCGCGAGGCCTTGGCTCCAGATACGCTGGAGCTGCGTGAAGGACAACTCGTGGACTTGCGCACTTAACCTGCCATCGCGTGTTACGGGGATACTGTTAGGCGGCTCCTATTCGCTCAACGTTTTTTAACAGCTCAGACGCTGTTTTAAGCGCGCTTCCGGTGACCAAAGCCATGTTGGGCAAGAGCATCCATTCCAATGTCCAAGAAACACCAGAACGTTCCTGTTCATGCAATGCCGCCAAGTGGATGCCCGACATCTGTGTGGCGTTAAACTGTGCAGAGACTACGAGTAGCTCAGCTTGTATCGGATTATGTTTGTGCGGCATTGCCGAGGAGCGGCCGCCACCCGAAACCTTAATTTCTTCAATACCTTGCTGCGCCATCAGTGTGATGTCCTGGCCAATCTTCCCGAGCGCTGTAGAGATGCAGGACAGCAGGTTGGCGAAATCTACAATGCTGTTCCGATTAGTATGCCAAGGCTGCCCTGGGACGGTTAGACCTAGTGCCTTTGCCATATGCAACGAAATCTGATCGACTTTATCTCCCAAGCTACTTTGATCCCCGACTGGTCCCCCTAGCTGCAAAGTAAACCCATTGGACTTCTGCGCGTGTAGAAGGTTTAGGCAATCCGCCAATCCATCCCTCCACTCCATCAGCCGATGTTCTGTGGAAATGGGCAGGGCTGCCTGCATGCGCGTACGCCCCATCAGAGGAGCATCTCCAAATTTTGATACCAGCGTATCGACTAGTGAAACAATTTCATTAAGGCGGTACTCAAAGAGATCGCAAAGGCGGCCCAGTGTCATCATCAATGAGGTGTCCACCACGTCTTGGGATGTCATGCCGATATGCAGCGCGGCGTGACTCCTTTGAGGGAATTGAGACCGCAATTCTTTGACAAGCGTAGGTACAACAACACCGTCAATCGCGGTGCCAGCTTTGAGCACCGACCAATCAGGGACAAAAGAATCTATAGCGTCGCATGCCTCTTGAACCGCGCTGTCAGGAACCAAGGCGTTAGCGCACAGAGCAGTCGAGTAAGCCCGTTCTACTGCAAGCATATGATCCAAACTGGTCTGACCGGAAAGCAGAGTGGCTGTTTCGAGGTCATCAAAGAGTCCAAATAACCAGTGATCTTGATCCTGAAAAATCATGTTTGAGGTCTCCCAGTGACCCGAGCTTGTTACGCAAACACAGGTGTGAGTTGCAGCATCTCGCGCGCTTGTTGCCATGTGGCGACGGGGCGTTGGTATTTTTCACAAAGTTCTGCTGCGCGGGTGACCAACGCTGCATTTGATGGCGCGAGCGTGTTGCGATCAAGGCGCACATTGTCTTCAAGACCGGTGCGTGTATGACCGCCAGCGGCAATCGCCCATTCATTCACCACGAGCTGGTTGGCTCCGATCCCGGCCGCGCACCATTCCGCGTTTGGCGCACGGCTTTGCATGGTTGCAACGTAGAAATCGAACACGTCTTTATCGACTGGCATGGCATTTTTTACACCCATCACAAACTGTACGTAGAGCTTGCCGGGCAACATGCCTTCAGCGTTCATTCGGATCGCGTGCAGGATGTGGCTCAGGTCAAAAGCTTCGATTTCTGGTGTCACCTTGTAGCGTCTCATTTCTTCTGCAAGCCAGGCGACCAGATCGGGCGCGTTAGGGTAAATCCTTGTAGGGAAGTTTACAGAACCGACAGAAAGTGAGGCCATATCTGGGGATAAGGGCAGCATGCCGCCACGTTCCTTGTCGGCCCCGGAGCGCCCGCCGGTGGAGAACTGAATGATGAGCCCCGGACAGTGCTTTTTTATCTCTTCTTGAAAACGCGCGAATTTATCCGGGTCTGAAGTGGGTGTTTGATCGTTATTTCGTACATGTACATGAACGATACTCGCTCCCGCTTCAAAAGCTGCCTGTGTGCTCTCGACTTGCTCTGCAATGGAGATCGGCACTGCCGGATTGTTCTCCTTACGTGCCACGGACCCCGTTATGGCGCAGCAAATGATGCAGGGTTTGCCCATCGTGTTTCCCTCCCTCTTTCCTCACACCCGATACCTAAATGTCAAAAAATACTGTTTCGCCCTCACCTTGAAGCGTTATGTCAAAATTATAAACCACTGCATCGCCTTGAATAACGCGTGTCGCAAGTAGGGAGGCACGGCGTTCTTCCTGTTCGATCAGATTGAGGGTAGGATCACCCGCGTTGGCCTGTTCTTCATCATCAAAATACAGCCGAGTATTCAGACCCAGATTGATACCTCGAGCTACGATCCAGAGATTGATATGCGGAGCCTGAACTCTGCCATTTGGGGCCCGCGTCTGGCCGGGCTTGATGGTCTCAAAACGCCACAGGCCAGTTTCAAAATCGGTAACCGCCCTGCCCCATCCCCGAAAACCTTCTTCTATGGCGCTGTCAGAACCCGCGTAGTTGCCGTTTGCATTGGCTTGCCAGACCTCGATAAGCGCGTCTTTCACTATCGCGCCAGTGCCGTCTTTGATGTGGCCTTCTATTCTAATCCGTTCCCCTTCGGCATTTGGTCCAGCGATGTCAGACCCAAGATCTTTATTGTAGATTTCAATGCCGGTGGCGCGAGGCGCGAGGCCAATATGGACATAGGGCCCAGCAGTTTGAGAAGGCGTTTCCTGTAAGTAGGGTAGTTTTTGCGCCATCAGTTACCCTCCAGTCGATTTTCAAATAACGTAGAGTGCTGTCCTCGTAGCACCACGTCGAATTTATAGGCCAAGCAATCAAAAGGAATGGCCGCATTGAGGTCGAGCGGTGCAATCAGTTGCTCAATCGCTTCCGGATCAGGAACGGCATTTACGATTGGGCATTTGGCGATCAGGGGATCACCCTCAAAATAGCACTGTGTAACCAGACGTTGCGCAAAGCCTGTGCCAAATACCGACAGATGAATATGTGACGGGCGCCAACTGTTAACCCAATTGCGCCAAGGGTAAGCACCGGGTTTTAAAGTGCGAAAGGCATAGTGCCCATTCTCATCAGTTAGAGTTCGGCCACAGCCACCAAAGTTAGGATCAAGTGATGCGAGATAGCGGTCGTTCTTGTGTCGATACCGGCCGCCAGCATTTGCCTGCCAGATTTCAACCAAAGTGTTTGATACAGGTCGGGCGTTTTCATCGAGCACTCGGCCATGCAGGATTATTCTTTCACCAAGTGGGACTTCACCATTTTGTGCGAAATTTTGGAGCAGGTCGTTGTCCAGCGGACCGATATCATGATGCCCAAAGACGGGTCCGGTCATTTCGCCAATCGTATTTTCCAAAGCAATCCGAGGATAGTTGGGCGAACGGCTGACACTGGTTTTGTACGCCTTTGCACGCGCGGGAGGTTGGCGTTGCATATCCCTCTGATAGAAACTCCCTGGTTTGGTCATGGGTTTGGGCCTCGCTCAATCGTTCATACTGCGCATAGGTAAAGGTGGATCGCCTTCCATTTCAGCATAAGTCTGTTTTGCAAGCTTCAAAGCATGATTTGCACGTGGCACCCCTGCGTAAATCGCCACATGTTGAAAGACTTCCAAAACATCTTCTTTCGATGCGCCTGTGTTGGCCGTCGCCCTGATATGCATGGGGATTTCATCGAAGTTTCCCAGCGCAGCCAATAATGCCAATGTAAGCATGGACCGTTCGCGGTCTGATATGCGACCGGATGCCCAAACATGCCCCCAAGCGGCTTCAGTAATGAGAGTTTGAAACGGATGGTCGAATTCGGTTTTGGCCTGCTCAGCTTGGTCCACATGGGCGTCGCCCAAGACTTTGCGCCGCACTTTCATACCTTCTTCAAAACGGTCCACCAAAGCTGGCCTCCCTGCTCCAAAACGTCATGCATTTTACCTCAAATTCAATAGGGTAGCCCAACATAGTTCTGGGCAAAGACGGTCTGAGCCGCGCTATTTTCTGCCAGAAACGCCACATCAGCTTGCTGCATCTTTCGGTCGAAATCGCTATCATCAGGAAAGCGGTGCAAGAGCTTTGTTGTTGCCCAGCTGAAACGTTCAGCCTTCCAAACACGCGCCAAGGCTTTGGCAGAATACTCATCGATACCCCGGGTGTCGCCCTCCTGATAGAACTGCTGAAATCCATTAAAGAGATAGTGCACATCTCCCATCGCAGAATTGAGCCCCTTCGCGCCTGTGGGTGGTACGATATGCGCGGCATCTCCACACAAAAACAGCCTACCCCAGCGCATCGGTTCGCTCACAAATGAACGAAGAGGAGCGATAGATTTCTCAATGGATGCACCCGTCACAAGTCTATCTGCGTACTCGTTTGGTATCCGGCGCTTTAGTTCTTCCCAAAAAGCTGTATCGCTCCAATCTTCAGGCTGATCAGTCAGGGAGCATTGTATGTAATACCGGCTCAGGTTGGCATTGCGCATGGAACACAGCGCAAAGCCGCGGTCAGACCCTGCATATATGAGTTCATCATGGACCGGCGGCGTTTCCGAGAGAACGCCAAGCCAGCCAAAAGGGTAGAGTTTTTCATATTCTCGCCTCAACTGAGCAGGGATTGTTGTGCGGCTTACCCCATGAAAGCCATCGCATCCCGCAATGAAGTCACATTTGATCGTATGTGTAAGCCCCTCCTGTTCATAGCTGACCGAGGGTGTGTCGGTATCTGCGCCTTGAATAGTGACATTTTCAATATTGAAGAGGGTTTTCGCACTTGCAAGCTCTCGGGCTTCGTAAAGGTCGCGCGTGAGCTCTGTTTGCCCATAAACCACCACGTGTTTGCCCGCGCGTTCAGAGAAGTTGACGCCAAATTGCATCTCACCATGGCAGATTACGGTGCCATCATGACGAAAGCACTCTTTTTCAAGCCGCTGACCAACGCCCGCCTTATGCATCAGTGCGACGGTGCCAGTTTCAAGAATACCCGCGCGAATGCGGCTTAGGACATGCGCTTTGGACTGTCGCTCAAGCACCACGGTGTCAATCCCGGCACCATGAAGCAATTGCCCCAGCAAGAGCCCAGACGGTCCTCCTCCAATGATGGTCACCTGCGTGCGCATCGTTATCCTCCCTGCCCCTTCTTTAGATATTGGTTAACAATCGCGTTAAAGTAAATTGATGTTCCGCCCTGTCGCCTTTGACTAAAGTATCAGAAACAGCGTGATTGTCGGAAAAAGCACCAGCAAGATGACGCGGAGTATGTCTGAGGAGACAAACCAAAGCACGGACCTGTAGGTTTCCATCATCGGCGTGGTTCGATCCATCGCGTTGATGATAAACAGGTTCATTCCGACAGGCGGGGTGATCAATCCGACTTCCACGACAATAAGAACTAAGATCCCAAACCAGATTGCGACATGTTCCGCGCTCATGCCGAAATCAAGGGCGCTGATCACAGGAAAGAAGATTGGAATTGTCAAAAGGATCATCGAGAGGCTGTCCATGAGGCAGCCAAATACCAAATAAAAAACCAGGATCAGGCTCAAAACCATCCAGGGACTAAGGCCCACACTCACCACCCAGTTTGAAAGCTCTTGCGGCACTTGGGTGAGCGCGAGAAACCCATTGTAAAGCGCGGCCCCCAAAATAATGAAGAAGATCATTGCCGTACTGGTGGCCGTCGCGACGATGCTATCAACAAAGATCTTCCAACTGAGGCTGCCGGATAACAAGGCAATGATACCGGTTCCTGCTGCACCTACCGCTGCACCTTCTGTTGGAGTGAACCAACCGAGATAAATTCCTCCGACAACCAGTGCGAAGATCAGCAGGACGGGCCAAACGTCCAGCAGTGCTTTCATGCGCTCTGCGTATGGAACAGCAGGTCGTGTACCAGCGGCATCAGGGTTGACCCGAACATAAATTGATATGGTCGCAATATATCCCAGCGCAGCCAAAAGGCCTGGGACAAAAGCCGCCAAGAAGAGCTTGGCGATATTTTGTTCGGTCAGAATAGCGTAAATCACCAGGATCACGGATGGCGGTATCAGAATGCCCAGCGTGCCTCCAGCAGCCAAAGTCGCCGTTGAGAACCCGCCTGAGTAGCCATATCGACGCAACTCTGGCAGGGCGACGCGGCTCATCGTGGCAGCTGTGGCCAATGAAGAGCCACATATCGCACCAAAGCCAGCGCATGCGCCCACCGCGGCCATTGCGACCCCACCTTTGCGATGGCCGAGCCAGCTTTCAGCAGCCTTGAAAAGCGCTGAGGACATGCCAGACAGCGTCGCAAACTGCCCCATGAGCAGAAACATCGGGATAATTGTCAGTGAGTAACTGGAAAAGGTGGAATAGGTCTCTGTTTTCAGGCGCGCCATGAACATATTGGTGCCGCCCATGGCAAAGTAGAGGCCGCCTATACCGCACAAGAACATAGCCAAGCCAATCGGCGCGCGCAGAAAAATCATCAAAAGGAGGACAGGGAAGGACAGATAACCCATCTCTAGCATGCTCATTGACCGCTCTCCTCGGAGCCGAGCAGATGGTCTCGCCCTGCAAACATTTCAATCAAGCGCATGGCCGCACAATAGATGCTCACGATTGAGGCGACACACGCAGCGATGAAGCTCAAGCCGTAGGCCCACCAGATCGGAAACTGCAGGATAAAGGTTGTTTCCCCATAGCTTAGCTTGTTCTGCGTCCCGACAAATAGGCGCCAGGTGATCAGCAAAATCACAGCGGACAGTACCAGTTCCCAGAATGCGGTGAGAATTCGATTAGCACCGCGCGGTAGAGCATTGGTGAAGATATCTACCGTCGCATGCGCTTTGTAGAGTTGGCAGATAGGTAAAAAAGAAAAGATAGCGAAAGCCACTCCCGCCTCGACCAACTCAAAGTCACCATTGATCGGCCCGACGCCGCTGCTGATCAACCCACCTGCCACCCTCTCCGACAAGCTTCCAAGAAGATCGGAATGGCCTAAGGTATTAAGTCCGCGGCCCAAAACACTCAGGCAAGTAAGCCCAACCAGTAGCGTGAGCACCACTCCGCCTGCCACGGCCATAAGCCGCGCGAGGCGTTCCACCCATTTGTACATGCCCGTACCCTCAATTTACGCCCCCGTTTTTACAGACGGGGGCATGTGCCTTCGCGCTTAGTTTTTGGAATTTTCGGCGATCAATTCGAGCGCCCGCGCGCGCAATCCCGTGCCATCCAAACCCTTGCCGTCCATTTCTGTTACCCAAGCTTCTGTGGTGGGCTGCGCAGCAGCTTTCCATTCATCCACTGCTGCCTCAGAAAGTGTGATGATATTGTTGCCGCGCTCCTTGGCTGCCTTAGCGGGACCGGCATCATCAGATTGCATCTGTTTGCCAGCAAAACCCGAAAACTCGAGCCCGGAATTTGCGTCAATCACGGCTTTCAGATCATCGGGCAGTGCATTCCAGCGATCTTTATTCATCGCGAAAATAAAGGTGGTTGTGTAGAGGGTTTCGTCTCCAAAAGTCGTATGATTGTCCACCAACTCGTTGACCTTGAGAGCCCCTGTGACCTCCCAGGGGATTACAGTCGCATCAATCACACCTTTTGAAAGCGCTTCGGGTACAGCGGGCACGGGCATACCGACAGATGTTGCTCCCATGGAGCCAAAGAGCTGTGTGGTGACACGCGTTGGCGCGCGCAGTTTGATGCCATTGAGATCAGAAACGCTTTCGATTGGTTTTTTGGAATGGATCAAACCTGGCCCATGCACCCACAAACCAAGCACTTTGAGCTGCCTAAAATCTGCGTCCATCATGGTTTCTTCGGCAAGCTGCCAATAGGCCCGTGAAACCGCTTCTGCACTGGTCATCGTGAAAGGAAGTTCGAACACTTCGGCACGTGGAAAACGCCCAGGCGTATACCCAGCAACGGTCCAGACAATATCTGCCACGCCGTCAATCGCCTGATCAATGAGCTGTGGCGGGGTGCCGCCAAGTTGCATCGACGGGAAACGCTGAATTTCGATCCGGCCCTCTGACGCTGCTTCGATTTTGTCCGCCCAAACATCCAGAATATTCTTTGGCACATTTGCCTGCGCAGGCAGGAACTGATGCATCCGCAATGTGACGTCAGCGGCAAACGCAGGCAGTGCTGACAATCCCATTGTGATCGCCGCACAGGCCGCCGCTCCAGCCGCTTTCACGAAAGTTCTTCGCATTTTGGTCATGTTATCCTCCCATTATGACCTAATGCGATGTTGGGAAAGCTGCGCGCGCGATGCAATGTTTTTTATCTATCGTCGTACCCGCAACTGCTGCCACCGCCTGTAATTTCGCTGTTTGCGGTTGCAATTTGGCGCCAATTCGCAGCGACTCCGGTGTTTCTTAGTTTGATTATTGCTAGCGCTGCGACAGTCCACATCCGCCGGATCAGAGTAAGCCCACGAGATCCACTGAGATGATATCAATCCGGCTTTGCGTATTTATCCAAGAACTCCAAAATCAACGCTTGTTGTTCTTCGTCTACCCCGGCATTGGGGAACATGCTTGCGGTAATGCTGCGCCATTGCGCCTTGGTATGTGCCGCGGGATCCTGAGGTACGTGACAAAGCGTACAGTATTCATAGAAGAGCTTCTCACCCGGATCCATGTTTGAGGTGAATTCTTCTTGGAGTCCGTCGGCCCTCTCTAACCCAAAGCTTGCCACATCCAGTGAAACTACTTCCGAGATCGTGGCTGGCCCGTTGTAAGCCATATTGGGTCCCTCAACATCTGTAGCCTTTCGCAATCGCGCCAGACAGCTATTGGCAGTGGTCGCTTGACTGAGGCCCGAGGAGCGGCGGCTCGATGTAAGCATATTGATAGCCCCTGAGTTGCAGCGCCCTTTACTGTCAAACGAGAACCACGCCCCTTCATAAAGCGACACCACACCGGGCATAATATTGTCTGTTACGCCTGCGCCAACAATCACTGCGCCGCGGTCGTTGTAGAGCTCGACAAGGTCGCCATCTTCAATATCGTGATCCAAAGCATCGTCAGTGTTGATCAATAGGAATTCGCGGTCTTCAATATTGAGCTCATGACGAAGATCGGACTGTGCGAACTGAGAATGAATGCGATTGTAAGGATGCGGGCTGACAACGTGCAATTGGTCCGACTCCGCGTTCCCAAGATACTCTGCTGGCTCAAGCCATGTTGGCATTGGCGGGCAGTCTTCTAAGTTCATATCTGCGATCGTCTGGCTGAAGAGCTCAATTTTCCCTGAAGGCGTCGCAAGAGGATTTGCAGCGGGATCTGTTCGGAAGGCGCCGTGCCGCACCCAATTAAATTCTTCAGGAGGCTGAGGGACGCGCGCCACACCGGTTTCCCAAAACTCCTCAAAGTCCATATACTCGGAAGCTGTCGATTTGTCGTAAGACGTTTGGATAATCTCCATCCGGTCTTGATTGTTCGTGAATTGCTCTTCCACATTGAACATTGCAGCTAGCCGCCGAAAGATCTCAAAATCGTCTAAACTCTCACCAAGGGGTTCGATGATTTTTCGCATCGCATACACTTTATCCTTGGAGTATGTGCCACCCGAGCTGATCTCATCGCGCTCTACAGTTGATGTTGCAGGCAAAACAATATCAGAAAACTGTGCTGCGGCTGTCCACCAAGGGTCTTGGCAAACAACCGTTTTGACCTTCTCCATCGCTTTCAAGAGCTCGTTGGTATCTTGTTGATGAGAGCCGAAGTTGTTTCCAGCATTGTAGATCATATGGACATCTGGGAATGTGAAAGTACCGCCGTTGCGTGTGAACTCTTTCCCAGGATTGAGAAGCATCTCATTCAGGCGAGAGGCCGGGCAGATCCCCACGACGCGATTGCGCCCTTGGGGGAGGCCTCCTGGTGCGCGTGCCTGAGCAAAAAGCGCGCCACCTTGCCCCCAGTGCCACGAGAAGCCAACCCCGCCGCCCGGCAATCCGATCTGCCCAATCATTGCGGCAAAGGCTGTTATCGCCCAATAGGGCATTTCGCCATGATGTGCTCTTTGGATCGCCCAAGAACCGGCAAACTGAGTGCGCGTGCGGGCGCAGCGATTGGCCAGCGCGCGAATACGATTGGCTGGAATTCCCGTAATGGCGGCCGCCCACTCAGGCGTTTTGTGAATGCCGTCATCTTTACCTTGCAGATAGTCGACAAAGCGTTCCCAACCCACGGTATAGGTTTCAAGGAAGTCTTTATCATACGTCCCTTTCTCAAAGACGTGGGTCGACATCGCGAGAAAGAGAGCCGTGTCTGTGTTTGGAATGATTTTCAACCACTGCGCTTTGAGCCATTCATCAGTCGTCGTACGTTGAGGATTGATTGAAATAACGCGAACGCCAGCTTCTTTAATGACTTCCCATCTTGGGAACATCGAATGGTCGGTTGTGCCGCCTTCAGCCCGGCCATTCTTGTGTGGGTCGGTGCCGATCAAGACAAAGGTTTCACAGTGTTTGAGTATTTGCCACCAAGCGGTCTGACGTGAATAAACCTCCATGTCTCCAAGAACATGCGGCATGATGATTTGGCCAGCACCACCGGAAAAATCGCCGACAGTTACAGACGCCCCACCAATTAGGTTGAAGAAGCGGCCCTGCAGAACATTGGGCGTGAGCACCCCGCCATGCGCCCACCCACCATAGGAAGTTGAGAAAATCGCCTCATTCCCATGCTGTTCAATGGTGTCCAATATGGCTTTGGCCGTAAGGCCAAGGGCGATGTCCCAGTCGACACGAACAAACTCTTCTCGAGCGCGACGTTCTGGTTTTACATCTTCCACGCCATTTTGAACCGCTTCCAAATAAGACTTACGGACATGCGGATAAAGAACACGTGTCTTACTGTAGGTTCGACTGACAATTCCCTCGGATATCATTTTGGTTGGGCGCGGATCAAATTCAGTACGCGGTATAGCTTTTACCAATTCCCCATTCTCAACCATTCCCCAGAAGACACCGGCTTGGCCGGCGTGCGGAATGAATTGCACATCGCGATCCGCCTGAGCATAGGCACTCAATGGAGCGAGGGAAGAGAGGGCAATCGATGACGTCGACTTCAGAAATTTCCGGCGAGAAATGTGCATTTTTGCCTCCAATTTTTGCCGAATAACAGAATTGGGTCGCACGTTTTGAATGCCGGCAGACTAACACAGCGTTTAGGCGGTTCCTACCGGGAGGCTCGGAGCCTTATTGGTTTTCATATAGGGCCGAAAACAAAGAAGATGCACCACCCATAAATTACAACGCAGTAGAGTACTTTGCTTTGTTCTTCGAAGAAGCGCCATTCAGGGGTTATTCCAATAGATCATTCAACACATTGGTTTCGAGCATGCTGTAGAATTGAAGAAATAATCGCGTTGAATTTCGAACGGTTCGTTGATTCTTTTTTATTGACGAGGGCAGACTCAAAATCCGCCCAAAATGCGCGCTCTGCCCTCACAATGCGAACTTCGACGGCTCACTGTTGCAGTTCCGGAAACAGCCCTCGCTATCTTTACGCAGAGTTGATTTGCTAGGTTCTCGACATTTGTTATAAATGCGTTAACAAGGTTCAAGACTATTTAATTATATTAGCATTTTAAGCGACATTTCTTGTTCCTTAATAAGTCGTATTTTTGTGGGATTTTATGGGTTTGGATGCATGTCTAATTTTTCTGATGACTTTAACAGCCAGTTAGATTCGAACGTCTGGCTGATTTCAGATTATGCACTGCCAGGAGGATGGATCGACACTGCTTGGTCTCCGGGCAATGTTGCTGTTTCTGCAGGGCAGCTGACCCTGACACTTGATGATCAACCGTCTGACGGGAAATCATATAGCGGTGGGGAAGTTCGCACGATCAACGAGTATAGTTTTGGGCGTTATACCGTCGAAATGCAGACCGCATCTGGCAGCGGTGCAAATTCGACATTTTTTCTCTATTCTCCGGAAACAGAGATAGATTTTGAGTTTCTAAGCGAAGATCCTACAAAAGCCTGGCTGACCTACCACTTTGAGGGTGAAAGCGTTGGAACAGTGGTCGATCTCGGCTTTGACTCCTCCGCTGGTTTCCACACTTATGAAATTGAATGGGGGCCGGACTCAATTTCATGGTACGCGGATGGCGTTCTTTTACATTCAGTTGTCGACCCTATGGATCTGGATGTACCGACTGCTGACGCTCAAATATTCATGAGCATTTGGCACGGTACACCTAGCTGGATGGGGGACCCGAACTTTGCTCCGTCCACCACGGTATCTTACGAAAGTGTCAGCTTCACTGCGCGTTCTGCCGCGATCGCAAAAAACGATTGGTTCTTCAGCGAAACAAGCAGCCCCATGGAGCTCGACTTACTGGCCAACGACTATGATCCAGATGATCTCTCCCTAGACGATTTAAACATCACCATTACCCAAGCTCCGGTTTATGGAAGTCTGAACCAGGATCCTATTTCTGGAGTCTTTACCTACACTCCTAGTAGCGTAGATTTCGTGGGTGTTGATCGTTTTGAGTACTCAGTTGTTGATGCTAATGGCGAAACATCCAATACCGCATGGGCCGTGGTGCAAGTAGGCTTGGATCCCATTAATCCTAATGCGACGCAACTGACAAACGCTGCTGATGATGGTTTGTCCTACCTGACCGGCGGCAATGATGCGATCGACGGGTTGGCGGGTAATGACACGCTTTATGGCGGTGATGGTCTAGACACGCTTTATGGCAATATCGGCGATGATGCCCTCTATGGTGGCAGCAGCGCGGATATTCTTTACGGCGGTTCCGGCAACGACAGCCTGTTCGGAGAGAAGCAGAACGACACTTTGGACGGCGGAGCCGGTGCGGACACGCTGACCGGCGGCAAGGGCAACGACACCTATAAGTTCTCTGTGGTGGATGGCGCGGTGGATACGGTCACCGATTATGCCTGGTGGAACTTCATTGATGTGACGGAAGCGCTGGTTGGCTATAACTCCGCGACTGATGACATCACGGATTTTGTACGCTTCACCACCACCGGTAGCGACACGCTGATGGAGATCAATCCGGATGGGGCCAGTGGTTTTGTGCCCGTGGCCATCCTGCAAGGCGTGCGTAATCTGCAAGGCACCGAGGCATCTTTGGAAGCTAGTGGCGGTCTTCTGACCG
>NZ_JAGHRN010000005.1:0-377056 GCF_017743775.1 Shimia sp. R9_1 | reverse complement strand
AGTTCTACTTCCGTACAACTGACGTGACCGGCACTGTTGAACTGCCAGCGGGCACCGAGATGGTGATGCCTGGCGACAACCTGAAGTTCAACGTTGAGCTGATCGCACCGATCGCAATGGAAGCCGGCCTGCGCTTCGCGATCCGTGAAGGCGGCCGCACCGTTGGTTCCGGTGTTGTGTCCAAAATCGTCGAATAATCAGTCCTTCTGATTGTTTACGGAAAGGCCGCCCCTCGGGGCGGCCTTTTTGCTTGGGGAAGGCGCGGTCCCGCCAAGGGAAGAAAGCCGCGATGAGAGCGCATTTTGCGCGTTTTCCCTCTTGCCCTTCCTGCAGCACTGCACTACGAAACTGCTCACGTTAGGGGTATAGCTCAGTTGGTAGAGCGACGGTCTCCAAAACCGTAGGTCCCGGGTTCGAGCCCTGGTGCCCCTGCCATTTTCCAAAATATGTACTTGTCAGAGATCCGTGCGCTTCGCGGCGCATTTGGAATTTTATATGCGGACCATGCGCCTGAAGCGGCCTGCGGACATACGGGCCAGTTTGATGGCGCGTTGCGGGGTTTTGAACTTCACATAAGGCGCGTTGGCATCAAAGAGCGGGGGCGAGAAGCTGCTCTCCACCCCAAGCCATTTGTAAAAATCCTGATAGTAGATCTCGCGCAGCGCCAGTGCGCTTTCAAAGCTGAAGATATAATACTCATGTGTCTGCATAATGTTGGCGAAGATGTCGCGCGCGCGCGCATCATCGGCTTTGTACGTCGCGGTCGCGCCGCCAAATCTGAGCTGGCGGCTGGTGCGGCTGATTGAAAGGTCGCGGGTGCAGATCACGAAGCGCACATCATAGTCGGCCAGATCCTTGATCTCGTCCTGAAGCTCCTCAAACCATTTTTTCGGCCCGCGGGAGTAGGGCATCGAGCGGTGGATGATCACCAGGTCGTCGCCCCTGTCGCCGTTCCAGCCGTAGCCATCCCACGCGCCGAAGGTTTTGCATTTCTGGAGCACGTGTGAGGCCACGCGGGCAAGGAATACGCTGCCGGAAGATTCAAAACCGGTGACAATCAAAAGCCGTTTCATGTCTCTCGTCCTTAACAATATCCATACTGGCACAGACCGGGCCTTGGGGCCCGTAGCGGTACATTTGACAGGCTCTGAAAGGGGGCGGGGCTGATCGAAATTCTCAGCGATCCCCGGCAGATGAGCGTGCCGCTGTGCGCCGCAGGTAAGCTATCATGGGTTGTCGTTGCGGCAGAGTGTTATCTGCATGTGACGGGCCACAGGCGGAGTTGAGCCGGTGGCTGCTGATTTGTTGTGCGGCGCGGCGGAGGGGGCTGGCGCTTTTTTCTGGTTATGGGGGAGGGCGGCTGTTAGCGTCCCGCTATGGCTGAAATCGAGATTGAATATTTTTACTCCACCCACTCTGCCTTTGCTTATATCGGGCATCAGAGACTGCTGGACATCTGTGCCAGGAAGGGCGCGCATTTGCGGCACCGGCCCATAGAGCTGTCGCCAGTCGTGGAGCATGCAGGCGGGCTGTCCTTTGCAGGCCGGACGCAGGCGCATGTGGATTATTTCTTTGGCCGCGAAATCGAACGGTGGGCCGCGTTTCGGGGCGTGGAGGTGCTTGGGCATCGTCCGAGCTTTCACGACGCGCCGCTCGCGCTCTCCAGCGGCGTGATGATTGCGGCGGCAGAGGCGGGCTGTGATCTGGACAGGCTGGCGTTTGCTCTGCTGCAGGGGCATTGGCGTGACGATATGGATTTGAATGATGCAGGAGCATTGGATGAGGTGCTGCAACGCGAAGGGGTAGATGCGGCTGGGTTGCTGAAGGCGGCGATGTCGGAGCCGGTGCAGGCGCAGTTGGCGGCGAACACGCAGGAGGCCATGGCGCGCAACGTATTTGGCTCGCCCACCTATGTGTTGAACGGGGACATGTTCTATGGGCAGGACCACTTGGAGCTACTAGAACACGCGCTGGAGACGCCCTTTGGCCCGCATCGGTTCCAAAACCCGCCGGTTGGCTGAGGCTAGGCTGTTTGCCGGTTTTTTATGCGCTGCGGGCGAGCGGCGGATTTGTACGTGACGTCGCGGCGTGTAAGCGCATAACGGGTGGCTTGACTTGAGTGCTCACCCAAAAGTAAGTGTCTGACCGCACGATCAGCCGTGTGATCAACTTAAAATTTACAACAAATGATTTTTAGAATACTGAAAACGCTATGAAAAATGGCGGTCTTCCCATTCGCGATGTTAACGTTTGTGACCCTTAGAATAGTTTCTGAATACTTTTTTATCCTCTAACGAGATCATGACCCAGGCACCGACAGCACTTTATTCTGCGCAGGACGCCCTGCCGGCTGATGCCGCGCAGCGCAATCGCTGTCGGCTGCTTAGAGAGTATGCAAAGGAGCGGGCTGCGCGTTGGAAGGCGCGGCTGGTGCTGTTTGCGATCGGCTGTTTCATTGCCTGCTTTGCGCTGGATCCGTGGATTGTTGCGATCGCCTTTCTGCTCGCTGTTGGCGGTGACTGGTTGGATAGTCATATCCTGAGAACCCATGTGCTCCGTTTGATTGAGACGGGGAGATTCTGGCCCGCACAATGGCTGGCTGTGGTCTCCAGCGCCATCCAGGGTGGCGCCTTTGTTGCTAGCATTGGGGTGTTTTACTTTGCAGAGCTTGAAGAGGCAGATTTGCTCTTTGTCGTTGGGGCGCTCTGTATCGGCGCGGTGAACGCGACAATTGCCCTGCCGAAGAATCCGGCAACGGCCATTTGCAGGTTGCTTTTTTATGCTAGCGCCCCGTTTGTGCTGATGGGGGTGCATGCCCTGCAGCTGGGGTCCTTTGAGCCGTTCTACCTCATCCGCGCTTCCAGTGTGATGCTGATGTTTTGCCTGTTTTATATGTTCATCGCGTTTTCGAAGGCGGGGCTGGAAAACGCCCGTATCACTCAGGATCTGCGTCAGCAGCGGGCAGAGATGAAGGCGGTGACTGCGCGTTTGCAGGAACAGCAGACCGAGATGCGCCAGTTGTCTCTGGTGGCCCGCAACGCCAATGACTGTGTGATCATTTCTGACAAGAACCGGCACATCGTCTGGGTGAATGACGCTTTCACAAGGATCACAGGGTTTTCTTTGGCAGAGGCAAAAGGGCAGGCAATTGTGGATCTGTTGACCGGCAACATCGAAGAGCTGCGGAGCTACAAACCCATTGAGGATGCTGTTGCCGCTGGCCGTGCCTTTCGCGGTGAGCTGCAGAATGTGACCAAGGACGGTCGACGCATCTGGGTAGATGTGAACCTCTGTCCGATCCGCGATGAAACTGGTGAAGTTGAGTTTTTCGTGTCGATCGAACGGGACGTGACGGAAGCGCGTCAACTCTCGCAAGACATGGTGAAAGCCCGTGAGGCGGCTGAGCAGGGAGCCCGCACCAAAGCGGAGTTCCTGGCAAACATGAGCCATGAAATTCGCACGCCGCTGTCCGGTGTGATCGGTATGGCCGATCTTTTGGCTGAAACCCAGCTGGACACAGAGCAGGCGCGCTTTACCGAGACCATTCGCGGATCTTCCATGTCGCTGATGGCGATCATCAACGACATTCTGGACCTGTCCAAATTGGATGCCGGGCGCATGCAGTTGCACCCGGTGGTGTTTTCACCGCACGCTTGCATTAAGGAGACCTTGGATCTGTTGAGCCCTGCGGCGGACGACAAAGGGCTGGTGATCACCTTTAATGTGGGGGAGAGCACGCCGGACTATGTGAAGGCTGATGACGGGCGTATTCGTCAGGTTCTGACCAATATTTTGGGCAACGCCATCAAGTTCACAGACACCGGTGGTGTGGATGTGATGCTGCGCCATACCTGTGATGCAAACGGGCGGCGCCTGATCTGCGAAGTCAGCGACACCGGGATCGGCATTCCGAAAGATCAGCAGGACAAGATTTTTGATCACTTCACCCAAGCCGAAGCGGCGACGTCGCGCAAGTTTGGCGGTACGGGGCTTGGTCTGTCGATCACCCGGCATATTCTGGATGTGATGGGCGGCAGCATCATGGTGGAGTCCGAGCCCGGCGAAGGGGCGACGTTCTGCGTTGAGATACCTTATGAGGATGTGGAGCAGTCTGAGCTGTCCCCTATGCAGGCTGCCAATACAGATGCGCCCGCACAGATCGAGCCGGGGCTGCGCATACTTGTGGCTGAGGACAATCAGACCAATCGTTTCCTCATGAAGAAATACCTCAAGGATCAGCCGCTGGAGCTGGCCTTTGCCGAAGATGGTCAGGAAGCGGTTGAGATGGTTGAGGGTTTTTTGCCCAACCTGATTTTCATGGACATGTCGATGCCGCGTCTGAACGGCGTGGAAGCGACGAAGGCCATTCGCAAAATGGCCATTGCACAGCCGACCATTGTGGCGCTGACCGCGCATGCCTTTGATGGGGAAATGCAGGCGTGTCTGGATGCGGGCATGGATGAATTTCTCACAAAGCCGCTGCGCAAGGTTCAGCTTTTGAACTGGATCGCGGATCACCAGAAAAACGGACAGATCACCGGCGCAGCGTGACGCTTGGGATGACCTAAGACTGTTTTGCATCCATAGCAAAGCGCGCAGCATTTTCGGCGCCAAAGGCATCATCCTGTGCTGAGGTGCTCCAGAATTGCGGCTGTGCCTTGGGAATGCTGAGTGCCCTTTGCGTTGCAGGGCGTGCGTCGATGCGGTCAAACCACGCTTGCAGATGCGACAGCCCATCGATCGAAACCTTGGCCCAGACGTAAGCGCGTGCCCATGGAAAGGTTGCCATATCGGCGATGCTGTAATCCTCGCCCGCAAGCCATTCGCGGCCCTGCAGACGGGTGTTGAGCACTTCGAGAAGGCGGCGGCTCTCATCCACAAAGCGTTTGATTGCGTAGGGCTCTTCATGCCCATTGGGCGCGGCGATGCGCTGGAAGTACATGGCTTGGCCCATCATCGGCCCGACACCGCCCATTTGAAACATCAGCCACTGCAGGGCTTCGGACCGTGCGTTTGGATCTGTTGGCAGGAACTTCCCGTATTTTTCGGCCAGATACCAAAGGATTGCGCCGCTCTCAAACACCGCAAAATCGCCGTTTGAGCGATCCACGATGGTGGGTATGCGCCCGTTCGGGTTGAGTTTCATATAGTCCGGCGCTTTCTGCTCGCGTTTGCCAAAATCAACGAATGTCAGGTCGTAGGGCACGCCGGCCTCTTCCAGAAACAGGACCGGTTTGTAGCCGTTCATTGTGGCAGCGGTATAGAGGTGGATGTCTGGCGTGGTCATGAGGGCACTCCGGGGTTCGGCAAGCTCGAATCCTCAGGCTAGCATCTTCGGCTATTGCTGGCGACACGTGGCTGGCGGCTGCACATTTGACCGGTGCAGCCGCCAAGTTTGGGATGCAAGATTGAATGAGGGCGTTGGCCGTTAGCCTGCGAGATGTGCCGCGAGATGGGCGTCAAAACGCTCAAAATCTGCGGCAATGTCGGGATTCTTCATCACATCAAACGCGGCAAAGGTTGGCAGGGCGGACATGTCAAAGAACTTTGCGTTCAGGTGCATGGGGCGCAGCAGGTCATCGACGCTGCCACCGGCAAAAAGAGCCTCGGCAGGATCATCAAAGGACTCACGCGGGGCGTTGAACGTGACTGACAACATGTAACGGGTGCCCGTGAGCGTGCCACCCATGCCGTAGTTGGACTTGGGGGCCTCCTCGGTGCGGCCATCGCCAGCGCTTAAGCGACCGTCCAGACCGGCGGTGTAGACTTCATCCATGTATTTCTTGAAAGACCATGGCACGCCCATCCAATTGACCGGGAACTGGAAAATCACAGTGTCCGCCCATTGGTGGTTCGCGATCTCGGCGTCTACGTCATAGCCCTCGGCGACTGTTGTGACGCGCACTTCATGGCCTTTGTCTTCGAGCGCTGTGCGGGCGCGGTCGGTCAAAGAGGCGTTCAGCCGACCTGGTGCAAACTCATAGGGTTGGGCGCCGTTGAGGATCAGTATGTTGGTCATGATGCATTCCTTGCATTTGGGACAACCGCTTGGGGAGGTGCGGTGCGCAGGACGTGTGGTTGCTCAATGCGGGGTTCAACCTTTGCGCGTTTCTCAAATCCGCACGTTTCCGTGAAACTTGCAGTGGGGACCGGAAAACCCATTGGGCGGAAGGCGTTAGGAGCGACCTCAAATTACATCTTCAGTATATTTTCGGGATCAGATCGGCCCATCAGCACATCTGCAATGGCGATCCAGTTGCCGCGGGCGCGGCCGCGTCTGTCGACCCATGCCTCCGGGCGCAGGGACCGCAGGTGGTTGGCGGTGAAGTTGCGCAGGCACATGGTCAGGCCGCGCCGCCACGGAATGCTGCCTTTGCGGATCAGGTAGAGCGGGTTGGCGATCTGGGAATAGCCCAGGATTGCGCCGTTGCGCTCGCGGCCAGATTTGACGCCGCAATGCACCCCTACAAGACTTTGCAGTTTGACCTTCTGGCCTGGAAGGCGGGCGCCAAAGTCGAGATCTTCCTGCCATGCATAGAGCGGCAGTTTTTCGTCAAAGCGCACGTCTTTGGCCGCAGTGGACCGCACCGCCATGTTGCAGCCGTAAAGCCCAAGCAGGCCGGAGTTCAGGATTTTGGGTTCCCCCCTTCCAGCGTCCGGCGCTTGCTGCTCCCAATTGACCACTGCATGTCCCGCATCCTTGATGCTGATGCCCTCAGAGTTGATCCCATCCGCCAAGAGATGGCCGGTGACGCCGGTCACCTCAGGGAAGGCCTCAAAAGCTTTGATGATGTCCGCAATCACATGGCAGCTGGGCACATAGTCATCATCTTGAAAGAAGATAAAATCGGACTGATCCACAACGTGATCCAGCCCGACATTTCGTTGCCGGGAAGAGCCTTTTTCTGAGAGGATCACCTCTGGGAGGACAGGTGCGTGAGGCAGCAGTTTTGTAAAATCCGGCGCGTCTTCGGGTTTGGTGACCACCAGCAGGATCCGGCTGGGCAAGACGGTCTGCCGCATCAGATAGGGCATCATTTGGGCCAGAGTGTCAGAGCGACCAAGCGAGCAAATCACCACTGCTACGCGCTTTGGGGCAACCGACATACAAGCACTCCGAAAAATTTCATTTTCCAGTGTCTATATGTCTAGCAGGTTGCATAATGCGATAAAGTGACAGTTGTGCCTTTTCCGGTTTTTGATGGTGTGTTTGGTGGTATTTCGCAAAAGAGGCCCGCTGCTTAGGCAGATTATCGCCACTGTGCTGTTGGGTGGTTTTTTATCTGCGCAGCAAAGTGGCGCTGAGGGGAAATTGAGGGCACCGCCAATTGGCGTGGCAAGCAATTTTGGGGTGGATCAGCAGGATCGGGTGCTGCGGCTGGCGCAGGCGTTTCCCATTCTCAACATGCGCGATTCCATTTCCTGGAAAGAGCTGGAACGCGCGGCAGGCGCCTATGACTTCGGCAGGCCGCGCACGGGCTTTCCTGCGCAATTTGATCTGGAGAAGGTTGCGACAACGCTGATCGTGCATCCCGCCAACCCGCTTTATGAGGCAGGCAATACGGTGATGACTGAACACGGCATCGCCGCCTTTGCGCGCTATGTGGAGGCGGTGGCCACGGCCTACCCGGGCGTGGTGGCCATAGAGGTGGCCAATGAGTTCAACGGAGGCAGTTTTATCAAAGGCCCGGCGCGTAAGCTGGGGCCGATGGCGCGCGCGGATTTGCATGCGGCACATCTGGCCGCGGTTTCAGAGAGGTTGCGTGCGCGAGCCCCTGAGGTGCGCATCATTGGCGGTGCCGCGCATTCAATCCCCGCAGGCTATCTGTGGCGGCTTCTTGATCAGGGTGCGGCGGCGTGGATGGATGCCATAGCACTTCATCCCTACACCACAGAGCCTGAACAGTTTGTACGGCAAGTGGCGGTGTTGCGGCGGCATCCGGAGATGGCGGGGCTTGGCATTGATGTGACGGAGTTTGGTCATATCGACCGGGAGGGGGCGCCGGGCTACATGCTGCGGTACTATTGCCAGATGGCGCTGGCGGGTGTGGACCGCGTGGCTTGGTATCCGCTGGTGCGTAGGGGGAAATATGCGGGGCTATTTGCGCGCGATGGGAGCATCGAGCCAGCGGGGCGCAGCTATCGCATGATTGCTGCGGAACTCTCGGGCACGGATGTTGAGGCGGTTGACGCAGGAGCCTTTACCTATGGCTGCGCCTTTGATGGCGGCCGCAAGCTGGTGCTTTGGGGCGCGTCGCGTCCGGTGACAGTAACGGCGGCAGATGTGACTGTGCGCGGCGCTGATGCGGTGGCGGTGCCTGCGCGGAAAGAGATGGCCTTGTCACGTGAGGCACCGTTGGTTTTCAGCGCAGAGCGGCCACTTGCGCTGGACACGGATATTCGGCTGGGGGCGCAGGCGCTGCTGGCCGATAGTTTTGATCAGTTTGCCTACCCTTCGGAGGGGGACGCTCCGGGCAGAGCGCCGGGATTTCAGCGTTTCCTGCAGGTGGCTGGGGCTGAAGAGAGGCCGTTTGTCACGCGACCGGGGCAGGAGGCGCGGGGCAGGCCCTGGACGCCTTACCTTGGCACGGATCTTGCCGAAGGTGTGCGGCTGACGGCGCGCGGGATGCAGCTGGGCGGGGGGCGTGCTCAGGATATCGGGATCGTGCATCGCTATGTCTCAGGGCAGGACGTTACGCTTGATGTGTCCGCTAAGCTGGAGATCACGGGGCAGGGTGGCGATGGTGTGATGGTTGTCATCAAGGCCAGCGGTGGGGTGCTGGTGCAGCAGGTTGTGCAAACGGAAGAGGAGATCGCACTGACGGGTGTCAAACTGCCTGCGGGGCAGGCTGTGGACATCGTCGTGCGGGCAAATGGCTCATCACGAGGGAATAGTTTGCGCCACCGATTTCAGCTTTTTGATGCTGAGGTTGCCCGTAACTGAGCAGCGGGTGGGAAAAGGGTCGCCTCGGGTCCATGAAGCTTTGACACAGGGGAGGCGATGGCGCAGGAATAATCTTGTATTCTGCGTGTTTGGCCATTTTTATGACCGTTTCTGTGAGATCATTTGTGAAGGCACCGGTGGGGGCCGCGGTGGCGGCGGTCAATCCGCAATGCCGCTTTGACCGCGCGATATTTGTGATGTCTCACATGCGCGGCGCGACGACGGCCTTATCCAACGTGCTGTGCAGCCATCCTCAGATTTCAGGCTATGGCGAAGCGCATATTTCTTATCAAGGACGCGGGAGCCTGGGGCAGCTGGCGGTCAATCAGGCAAGGCGCAGCGCGTGGTCGCCGAGCGCGCGATACCTGTTTGACAAGATGCTGCACAATCGGCTCGACCGTGACCTGCCAGAGGCGTTTTTTGCCGCGCGTGTGGTCTTCTTGTTGCGGGCGCCGGAGCCGACAATCCCGTCGGTGGCCAATCTCTTTCAGCATGTGGGGTCCAGCGAGTATCCCGATGAGACCACAGCGGCGCAATATTATCTGGCGCGGGTGCGGCGGCTCACTCGCCTGTGGCCACGGTTTGCGCCAGAGCGGCGCATCGGGTTGCGCAGCGAGGCGTTGCTGTCTGATCCGGAGGGCGCTGTGGCGCGCATTCAGGACATGCTGCAGATGATCCCTCCGCTAGAGAACCGCTATGTCAGTCGGGCGGCGAGCATCGCGGCGGGGGCGGGCGATCCGATCCAAAGTGGCAAGCATGCCATGATTGAACGGCGCGCGCCTCAAGTGGACGTGCCACGGCCCAACATTGCGCCGTCTCTATTGGCGCAATGCCGGAAGGCCTATGAGGCGTTGTTGCAGATGGTGGAAGAGGGTTAGGAGGCAACCCGGTGCTGATCCAGCGCGGCAATCACCGCGCGGGCGGCATTCTCCCAGGTGAAGTCGGAAATATGCGCACGGCCCGCTGCGATCAGCGAGCTGCGCAGCGCCGGTTGGCTCATCAAGAGTTGGGCGCTGATCGCCCAGTCCTCAGGGTTGTCGGGATCCGCATAAAGTGCGCCGTCACCGCACACTTCAGGCAGGGCTCCGCATGGCGCGGCGATGGCCGGGGTGCCCAGTGTCAACGCTTCGGCAGGGGGGAGGCCGAAACCTTCGGTGCGTGATGGCGTGAGCACGGCAACGGCCCCTTGATAGAGCGCGGCGAGTTCCCGATTGGAGACAAACCCCGGGAAATGGACGTTGTCCGGCACGACATGGCCCGCGCCGAGGAACGCCTGTTTAGTGGATTTTCCGACCAGCACCAGCTGGGCATTTTGCATGTCGGGCCGTGCAAAGGCCTGTAGCAAGACAGCGATGTTCTTGTGATCCTGCAGGCTTGAGAGGGCCACGAAATAAGGCGTCTTCAGCGGAGCGTTGTTGGGGTTGTAGCTATGAGAAGACAGAGCGGCCAGATGACCGACGCCATTTGAGACCACATGGATCTGATCTGATTTGGCGATGCCCAAAGCCACCAGTCGGGACTTGGAATATTCCGACACCGCCAGCACCAGGCGCCCATCGGTGGCCGCACCATAAGACAGCAGTTTGCGCCACTGACGCGTGGTGAAGCTGTAGCTTTCCGGTGCATCAAAGACATGGGCATCGTGCAGCATGGTGACGTGGTTTTTGCCGAGCAGCGGAGCGGTGTTAAAAAAACCAGCGATGCGGCCGCGGCGGCTTAGACGGGGAAGTTCCAGCTGTTCCCAGAAAATGCCGCCAAGGCGTCCGAAGACCTGAAACGGGATGCCCAAGGCTTGCGCTGCTTTTTTCGCGGCGGGGGGGACAACCACTTTGAGGTCATAGCGGGCGGCGACGTCCGGGTCAGTCGCCTGAAGTCTGGCCAAGGCCAGGGTCAGCTCGCGGGCGACTGTGTTCACTGCTGTGGTGTCTGCGGTCAAGAAGCGCCCGTTGACAAAAACCGGAAGTCGGGTCGTCACATGATCTCCTCAACCAGTTGCTGCATTTTTTTCTGAAACACTTCTTTACGGAAGCTTTCGGCGTGGCGGCGCACGGCTTTGGGTTTGATGTCGTCCTCCACCGCAAGGAATTGATCGACCGCGCCGAGCAGCGACGGAATGCTTTGCTCGTTATAGAGCACGCCGGTGGGATCGCCTTTGTCCAGCCCGCGCACGGTTTCAGCAGAGCCTCCGACACCAAAGGCGATAACAGGGGTGCCGCAGGCCTGCGCCTCGACCGGGACCATGCCAAAATCCTCAAGTGCGGCAAAAAGAAAGGCGCGGGCATTGCGAAAACACTTGGCCATATCGGCGTCGGCAAGGCGGCCCGTGAACTCCACGTTGGGACCGGCAAGCGCCATGATGCGCGACTGCTCCGGCCCGGTGCCCACGACTTTGAGTTTGAGATCCGGGCGGCGGGCGAAGGTTTCGACAATGAGGTCGATGCGTTTGTAGGGCACAAAGCGGGATGCGGTGACAAAGTAGTCATCACGCGCGCCTTCGTTATAGGGGAAACGCTCCATATCAATGGGAGGGTGGATCACCTGCGCCTTGCGGCGGTAGACCTTCTCGATGCGCTTGGCGATGAATTCCGAATTGGCGACGATGTGGTCCACCATATTCACCGTGCGCAGATCCCAGAGGCGGAATTTGTGGAGCATGCCATGTGCGAGATGGCGCTTCAGCTGGCCTAGAAAGCCGCCACCGAGACTGTCCAGATATTCTGGCGCAAGATCCCAAGCATAGCGGGGTGGCGAGTGAATATAGGCGATATGGGGTTGATCGACCCCGGTGATCACGCCCTTGGAAAAGGCGGCGGAGGAGCTGATCACGCAATCAAAGCCGCGCATATCGAATTTTTCGATCTCGCGGGCGCATTGCAGCAACAGATATCGGTAGTATTTCTGCACGCCGGGCAGCCGGTTAAGGCGGCTGACCTTGAGCGGGCTGAGCCCACCGTTTGTTGCGTAGTCACGCTCTTCCTTGGTGAGAAAATCAAAGAGAGTATGTATGGGAGCGCCGGGGAAAGCACGCGCCAATTCGGCGGTTACGTGCTCTCCACCAGCAAGTCCGGGGAACCAGTCATGTACAAGTGCGATGTTGCGTGCCGGGGAGCGCATCAACATGGCGAAACCTACCTATCCTTTGGCACCTTGCCCCCGCGAATACACATCTTCGTAGCGAATGATGTCATCTTCGCCGAGATAGCTGCCGGTTTGAACTTCGATGAGAACCATGGGGACTTTGCCAGGGTTTTCCATCCGGTGAACTGCCCCAAGCGGGACGTAGATTGATTGGTTTTCCGATACCAGTTGTTCGGTGTTGTCCACCGTTACTCTTGCCGTGCCCTCCACGACGATCCAATGCTCTGCCCGATGGTGATGGGATTGCAGAGACAGGGATGCGCCCGGGTGGACATGGATACGTTTGACCTGAAAACGATCGCCAATGACGAGACTTTCAAACCAGCCCCAAGGACGGTGATCTTTGGGGAATGCGGTTGCCTGTAAGGCGTTTTTGGCCTTGAGCGCCGTGACGGCGTGTTTCACGTCTTGCGCCTTGCTCATATCCGCGACCAGAACCGCGTCGTTCATGGCCACGGCAATGATGTTTTCGAGGCCGATGCCGACGATTTCCTGGGTGTCGGTTTCAGAGCGCAGCAAGGTGTTGCGGCAGCCTATATCGGTGGCATTGCCTGATAGCGCGACGCCCTGATCGTTCTGATCGCTGTTGCGCCATACGGAGTCCCAACCGCCAAGGTCAGACCAATAGCCGGTGAAAGGCATCACAGAGAGATTGGATGCCCGCTCCATCACCGCGTAGTCGATGGAGATGTCTTCGGCCTCGCTCCAGGGCTCTGGCGCCAGACGCAGGAAACCAAGGTCCACTTCGGCCGCCTCAACAGAGGCCTGGACCGGGGTGATGAGGTTGGGTGCGTGCGCCTCAAAGGCCGCGATAATGTCTTTGGCTTTGAACAGGAAGATGCCCGCATTCCAAAGATAGTTGCCCTGCTCAAGCATGGCTTGAGCCACTTCAAGCTTTGGTTTTTCGACAAAGCGCGACAGCTTGATCGTGCCTTCAGCGTTCTTGGGAGAGCCTTCGAGCTCCAAGTAGCCGTAACCGGTTTCCGGAGAGGTTGGCGTGATGCCGAATGTCACCAGTTCACCACGCTCAAGTGCAGGCAGCGCTGCTTTGACACTGGCCTGAAATGCGGTCACATCAGGCACCACGTGGTCAGATGGCCCCACAAGCATGACGGCGTCCGGGTCTTCGGAGTGAAGGTGCAGGGCCGCTGCCAATACGGCGGGTGCGGTATTGCGGCCTTCGGGCTCAATTAGAATGGTTTTGGGGTCAATTCCGATATCCATTAATTGCTCGGTGACAATAAAACGGAAGTCGGAATTTGTAATAACAACGGGGGTTGAGAAACTCATATTCTCAATTCCGCCCGTAAGGCGCTGGGCGGATGATTGAAAAAGAGTGTGTTTGCCAACCAATTCGACAAATTGCTTGGGGTAACTCTTTCTAGAAAGAGGCCACAAGCGCGTTCCAGAACCGCCACAAAGTAAAACCGGCGAAACTTTCATTCGGGTTTATCTCCAATATTAATCTACAGATCCTGAAGAATATTCAGGGAGGGTATACGCAGATCCTGAAACTGAATTCAGGTATAAGTGTATCATGTGACTGCCTCAAGTTATTGAGAACATTGTCACAAAACTATCACCCGCTGCGGGAGATTGCCTGAAAATTAGGCTGACTGCCAGCTCTTTTGCGCATGAACTAACCGTTTGAGGAAAGTTCCGCACGAAAGAGTATGCGGCGTTGTTTTCATAGCCGTTAGGCGGTTGTTGCGGTGACGTCAGGTCGTGGTTTTGGCAGAGGTTGTGGCGGATAGGGGATCTTCCCTAGATCTATTCTCCTTATGGTTAAGTATTGTTCATTAAATATTAATGAAGGATTAATTTTGATTTTGTGATTTATGAAACGCTGTCGTGTTTTTGATTTGGCGAAATTATCGAAATGGTTGAGCGTTGAATTGGCGTGTCGTCCTTGGGGGTTTGATCAACAGAATGTGAGAGAAATCAGCATTGCGGACAGCGTTATGGGCGATTGTTTGCTGGTTGCATTAACGTCAGTTCGGCGGCAATTTGCCGAATTATTATTTTGTTAACTATTCGTGTCTCGCAAACGCGCTCGAAATAATTCAAAAGGCAAAAATAATCTTGTGTCAGGCGCGTGCGTAGTGCCGCTGCCACCGTTTTCAGTGATCAGTAGAAAATTAACTTCGCAGAGATATCGACTCTGTTGAAGCAATTGTGGTGCCGGAATTGAACCGAGGAATAGTGGCCGTTTCCTGAATGTCGCGGGCGGAGTGCGTATGCACAGCCTCTGGAGCATTCCTATCGAGTGGGGGCGCGTTCAACGGATCGGTTCGTCAGCCCGGCGCATAAGCAAGCCGCGATGGTCGGCAGAGAAGATCGGACGCAAAGTCCCAATCCGGTGCAGGAGCCAGAAGGTCTGCGCCAAGGTGGAGAAGATAAAATGACTGACACCGCGGAACGCGATGTCTTGAAAGACAGAACTCTGAAGCTTGACCCCGATGAGAGCCGCTGGACCTCCCGCCAAGGGGGCGAGGTGCTCTTTGTCGGGCACGGAGATGACAATGTGATCGGCGCAAATGGCGTTGATCGTTTGGCTGAGGTGACGGTTGACGACTATCTGGCCGATGGTGGCCCATCAGATGTTTTGCGGGACAATGTCGAAGTACAAGCACTGGCCGGCGATGAAGTATACGAGCGCGCCATCAGCTTTGATATTTTCGAAAGTGACCGACTGGTGTTGAAGCTGGCGCATGTTGATGAGCGTGGTCCGGATTTTGTGGCATCACGCAATCAGCTGGGTCGGAATAGTGAGGCCATCAACCTCTTCGGTGACCTTCAGCTGGGCGAAGGCCAGCAGGATGATCGCTTGGAAGCACTTCTCGCGTGAACAGGAGATACCGTTGAGCAAAGCAGCCTGATCAAAAAATGAGCGACTGGCCAAATGGAGCTGCCTGAATAGCCTGTGTCGTTTACCGCAAACGGGCCGCGCGATAAGCTGGCAGCGTTGGTTGATTTGTTTTGCGGGTGGTTTCTTGGACAGGCTGATTTACATCATCGGCTCCGGGCGCAGCGGCTCCACCGTTATGGAGCGCGTTCTCAACAGTTCAGACAGATTGGTGGGCGTTGGAGAAATCCACGCGCTGTGGCGGCTGCCGATTGACGGGTTGATGTGTTCCTGCGGTGCCACCGTACCCGATTGCACTTTCTGGCAAAGCGCTTTGTCGCACGCTGAAATTGATGCGGATGATCTGGCGGAACTTGCGGAGCTGGAGGCCAGTGTGATCCGCAATAAGTTTCTGGTGCGACAGCGGTATGATCTCAGAAAGATTGCGCGCGATCCGGGCATTGTACGTTTTAACGCATTGCAGGCTCGGCTGTTTGACGGCGTGCGGGTTGCGAGCGGTGCCGAGATCGTGCTCGACAGTTCCAAGGCGGGGCCGCGCGCTTGGGTTTTGGCAGCTTCAGAACGCCCTCCGGTGTTTTTACACGCCTATCGCAATGCCCGTGATGTGATCGCGTCATGGCGAAAACCGAAGTTTGAACCCTCCACCAAAAGCTTGATGAAAAAGCCAAGTTTGGGGGGCGCCGCGCTCGACTGGATCAAAGTGGAACAAGCCGCGCGCAGTCTGGCCTGCCGAGGGCAGAAGGTGAGCCGCGTGAACTATCTGGATTTTGCCAAAGCGCCGCGCCCGACCTTGCACGCTGCGCTAGAGCCTTGGTTTTTGGGACTGGTGGACACGATGGATTGGCGTGGCGAGAGGGATGTCGCACCGGGCGCGCAGTATCATTCGGTCCTCGGTAATCCGGATCGCTTTGACAGAGGGGTGATCCAGATCCGGCCGCAACGGGTGGCGGCGCAAAACTTTTCGCGCGGCGAAGCCATTGCCATTCAGAGCGTTGCCGCGGTTCTGCAGCGGATTTACCGATAGCTGGCGGCTTAGGCCTGTGAGCGCTTTGGGGTGAAACTGTCTCGGCACCAGCGGGTTATAGGCCGTTCGATCCAGAGGTGGGTGGCCGTGCCCGCAGCGATTGCCGCAACAAACAGCACTGCCGCAGTGCCGATGGGCCCTAACAGTGTGTCGATTTCAAGGGCTGCGAGCCCTTTTTCTCCGATTTGCAGAACTATGGTGTGAGACAGATAGAGTGCGTAGCTTGCAGCGCCTTGTTGTTGCAAAAACGGGGATTTGAGCGACTGGAAAGCGCGCTCCAGGCAAAGTGCGCCAGCCACGATGCAGAAGGCCGGCAGGCCGAAAATTAGAAACCGAAGCGGCATGAGTTGTTGGAAATCCGGCCCCCAGTCGAAAATCTCTGGGAGGACCAGTCCGAGGCCACCGGCTGCGATCAACAGCCAACCGGTGCTGCGCCGCCCGCCAATGGTGCCTGCTTTCAGGTGCCAATGCGCCAGCCAGCAACCTGTGAGAAATTCCAAGAGAATACTGTTGGTGAAGAAGAGGGCCACCGCGCCGGAGGGCTGTAGAAGCAGGCCAGCCAGCGGTAGGAGCAGCAGGTAAGTGGTGATCACCATCAGGCGACGGCGATTGGGCAGAAAAAGCGCTGTGCCAAAGAGCAGGTAGAAAAACGCTTCGAAGTTGAGGGTCCAGCCGACGCCGAGAATGGGCATAAGCGCGCCGTTGCTGCGTTCAAACGGAATGAAGGCCATGGATTTGAACAGATTGGTCAGCGTGGCGTCTGTGTCGGTGAGGCCAACGGGGCGCAGCCCAACGGCCACCATGCCAGCGATGAGCAATAGGAACAGCCAGTAAAGCGGCACGATGCGTGTAGCGCGTTGTGCAAAGAACTGTGCCGGCGTGGCGGTTCTCTGCGCCGTGGTCAGCGTGATGATAAAGCCCGAAATTACAAAGAAAATATCGACCCCGGCCGCACCTACATGGATGTCCTTGATCCATGGGGCATGCGGGAGCAACGGCGTGCGCAGGTGGTGCAGAACCACCATGGTCGCGGCAACAGCGCGCAGAACTTGTACATTACACAGCATAGCAAATGACCTCTCCCCGAACGGCCTTGGCACACAAAGATGGGTCGGATCTCTTTTTTAGCTCTGCTGGAAAGATGGGCTCTGTCAACCTACGGGAGATGATAGTGCCCAGCATTGGGCAGATTTTGCGCCTCCAAGTGGCAATGCTGTTGAAAGATCCGGCAGCCGCTCGCATGGTAAGGCTGTTTTTATGTGTTTGCTTTGATGTGTTTTTGAGATGGCGCTTTTGCTCAATGGCCGCTTTTTGACGCGACCGCCGACCGGTGTGGACCGGGTTGCTGTGGAACTGATGCGCGCGTTTTTGGCGCGGGACGATGCGCCGGAGCTGCGATGCGTGGTGCCGCAGCCAGGACCAATTCAGGAGCTGGGAACCTTTCCTGACGCTCCGATCAAGTCGGTGGAAATTTCCGACAGCATCTTGAAGGGGCAACTTTGGGAGCAGGTCTCTTTGCCCGGTTTGGCGGCAGAGGAGACCTTGCTCAGCCTTTGCAATATCGGGCCGATTGCCTCAGCAAATCAGGTGGTGATGATGCACGATGCGCAGGCGTTCACACAGCCGCAGGCATACGCGCGCGCCTTTCGCATGTGGTATCATGCGGTGCAGCCGCGATTGGGGCGGACGGCCAAATTGGTTCTGACCGTTTCCCGCTTTTCAGCGGGGGAGTTGGAGGCGCATGGTGTCGTGCCGCGCGGCAAGGCGCGCGTGGTGCACAATGGGGCGGATCACATTTTGCGCACCGCTGCGGATCCGGAAATCCTAACAGATTTTGCGCTGGAACCGCAGGGGTATTTTCTCGCGATTGGCAGCTTGGCGCCGCATAAGAACTTGAAAATGTTGATCGCCGCGGCCGAGCGGCGCGGCGCGGGAGCACCGCCCTTGGTGATCGCGGGGGGCGGCAATGCGCGGGTGTTTGGCGAAAACGGTCTGCGGGAAAGTGCGTCGGTGCGCCTGTTGGGGCGGGTGAGTGATGCGCAATTGCGCGCTTTATATGAAAATGCACTGGCCCTGACGTTTCCATCGCTGACGGAAGGATTTGGGTTGCCTCCTGTAGAGGCGATGATGTGCGGCTGTCCGGTGATTGCTGCGCCGCGCGGTGCTGTGCCGGAGATCTGTGGCAGCGCGGCGCGCTACGCCGATCCAGAAGACGTTCAAGCTTGGACTGTTGCGATGCAGGACATCGCCAACAACCCGCAGGAAAGACAAGAGCGGGCCGAGGCAGGGCGCGCCCAGAGTGCCGCATTTACTTGGCAGGCAGCGGCGGCGCAGTTTGCGGCGCATCTGGATGAGGCTGGTCTATTGTTTTCAGCGCAAGGCCACCGGCTTCGATCCGTGCCACGGTGAGCGCGCCGGTCGCATAGACGCCGCTGTCGATTGCGATGCGCCCGTTGATCAGGCCGGGGCGATCCACAATGAGATGGCCGTGCAGCACAAACAGCCCGTCTTTGCGGCGAATGTCATAGCAGTCGGCATTGCCCCAGGTCAGCACTGCCGGGTCTTGGGCATCGGGCGATTGGGCTGGGTCGAGACCTGCGTGAACCGCAATGATGTTGCCGGATTGCCAGAGCCAGGGCCAGTCGAGCATCCATTGGATCATCTCCACACCCATGGCTTGCGCAAGGGCATCGCGCAGATCATAGAGCGCGTCTTCGCTGTTGGTGGTCGGTGTGAGGCCGAAACTTTGCAGGGTTTCCGCGCCGCCAGCCCCAAGCCACATTGGGGCGTATTGGACCGGATCATCCAGAAAGCCGAGCAGCATTTCCTCGTGATTGCCACGCAGGCAGATCAGGTCTGGCCAGGCGGTACGCAGGCTGAACAGCCGTCGCAGTACCGCGGCGCTGTTGGGGCCGCGATCTATACAGTCCCCCAGAAGCACCACCGGTGCTTTTGCGTCCTCAGGGCGGGAGGCGATCCAGCCAAGGGCTGCGTCCAGACGATCGGCGCAGCCATGTACATCGCCGACGGCAAAGAAAGGCTTTTGCGGGGCAAGCGCGCTCTCGGTGAGCGGTTTGGTGCGGAACAGGCGGGGAAACAGAGGCATCACAGTCTGAGATCGGAGTATAAGCTCAGACTGGCATGCTTTTGTCCGGGGTCAAGCGGGAAGCGCTAGGGATTGGTCACAATTGCGGAGCCTCCCGCTAGCCCCAGGGCTGAAAGCCCGTTGGCAGTGGCAATGTGAGGCCGGAGGTGCGCAACCGTGCGCCGGTGGTTGTTCCAGGGCCAAGGCCTGCGAGCGGTTTGAGGGGGCCAAGGACGGCCGAAATATCTGCACCAGAGGTCCCGGAGGCGGGATCGGCATCGGCAGTGTTGTTCCAGAGGGTTGCGCCGGTAGGGCGCAGCCAGAGCTGGCGGGCTGTCAGGTCAACGGCCACCTGCACGGTTGTCTGGCTGTTGATATGTGATCCCATCTGCTGCAGCCCACTGCCGGAAAAGCGCAGTGTGGTGCCCAACCAGCCTGCTTTGCGCACACCATTGGTGCCGCCGCCCAGCGGGGCATCCTGATCTCCGATCCCGACAAAGACGACGCTCCCGAACACATCGACCTCAAAGATAAACTTCCCTGTTGCACGTGTTTGGGTGCCGCGCGCATAGCGGGTGCCGGTCTCGCCATTGTTCACCAACGCCCCATTTTCGGAGTAGCTGAACAGGCTTGGTTGATAGGTCACATCCCAGACCGAGGCGCTGGAGGGCAGGGTGATGTTGGGGAGCGATTGCAGGGTGCTGTCGATCTCGTCTGTCGTCAGCAACGCGTAGATGTCCAATGGCGTGTCCTGCGGCAGAGCGCTTAGAAGGACCGTGGATTGTCCGCCGGGCGGAAGAGTGCTTGGCAGGGTTTCCTGCTGATTGGCGAGGAAGCCTGTGCCAGCTTTCAACTCCGCGGGCGTCGGTGCCGGATCGCCTGCTGGCAGTGCTGCCACATAAAGCGTACCGCCATCGGTGCTGCGCAAGGACAGGGTCAGATCCGCGTTCGAGATGTCCGCTTCGGCGAGCCGCGTGATGACAGGGCGCAATGCCGGAGCGTAGGATTGCGACGCGCCATCGGCACCGCGCAGATCCACAAGGGCATTGGCGATGAGCTGGCCGAGTTGCTGCATTTGAGACGCTGTCAGATGCACATTGTTGCCGTTGCGCAAACCGTGCTCGACAAAATAGCGCTGAGGATGGCCGCCGTTGGCCGCGTCGGTGATGGTGCCATCCTGCGCGATGTGCCAGCGGCAGAGGCCGCGCAATTGGTCGTTGATTGCGGCGGTGTAAGGATCGGGTTGGCCGGACCCAAGGGAGGTTTCGATGGGAGACAGTGCGATCAGAAACCAGGGCGGCTGCGCACCCATTTGAGCCTCTTCAAAGGCGTAGATCTCCTCAAAATGCTGGGCGTAGTCGGTGATATCGGGGTGCGTGAGGTTGGCCTCGGCTCGTGGCGTGCTGGTATTGGTTTCGCCCTGCCACCAGATTTTCGCCTGATAACGCAGAGGAGCAGGCAGGCCCGCGAGCGCTTGGCGCAGATGGCGTCTTCCGTGGATCTTATTCTGCCAGACCTGCCCGGAAAGGCTTGGGCGGAAGGCGTCGATATGCTGCCCTGCCGTGGCTGCTTTGGCCAGCAGGAGCGTGCGCGCCGTTCCCCAAAGCGTGCCTGTGTCAAAGGCTGCGGCGAGACCGATGGTTGGGCCTGTGCCACCGCTGCCGCCACCGGATGTCAGACAGCGCTCCCCGTAGCGGCCCTCTTGCCCGGCGATTGTTTCACCTGCTGCGGCGAGCACATAGGGCAGGGTTTCCACTGTTGGCGTGGAGGTGCCAGCGCCGGCGGTGATTGAGAGTTGGGTTACGTCCCCATAAAGGCGTCGGGCTGAGGCAGGCAGGCTGTCGATGGAATTGAAGCCAACGATGTTGGATTGCCCTTCTGCATCGAGAAGAGCGATGAAGCTGGGTTGCGGTGAGACTGTTCCGGCTTCCCCAAGCGTGCTTGCAGAGATGTCGAGGCCGATCCCAATCATCAGCTCAGCCCGATGATGCCGGTTGCGGTTGTGCCTGTGGTCCAGACGCGCGTGGCACGCACTGGGAAGGTGATCCCGGCGGCAACAAAGAGCGTGGCGACAGAGCCATCTGCGGTTGTGAGGCGCACCGTTCCGCTGCTGGCGACGTTCAGGGCGCGTGTGGTTTTGCTGAGATCTGCGCTGTCGTTTGGGGTGATCTCCTGCAGAGACACCGCCGGAGCATTCAGGGTGACGGGATATTGGGAAAAATCATCTGGTGACGGCAAAGCTGTGTCCTCGCATGGTCAATCGGTCAGGCGGGGTGCCTGAGCTTGATGGGCAAGGGGGATGCCAGATCGTGCTTAATCAGGCGTGGGCGCAGCGCGCGCAGGTCACGCGGTATGGGCAACGGAAGCTGTCTGTGTTGGCTTGGTAAGATGGGCTTACCGTTCGGCAAAGACCCGCATATCAAACACGCGCAGTCGCATTCCCGCGCCGATCGTCGCCAGAGCCAGAAGCGTGGCCAATGACAGGCCGATGCCAAGGCTGAGACCGCTGACGCCAATCCCACCTTTGATCCAGAGCCACAGGCCACTGGCGGCGGCGTAGTAGGCGCCCACCACCGCCAATGCGATGAGGATATTGTAAACTGCGCCCTGAATGGGCACCTCGCCTTGCCAAGAAATCAGCACGAGTGCGGCAATTGCTGTGAGGATGGCCACGCAGGCTTGGGCAAATGCAAGCGTGTTCAGGCCTTGATCGGAGGTGACAAAGATGGTGGCGATCATCACGCTGGTCCAGACCAGATTGTGATACATCGACACCTGCGTTTTGTTGCGGGCCGCAAAGATCGGCAGGATTAGCGCATTTCCAAATCCGGCAAAGGCGCGCACCGACAGCGCATATAGGGCGCCAAGGGCGGCGAGATAGCTTGGGTGAAAGAGCGTCGTGACGAGATCGGCTCCGAATACCAGAATGGTGGCAGCGAAGCCTCCCATCAAAATGACCATCACGCCACAAAAGCGGTTGAGAACCGGCTCCAGCTGAGCCCCTGTGCGGGCAGCTGCGCCAAATTGGTTGAGCGCAAAACTGCGCAAGGGTTGCCCTACGATATCAATGGTAGCGGTCGAAAGCCGATTGGCGAACCGATAGAGACCGGATTCTGCCGTTGTGAAGAAATAGGCCAGCAACAGGTCCGTGCCGAAATTGGAGACAAACACCAGCAGGCGGGATCCATAAAGGCCTGAGGCATAGCGCAGCGCATGTGCTGCCATCGGGCGGTGAAACAGGAAATGTGGCCGATCCGGCGTCATGACGCTGTAAAGAAAAACACCGATGACAACGCGGATATAGCGGTAGACCACAAGTGCAAAGAGCGACTGCCACAGCCAAAGCACCACTGCGCCGCCGAGCATTGCGGCACTGTTTTGCAGCAGCATGATGATGAAGTGCCGCCGCATCTGCTGACGCCGTATCAGAACGGCGCTGGCCCAGGCCATGCCGGAGGCAAAGGGCTGTAGCAGGCCCAGATAGCGCAGGACGGGGGCGAGATCAGGGCTGTCAAAGACCTGTGCCAACCATGGGGCAAACACGATGAGTGCCCCGCCGCCAATCCAGCCCACAAGCTGCATCAGCCAAAACATGGTGGAAAGCACCGCTTTGTCATCCTCCGACGAGGTCACGATAAAATGGTAAAAACCCGCATAGGTGAACGCGAGCACCAGCTCCACAAAGACTATGGCCAGCGTGTATACACCATATTCAACGGGGGCGAGAAAGCCTGCGGCCAACAGCGTGATGACAAATCCGGATATTTGCTGCGATGCGAGGCCAATTATAGAGAGCGCCGCATTCGCGCCGGATTGGATTTTGGATTGACCTGAGGATTGGGCTGCGGGAGCGCGATCTGCCATCTGTCCTGTAAATCCGAGTTTTGAATAAAAGAAACCAAAGTACGGGTGATGAAAATTCGTGCGCCACAGGGCGCGATATCGGTAATTCAGAGGTTTTGGCGCGTGAATAGGGAACGCGGCTGTTAAATTGCCTTAAAATGTTACATCCTGTCGGTATTTGTAAGTAAAGCGTATTTGAGACCTGGTTTGGTATGCAATTCGTCTCGACCTCTTTTATTGCCGTGTTTTTGTGCAGTGTCCTGCTATTGCAGGGGCCGTATCGCGGGCTTTGGGCCTTTGTGATCTCTCTGCCTTTTGGCGCGGCGGCGGCGATTTCCTTTCCGGCAGTTGGCGGCACATCCCTGTTGGTCAGCGATATTGTTCTGCTGGTTATGATGGTGCAGCTCTTCTTTCAGCGCCGTTGGTTTAGCCAGACTTTGGGAACGTTGCGCCCCTATCGCCCCGGGTTCTGGCTGTTACTGTGTTTGATCGGGGCGGTTGTATCGGCGATTTTCCTGCCGCGCCTGTTTGTCGGCCAGACCGAGGTTTTTCAGGTGGTGCGCTATGAGGACCGGGCGCTACCAATGCTGCAGCCCTTGCAGCTGTCAAACAGCAATATCGCGCAGGCCTTTCGCCTTCTTCTGTCTGCTTCCGCCTTTCTGGTGCTCGCCACGCTTTACCGGCTACGGCCCGAGCCGCAGCATGTGGTGGGTGCAATGGCGGCGGCATTGGCTGTGCACGCCGCGCTTGGATTTGCAGATGTCGCCTCCTACGCGCTGGGCATGCCGGACTTGCTGAGCGTGATCCGGACCTCCGGTTATCAGATGCTGGACCACCAGATGCTGTTGGGCGCAAAGCGCATGGTTGGAGGATTTCCGGAGCCGTCGTCCTTTGGTTATTACACCATCGGGCTTTTTGGATTTTGGCTGCGATATTGGGTGGGCGACCGTTCAAATGTGCTGGCGATCATTTGCCTGCTGGTGGGGACGGTTCTGGTGCTGCGCTCGACCTCCAGCGGTACCTATGCGGCGGTGGGGGCGTTTATGCTGATTTTCCTCGGCCTTCAGCTGCGCCACATGCATTTGGATCATTTGCCTCCGGCGCAGGTCAGGATGTTGGGCGCTTTTGCTGTCTTGTTGCCGCTCTTTGTCGGAACCGCTGTGTTGATCCTCAACCTTGTGCCTGCGGTTGGGGAGTATTTTGACCACGTTTTGTTTTCCAAGCTGTCTTCCTCCTCGGGGGTGGAGCGCATGAGCTGGAACCGGCAGGCGTTTGTCAATTTCTGGGACACATGGACGCTGGGGGCGGGCATCGGATCGGTGCGCGGCAACGGTTGGCTTGGCGCGACACTGGGCAATATTGGCTTGGTTGGAACCCTGTTGTTCGGAGCATTTCTGGTCGGGGTGATCCGCGCGCGGGCGGTGGATCACGCATCACAGCAGGCGCTGGTGGTCTCAGCCCTGCAATATGGCTGTGGCGCGGTTTTTCTGCAGGCGATGCTGACCAAGACGACACCCAATCTGGGCACGGAATTTTTTGCGATGGCGGGGCTCGCCGTAGGTATTGCCCGAGGATCAGAACTGTTGGGGCGCCCAATGCGACCGGTGCCTTTTCGGCCAAAATTGAGGGCAGAGATGCATGGTGTGTCGCTCAAAAGCTGAGTGCCGCGCCCCGGAGGACTGCGCATAGAGCGTGACAGTGATGAGGCGCCTTTTGAATTGAGACGACAGTGCGTTTTGGCGCTGCACGGAGATTGAATGTGAATCCGCTTGGCAACGAAGACCTTGGAACGGAGCGCTCCTACATCGTTCGACCCGCCACCAATGCAAAGGGCGATGAGGTTGATCTGAGCGAGTTTGTGCACTCTTTGCTGCGGCGCAAATGGCTTATTTTAGGATGCTCATTCGCTGTCGCGGCGTTGTTTTATTTGCTGACCGCGCAGATGACGAGCTACTACACCGCGCGCGCCACATTGATGCTGGACCCAAGGGATACGCAGATTTCGACTTCGCAAGCGCTGGTGTCTGATTTGCAGTTGAGCAATCCGATCTTGGACAGCGAAGTTGCGGTCATTCAATCCAATCAGTTGCTTGAACAGGCCATCAGCAGCATTGGTGTGGATCGGATTGATGCGCTTTATGCCGAGGCCAATGCGCCGCTACCGCCGTTTTCCTGGTTTCGCTCAAAAAAGCCCGCGTCCGGCTCAGAAACCGACACCACAGAGGAGATCGATGCGCCGCCTGCGCTGATCCCGCCGGAGCGGGTGAAGATGAACCGTGTGTCCTCGCGCATTCGCGAGGGGCTTTCGGTTCGGCGCGTGGGCCAGTCCTATGTCATCGAGATCCTGTCTGAAACGGTGGATCCGCAGCTCTCCAGCCTCATGGCTAACAATCTCGCCAATGGCTATATCCAGCAGCAAATCGTCAACCGGCGCGAGGCGGCGCTTCGTGCGACCACATGGTTGTCCAATCAGGTGGAGGCACAGCGCACGCAGGTTGAACGCGCCGAGGCGGCGGTCGAAGACTTCAAGAGTGCGCAGATTATCAGCGATGGGGCCTCCAGCGATATCGTGTCTCAGCAGATGATTGAACTCAATGATCAGCTGGCCCGGGTGCGCGCGGAAATTGCAGCAGAAGAGGCGCAGGTTCAGCAGATCGAGGCGGTGTTGCAGGGAGACGGTGCGCCCGCTGTTGGTGATCTGTTGTCCTCGCCTCTCTTCGCGACCTTGCGGGAGCGCCGTCTGGTTTTGCTGCAAGAGGATGCCAATCTCGCAACGCGTTTGGAGGAAGAGCACCCAGAGCGGCGACAAATCGCTTCGGTGATTGCGCAGCTGGATGCGGAAATGACCGATGAGGCGCGCAAGGTTATTGAAGGCTTTCGCAATGATGTGCGCATACTGGAGTTTCGCGAGCAGGCGCTGTTGGAAAACGTGAGCGAACTGGAGGCCAAGCTGGCCGCCATCTCGCGCTCTTCGCTTGAGCTGCGCCAGCTGGAACGCGAGGCGGATGCGTTGCGCGGCACCTATGAGGATTGGCTGGCGCGCTTGAGCGAGGCGCGTTCACAGGTTGAATTGCAAAGTGCCGAAGCCTTTTTGATCAACGCTGCAAAAATCCCTTCAGGCCCTTCTGCACCGCGGCCGAAGCTGCTGACCGCCTTTGGTGCGGTCTTAGGACTGGTGATTGGGTTGATCGCCGCGCTTGTGCTTGAAACCAGCAGCCATGGGTTTGCACGTAGTGCGCAGCTGGAAGCGGCGCATGGCTTCCCGGTGGTGGGCAGCCTGCCCAAAGGCAATTGGTCTGGCCCCGGAGAGATCTTTGCCTCCCTAGCAGATGATCCCTATTCCTTATTCAGCGAACGCTTGCGGCAGCTGCGGGAAACCCTGCTCAGCCGAAAAGAGAGTGGTACATCGCACAGCTACGTGCTGTTGTCTTCTGTGCCGAATGAAGGGAAATCAACTGCGGCTTTGGCGTTGGCGCGGATGTTTGCGATTTCCAACCGCTCAACGATACTCGTGGATTTGGATACGCGACAGTCCGCGATCTACCGCGAAGCCAATCTGACAATGGAGCATGATCTTGGGGATTTCATTGCTGGGCGTGTTTCGCTCAGTCAGGCCATCATGCGCGGAGGCGCTCTGAATTTTGATGTTCTGGGCAGCTCCTCCTCCAAAGGCATTTTGTCTGATGCGGTCAAACACTCTGAACTTGTCGAGTTGGTGGAAACGCTGAAGCGCCACTATGAGATTGTCATCATTGATGCGCCTCCGGTGCTCGCGGTGTCCGATGCGCTGATGGTGGCAGGGGTGGCGGACAGCCTGTTGTATCTGGTGCGCTGGCGTAAGACGCCCAAACGCGCCGTTAAAATGGGGCTGACACATCTCGCCAGTATCGGAGCGCGTCCGGAAGGCATGGTTTTGACCATGGTCTCCACACAGCAGGATCCCGACTATTATGTGAGGCACTACAATTATGGTTAGAGCGAGTGCATGCGCGCTGGGCCTGAGTGCCGCGCTTCTGAGTTTAGGTGCCACGTTGGCCTATGGAGAGGGCTACAAGCTGGTGATTGGCGACCGGCTTCAGGCAAGTTTGCTGGGAGAGTCGCAACCCATGACAGGCACCGTTGATCTGGATGGGTATCTGCGTTTCGCAGGGCTGGCGCAGTCGCGTGTCGCGGGATTAACACTGGAGGAGGCCGAGCGAGCCCTTGAGAAAGACCTGCAGACGGCAGAGCTTTACGTCAATCCGGATATCAGTCTGGCGATTGAGAGCCATGCGCCCATCGTAATTGTCGGAGAAGTGCAGCGCCCGGGGTCGTTTGATTTCCTGCCACAATTGACCGTGGAGCTTGCGCTTGGTTTGGCAGGCGGTGTTTCGTTGACAGACTTGAGTGATGACCAGCGGCAACTGCTTCAGGCAGATGCCAAAGGACAACTTCGTGCGGCAGCCCTTGAAATCACGCATCAGACAGTCCGGATCGCGCGGCTGGAAGCGCAGTTGGCGCAAAAGTCGGTGCTTGCCGCAGAAGATGTCGATCCGCGCGAGATGCCAGTGGCTTTGCCTGAGATCACCCAAGCGCAGCTTGGGTTGGAGCAACAGCTGTTGAGCACCTTCATTGCGCAGGGGAGTAGGCAAGACGCGCTTTGGGATCAGCATCTCAAAGAGCTGGAAACGGAAATCGCTCTTTTGGACAGCCGGATTGAGATTCAGCAGGATGTCGTGCTGAGCCGGGTGGAGGAGTTGGAGGGCACCAGATCCCTGGCGGAGCGCGGTCTGCAGCGCGCGACCATTGTCACGGCGCAAGAACGCCTTGAGTCCGAGGCACGCGCGCGCATCTTGGAATTGGAGGCACAGAAGTCGCGTGCGCAAAGTGACTGGATCGCTGCATCCCGCGCGCAATCCAACTTTCATGATCAGCGACGCATTGAAACGCTGGAAGCCTTGCGGAGCGCTGTGCAGGCCCGCGATGGTCTGCGGCAACGCTATGAGAATCAGCGCCAAAGATTGGCTGTACTCTCCTCAAATGGGTTGATTCTTGGATCCGCCAGCGATCTTTTGGATATGAATTACGTGATTTTGCGTAGAACAAACGCCGGAATCGAGCGTTTGGACGCGACGAGCGACACCGTCGTTCTACCAGGCGATGCGGTGATTGTTTCCGCTTTGATGGGCAATGCTGCAAACGACTTTTGAGTGTTGATATTTTGGGCGCTGCAGCTGCACTGAATCCGGTCTTGGAAAACACGTTTATTGGGAATTCCTTGAAGGTAATACGCCAAAAAATGAATGCCTGCGTCCCGGTGCCGTCCCAAATGAGGGGATGTCACAAATGGCGCAAATCCCCTTGTTTTTCGAGAGATTCATGCGCTTATTTCGCGGGTGGTATTCGTTGGAGCGCTTTGCGTAAGTATATGTCGTTTATGTGTATTTTCTAAATTTAACTTGAGAACAATTTCGCTTTCAAATTCGCTAATTGGCGCGATCTAATTGTGCGTGAATTTCAGGGAGATTTCTCTTTTATGTAAATTAGTCAGGTTTTTCTGACTGACGCATGGCGCTAAAAAATGGAGAATCAAAAGGTCTCTGCAGCGCAGAAAAGTCACGAATATAGATAAGTTAAAAATTTACTTACAATCAGAATCAAACTACTGTTTATCCAATACCTAAGAATACTTTTCGCTATTTTTCGTAAGTTCTGTTTTGAGTTTTGGTCATGAAAGATATTGTGGAAGAACGTTTTTTGTTCGCCCGGCAGAGCTTCACTCGCTCTGATGAAAGATCAGCCACAAAGGCTACTGTACGCGCTACGGCAAACCGGTTTTATCGCCGCGCCGGTAAGCGTGCCTTCGATATTGCTCTGGCCTTGATCATGCTTCCGGTTTTGGCGCCGGTCATTTTTTGCCTTTGGGCTGCGACGCGTCGCGACGGCGGCAGTGGCTTTTTTGGTCATGTGCGCGTTGGGAAAGATGGTCGTAAGTTCAAATGCTGGAAAGTGCGCACAATGGTGATGGGGGCAGAGGAAAAACTCCAAGCCTATCTGCGTGAAAATCCGGAAGCGGCAAAAGAGTGGTATGCAAATCATAAACTGACTGATGATCCGCGTATTACAAAGTTTGGTGATTTCCTGAGAAAAACCAGCCTGGATGAATTGCCGCAGATTTGGAATGTTTTGGTCGGCGAAATGAGTTTTGTCGGGCCGCGTCCTGTTGTTCAGGATGAACTTAAGAAATACGGCCACGGCGAAGAATTCTACCTCGCTCAGAAACCGGGTATTACGGGTCTTTGGCAGGTGTCAGGACGCAATAGCGTTTCTTATGACGACCGTGTGGCTATGGACTACGAATACCTGCAGCGCATGAGCATGGGATTTGACATCCGCATTGTGCTTAAGACGTCACAAGCAGTTGTCAAACGCACTGGGTGCTAATCAGAGCTCAGCGCAGGCCGTGAGGTTTAATAGTCGGAAATTTCTTTTGGCATAGAGATCAGAAATGCGCGCATGCATTTGAGGTCTAATTTTGAAGACCCAATTTAAGTAACGAGTTCAATTGGTTTGAATACCGTCGCTAGACTAAAATAAGAGCGCAGATGGGGGCATCTGCGCTCTTATTCCTTTGAGAGGTTTTTCGATCCAGAAAGCGCATATGATATGCACTTTCATATGTCAGTCAGCCGTGCCTCGGGCGCCTTGGAGCTGTTCGCGGATCTGCTCAAACATCCTCACGAGAGGCCAGGTTTCTTTCTCCATCGCAGCGAAGGTCTCGCCACGCAGCAGCAGGGCCTGAACCATCTCAGGATGCGCACCAACGCGATCTGATTTCTCGATCTCCTGCCGGGTGTACCAGCGGCGGCGTTTGATCAAGTGACGCCCGATGCGGCGCGTGCGCAGCGCGATTAGGAGGGTGGTCATCAGATGGAACCGGCGCAGCACGAGAGGGGCGGCCAGCCCGTGATATTCTTCGATCCGTGCGACAAAGAGCGGGTAAATGTCGGCAAAAGACAGCGCATGGTATTCATCTGCTGCCAGCCAAGCCAGATCTTCAAAACCTGAACCGACAAAACTGTCCTCAAAATCAAACCAGCCAATTGTGCCTGACGGTGCGACAGAAGCGTTTGCGAGCCGGTTGTCCCATTTCAAAAAGAATGCGTCTGTTGGTGCAAATTCGATTGCCAGTTTGTCAGGATCGTATCCGTCAAGCGTCAGACCAAAGACCGATGCCGTGCGAATGGGGCCGTCGCAGAAATACTGACGCTTCGCATTGTCCTGAAACAGCACAGGCACCTCAGCTTGAGGCAAGGGGCGTCCGATGTGCATTTGATAGTTGAAGACCGAGACAATGGCGTCGTCAAACAGTGCCTTTTGCTCAGCGGGACGTATGGCCCCGATCCGATTTGCGAGACTCACCGGGCCCATATCTGTCTGAAACAGAAACCCCTGATGCTCGCCAATCAGTTGAGGGAAATGATCTGTGCAGGGGGCGACATGCTCCAGAATGCGCCGCTCCCGTGCAGCGCCTTTGGTGTTGTCCCGACGGGACACAATCACTGTTTGATCTTCCAGATACATCCGAAAAACCGCCCGGTCACGCCCACCCGGGCAGCTGGCTTTGATCACCGGCTGCCCGAGGAGTTTTTCTGTGGCGGAGATGAGGCTTGCGACCTCAACTCCGCCGACACGGTCCACGCTGTGCGTGTCCTTCATGGCTTACCTCACTGACGGATTTGAACCTCGGCGGAAGCCGCCGTTTTGGGGTCCACAAGCGTCTTGCGGTTCCGCTGCATGCGCTCCAAGAACACCCGCAGCTCTGCGCCTTTTGGTGTGGCGCGCGCGATCATCGGAATGCCATTTTCTCCACCGGTCTTGAGCTCCGGGAAGATGGCAAATATCTCGTCCCGCGCCTCCGGGGAAAGCGATTTAAGCGCTTCGGTGCCGGTGAAGAGGGTCTCCGTCACAGTGCCTTCCGACCAGACCAGCTCGTGGTTCTCGCAGAGGAAGTGATAGTAGGACACGCCATCCGGGTTGTCCTCCACCACATCAATGCCTTTGAACATGGTCAGCTTCTTGGCGGCAATCAGCACCTCACTTTTGCCAAACATACGCTCGGCAATTTTGGAGCTGACAAAGATCCGGTGCTGTGGGCTGACCACCAGGTCACGCTTGGGCATGTCCGGCCCCAAAGCGCCGGCAGAGATGCGCACAGGCTTCAGGTTCGGGTGCTTTTCAAGCTCCTCCGCCGAGATGTGGCGGTTGCCGATCCAGCGGATAGGCTGCGCGCCGTTGTCTTTGGTCATCACCTTGTCGCCAACCGACAGGGTCTCAATGGCGACCTCGCCTTCCGAGCTTGCGATTTGAGTGCCGCGGGCAAAGCAGACAACGGTGAAGTTGATCTCTTCGAAGTTCTCAAAGGAGATATTGCCAACTTGGCCGCTTTCGTCGCCATCGGTGATCCGGTAGGTGCCACCCGGCGACACATTCGGTACATTGCCGTCCAGAATGTCGCGCAGCGTGGGCTGACCTGGGCCACCAAAGTTGATCGCAGCGCCGTTGTTGGGGGTGAACACCCCGGTGGCACTGTTGTCAAAGCCCGTGATCGTTGACACGTCGGTGACATTGGTTGTCAGTGTGATGGAGTCATCATTTGCAGTCTCATCTGCCACAAAATGCTCGACCTGATTGACCGTGTCGCGAGAGCCCTCGATCAGTTTGTCGATGTGGCCGTTGCCACCATCGTCGATGAAGGCATCAATGTGCTCATCCGCAGGGTCGGCGCTCTTGTAGGTGTCGCGGTCATTGCCGCCATCAATCGTGTCATTGCCATCGCTGCTGACAAACGTATCCTCATCGGAGCGGCCAAAGAGTCGGTCATTGCCGGCGCCGCCGTCGAGCACATCGTCACCGCTGCCACCGATGAGGATGTCATTGCCGCCATCACCTTCCAGCGTGTCATCGCCATCGCGACCGTCAAGAATATCGTTGCCGTCCCGGCCTTCGATGCGGTTGCCATTGCCGTCACCGGAAATCCAGTCGCTCCCGCTGGAGCCAATGGCATTTTCGAAGTTGGTGACGTTCTCAATATTCACAACATGGTTGCTGCTATTGATCAGGTCGGCCTCTTCTCTGGCCATGTCAAAGCGCACATGGGAGATGCCGTTGCCGTTGGCACCCTCAAAGGACACCGTGTCATTCCCTGCGCCGCCGTCCTGATTGTCCACGCCCTGGCCACCAGTGACCAGATCATCGCCATCGCCACCAAAAAGCGTGTCGTTGCCACCACGCCCATCGATGGTGTCATTGCCCCCTTCACCCTTGATAATGTTGCCGCCGTCTGTGCCGGAGATCGTGTCGTTGCCACGCGCACCAATTGCGTTTTCAAAGTTGCGCACGGTTTCCACAGCAGCGCCGCCGTTCAGACGCCCGGTGCCTGCCTGTAGGTCAAGCTCCACAAATTCCGACGCAGTGCCAAAGGAATCTGCGTATGTGACCGTATCGTTGCCCGCGCCACCATCCATGGAGTCGGTGCCAAAGCCCCCCGCCACAAAATCATTGCCGTCCCCGGCATTAATGGTGTCATTGCCTTCGTTGCCATAGACGGTGTCGTTGTCAGCGCCCGCATCAACCGAATCGTTGCCGCTTCCCGCCAGAATGTTGTCATTCCCCGCGCCACCGTCCACGAAGTCATTGCCCGACCCCGCATCGATAGTGTCATTGCCCGCCACAGACGGGGTTTCGATAACGGACACATTGTCGATTTTGCCGTCGCTGCTGCCGCTGTTACCGGTAGCCGTCGTGTTGGTGATGCGCAGCGTGGTGTTTGGGGTCGTCGCTGTGAAAGTAAAGCTTACATGCTCTGACGTGCCATCTTGAACCGCGACGGTTTCAGACGAAATGACATTGCCGTCTGAATCCAGAACGTCGATACGGAAACCGTGGTGCGCGACACCTGAGTGGTTTTCAAACAGGTCCAGAGATACAGTATGCTCTGCACCGATATTTGTTGCGAAAGACTGCTGAATTGCGTCGCCAGCCGCGCGGCCACCCTGATTGAACTGTGCGTGCCCGCCGCCAACAATTGGCCTTACGCCATCGTAGTTGCCATCGACGCGATGCCAGCCAGCGCTTGAGGAGAAATCCCCATTGGTGATCAGGTTGCCAGTGTTGCCGGTCTGCGTGTCCCCATAGATGCGGTCATTTCCTGAGCCAGCGCTGATGCTGTCATTCCCGCCGCCGCCGAACACAGTGTCATTGCCATCACCAGCATAAACGGTGTCGTTGCCTTCGTTGCCTGCAACCACATCGTTACCGTCACCGCCGTAAGCAACGTCATTACCAGAGCCTGCATCAATGTAATCGTTGCCTGCGCCTGCGTTGACTGTGTCGTTGCCGCCGTTGGCATAGATGATGTCATCGTTGCCCGCTTCTCCGGGGAGGCGCGCATCGTTGCTATCAACGCGGTCGCCGTCGCCATCGGTGAAGCCCGGGAAGATGTTCTCACCGCCATTGCCGCCGCGTACGACACCATCGGGACCAGGATTGAGGGGGGCGAGACCTCCGCCACCGCCGCCGGAGCCGCTCCCAGAACCGCTTCCAGAACCGCTACCGGATCCGCTACCACTACCGCCTGACATTTCGGCACCTCCTTAGGTCTGCGCGTGCAGAATGCAAAAATTCTCTGAGAGCTAACCCCAGATTGATAAAAGACTTCTTAAACGCACATGAGAGGATGCCAGCGAGGGCCGTTTCGTAAGTCCCGTAGCACAACGGGTATTCTACCCGATGCTTATTTGCGAACCGACACTACTTAGAGTGTGAGTGCGCACCAAGCAACGAGTTTGTTATGAAAGTGTGAACTTACTTGAACAAAGTCCGTAGTCATCCCCAGTGTCGTCATGGGGCACGAAAATGCCCTTCATTTGTGATAAAATTAGGACGCGTGCGGGACCTCTTCGTGTCTCAGGTGTGTCCTTTCGGACGAACGAGTGACGAGAATGCCCTTATTTACAGAGATCTGTGCGCTGTGGCGTTGCGTATGTACCAGAATGCGAAAGCTGCAGCTTGAAGAGGCTTCAAGTTTGGCCGCAGCGAAAGCTGTGCATATGACGCGTTCTCCGAGCTGATGAGCGGCAATCGATTCTCCTGAGCTTGGACCTGATTCAGCACTATCACCGTGAAAGATTGCGACGATCTCTGGCAGGGTTTCTGCGTCGTTTCTAAGTATCTGGCCGGTGGCGGTGGCGTCTTCGCCCATCGTCGCGTTGCGCTGGTTGATTCGCTCAGGTTGAGATGTGCTGCTGTTGATTTCCGTCAGATTTCTGACTTGCTCGACGGCTGTGTTTGTCAGCTTGGGCTTCAGCTTGGAAATGTGGTTTACGCGGTTCGCAATGCCATTGATCGCGACGCCGGCATTGCACTCGAACTCCATGCCTTTGTCGATCTGCTGCGCGCTCGCAGAAATGAGGTTTTTGATCTTCATGGCGCAATCTGAGGTCCTTTGCGCCAGTGAGCGCACTTCGGGTGGGGCCAAGTGATACACACTGTGTGAATTCAATTCACGCGTTCAGGAGGGTGAAATATGGCATCCCATCGGCGCAGGGATTTAGCCCGTTTCCCCCTTAGAAATGCGTTGCTATTTCTTGCTGGCTTGGACCGTCGTTCACTCATTTCATCAGGTTTTGGTCCAGCAAACTCAAGGGGCGTAGCATTCCGCGTATTGGCGGCCACCAGAGCCACGTGCCACCGAGTGGGCGCAGTGTTGCACCGGTTCCCAGTTTGAAGCGGGCGAGGCCTGCTGCGGAGCCTTCGGTGGAGGCAATGCCCAGATCGAGATGCAAAGCCCCTTTGGTGGCCAGCCAGCACATGCCTTGCCACATAAGCAGGTTATGTGCGGCCAATGAGCGGCCCAGAGCGGTGCTGTGGCTGATGTGATAGGTGGCGCTGTGCCCATGTCGCAAAAACAGCATCGCAGCGACAGGGGTCTTGCCGGAGAAAGCGGTGAAGAGCTTGGCGCACCCGGGGTTGGCCTTGGCATAGGCCAGCGTGAGGGCATCGGGCCAGCCGTTGTAGCCGCGCTCTTTCTGCTGGGCCTGATTTTGTTGCAGCAGCCACTGATCGGGTTTGAGTGTCATGTTCTGCCGTGTGATACGCAGATCCTGCTGTTCGGCAAAGCGCAATCGGTTGCGCCACTTTTGGTGAAGTTGCGCGCGGAGATCACCCTGTAAAGATAGCTCCGCGATGTGCTGCGGGGTCATCACCGGAACCGCGCCGAGCTTGCCCAGCCACGGGGCGGGCTGATCGGGGTTTAACACCAAGAGGTGTTTGTGGAGGCTGCCGCCTTTGATAGGTTTGCGGATCAGCACGGGGAGCGTGTCTTGGGAGAGCTGTGCGCGGGGGAGCATTGCCACAGGCACACCTGCCAATTTGCGCCGCAGCACCAGCGTGCCGTCCTCCAGCGCGGAGGTTTGCGTCTTGGTCAGCGCCAGAGCCTTGCGATATTCATCACTTTGCTGAAGCGGGGTTGGCGGGAGGTCTGGGCAAGCATCAAACATGCGGCCATTAACGCATCTGAAACCTAAATCATGGTTAATAAACTCATGAGAAAATCAAAACAAACCCCCGTATATGGTCAGACCGCACCAAGCGCGAAATGGACGAAGGCGGCGGCCCTTCTTTTGGCCACAGGACTTTCTATTCCTGTGTTTCTGGTGCTGTCGGTGATTGAATGGCTTTGGCTCTGACCCCGCGCCACGTCGCTTGTTTATGTTGGGTCCACCACGCCCATAGCAATGAGCCGCAAGGCGGTCATTGAGGGTACAAAGAAATATTCTCCGCCCCGGCACTCCACAAAGGTTTTGAGCTTGGACATGATGTAGGGCGGCTTTCCGCATTTCGGATCCGCCGGAATGGTGTGGCGTTTATGGGTGCTGTGATCGCCCAGCATGGGGCAGGTGTTATTGCCTTGGTTGAAATCCAGCCCGTATTGCACCCACTGCTGCTGCACAAACTCAAACTGACGAAACAGGCTTGCTCCCATCAGTATCATGGCGACGCCCTGTTCGGTTTCATCTGTGTTTTTGCTGGCATCTGAGCTGCCGTAGGGCAGGCCACGACGCAGCACGCGGCGCCGTTTGTTGAGCGCATGGGTGGCGTTTTTGTTGGGGTACGGCATTCCTTCGGCATCAACGCCGTCCTGATTGAGCGGGTCGAGATAGTCGCGCGTGTTCATGCGCCGAATATGTGCGCCGCCGGGCACCTTGTTGCCTGGCATGTCATCTGCGTAGCGGAAATCTGAAGCGCAGGGGGAGCGCAGGAAAGCCATCTGATTTTCAAGCGCTTTGACCGGATCTGGATCGTCAAAGCCGCGCCCTGCTTTAAAGGCTTGCCAGCCCGCAAATGTTGGGTGCTTGGCCAGCGGCACGCCGTCAGACCAACGGCCACACATTTTGGCCATGAGCGTTTCACGCGCTTCTTCTTTTGGGACCGACATCACCTTAGCGAAGCGTGCGCTTTCCGCCTCCAGCACCTCATTGAAGCTGCCGACGTTTTCATGGAGCTTGCGAAACGCCATGAAGGTGCCGTTGTGTGAAAACTCAGGCGGCATGGCGGCAGGGGGCAACTCCTGACTTTCGTCGGGATGGCCAAGAATAAACTCTCCGGTGGCAATGGGCGTCCATTTGCCATTCATGCGTTTGCCGCGCCCGATCACCCGATCAGGCATGTCTTCGGGGCGGTACTGCCCGTCAAACACCGGATCACCGATGCCGTCTGCGAAGCCAAAATGCTCTTTGGGTGTGGGCAGCACGACATCGCCGTGGGTGTCAAACACGGCATTGGCTTCCAGATAATCCGCCCTGTCATCACGACCGGCATTCAATATGCGCACGCCGCCACCTGAGGCCTCGCACAGATCGCGCATCCACTGGGTGCGTGTCTCAAGGGCGGGGGAGGGCGCAGCCTTACCGGGTTGCGCAAGTTGTGCGTTCAGCGAAATCCAGATGTGCACATCCTCAGCCCCTCCGCTGCCGGGAGCGCGGTTTTTTTGCCAGATGGGATCCCAATGTGCATCCCATTCTGGATCGTCCTGCGCCACCTTTGTGGTGTCCAGATCGCCCAGAACAAAGGCGCGCGCCTTCATGCCGTCGGCGAACTCAAAGGGCATACCTTTCAAGGTGCGTGTTGGCACTTCCAAAGCGAGAAGGCCCATGAAGCTGAAGGCGATATTGACTGTACAGGCGGGTTTCTCGGCCTCTTCCGGCCAGCGTGCGCCTGTGGTGACAACCTTGCGAAGTGCGTCGACAAACTTGCGCCCCTCGGCAGCCTTGTCGATATGCAGAAAAAAGTAGCGGGCATATGGGAAGGAATACCGGCCATAAGCGCGGATCACATTGCCCTGAATGTCATGCAGATTGAGGGTGCGTGCCATGGGCTGTCCTTATGGTTTTGGGGCGGCAATCGTGCCGGGGGGCTGTGTTGGCGCGGTCTTGTTTGCCGGCTGATGGGCGGCGAGAAAGGCGCCAAACTGCGCGTGGAGTTCTTCGGGATCTGCCCCTTGGGTGTCTATGGCGAAATCGGCAAATTTCTGCTGCAGATAGAGTGCCTTAAGCACTGAGGGTAGATCGTCATATTCTGCGGGGGGCAGAGGTTTCTTCCCGTTTTGGCACACATACCACACCGCTGCAGCGGCCATGAGGACAGCCGCGAGCAAGCCGCCGATAAAGGCCCAGAAGGTGCTGATAGGTAGAAGCGGCATGTCCATTACGCCGATCAGGCGCAGCAAGAGCCCCAAAAGAGCAAAGAGCAGTGGCACAGCGACCAAGGCAATCAGGCGGCGCAGCGGCAGGTGGTGAAAGTCGGGCAGGTTGAGGTAGTAGTCATGAAACGGCATGGTCGTTTCGACGTGGCACTTGTCCAGATAGAGCGCGAAGTCATCCGCGGACTGAACGCCGTCAAAGCCCTCACAATTGCAATAAACCGCGCGCAATTCGGCTTCCATGGTGTTCCAGAGCGTGCGGGCATAAGCCGCGCGCACTTCTTTTTGTCCCGCGCGGGAAAGCTCTTCCGGCAAGGGGGCGCCATCTTCGGTTATCGCGTCAATGTCGGCGCAAAAAACCACATAAGATGTGTTCAGGCGGTCCACATGTTGCGGATCAATCGGGTCTCCGCGAAAGCGTTTGCTCACACGTCCGTTGTAAACCGCGTCATTGAGCAAAAACATACGGGCAAAGTGGGTGCGCGTGTTGCGCGCAAAGGGGCTGTTTTTGCCGCTTTTCTGCGTGGCAGGAGATTGCAGCGCGGGTGGCATTTTTGCCAAGGCGATGCGGGCGGCTTGTGTGTATGAGGTGTGGGTGTGCTCGCCTGCGGCGCTGTCGCGGATAGGGGAGAGCGTGGTCAGGAAATAGTGGCCGCTGTCCAGATCTGGCATTGGGGGCGCTCCTCACGCATCATTGGCGACATAGATGTTGCGGTTCAGATCCGCGCGTTCGGTGCTGAGGCTGGCGACGGGGCCAAAGCCCACATCGCCCAAACAGCCTTGAACCCGGCTCATGGCCTCTCGAAAACTGCGGGCAAAGGCTTCTGGGCTTTCTTCGGCGTAGATCGTTTCCAGGTGCAGGAGCGCATCATAAACCTTTAGCGCCCCTTTGATGTCACGCTGCGCGGCGCCGGGGGTGGCGTTGTAGTAGTAATCCGTGTTGATCTGATTGTGGGTGATGTAATCTTTGAAGGGCGTGACAGGTATCGACAGCGGGTATTTTGTGGCGGAAAACCAGAACAGATCAAGCCCGCTGGGAATGCCATCGGAAAAGGCGTCGATATATTGGTCCCAGGTCCCATTGAAATTGGAACAGAACAGAACGTAGTCGTTTTGCAGATTTTGCGGGCCTTGCCCGAGATCCGGCCAGTCCTTGGGTTTGATGATCACCCAGCGGGCAAAGTGAATGAGAGACAGGCCCAAAAGCCCGGCCAGACGCTCGGGCAATCCTCGGGCCGCCATGAAAAACAATCGGTTGAGCCATGTCAGCTTGGGGCTGCTGGGGGTGACGACATTCATGGCATACGCCTTGCCGGCAACATTGGTCATAAAAACCTCGACCTAAATAACAACACACTTAAAAATATTCTCTCAGACTAAGCCAATTGAGACGGTTTGTTAACGGAAAAGGCGGAAAAATTTGGGGTGTGCTTTGGTCGCATCCGCAAGATGTGACGGAGACGGCCTTATATGGTATGCGCTTTCGCAGCCATGTGGCAGGCGAGCGATTGCTGGGCTTGAGATTCCGGCCAAATGGCCTAGTTCACAACGCGTTTTAAGCATATTGTCGTTGGTCTGGACCTTGTAACCGAGGTAAGCTTGGTATACATCGGCATACAAAGAGCGCTTCAGGGCGCGCTGATCTTTGTCAGCACCCTGTGCTCTCGCTTCTTCTAACGCTTACTCGTCAGGATAGCCATGAGCCTTTATACGGATTACCTAGCTGAAATCGAAACGCGCAAAGAGCAGGGTTTGAACCCCAAGCCGATTGACGCGGGAGACCTGGTTGCCGAATTGATCGAACTGATCAAGGACACCGGGAACGAGGCGCGCGAAGGTGCGCTTAACTTCTTTATCTACAACACACTTCCGGGCACCACGAGCGCTGCTGGTGTGAAAGCGGAATTCCTCAAAGAGATCATTCTTGGCGCCGCTGATGTGGCCGAGATTTCTCAGGAATTTGCATTTGAGCTGCTTTCGCACATGAAGGGTGGCCCTTCCGTGCGCGTGCTGCTGGATCTGGCGCTGGGCGACGATGAAGCCATCGCAAAGCAAGCTGCAGAAGTTCTGAAGACTCAGGTGTTCCTCTATGACGCGGACCAAGCGCGTCTGAAGGAAGCGCTGGATGGCGGCAACGCAATCGCAAAAGACCTGCTGGAAAGCTATGCGAAGGCAGAGTTCTTCACCAAGCTGCCTGACATCGACGAAGAGATCGAGATCGTGACCTTCATCGCGGCGGAAGGTGACATCTCCACCGACCTGCTGTCTCCAGGTGCCGAGGCACACTCCCGTGCGGACCGTGAACTGCACGGCAAGTGCATGATCACCGAAGCGGCACAGAAGCACATCGAAGAGCTGAAGCTACAGCACCCTGGCAAGCAGGTCATGCTGATCGCTGAAAAAGGCACCATGGGTGTGGGGTCCTCCCGTATGTCTGGCGTGAACAACGTGGCGCTCTGGACCGGTAAGCAAGCTTCCCCTTACGTGCCATTTGTGAACTACGCGCCGATCGTGGCGGGCACCAACGGCATCTCCCCGATCTTCCTGACCACTGTTGGCGTGACCGGCGGCATCGGTCTGGACCTGAAGAACTGGGTGCGCAAAACTGATGAGGATGGCAACCCGATCCTCAACAACGACGGCAACCCGATCCTTGAGCAGAAATACTCTGTTGAGACCGGCACCGTTCTGAAGATCAACACCAAAGACAAAAAGCTGCTGAGCGAAGACGGCGAAGAGCTGGTGGATGTGTCCTCTGCCTTCACCCCGCAAAAAGCCGAGTTCATGAAAGCTGGCGGCTCTTACGCGATTGTCTTTGGTAAGAAGCTGCAGACATTTGCCGCAGAAGCTCTGGGCGTGGAAGCAACACCTGTCTTTGCACCGTCCAAAGAGATCACCGCCGAAGGCCAAGGCCTCACTGCCGTTGAAAAGATCTTCAACAAAAACGCTCTGGGCTCCACGCCGGGTGCAACTTTGCTGGCGGGTTCCGACGTGCGCGTAAAGGTCAACATCGTTGGCTCTCAAGACACCACCGGCCTGATGACTATGCAGGAACTGGAAGCGATGGCGGCGACTGTTGTGTCCCCAATCGTGGATGGTGCTTATCAGTCTGGCTGTCACACCGCCTCTGTGTGGGATGCAAAAGCGCAGGCCAACACGCCGCGTCTGATGCAGTTCATGAACGACTTCGGCCTGATCACCGCGCGTGACCCCAAAGACGTTTATCACTCCATGACCGACGTGATTCACAAGGTGCTGAACGACATCACCGTGAACGACTGGGACATCATCATCGGCGGCGACAGCCACACCCGTATGTCCAAAGGCGTGGCCTTCGGTGCGGACTCCGGTACTGTGGCGCTGGCGCTGGCGACCGGTGAAGCCTCCATGCCGATCCCAGAGTCTGTGAAAGTGACCTTCAAAGGTCAGATGGCTGATCACATGGACTTCCGTGATGTGGTGCACGCCACTCAGGCGCAGATGCTGGAGCAGCACGGCGACAACGTGTTCCAAGGTCGTGTGATTGAAGTGCACATCGGCACGCTGCTGGCGGACCAAGCCTTCACCTTCACCGACTGGACCGCAGAGATGAAGGCGAAAGCCTCGATCTGTATCTCCAACGATGAGACCCTGATCGGCTCTCTGGAGCTGGCGAAATCCCGCATCCAGATCATGATCGACAAGGGCATGGACAACGAAGTGAAGATGCTTCAGGGCCTGATCGACAAGGCGGATGCCCGCATTGCCGAAATCCAGTCTGGTGAGAAGCCAGCACTGACCCCGGATAGCGACGCGAAGTACTTCGCCGAAGTTGTGGTGGATCTGGAACAGATCGTTGAGCCAATGATCGCCGACCCGGACGTTAACAACGCAGACGTCTCCAAGCGCTACACCCACGACACCATCCGTCCGATCAGCTACTACAACGCTGAAAAGAAAGTGGATCTGGGCTTTGTGGGCTCCTGCATGGTGCACAAGGGCGACATGAAGATTGTGGCTCAGATGCTGAAGAACCTCGAAGCGGCCAATGGCAAAGTCGAGTTCAAGGCACCGCTGGTTGTGGCCGCGCCGACCTACAACATCATCGACGAGATGAAGGAAGAGGGCGACTGGGACATCCTGCAGAAGTACTCGGGCTTTGAGTTTGATGATCTCTTCCCGAAACAGCAGGCGCGCACCGAGTATGAGAACATTCTCTATCTTGAGCGTCCAGGCTGTAACCTCTGCATGGGCAACCAAGAGAAAGCTGCGAAGGGTGACACCGTTCTGGCGACCTCAACCCGCCTGTTCCAAGGCCGTGTTGTGGCTGACCTGCCGGAGAAGAAGGGTGAGTCTCTGCTTGCCTCCACACCGCTGGTGGTGCTCTCCGCGATCCTCGGCCGCACACCAACGCTGGAAGAGTACAAAGAGGCGGTTGAAGGCATCGACCTGACCAAATTCGCTCCACCGCTTCAGGTGCCAGCGAACGCGAAGTCCGCACACTTCTAAGAAACACACCGACGGGCAGCATCTGGAAAAGGTGCTGCCCGATTTCTTTTTCAGGCGCTGATGCGATATGCATACAATCGCCTGCTAAGCGATTTTCTCGCCTGTCGAGTCTCTCAAAAACAAATAATTTTAGCGGGTTAGCCCCTTTTGGCGATGCGCAGTTCGTTGCGTTACCCCTTGATTTACGTCTTTCCGGCAAAGTGTAATTCACCCGTTAATTATATGCGAAACCCGAATTCTCTTTTGTGACTCGTCTCAGTTTTTGTCAGATCTCGCTTCTCATAACTGAGCGCCATCAGATTTTTGGAGTGAAGACATGAAAGACATCACTGACACCACCCGCATCCAGGCCGAAATTCTTGAGGCCTTCAACTTCCGTCACGCGACCAAAGTGTTCGACGCTGAGCGCAAGATTGATGACGCCTCCTTTGAGACCATTCTGGAAGCCGCGCGCCTGTCGCCAACTTCCTTTGGGCATGAGCCGTTCAAGATCGTCATGCTCCAGAAGCCCGAAAACCGTGAACTGTTCCGTGAGTTCTCCTGGGGGGCAAACGGGATGATGAACGGCAGCACCGGCCAACTAGGCACTGCGAGCCACTTCGGCATCATTCTGGCGCATACCGAAGAGACCATGACTGCAGGCTCCGATTACCTGCAGAACTTCTACCGCACTGTGAAACAGCTGCCGGAAGAGGTGATCGAGATTTTCAACGGCGCTTATGGCAAGTTCCAATCCGATGATCACAAGATCACCAGCCCGCGTGAGATCGGCGACTGGTCGGGCAAGCAGGCCTATATCGTGCTGGCAAATATGATGACCACTGGCGCGTTGATGGGGATCGATTCCTGCCCGATCGAAGGCTTTGACATGGCGCAGACCGCAGAGGTGCTTGAAAAGCACTTTGGCATCGATCCAAAGCTCTACAAACCGGCTGTGATGTTTGCCTTTGGCTACCGCGCAAATGAGCCTGAGTTCGGCAAGACCCGCCGCAGCATGGAAGAGACTGTAAGCTGGTTCTAACGTCGGCTTTGTCGAAACACTTTGACTGCGCCCCAAAAAACGGGGCGCGGTTTTATACCGGGGTCTGCCAGACCGGGGATTTGCCGATCTCTTCGATCAGAAAATCCATAAACACCCGCACCTTGGCAGAAAGCACATTGGTTTTGGGATAGATCATCCAGAGCACTGAGCCATCTGCCACCTCGTGATCGGGCAACACCCGAACAAGCGTACCGGACTTCAGCTCCTGATGAACGCTCCAGACCGGATTGCTGGAGATGCCAGCCCCGGCGATGGTCGCCAGTTTCTGGCTGAGGCCATCGTCCAAAATCACCCGGCCTCGGGCTTTATGCGGGTCAAAACTCCCGATTTCCCCATCTCGGCGGCGCAGGGGTTTGGTTTCCTGATCAGCGAAGGCGATCAGTTCATGTGACAGCAGATCCTCAGGCGTTTGAGGGATGCCGCGTTTCTCAAGATAGCTGGGGGCCGCGCAAAGGATGCGGTGATCATTGGCCAGTTTGCGCCCTTTGAGGCTGGTGTCCTCAAGTGCTGAGTTGCGGATGGCGAGGTCAAAGCTGCCTTCGATCAGGTCAAATCGGCTGTCAGAGAGGCGCAGATCCAGCGTAATACCAGGGTATTGCTCCAGAAATTTGGGCAGGATCGGGGCAATGTAGAGCTGGGCAAAGGTGCTTGGCGCGGTGAAGCGCAGGGTGCCCGTGGGCATGGCCTGACCTTGGCCCAAAGCGGCCAGTGCGGCTTCCTCCTGAACAAGGATTTCCCGCGCGTAGGGAAGAAACTCCGCGCCTTCCAGCGACAGAGACACCTTTCGGGTGGAGCGGTGCAGCAGGTCGGCCCCAAGGGCGTGCTCCAGTTTGGCCAGACGGGCGCTGGCAACGGCTGGTGCCAGACCAAGCTCCCGACCAGCAGCGCTGATGTTGAGCTTGTCGGCGGCGAGCACAAAAAGGCGGAGGCTGTCAGTATCCATGGGCGCCTCATTGCATGGAAGGATGGAACGATCCATCCAGAAATGAGCGGTTTTCCCCTATGGCGCAATGCTTAGGTGACCAAAGGGCGCCGTAAGGGGATGATCTTATTGCCGCCACGCCTTTTGTTTTTGGATTAGTTTTCCGGCTCTTTGCCCCACTCTGCGTCCTGCATTTCGCGCAGGCGGGAAGCGGTGCGTTCAAACTCAAAGGTGCCTTCCCCTTCGAGATAGAGCATCTCTGGTTCTGCCGCGGCAGAGCAGATCAGGCGAACGCGGGCCTCATATAGGGCGTCGATCAGGGTGACGAAGCGCTTGGCTTCGTTGAAGTTTGTGCGGCTCAGGGCCGGGATGTCCTCTAGGATCAGAACCCGCACCGCATTGGCGATGGCCAGATAGTCACCGGGGCCAAGCATCTTGCCGCAGAGATCAAAGAAGCTTGCCTGAGCCACACCATTGCGGAAGGCGGGCAAGGTGACTTCGCGGCTTTTGACCGTAAGCACCAGCGGTGACGCGTCGCCACCGGTCAGATCTTCCCAGATGCCGCGGATTTGCGCGCGGGCTTCGGTGCCGGCCTGAACAAAATAGACCTGATTGCCCGCAAGGCGGTTTTGGCGGTAGTCGGTTGGGCTGACCAGCTCCCAGACCCGCAGCTGTTCCTTGATGATCGCGATAAAAGGCAGAAATAACTGACGGTTGAGACCATCTTTATAGAGGTCGTCAGGCACGCGGTTTGAGGTGGTGACAACCACTACGCCCGCCTCAAAGAGCTGTTCAAACAGGCGGCCCACAATCATGGCATCGGTGATGTCGGTGATCTGCATCTCATCAAATGCCAGCACGCGCACGCTCTCTGACACCGCTTGAGCCACGGGTTGAATGGCGTCCTCAACCCCATCAGCGCGGGCCTTGTGCATGGCCTCGTGGATTTCCTGCATAAAGGCATGGAAATGTACGCGGCGGACGGGGACAGAGAGGCTTTCGACAAACAGATCCATCAGCATGGATTTGCCCCGACCCACGCCGCCCCAGAGATACAGACCCTGCACGGGCTCCGGTGTGGATTTGCGGAACCAGCTCTTTTTGACCGGTTTGCTCACCTCTGCGCGGATGCGCTCAAGCTCTGGCAAAACGGCGGTCTGGGCGTCGTCAGGCGTGAGGATGCCTTCGGCAACCTTGGCGGCGTAAATCTCTGGCAAGCTTGTCATATTATCGGGTGTAGCCAATCGCGGGGCGGAGGAAAAGTGGCGTTACATTGACAGGCGTGATGTAGGGGCAAACAAATGCTGAATTGCCTGTGTTGCTTAAACTGTGCAGTATCTGCTCTGCGCAACAGGAGAACCCCCATGCCGCAGAAGACTCCTCTTATGACCCCGGTGCTGATTGTGGGCTGTATCATCATTCTGGTGAGCTTTGCCATTCGGGCGAGCTTTGGGGTGTTTCAGATCCCGATTGCCGATGAGTTTGGCTGGTTGCGCAGCGAATTCTCTCTGGCGATCGCGATTCAGAACCTTGCTTGGGGGATTGGTCAGCCGTTTTTCGGGATGATTTCCGAGAAGATGGGCGACCGGAAAGCGATCATTCTGGGGGCTGTGACCTATGCGGCGGGGCTTGTTCTGTCGTCTTTCGCGATCACACCCGAAGCGCATCAACTCTATGAAATCCTTGTGGGATTTGGCATTGCCGGTACGGGGTTCGGGGTGATCCTGGCGGTCGTGGGGCGGGCCAGTTCGGATGAGAACCGCTCTATGTCACTGGCGATTGCCACGGCTGCGGGGTCAGGTGGGCAGGTGTTTGGGGCACCGCTGGCGGAATGGATGCTGGGCTTTTTGAGCTGGCAGGAGACCTTCCTTGTTTTTGCGGCGGTTATTCTGGCAGTGCTGCTGCTCTTGCCGATGATGCGGGCACCTGCGGCGCCGAAGGCGGAGCTGCAGGAGAGCATGGGGGCGATCTTGATGAAAGCCTTCCGTGATCCGTCTTACACGTTGATTTTCCTTGGATTTTTCAGCTGCGGCTATCAGCTTGGTTTTGTGACCGCGCATTTCCCGGCGATGATCACTGAGATGTGCGGGCCAATAGCGCCGGGGAGCATGTTGGCGGGGTTGGGGATTTCGACCACCTCGGCACTGGGCGCGGTGGCGATCTCACTGATTGGTCTGGCCAATATCGGAGGCACTTTGCTGGCCGGTTGGTTGGGCAAGTACTATCAGAAAAAGTATTTGTTGGCAGGGGTTTACACCGGACGTACCCTCGCGGCGGCGATGTTCATTCTGATGCCGATCACGCCGACAACGGTGGTGGTCTTCTCGCTGGTGATGGGCTCTCTTTGGCTGGCCACTGTGCCACTGACCTCAGGGCTGGTCGCGCATCTTTATGGGCTGCGCTATATGGCGACGCTTTACGGAATTGTCTTTTTCTCTCATCAACTTGGCAGCTTCCTGGGCGTCTGGCTCGGCGGGCGTTTGTATGACCAATACGGCGACTACACGGTGGTGTGGTGGTTGGGTGTGGCCATCGGGGCGTTCAGCGCGATTGTGCACCTGCCGATCCGCGAAAAACGGGAGCCCGTTGCGTCTGCGACCTAGGGCGCGTTAACCATAAATCGGAACGTCGGTATTGCGTCTGTATCGCGGCTGTATTGCGGAGGTGCGAAATTTGGCGGCGAAAAAAGGTTACCCAACCGCGCGTTGCGCCGCCAAACAGAGGCCCTGCGAAGCATGCTGGGGCGCAATCTCGCCCCAGACTCCGGTTTGGTGAGAGGACGGCGCGCGGGCTAGCGCACAGCCTGCCATTGATCGAGAATGTAGCGGCTGGTCATCAGATCGAGATGGGCCCCCCCGCCGTTTTTAAAGAGTGTGATCTCGTCCTCTGACTGGCGGGTGAACCGGGACAGGTCATAATAGTCTGCCAGCACATCCTCGCGGGTGAGAGTGCCCTCGGCCAGCGGGATCTTCAGCTCGCCGATATGATCCAAGGTGGTGGCGTAGCTGTCCACAAACACGCGGGCGCGTTTGAGGGCGGTGTCATCGGCCTCGCGCATGTCGGGGCGATAGGCGCCGATCAGATCCACATGCTGGCCGGGTTGCAGCCAGTCGCCGCGCAGAGTGGGCTCTGTGGACATGGTGGCGCAGGTGATGATGTCAGCCTCACCCACGGCGGTTTCCAGATCGGTGGCCACAGAGAGGCCCTCGATCTCGGCGGCCATTTTCTCGGCATTGGCCTGTGTGCGGTTCCAGACGGTGAAGCGCGCCTCCGGGAAGGCGGCGCCATAAGCGTCGCGCAGGTTGCGCCCCTGCGTGCCTGCGCCAACGATCAGGATGTTGCTGCTGTCAGGGCGGGCAAGGCGGCGGGCGGCCAGAAGGCTGTCGCCTGCGGTTTTCCATTTGGTGACGAGGTGAAAATCGATCAGCGCGGAGAGCATGCCGATCTTGTCGTCAAACAGGGTGACCGCCCCGTTGACCATGGGCACGTCCTGCGCCGGGTTGCCGGGAAAAACGGTGGCGGATTTGACCGCGATGCCCAGGCCGTCGATCCAGGCCTGACGCTGCAGCAGCGTGTCATTGCCGCGATAGAGAAAGCTGTCGGAAATTTCGGCGCGGGGCAGATCATGGCCAGCGGCCAGCGCATCGGTGAGGCCGAGCCAGTTGATGTTTCGCTCGCCTTCTTCAAAGGAGATATAGGGGATCATTGCGCTTCCTCCGCCGTCAGGAGCCCCTCAGCCACCAGCCGGTCAGCCCAGCCCTGAGGGTGTTCAAAGAGATGGGTTTGCCAGCCACGCGCGGCGGCGGCGGCGATGTTGTCGGCGCGGTCATCGGTGAAGAGCAGACGCGCGGGATCAACACCGCTGTCGGTTTCCACATGGGCGTAGATCGCCGGATCGGGTTTGATCAGTTTGAGACGACCAGAGACATATTCGCGGTCAAAGCGGTTGAGGAACGGGTAAACCGCTTGGGACAGCGGGAAGTTGTCGTGGCCAAAATTGGTGAGGGTGAAAACCGTCACACCTTTGTCCACCAGCGCGTTCAGCAGGCGCACGGAATGAGGGATTGCCGGGGCGGCGAGGTCGTTCCAATTGTCGTTCCACATGCGCAGCTCCGCCTCATACTCCGGGTATTGCGGCAGCAGGCTTTCGATCATGCCCGGCAGGGAAGCCCCGGCATCAATGGCTTCGTGGTGGCGGTGGATGTCTGTGTCGGCAAAGAAGGCTTTGCGGCGCGCCTCTCCCACGGTGCGGTCGTAGAAATTCTCCGGTTGCCACTCGATCAGCACATTGCCGATGTCAAAGATCACGGCCTCGATTTGCGACATGGTCTTCCCCTGTATGGATATTTTGGGCTGACCGTAGAGCGGCGGGGGCGTCAGGGGAACCGGTTTCTGCTGCCTCTGTGCGCTTTAGCGGCGGCTGCGCGGGCGTTCGGGTGCGGGCACATCGCCGAGCTTGGTTTCGCGCCAGAAGACAAACAGGCCGCTGCCGATGATCAGCACCATGCCGAGCCATGAAGCCGGCGTGGGCCATTCGCCAAAGAGCACGATGCCGACGACAACCGCGATCGGCATGGCGACATATTCCAGCGGGGCAATCAGGCTGGCTTCTGACAGGCGGTAGGCCTGCGAAATGAAGAAGCCGCCGCCCGCGCTGGCGATGCCCAAGAGCACCAGCAGGGGCCAGTCCGCCGCGGCGGGGATGTGCCAGCTGCGCAGCAGGAAGGCGAGCATTTCGCCGCCTTTGTCCTCCCAAGCGCCATGGCCGAGGGTGGCCCCAACGGTGGCGGAAACAACCACAAAGACCAGCTGGATATAGACCGACATGGTGGCCGCACTTTCGGTGCCGCCGATTTTGCGCGTGAGCACATGCAGCAGCGCATAGGCCACGGCGGCGAGGATCGGCAGGAGGAGCGCGGCGTTGAAACCCTCAGCCCCGGGGCGCACCATGATCAAAACGCCAACCATGCCAAGCCCCACCGCCAGCAGGCGGCGCGGGCCGATCTTTTCCCCCAGCAGCAGCACGGAAAAGGCGGTGATCAGTAGTGGCGAGACAAAGAAGACCGCCACCGCATCCGCCAGCGGCAGCACCGCAAGGCCGAGAAAGAAGGTGGTGTTTGCGGCGACCACGCAGAAGCCGCGCAACATATGCATGCCAAAGCGGCTGGTGCGCAGCACGCCAAAGCCGCCCTGCAGAGGCACGATGATGGCCAGCAGGATCGCCAAGCCGATGACGGAGCGGATCAACACGATCTGATGCAGCGCGTAGTCGCCGGACAGAAATTTGATCGTCGCGTCGTTGATCGAGAAGAAGATCACGGCGATCACGGCCGAAAGCGGGCCGAGGGGCAGGCGATGGGTCAGGGCTTGGCTCATGTGTCCACTTGGGATGAACAATCGTTCAGCGTCTAGAGCAAAAACGACCTGTGCGGAATTTTGCGCTTTTGCGTTGGGCGCAGCGGTGCGGATTTGGGGGGGCAAATCCGGTCTATCGTCAGAACTTCTTAAGGCTGTGGCCGTATTTAGGGGAAGCACAGGTGCGCCCTTGGACGCCACCGGTGTGTTTGAAGGCAAGACAGATGCGTGTGAGGCGCGCGCAGGAAAAGGAACACTAGGGTCATGATCGACGTGCCGGTATTCACCTTGGAGCGCGATATTGCGGCTTCGATGGATCAGGTCTGGGCCGCCTTGAGTGCGCCGTCGCTGCTTGGGCAGTGGTATGGGGCGGGTGTTGAGACCGTGACCCATGGCTTTGCCTTTGAGGAAGGTAGCGAGTGGCGCACGGAAATGCGGTTTAACGGGCAATGTGACCACAGCCGCATTCTGTTCAAGACCATTGAGGAAAAAGCGCGTCTGGTCTGGCTGCATCAATCGACCGATGCGGATTGGCAGAAAGCGCCAAGCCAGTCGTTGCCGAATTGGCCGCAGGATATTCTGACCACGATCACCCTTGCGCCTGCGGGCGAGCACACCAAGCTCGGGGTGTCGATGGTGCCGGTGGCGGCGTCGCTTACAGAGCGGATCTGTTTTGTGGAGTATCTGCCGATGGTGGAAGGCGGCTGGCGCCAGAACCTTGCGCGGATGGAGCGCCTGCTGGTTGGGGAAGCGGTGTAAACGGCCGTTTTGGGATTAGCGCTTGGCGGCGCGCAGCTCGCGCTCAAGCGCATCCAGAAAGCGGGAGCGGTCCGCCTTTGTGAAGCCTTTGCCGCCGCCCTGACGGAACGGGTCTGCGGCGCGCAGGTCTGCCATGAGATCGCGGGTGGCCAGCACATTGCCGATGTTGGCCGCGGTGAGGGCCTCGCCGTTGTGTTTGAGCACGCGGGCTCCGGCCTCCACGCATTTTGCGGCCAGAGGGATGTCGCCGGTGATGACAACATCCCCCGTTTGGGCGCGGTCTGCGATCCACATATCGGCCACATCCGGGCCTTCGGGCACAATCACGTTTTCCACAAGCGGGTTCTGGCTGGGCCGGAGACCGCCGTTGGAGACAACGTAGATTTTGACCTTGTGGCGGGTGCCGACCCGTTCGACCTCGGCTTTCACCGGGCAGGCGTCGGCATCCACATAAATCGCAGTCATTTTGGGGCTGTCCTGTTCTTAGTCGGCGTAGAGCGCTTCGGCGTGGAAGGCGATGTGCTCTTCCATGAAGGACGACACAAAGAAGTAGCTGTGATCATAGCCTTTTTGCAGACGCAGGATGGCTTCCTGACGGCGGGCGTTGGCGGCTTCGGCCAGCGCTTCGGGGCGCAAAAGATCAATGAACTGATCGTCGGTGCCGGTGTCCACAAGGATCGGCCCGTCAAAGCCTTTCTCGCGCATCAGAAGCGTTGCGTCATGGGCGGCCCAGGCGGCTTCGTCGTCACCCAGATAGGCAGAAAGCTGTTTGCGGCCCCAGTCCGCCGCAGTTGGGTTGGCGATGGGGGCAAAGGCTGACACGGAGCGGAAGCGGCCGGGCAGGGACATGGCCAGCGTCAGCGCGCCGTGGCCACCCATGGAGTGGCCCATGATGGACTGACGCGACAGATCCACCGGGAATTCTTCCTGCAGGAAGGACGGCAGATCCTCGGCGATGTAGTCCCACATGTTATAGTGCGGCGCCCATGGTTTTTGGGTGGCATTCACATAAAAGCCCGCGCCCTGACCCAGATCATAAGCCGGATCATCCGCCACGCCTTCGCCGCGGGGCGAGGTGTCGGGGAAGACCAGCGCAACGCCCTGTTCGGCGGCCCATTGCTGTGCGCCCGCCTTCACCATGGCGTTTTCATGGGTGCAGGTCAGGCCGGAGAGATACCAGATGAGCGGCACCGGGCCGACCTTGGCTTCTTCGGGCAGAAAGAGGCCAAAAGTCATGTCACAGCGTGTGCTGTGCGCATTGTGTGTGTAGACGCCTTGAGTGCCGCCAAAGGCGCGGTTTTCAGAGATCAATTCCATGGGTGGGGCTCCTGCCAAACGGTTTGCGCCAAAATGTCAGAACTGGCTGACCCATGCAATCACCAGCGAGACCGTTGCGATGGATGCGACGGTGGAAAAAAGAATGGCGGCGGACACCCGATGCGGAGCGACGCCATAGTGCTGTGCAAGCATATAGACATTGCCAGCCACCGGCAGGGCCGCGGCGGCGATCACGACGCTGGCGGAATAGGGATCAATCGGCAAAATCCACAGCACGGCAATGGCCACAAACAGCGGATGCAGCACCAATTTGGCAAAGCTGAGCCAGACCGCCACCTGCACGCGCTCGGCTGATTTGCTGGCCAGCGACGCGCCAATGGCAAAGAGCGCCCCCGGAGTGGCCGCGCCGCCAAGGATGGCCAGAAACTCGTTCACTGGCGCGGGGATCGGTAGCGCAAGGGCCGACCAGGCAAAGCCCAGCGAAATCGCCACTATCATAGGATTGCGAATCAAACCGGCGGCAACCGTGCGCAGGATCGCGAGGTTCATGCGCCCGTCCCGTGAGCCGGTGATCAGGATCACAATGAGGCTGGAGAAGACAATCAGATCCACCGCCAGCACCAGCATCACAGGGCCGATGGCGTCTGGCCCCATCAGAAGAGTCAGCATGGGCACGCCCAAAAAGCCGACATTGCCGATAGTGGCGCATTGCGCCTCGACAGCGGCGGTGGCCACATCCTGTTTGCGCAGCATGGCAATGCTGGTCGCCAGCCCGTAAATCACGCAGCTGCCCATCAGATAAGCCCCCATCAGGCGCCAGTTCAGAACCTCGGCGAGGCTGAGATTGGCGGCAAAGCGGAACAGCATCGCCGACAGCGCGAAGTAGAACACAAACTTGGTGAGATAGGCCGTGGCCTCCTCTGAGAAGAACCGCGTGCGCCCGGCCCAATAGCCAAGGCCAATGAGCGCAAAAAACGGCAGTGTTTTCAGAAAGATTGCCAGCATGGCCAAGGCTTAACAGGTTTGGTGCAGGTGGCAAGGGCGGGCTGGGGCCTGTGGGCAATCAGGAGGTCGCATCAGCTTCAGTCCAAAATTGCTCAGTTCCAAATCATCGTCGTGAAAACCTGAGGCGCTTGGTCTCTACCAGCGCGCAGGAGGCGAAGCCGACCAGCCCCCTCCCTTGGGGAGGGTCGGGGGCCGGTCTATGTGACCTGCCACAGTTGTTACAGATTTGCTGGACGATGATTTAGGGATTTGGACGCAGGACAAGTCATCTATTTCACGGCCAAATGACGACGAAATAGGCCGCGCTCTGATGCAACCTCGTGATTGTGCACAGGCGTTAGAGCAAGGCGATGACCGCTGTGCCTGACACGGCGATCAGCGCGCCCATAAGGGCCATGGGGTGTGGCCGAAGGCGCTCCTTGGCCCAGAGGATCGGCAAGATCAGCACCGGGGACAATGCGCCCAGTGTTGCGGCGATGCCCGCATCCAGATGCGCAAAGGCAAAGAGTAGCAGCGAGGAGGCAAATATATAGCCGATCACCCCCGGCAGGATGGTTTTGCCCAGCAAAGGCAGATCGAGCGCGGCATGCGGTTTCACGGCTTTCATTGGCAGGCAGGCCATCACAGAAATCAAGGCTGCGGCACCCAGCAGGCGCAGGGCGGTGGCCGCGATGGGGGACAGCCCGGCTTCGAGCGCGGGTTTCATGGCCAGAAAACCAGCCCCCTGCAATGCGGTGGCCACCACGCCCAAGCCCACAATATGCAGCAATGGAGCAAAGCGCGCGTCGCTTTGGGATTGGGTGTTGGTGCCAAAAACAATGGCGATGCAGACCCCGATCAGGGTGATGGTTGCGCCGAGGATATCAGCTGGCGTGGGCACTTCCCCGAGCCAGAAAAAGGCGATGCCGCCAACGATGGGGGCTTTCAGAGACAGCAGCAGCTCTGTGCGTCTGGGGCCGCCTCTGCGCAGGCAGGCGATCATGGCAAGGTTGCCCAGCAGTATGCCAAAGACACTGCTGAACACAAAGGCAGGCCAGAACTGCCACGGGACGCTGTGCCAATGTCCGAGCGCGGTGGTGAGCGCGGCAGCAAGCACCCCGCAGGCGACCAGCTGGATATGGGTGAAGGCAAAGGCCCCCAACTGCTTTGCAGGGGATTGGGCAATCACGATGCCACTGGCCCAGCCAAAGGAGGCACCCAGCGCGGCAAGAAGGGGAAGAAGGGTCATGACAGGGCTCACAAGATTCGCTACGTTTTGTGTAGCAATAGTGTGCTATCAAATGTGTAGCAAGGAGGATCTATGACGCATCAGGTGCCAACACCCGGCCGCCCCGTGCGCGGCTCAAAGACCGGCAAGCCGATCATGGCGCTGTTTGACCTTTTGGGGCGCAGCTGGGCGCTTGGGGTTTTGTGGCAGCTTTCAGACGGGGCGCTGACCTTTCGCGCGTTGCAGGCGCGGTGCGAGCAAGTGTCGCCAACGGTGCTGAACCGGCGTCTCAAAGAGTTGATGGCCAGCGGGTTGGTGCAGCGCGGCGATGCGGGGTATGAACTGAGTGCTGCTGGCCATGAGTTGTTTGCACTGTTGGCCCCTTTTGGCCCTTGGGCGCAGAACTGGGCGCAGGGGCTGGCGGAGAGCACACAGGACGACTAGCGGTTTTGGAGGATCCAGGTTTTGCGGCGCTGTCGAAACAAGTTTCGCAACCGGACTTGCCGCAGGGGAAAGCGGCGGTGTACTGTCTGGACGCACGCCAGCCAAGAGGTCAGCACAGCTTTATGAACACCCAAAGCCCCATCATTCGGCAAGGCCGGAAATTTGCGCAGGTTCTGGATCATGCGCGGCGTCTGTTCATGCAGCATGGGTTTGAAAGTGTGAGTATGGACCATATTGCGCAGGCGGCGCAGGTCTCCAAGGCGACGCTTTACAACTATTTCCCCGATAAGCGGATGCTGTTCATGGAGGTTGCGCGTCAGGAATGTGCGGAGCAGGCCGAACAGCTTGAGGCGGCGGTGGATGGCACGCAACCGGCCGCCGAGGTTTTGCGCGTGGTCGGGCGCGGGCTGATGGGGATCATCCTGTCCGAGTTCGGGCGCAATATGTTTCGGGTCTGTGTGTCAGAAGGGGACCGGTTTCCCGAGCTGGGGCAGCAGTTTTACACCTCCGGACCACAGCTTTGTCAGAGCCGGTTGATGGCGTTTTTTGCTGAAGCAGAAGCGCGCGGGGAGCTGCGGGTGCCCGATAAGAAACTGGCAGCGGACCAGTTTGCGGAGCTGTGCAAGGCCGGGCTGTTTCTGCGGCAGGTGACCGGCGTGCAGACAGAGTTTGCGGCAGATGAGGTGGAGCACGTGGTTGAAGGCGCCGTGGAGATGTTCATGGCGCGCTATGGGGGCGGTGAGGCCGGGCGCACTGTGTAGGCAAAAAGCAAACGGGCCGCCGAAGCGAACCGTTTTTGTTTTTTAGGAAAGCGGTTTAGAACTCCACCACTGCGCGAATGGATTTGCCTTCGTGCATCAGATCAAAGCCGTGGTTGATCTCATCCAGCGTCAGTTTGTGGGTGATCATCGGGTCGATCTCGATCTTGCCGTCCATGTACCAGTCAACGAATTGGGGCACGTCGGTGCGGCCTTTTGCGCCGCCAAAGGCGGTGCCTTTCCAGACGCGGCCGGTGACCAGCTGGAACGGACGGGTCGAGATCTCAGCCCCGGCGGGTGCCACACCGATGATCACGGAGACACCCCAGCCGCGGTGGGAGCATTCCAGCGCGTCGCGCATGACCTGCACATTGCCGGTGGCGTCAAAGGAATAGTCCACGCCGCCGAACTGGTCTTTCTCGGTTTTGGTGAGCGCGATGATTGCTTCGGTCACCGACTGGCCTTCGGGCAGCTCGGAAGGGTTCACGAAGTGGGTCATGCCAAACTTCTTGGCCATCTCGGCTTTGTCGTTGTTGAGATCCACACCGATGATCATGTCGGCACCGGCCATGCGCAGGCCCTGGATCACGTTGAGACCAATGCCGCCGAGGCCGAAGACTGCCGCGGAGGAGCCGATTTCCACGCCAGCGGTGTTGATCACCGCGCCGATGCCGGTGGTGACGCCGCAGCCGATGTAGCAGATTTTGTCAAACGGCGCGTCTTCGCGCACTTTGGCGAGCGCGATTTCCGGCAGAACCGTGTGGTTTGCGAAGGTCGAGCAGCCCATGTAGTGGTAGATCGGCGTGCCGTCGAGCATGGAGAAACGGGTGGTGCCATCGGGCATCAGGCCTTGGCCTTGCGTGCCGCGGATCGCGGTGCAGAGGTTGGTTTTGCCCGACAGACAGGCGTGACATTCGCGGCATTCCGGGGTGTAGAGCGGGATCACGTGGTCGCCGGGCTTCAGGGTGGTCACACCTTCGCCGACTTCCACCACAACGCCTGCGCCTTCGTGGCCGAGGATGGAGGGAAACAACCCTTCAGGGTCCGCGCCGGAACGGGTGAATTCATCGGTGTGGCACAGGCCGGTGGCCTTGATCTCCACCAGAACCTCACCCTTTTTCGGGCCTTCGAGGTTCACTTCCATAATTTCCAAAGGCTTGCCGGCTTCTAGCGCGACGGCGGCACGGGTACGCATCATTTTGCTTATCCTCCATGATTTGCTCAGAGCGTGGTTGAAACCCGCGCGCTATGCAACCTTAATGGCGACGTCGCAAGCCCGAATTGCGCCACGCCGCGTGTGGATCAAAGCAGGCGAAACCGTTGGTTGTGCAAGGCCGGGCGGATGTGGCAGGGGGGGCAAGGCGCGCGGGCGCAATGAGAGGGATAGAGAAGATGCGTATGATCGGTTTGATGGCCCTGAGCCTGACGGCACTGGTGGCCTGCAAAGAGGAAGAGGTGGTGAGCCAAGGCAGCACGACCTGTGATCCGGAGGCGTTTGCCTTTCTGGTCGGGCAGGACAAGGGCGCGCTGGAGGGGGTCACCACACCTGAGGTGGTGCGCGTGTTGGGGGAAAACTCCCCCGCCACGATGGATTTCAATCAGCAGCGCCTCAATGTGATCCACGATGACGCGGGCAAGATTATTGAGGTCAGCTGCGGCTGATGTGCCGCAGGGCGCAGGGCTTTATTTCTTTTCGCGGTACTGCTTGTGGCAGGCGCGGCAAGCGCCGCCCACGGCACCCAATGTGTCTGCCAGCGCCGCGCGGTCTTTGAAATCCAGCGCTTGCGCGGATGTGGTCAGATCGTCTGCGCGGTCGGAGAAATCTTCCCAGTTCGCCCAGATCGCCGGAAGCGCCTCGGATTTCGGGTCACTGGCCTGCGCTTCAAACAGGGCTTTGATGTTGCCGGAGTGCTGCACAATTGTGTCGCGCGCCATGCGGGCCTTGGCCTGATGCAGCGGCGTTTCGTTCTTGGCCATGCTCACCAGAGTTTTGAAGGCGGAGCCGATGCTCTCCATGGCCATCATGCGGGCCATGACCTGAGGGTCTTTCACGCCGTTATGGGCGGTGGCGGCATTTGCGAGCAACAGAAGGCAAGACAGAGTAAGAGTGCGAAACACGGCGATATCCTTAGATTTTGGCTGCGCGCACTACAGAGCAAAGTGGCGGAGAAAAGCAAGTAAACTCATTGCGGGGTGGCTTTGCGTGCGGCCTGCTGCGTCTTTGCGCAGGGGAGCAAACTGTCTGGGAAAAGTGCCCCCCGGCGGCGCAGACTGGGTGGGGGCAATAAAGCCGCGCCGCCGGGAGTAGCGTAGTCGTCGCTATGACCTTAATTTTCCATTACCCTTTGGCAAAAAGAGGATCGGACGAAGGCCTTTTGCAGATAAATCTGCGGCGGAAATGAGGCAGCAGGCAGCGCTTCAGAGAGAGGCTTGATTTTGCGGGCAAAGGGCGCAAATCTGAAGACATGAATGCACAGCCGCCCACCGCCCTGCACCCTTCCTTCAAACCGCCGCAGCAAGTTGCGTTTCACCGCACGGAGCTGTCGATCATTCTGAGCCTCTATGGCCGTATGGTGGCGGCCGGAGAATGGCGGGATTACGGAATTTCTTCATTGAAAGAAGTGGCGGTGTTCTCCGTCTTCCGGCGCACAGCTGAAAACCCGCTATATCGCATCGAGAAGCGCCCAAAGCTGCGCAACAAGCAGGGGCTTTACGCGGTGATCGGCATGGATGGTCAGGTGCTCAAGCGCGGCCACGACCTCAAAACCGTGCTACGGGTCTTGGAACGCAAGCTGATCCGCGCCGTCGATTGACGCCCCCCCCCACCCAGTGCTTCTCATTCGTCAAATATCCCGGGTGAAGCCCCAACCGCGTTGGGGCGAGGGCAGAGCCCTTACCTTTCTGCGGGTCGTGAGGCGATGGTGTTTGCCATCACACAGAGCAGCTCAAACATGATGGAGACACCCAGAAACGCGGTGCCGCCCGCGCTGTCAAAAGGTGGTGAAACCTCCACCAGATCCGCGCCCACAATGTTGAGCCCCTCCAGCGCACGCACCACCTCAAGCGCCTGAAAGCTGTTGGGGCCGCCCACCTCGGGCGTGCCTGTGCCGGGTGCGAAGGTCGGGTCCACAAAGTCGATGTCATAGCTCACATAGGTGGGCGCGGTGCCGACAATCTCGCGCGCCTCTGCCATCACATCTGCCACCCCACGGGCAAAGAATTCCTCGATCCGGATCACGCGGATGCCGACGGATTTGGCAAAATCCGTATCCTCGTCATCATAGGTGCTGCCGCGAATGCCGATCTGCACCACCCGTTTGGGATCGAGCAGCCCTTCTTCCACCGCGCGGCGGAAAGGCGTGCCGTGGGTGTACATCGTGCCGCCAAAATAGCTGTGATAAAGATCGGTGTGGCTGTCAAAATGCACCATGCCCAGCGGGGTGTCTTTGGCCAATGCGCGCAGCACGGGCAGGCTGGTCAGGTGATCCCCCCCTGCGGTGAGTGGCGTGATGCCAGCGGCCATGACCTGCTTATAAAACGCGGTGATCCGCTCCATACTGTCTAAAATATCTGCCGGATTGGGGCCCACATCGCCAAGATCGGCACAGTTCACCAAATCAAAGGGGCGCACCCCGGTCGCGCCGTTCTGGGCGCGGATCATGGTGGAGGCGTCGCGCAGCTGGCGCGGGCCGTGACGCGGGCCGGGGCGGTTGGTGGTGCCGCTGTCCCAAGGCACACCGATCAGGCCGACGTCGACGTCGCGCAGGCGCGTGTGCTCCAGATCCATAATCGGCAGGCGCATGAAGGAGGGCACCCCGGCAAAGCGGGGCAGATCCATGCCGGAGACGGGTTTGAAGAAATCATCGCTCATGCGGCATCTCCGTAGGTCGGACGCTTGTGGGAGGTCACCGGCCCGTCGCCCTGTGCGGCAATGCGGGCGATGGCCTCTGCAATGGGCTCATAGGCCACAGCCATATGATGCGCGTTGGCGTGGATCAGCGTGTTGGCATCTGTGACCATGGCGACATGGCCTTTCCAGAACAGCAGATCGCCGCGCTGATAGGTGCCGCTGGCCTCCTCAAAGGCAGCTTCCTGCAGATCGCTGTCGCCGGGGCAATCCAGTCCTGCGGCATGCAGCGCGGCCTGCACAAGGCCTGAGCAATCCAGCCCGAAGCTTGAATTGCCGCCCCAGAGGTAAGGCGTGCCGATCAACCGTTCGGCCACGGCAGCGGCGTCAGGCTCGATGGTATCCACGGCGCTCAGGTGGCCTGAGGGCACATAAAGATCGCGGGTGATCCGTCCGCCGTCCCATGCAATGCGGGACCAGCCGTCTTCTTCAGACAGCACCACAAGGCGGGTGCCGTAAGGCAAGGGTGTGACCAGCCCCATGATTTTCAGGCCCGGCGTCGATTTGGCGTAGGTGCGCGCGGCAGAGACGCGGTGGGTGGGCGTTTGTTTGGGGTGGCTCAGCACATCGCCGATGTCGACCCAGCCCACATAGCCGTCGCGGTCGGCATAGCCAAAGGCCATGCCCATTTCCTTGTGCACCACGTGAAAAATTTCGCCGCGCACCAGCTGGCGGTCGCGCGCGCCGGTGGGGGCGGACAGCAGATCGGTCACCACCATGGCGACGCGATAGGCGGCAGGTGTGACATAGGTTTCTGCCTCCACCACGCCGCGCAGATGGTCTGCGGCGACTTTGCCGGTGCTGGCGATCAGGCGTCTGTCCAGAGGGTCCGCCATCAGAAATCCAGCATCTCTGGCAGGGCATCCAGAATGGCGCGCGCGCCCATGCCAACGCCGCCTTTGGGTCGGGCGGGGGCAGCGGAGGGGTTCCAGCCATAGATGTCAAAATGCGCATAGCGCGGGCCTTCTGCGAAGCGGCGCAGGAACAGGGCTGCGGTGATGGAACCGGCAAAACCCCCAGACGGTGCGTTGTCGAGATCGGCGATGCCCGGCTCGATCATTTTCTCATACGGCTCCCAGAAGGGCATGCGCCAGACCGGATCGGCCACAGCGGCGGCGCCCTGTTCCAATGCGGCGGCAAAGGTGGCGTCATCGGTGTAATAGGGCGACAGATCCGGGCCCACGGCCACACGGGCCGCGCCGGTGAGGGTGGCCATGGAGATCATCAGATCCGGGGTGTCTTCTGCCCCCAGCGCAAGCGCGTCGGCCAGCACGAGGCGGCCTTCGGCGTCGGTGTTGTTGATCTCCACCGTCAGCCCTTTGCGCGAGGTCAGGATGTCGCCGGGGCGGAAGCTGTCGCCGGAGACTGCGTTTTCCACTGCGGGGATCAGCACGCGCAGCTGCAGGGGCAGATCCAGCGCCATGATCATATGGGCAAGGCCCAGCACGGTGGCCGCGCCGCCCATGTCTTTCTTCATCAGGCCCATGGAGCCGCCGGGCTTAAGATTGAGCCCGCCAGTGTCAAAGCAGACGCCTTTGCCAACCAATGTGAGCTTGGGGCCGCTTTTGCCCCAGGACATGTCAATCAGGCGTGGGGCGCGGTGCGGGGCGGCGGCCCGCCCAACGGCGTGGATCATCGGGAAGTTGTCTTCCAGAAGCGCGTCGGCAGTGGTCACGGTGCAGCTGGCCCCGAAGGTGCCAGCCAGCGCGCTTGCGGCGTCCTCCAGATCCTGCGGGCCCATGTCGGCAGCAGGGGTGTTGATCAGATCGCGGGTGAGCGCTTCGCCGGCGGCAATCGCTTCGAGCTTGGCCGCGTCAATGCCTTCGGGGCAGATCAGCGCCGCTGGCGAGCCTGAGGCGTCTTTGTAGCGATCAAAGGCGTAGCCGGTCAGCAGCCAGCCCAGTGCCTCGGTTTCCAGATCCCCCGCAGGCAGGGACGTGGCCAGTGTGTAGGTGCCTGCAGGCAGGGTGCTGGCCGCCGCCGCCAGCGCAAATCGGCCGCGCGCACGGGTCTGGGCGGTGCCAAAGCCCGCAACCGCCAGCAGCGGCTGGCCTTCGGCATCAGGCACCAGAAGGGATTTGCCGATGGCCGGTTTGAACCCCGTGGCAGCCACAAAAGCGCGGGTCGGCGCAGGCTGCGCCGCCACCCACGTATCAAATCCATCGACGTCTATGACGTGCAGAGGAATGACATTGGAGCTGTCAGGGGAAGCAAATTTGAGAGACATCGCGCACCTTTCTCGCCGATCACTGGCCATTTACCTGCCAGCCTAGCGGTTGGTGCGCTGCCTGCAAGCGCGATCAGATGTAGCTGCGCTTCAGATCCCAAATTTCCCGCAAAGCGCATTCGCCAACGCGGATCAAACGCGCGTAAGTCGCTGAAAGTGCTACAGTGTCCCGCCGCTCGCAACAGGCGATCACATCTTCGGCAATATGGGTCAGTGCGGTCATGCACAGGCGTCCGGCGATGAGTTCCACCAACGTCATCGTCTCCGCCAATTCGGCGAAATTTTCGGCCTGATACTGCTGCTCTGCCATGGCCAAGTGATCCGTCAGCGATTTGATCAGACCCATAAACGTCTCTTCCGCTTCCTTTGGATCCATGCGGACAAGGACGCGTGCAAGTTCATCTTGATCAACAACGGCTGGCTCAGACATTTTGAGCGTTGCGATTTGGTTCATAGTTCACCCCAAGTTCTTCCGTTACCCAAACGGTTGGACCATAATGATCACGCAAACCTTCTCAAAAAGTTTCCTAGAGCGTTCTTTTCCCTCGAATTACAGCTAAATTTCTCCTATTCCTCCGAAAACGCGTGAGGAAAACTTATGGATCATATCAAGCCGCTCCCGTCTTATCTGGTGCAACGTTACCAGGGCTGGAAAGCCACCACATATGAAGAAAACCAGAGCTGGTACCGCCATCTTGGCACCGAAGGACAGCACCCACGGGCCATGATCATCAGCTGCTGTGACAGCCGTGTGCATGTGACTTCGATTTTTGGCGCGGATCAGGGCGAGTTTTTTATCCACAGAAATATTGCCAACCTCGTGCCGCCGTTTCAGCCTGATGGCAACCAGCACGGCACCAGCGCTGCAATCGAATATGCGGTGACCGCGCTGAAGGTGGCGCATGTTGTTGTTCTGGGGCACAGCCAGTGCGGCGGTGTGCAGGGCTGTATCGACATGTGCAAGGGGCAGGCGCCGGGTCTGGAAGCGAAAGACAGCTTTGTCGGCCGCTGGATGGACGTGCTGCGCCCCGGTTATGAGGATGTGGCGGACATCAAAGACGCCACCGAGCAGGCGCGCGCGCTGGAGAAACGCTCTGTGCTGGTCTCGCTGGATAATCTGATGACCTTCCCCTTTGTGAAAGAGCGCGTGGATGCGGGGACCCTGACCCTGCACGGGCTTTGGCACAATATCGCGGAAGGTGGGCTTGAGGCCTATGAGGGCGCAAGCAAAGGCTTTGTGCAGATCTAAGCTGCCATTTACTTTGATCTAAGCTGAAAGCCCGCAAATCTTGCGGGCTTTTTGTTTGAGGGGCCAGCCCCTCCGCCGCTAAAACTGTCCGTCGGACAGTTTTTCAGACGCGGCTCACCCCGGGATATTTTTGGCAAGAGGAAGCGCGGCGAAAAAAAACGGGAGGTGGGGTGTTACCGATCTCCGATGGATTTGGCCCCGAGCAGGAGGGCCGCCCCAATCATGAAGCTGCCACCGATGCGTTCAATCCAGACGCGGGCCGTGCCTTTGAAACGTTTGGCGATCCAGCTGGCGCTGAGGCCGTAAGCGGAGAGGAAGAGGCCGTCCATCACGATATAGGTGGCCGAGAGGATCAGGAATTGCGGCCAGAAGGCACTTTCCGGTGACAGGAACTGTGGAAAGAGCGCGGCGAAGAACACCACGGCTTTGGGGTTGGCGGCAGAGGTGATGAAGCCCTGCATCCAGAGGCTGCCCAGAGAGGCTCTGCTGCGGTTTTGCGCCAGATGGGGATCATTGGGTTTTGCGCGGCGGATCATGCGCAGGCCAAGCCAGATGAGATAGGCCACACCGGCCCATTTGATCACGGTGAGGGCCGTGGCGGAGGCGGCAATGATCGCCGCAAGTCCTAATCCCGCCGCCAGCATTTGCAGGGCGTTTGCGCTGAGGTCGCCGGCGGCAGTGGAGAGTGCGCGGCTGAAACCATGTGCGCCGCTGTTTGACAACATCAGCAATTGGCTGGGGCCGGGCGTGCTCATCAAGGCGAGCACGGTGACGACGTAAACTGTCCAGATTTCAAAACTCATTGGCGTCTCTCCCTGTCTGAGAGGACGCTATCATCCCACGCGCAAAATGCCAGTGGCGTGCGGGCGGGCAGCTCTTAGATCATCGCCCAACAATTCCAAAACGACAGTGCGCGTCACAAAGACCGGCCCCCGACCCTGGGTGGGGGTGAAGCCCCCTCCCTTGGGGAGGGTCGGGGGCTGGTCGGCTTCGCCTCCTGCGCGTTGGTGGAGACTAAGCGTTTCAGATTTTTAAGGACAATGCTTTAGGCAAGCAGCGATTTTTGGGCAATGCCGTGCATTTTGAGTGCCTTGAGACGGCGCTGGCGGGCCTTGGCTGTCAGCGGGCCTTCCTTGGATCTGGCGCCAGACAGGCGCTGAGCGATGCGCGTGAACATATGCTGTTCCTCTGCTTGCCTGCCCCCTGTACGTAGAATTTGATTTAAGTTTGAGGCAAAAATGGCGCCGATTGTGGCGCCATCTTGGAAATTTACGTGATGATTTGGTGGCGCGGGCTTAGCGCAGGATCATGTCTGTGGGCCATTTGAGCGCGTGGGAGAGCGTGACCGTGAAGGTGTCTCCCGCAGCCAGTGGGCGCTCCCACATCAGGATGCCGCGGTCCCCGTCCACATCCTCAGAGGTCGGGGCGGGGGCGGCCTGCCATGTGATTTGCAGGTCTTCCTGCTCGGAATAGGGGACGCGGCCAAAGAGGCGCAGATCCCACGTCTGACCGGTGAGGTTTTCCGCTGTGAGGATGCGCTCTTCGGTCTGGTCGTTGCGGGTGGTGATCACGCCGCTGTCGCCGGTGTTGCGCGCAACCAGGGTTTCGGTCAGGCGTAGGCCGTTGATCGGGCCAAAGGAGAGCTCGGTTGTGTCGCCCTGGGCCAGAAGGGGCATCTGGCCGGCGCCAATAAAGGTGCCGTTGAGATAGAAGCTGCTGTCCTCGCTTGGCAGGATGAGCTCCTCAAAATCGTTGGTGATCTCTGCCATGAGGAAAGCGGTTTCGTCATAAAGCGGGTTGGCGTGGGCGTAGACCGTGGGCGTGAGGTCCAGCGTGTCCAGTGCGATGCGCAGGGCATCGGCGTCCGAGGTGAGATCAACCGGCGTGTTGTAGCTGTAGGTGGCGTTGATGCCATCGCCGAAGTCCACCACGGCGGTGTCTGCCATGATCGCCATTTCCGCCATGGGGGCAGGCGCGCTTTTGAGAGCGCGGCTGTCGGTGGCAAAGAGCTGCTGCTCCTGCTGGGGCAGGATGCGGCGCAGATCGGGCCAGAGCTGTTGCGGTTGGGTCTGCGCGTCGGGGCGGCTGGTGGAAAGCGTCACGGCGACGTTGCGCCAGTCTTCGCCGGTGTATTGGCCAATGAAGGCACCGCGCTGCAGGGAGAGCGCGGGGGTGTCACCCGTCGTCAGGTGCAGATCATAGACTGGTCGCCAGCGCGCCTGATCGACAAGATGGGTCAGAGTAAGCGTGCCGGTTGTGGCCTCCTGCGCGGTGATGGAGATCGCGAGCATGGCGTTCTCACTCAGCGAGGGGGTGAGGGCATCCACCAGTTTTTGCGCGTCCTGCAGGTTCTGCTGGCGGTCCTTCAGCTCCTGTTCAAAGCGGCGGGCGTCACGCTCGATCGCGGCGATTTCCTGCCGTGTGGCGAGGGTCTGTTCGCCAATCAGGGCGAGGGTTGCGGTCAGGGTCTCCGGTGTGGCGGCGGTGTCTGTGGGGGCGGTCAGCGTGGCGAGATAGGCGAGGCGGGCCTCTGCGGCCTGCGCATGCATGAGCACATCGGCCTTGGCGTCCTCAGAGGCGCGCAGGGCATCGCGGGCCGCGTCGCGCGCGGCTTTGGCGGCGGTCAGCTCCGCGCTGTCGGTGAGGTCGACGGGCTGCGTGCGGTCATTGCGCAGGGTGACGGCGCCAAGGGTCGCGCCATCAAGTGCAACACGCACCGAGCTTGGGTCCAGAGAAACAGGAAGGTTGGTGATGAGCAGCTCATGCGCGCCTGCGGGGGCCGTGAATGGCACAGAGCGGGTGAGTGTTGCCCCTTGGGAATAGAGCGTGGCGGCTGTGACGGGGGCGTTCAGCGCAATGACATCCGCCGCGAGAGGGCTTGCGAGTGGCAGCAGGGCGGCGGCTAAAATGACGTTTTTCATCAATCACCTATGTGTTGTGTTTGGGGAGAGACGAACATGGCGCGAGAGCGGAGGCAAGGGGAGCTATGACCGAGTGCTCCCATGGGCGGGGGATTGCCAGAAGCGCCGGAGGCGGGACGTCGAAGGTGCGGGGGGCGGCGCACACCCGCGGTCGCACGCTGCCCCTATCTCACAAAAAAGGCGCCCCGGGGGACGCCTTTCTGAAACCTATAAGCGCGGGGCTTAGCCCTTTTTGAGCACTTCGCGGCCCAGGGTTTCGGCGATCTGAACCGCGTTCAGGGCCGCGCCTTTGCGCAGGTTGTCGGAGACACACCACAGGTTGATGCCGTTTTCTACGGTGCTGTCCTGACGGATGCGGGAAATGAAGGTTGCGAAGTCGCCTACACATTCTTTCGGGGTGACGTAGCCGCCGTCTTCGCGCTTGTCGATGACCATGATGCCGGGGCTTTCGCGCAGGATGTCACGGGCTTCGTCTTCGTCCAGGAACTCTTCGAATTCGATGTTGATCGACTCGGAGTGGCCCACAAACACAGGCACGCGCACGCAGGTGGCGGTGACTTTGATGTCTTTGTCGACGATCTTCTTGGTTTCCGCGACCATCTTCCACTCTTCTTTGGTGGAGCCGTCTTCCATGAAGACGTCGATGTGCGGGATCACGTTGAAGGCGATCTCTTTGGTGTAGACCTTTGGCGGCACGTCGGAGGTCGGGTTGTAGACCGCTTTGGTCTGATCCCAGAGCTCGTCCATCGCGTCTTTGCCGGAGCCGGACACGGACTGATAGGTGGAGACCACCACGCGCTTGATTTTGGCGCGGTCGTGCAGTGGCTTCAGCGCCACAACCATCTGCGCAGTGGAGCAGTTCGGGTTGGCGATGATGTTTTTCTTGGAATAGCCGTGGATTGCGTCGGCGTTGCACTCAGGCACGATCAGCGGCACGTCCGGATCGTAGCGGTAGAGCGAGCTGTTGTCGATCACGACACAGCCTGCGGCCGCCGCGATGGGGGCGAATTTCTTGGTGGCGTCAGAGCCAATGGCAAAGAGCGCCATGTCCCAGCCCGAGAAGTCGAATTGTTCAATGTCCTGAATCTTCAGGGTTTTGTCGGCGAAGGTGACCTCGGTGCCCTGGCTGCGGCGGCTGGCCAGAACGGCAAGCTCATCCACTGGGAACTGGCGTTCCTCCAGAATGTTCAGCATTTCGCGACCCACGTTGCCCGTGGCGCCTGCGACGACGATGCGATAGCCCATCTTAGGTCTCCATTTTAAACGACGCGCCCTCTTAGCCCTGTTTTCCTCAAGAAAAAAGGGGGCGGGTGGCGGAAATTGCTTATGAGGGCCATTCCGCTTTGCGATCATGGCTCACAAGTCGGTGAATTCGCAGCATTGAAACCGCTCAGTCGAGCCGGTCTTCGGAGAAGCAATAGATCAGCGCGCCGATGATGAGAAGCGCGGCGAGGCAGCCGAAAATCACCTGATAAGCCAGAAGCGGATTTGAGGGGGCAATGGCGCTATGCAGCTTGCCGGAGCCAAATTGCATCACGCCCACGCCGCCGATGCCAAAGAGGTTCATCAGGGTGACGCCGCGACCGGTGAGATGTTCGGGGAAGAAGCTGCGCGAATGCGCGATCATCACCGGGAACGCCGCTCCGGCAAAGCCGACGATGGACATCAGCACCACCGCGCTGAGCGCGCCATGGTTGGCAAACAGCGTGAGGCCGATCAGCGCGGCAGCGGACACAGACGCGCCGCCGATGATCACCCATTTGCGGGTGCCAAGGAGGCGATCTGACGGGCCATAGACAAAGGTGCCTAGGATCATCGACAGCCCCATGGCGAGCGTGGCCTGCCCCACTTCGCCGGTGGTGAGGGAGAAGACATCAGACAGATAAGGCCCGATCCAGAGGCCGCGAATGCCTGCCGAGGGCATATAGTTCACAAACATCAGCGGGATTAGCAGCCAGACGGCGGGGAGTTTGAGCAGATCCAGCACGGAGCCGCGGCTGTCGCTTTGCGCGGGCGGCGGGTCTTGCACCATGCGCCAGGAGGCTATTGCGATCACGCTGCTGACGGCCGCGAGCACCCAGAGCGTGGCGCGCCAGCCGATGGTTTCTGCCGCCCATGCGGTGGGATAGGCCGCGATCAGGTTGCCCACGGAGCCAATGCCGAGCGTGAGCGCGGCCAGGGTGGCAAAGCGCGCCGGAGGGTAGCTGCGGGCAAAGATGAAATAGCTGGCCATAAGAACCGGAGAGCAACCAATCCCGATGAGCGCCATGGCAATGGAGATATGGATCGGCGCGGTGGCCATGGCAAAGAGCGCGGCACCGCCTCCGCCGCCAATAAGCAGCAGGATGGCCGTGGTGCGGCGCGGCCCAAAGCGGTCCAGTGCTGCGCCCACAGGGATTTGCATGCCCGCAAAGATCAGGAACCAGAGGCCGGAGGCAAAGGCGAGATCAGCTGCGGTGGCGCCGAGGTCGACCTCCAGCACCTGTGTCAGCACTGCCAAAAAGGCCCGGAAAAACTGGCTCAGCACATAGGCCAAGCACAGCAAGATCAAATCTGCGCGCATGAAAATTCCTCCCTCGCGCGGGACAGGACAGCATGTCTGTCCAAATGGCAAGAGGGCGCGCGCCAATTGCGGTGTGGTTTGATTGGTGGGAGGCGCTGCGCACAAAGGTGTGATGGCGCTGAAACACCCTGAACCTCGCCGCGACTTGTTGCGTAATCTTGGCAGTGGAACCGTATAGGGCCGGCGCATGACCACGTTATCGGAACAGCCTCAGCAGGGCGGGTTTTATGAAACCTTGCCGCGCTTCAGTGAATTTGACCGTATGGCGGAGCCTGAGGGCTATGCCCCTTTGCCAGATGACTGGGTCGTGGGGGCGGCTGATATTGTCGGCTCGACACAGGAGATTGCGCAGGGGCGCTACAAAACGGTGAACCTCGTGGGGGCGGCGGTGATTTCAGCGCAGCTCAATGCGGCGCAGATGGCGCGGCTGCCTTACGTTTTTGGCGGCGACGGGGCGCAGTTTGCGGTTTGGCCAGAGCAGCGGGCGCAGGCGGAGGCGGCGTTGGATGCGGTGCGGCGCTGGGCGCGCGAGGAATACGGGTTGAACCTGCGGGTGGCGATGGCCACGGTGGGCGAAATACGGGCGGCCGGGCAGGAGGTGCGCGTGGCGCGCTATGCACCTGCCGAAGAGGTCGATTACGCCAGCTTCTCCGGCGGCGGGCTGACCTGGCTGGAAGCAGAGATGAAGGCGGGGCGGTTCGGGATTGCGGAAGGTCAGGCCTCAGCCGCGCCGGATCTCAGCGGGCTGAGCTGTCAGTGGGCCAATGTGGAGGCTGCGCGCGGGGTGATCCTGTCGCTGGTGGTGGTGCCGCGCGAGGGCATCTCGGAGGCGGCGTTTGCGCAGGTTGCCCAAGAGGTGATTGCGGCCACGCAGGACAGGGCGCGCGGTGGGCATCCGCTGCCGCAGAAGGGGCCAAAGGCGGTGTTCCCGCCGCCGGGGCTTGATATTGAGGCGCATATCCGTGGCGGTGGCCCGGTGTGGTGGCGGCGGGCGAAGCTGACCTGCAGCAGCGCTTTGATATGGTGTCTGTTTCGCAGCGGGACGCGGCTGGGCCGGTTTGATCCGGTGCTCTATACGGCGGATGTATCGCGCAATGCGGACTACCAGAAGTTTGATGACGGTCTGAAAATGACGCTGGATTGTGATCCGGCGATGCAGGCGCAGATCACGGCGGTGCTGGAAGCGGCACAGGCGCGCGGGGTGATCCGATACGGTTTGCACACGCAGGATGCGGCGATGATGACCTGTATCGTGCCGGCACCGGTGGAGCGCTCTCACATGCATTTTGTGGATGGTGCGGCGGGCGGCTATGCGCTGGCGGCGCGGAACCTGCGGGCGCGGGCGGCATAGCGGTTTTGCGGCCGCGCGGGCCCCATTCTGACGCGGGTTCTGATGCTGGTGAAATTCCTTGGTGAAGGTAGGTCGGAAAAGTGCAATTTCAAGCTAAAGAAATTGCCTTTTAAGCGGTTCCGGTGCATCAATGTTTCATGACAGGCAATACAAATATTCTCAGTACTACTCAGTCTCTCCCCATCGTGTTGCTCCGTGCCCGCGAGAAGGTGATGAAACCTGCGCGGACCATGCTGGCGAACGTTGGTGTGACCGAACAACAGTGGCGTGTGGTGCGCGTTTTGGTGGAAGAGGGGCCGATGGATCCGACCTCTATCGCCGAGCGTGCGGTGCTGTTGCTGCCCAGTTTGACGCGGATTTTGCACAAGCTGGAGGAGAAGGGCTACATCACGCGGGAGCGCGATGAGAAAGATGGGCGGCGGCAGGTGATCCGGGCGACGATTGTGGGCTGTAAGCTGATCGACGACAATATCCCTGCGGCGCATCAATATGCCCAGCAGCTGAAGGATCATATGGGCGGTGAGCGCTATGATCAGCTGTTGGATCTGCTCAACCAGTTAAACGAGATCGACCTCTGATTGCTCAGCCTGCGGATCTGAGCTGATCGGGATGTGCGGCCGCAAAGGCGGGGTGCGCGGCGCAGGCTGTCGCCACCGCATGGATGCGGGGCAGGTCGTTGGTGTCCACCTCCCAGCGGGCGGCATTATAGAGCTGCGGGATGAGACAGATGTCCGCCAACGATAATGTCTCTCCGCAGGCAAAGGGCGTTTGGCTGAAAGCCGCAAGCTGCGCCTCAAAGGCCGCGAGGCCCGGGCGGATAAAGCGCTGCATCCAGGCTTTGGTGGCCTGCGCCGGGTCGGGGGCCGCACGGGTGGCGTGGCGGACTACGGAGAGGTTGCAGGCCGGATGCACATCCACCGCCACCGTATGAGCCAGCGCGCGGACCCGCGCGGCTTGGGCCGGATCTTGAGGCAGCAGCCTCATGCCCCGTGTGTCATTCAGGTAGTCCAGGATGGCGAGAGATTGCGTGAGGCGATGCCCGTCGATGTTCAGCACAGGCACAAGGCCCTGCGGGTGGCGCGCCAGATGGTCCGGTGCTTTGTGCGCGCCGGCAAGCAGATCCACAATGACGCGCTCAAACGGGACGCCTGCGAGATGCAGCGCGATCCGCACGCGGTAGCTGGCGGATGAGCGCCAATAGTCATAGAGCACGGTGCTCACGCAGGCGTGCCTGCAGATTGGGCCGCGGCGATGGCGTCGGTCAATGCGCGCGCATCGCCTATGTGATTGGCGAGCACAAAGATCAGACGGGCGTTTAACGCGTCGCTTTCGGCGCGGGTGAGCCCGTCGTGGGCCTCGGTGAGGGCGGCGAAGAAGGCGTCGGCGTCCTCAAAGTTTGCAGCAAGTGTCAAAACGTCAGACATCAGATCAATCCTTACCGGTGGCGCGGCGCAGGGCGGCGCGGAAGTGGCGCTCATCAAAGGTGTCGCGGCGGGCGGCGACATGTTGGTCGGGCCGGATCAGGTAGACGCCGGAGGGGCAGTCCCCAAGATACTGGCGCTTCAGGGTGAGCGAGGGATCATCGCGCACAGACAGCGCCAGACGCAGCGCGGTGACGCCGCATTCCTCCAGATGATCCGGGGCATCCGCATCAATGGTCAGCAAGATGAACTGATTGCCGAGATGATCCAGCATATGGCCTTTGCCGATGGGGGCGTCCGGGCAGGGGCTGCCGGGGCGGGTGAGCGCGGGTGCCGCCAGCGCATCCGCGCTGATCAGAGGGCTGCTGTCATAGGTGCAGGGCGTGGAGAGCCGCCCGGAATTCACCAGTGGGCGCGCAAAGGCGTGGTGGGCCGAGAGATCCAGCACCGCGTCCCGCAACAGGCGGCTCATGTCCGACTTGGGCGTTATGAACTCCGTGGAGCGGGTGGAGTTGAGAATGTTCTCATCTGCGGCCTGCGCGCGCTCGGTGTTGTAGCTCTCGATCAGGCTGTTTGGCGCTTTGCCGGACAGCACAAGGTGCAGCTTCCAAGCCAGATTGTCGGCATCCTGCAGGCCCGAGTTGGCTCCGCGCGCGCCAAAGGGGGAGACCTGATGCGCGGAATCTCCGGCAAAGATCGTCCGGCCATGCACAAACTGCTCCATGCGGCAGCATTGGAAGGTGTAGATCGAGACCCAATCCAGAGTGAACTCCACATGTTCTCCCAGCATGGCCTTGAGGCGCGGGATCACGTTTTCGGGGCGTTTTTCGCGCTCCTTGTCGATGTCCCGGCCCAGTTGCAAGTCGATCCGCCAGACGTTTTCAGGCTGTTTGTGCAGTAGGGCGGATTGGCCGCGATTGAACGGCGGATCAAACCAGAACCAGCGCTCGGTCGGGAAATTGGCCTGCATGACCACATCAGCGATGAGGAAATTGTCCTCAAAGACCTGACCGTCAAAATCCAGCCCCAGCATACGGCGGGTGGGGGAATTGGCTCCGTCACAGGCGATCAGCCAATCCGCCTCCAGGGTGTAGCTGCCCTCGGGGGTGTCCAGTTCAATGGCCACGTGATCATAGTGCTGGCCAATGGCCTCAACCTTGTTGCAGCCGCGAATTTCGATGGGCGCGCCCGCGCTCTGCATCTCGCGGATCTGCTCCACCAGCAGGCGCTCAAAGGTGTATTGCTGCAGATTGATGAAAGCAGGGCGTTTGTGGCCCGGCTCATCGGTCAGGTTGAAATCATAGACCGGGCGGTCATCAAAGAAGACCTTGCCCTTGGACCAGCCGACGCCGTGGTCGACCATCTGTTGCCCGCAGCCCAGACGGTCGAGAATTTCCAGCGGGCGTTTGGCGAAACAGATCGCGCGGGAGCCGGTCACCACGCGGTCATTGTCATCAAGCACCACCACCGGCACGCCCAGCTGAGCGAGATCAATCGCGGTGGTGAGACCCACAGGGCCTGCGCCGATGATCAGAACCGGATGGCGCACCGGCACCGAGGCGTCCTGATCCAGACTGCGCTGATAGGCGTAGAGCGGGACGTCAAAAATCTTGGTCATAGTGCTCCTCCGTGTTTGCGCGCGTTTCGCGCAAAAGGCTGCCAAATCCTGCCGCTTCCCGCCATGATATCGGTCAAATATGTGGGTTTTGGCGAAGCGGAAGATTGGCATATATGGATCATTTCTTGACTGCCTCCGTCTCTCCGCTGGCGAAGAGCGCAGAAGGCTGCACCAGATGCTTTGAGAGGCCTAAGTCGAGTGCAATTGTTGCGATCATAAGCACTCCGAAGAGCGTCATCATCGCCAAGGACTTGTTGGCGAACCGTCCAAGCTTTGTTTCTTTTTCTAGGCGGTTCATCGTTTCCACAGCTGCGCTGGACTGTTGCATATGTTTCGCGCTGTACGGGCGCCTAAACAGGCTGAAATCGTCTGTGTCGTCTGCTGCACGCGATGACAGTAGCGCTATTGAAACGATGCTGCAGGCCCCAAACACGAACGTTCCGAAGAAAAACATGGCAAAGGCAACATTCATCGCCGCCACTAACACTGCAACGCCTCCCACATCTCCAGATCGCGCTGGGCGGTCCAGATGCGCGGGGTGTCGATGCCGCGGGCTTCGTCATAGGCGCGGGCGACGTTGAACGGCAGGCAGTGCTCATAAATTGCGTAGTCGGCAAATTTCGGATCACAGGCGGCGCGCACCGCGTCCCAAGCCTCTTTCAATGAGCCGCCGCGTGCGGCCACCTGCGCCGCCGGGCGGTAGGTGCTTTGCACAAAGTCGCGGGTGCTTGCGATGGCGGCGTTGACCATGTCTTTGCCAATGAGCGCATCGCCGCGGCCCGGTGCAATGGCATCCAGATCAAAGGCTTTGATCGCATCCAGAGTGGTGCCCCAGTCGCCAAAATGCCCGTCGCCGCAGTAGCACGCTGAGTGGTATTCCGCGATGTCGCCGGTGAACATGACGTTTTGGTCAGGCACATGCACGACGATGTCGCCTGCGGTATGGGCGCGGCCCAGATGCATGAGGTCAACACGCCGGTTGCCGAGGTAGACCGTCATCTTCTCGCGGAAAGTGGTGGTGGGGTAGGTCAGGCCGGGGATGCTTTCATGACCTTCAAACAGGCGCGGGAAGCGCTGAAATTCGCTGTCCCAGTCCTCCTGTCCGCGCTCCACCACCATGGCGCGGGCGGCATCACTCATGATGATCTGATCGGCGCCATAGGCTGAGGCCCCCAGCACGCGCACGGCGTGGTAATGGGTCAGCACCAGATGGGAGATCGGCTTGTCGGTCACAGAACGCACACAGTCGATCACCTTTTGCGCCAGACGGGGCGTGGCCTGCGCCTCGACAATCATCACGCTGTCATCGCCAATGATCACACCGGAGTTGGGATCCCCTTCGGCCGTGAAAGCATAAAGCCCATCGCCGACTTCGGTGAAGGAGATGGTTTTTTCCTGCGTGTCGCCCTGGGAAGCGAAGGCTTTGCTCATTGGGTCTGCTCCTTAAATTTGTAGTCGAGTTGTACAATGCCCCCGGGTTTCCGGGTGATCTGGGTCAGATCCAGATCGCGCTGGGCTCCGGGCGTAAAACACGGCAGGCCAGCGCCCAGAAGGGTGGGCATAACAAACAGGGTGATCGCGTCAAACATGCCTACATCGAGCGCGGCGCGTTGGGTTTCGCCCCCGCCCATGACCCAGATGGTTTTGTGGCCGTTTGCCGCGATGGCGGCGCGCAGGGTGTCTATGTCACCGGCGGCCGTGACATGGTCACCGGTAAAGTCGTCCTGTCGCGTCAGCACATAGCCCGCGCGCGTCTCATAGGGCCAACCCCAGCGCATCACCTGCTGATAGGTGCTGCGCCCCATCAAAACGGCATCTATCGGCGCAATGAAGTCGCTGTAGCCGCCGTCATCCCCACCTTCAGCCAGTGCGCTGTTGAATGGGTCCAGCCAGTCAATACCGCCATCTGGCCTGGCGATGAACCCATCAAGGCTCATAGCGATATAGCCGAGATAGCGGGGCTGGGTCATGAGAGGTCTCCTGCAAAAGGATCGTCTGATGCGGCCAGAACGGTGCCGGTGCACTCGCCAAAGCCGATGGTGTAGCCGTCGCCCCGCGCCGCACCCTGCAGGGTCAGCGTGTCGCCATCCTCAATGAAGGTACGGGTCTCGCCGCTCTCAAGCGTCAAGGGCTCTTTGCCGCCCCAGCTCAACTCCAGAAGGCTGCCGCGCTCAGGCTTTGTGGGGCCAGAAATGGTGCCGGAGCCAAGCAGGTCGCCGACATTCATCGGGCAGCCGGAGGTGGTGTGATGGGCAAGCTGCTGGGCGGCGGAGTAATACATCTGGTCATAGTTGGTGCGCGCAATGGTGCTGGGTGCTTGGCCTTCCGGTGCCATGCTGATGCTGAGATCAATGTCATAAAGCATGGGGCCCGCGTCTTTGAGGTGGTCAAGCAGCTCAAAGTCACGCGCGGGCGTGTCGGTGCGGAAAGGATCAAGCGCGGCTTTGGTGACGATCCAGGGGGAGATCGAGGTGGCGGTGGCCTTGGCCTGAAACGGGCCAAGCGGCTGATATTCCCAGGCCTGAATGTCGCGCGCGGACCAGTCGTTGAGCAGCACATAGCCAAAGATCATGTCATCGGCTTCCCGCACGGTCACGGGCCGTTTGGAAGGTTGGCCGACAATGGCGCCCATCTCAAGCTCGATGTCAAAGCGGCGGGAGGGCAGGAAGGCGGGGAGGTCGTGGTCCGGCGATTTGAGCTGGCCCCAGGGGCGGCGGACGTCGGTGCCGGAGACCACAACCGAGGAGGCGCGCCCGTTGTAGCCGATTGGGATGTGCAGCCAGTTGGGCGGCAGTGCGTTTTCCGGGCCACGGAACATGGTGCCGACGTTTTGCGCGTGGTGCCTGCCGGCGTAGAAATCGGTGTATTCAGACACTTTGAAAGGCATGTGCAGCGTCGCGGCAGAGAGCGGCACAGAATAGAAAGTCAGAGCATCCTGCGTGGCCTCATCCGCGCTGTCTGCCAGCAGCGCCTGAAGGGCCGCGCGGTAGCGGGCCCAGACCTCTGCCCCAAGCTCCATAAAGTCGTTCCAGTAGGGCGCGTCCAGCACATCGGCATCCGGGTCGGCGCGCAAGGTGCCTGCGGCCTCCAGCCCGGTGAGGTCAATGATCCGGTCTCCGATGGCCGTGCCACAGCGCAGATCGCTGTCATCAACAGAAAACACCCCGTAAGGCAGATTGTTCAGCGGGAATGGGCCGTCCGGAGTGTTGGCGCTCTCCACCCATGATCTCAGCAAAGGCATTGCGGTTCCTTTTGTTTCAGCACGCCGGCTGGGGTTTCTTATTCACAAAATATCCCGGGGGTGGGCTTGCCTTTGGCAAGCGAGGGGGCTGGCCCCCTTACCCTGGTTTATTATTGGGGCCTCATTTCTTGCCGGGGGTGCCGTCAAACTTCTTTTCGATGTCGGACCAGCAATCGATGTAATCGTCCTGCAGAGGGGCCTCCTGTCCGGCAAAGGCTGTGAGGTGCTGCGGGAAGCGGGTCTCAAACATGAAGGACATGGTGTTGTCGAGTTTTTCGGCTTTCAGGTCGGCGTTGGAGGCGCCTTCAAAGGCAATTTTGTCCGGGCCGTGGGGGATCATCATGTTGTGCAGGCTCATGCCGCCGGGAATGAAGCCCTGAGGCTTGGCGTCATATTGGCCGTAAATATTGCCCATCAGCTCTGACATGATGTTCTTATGATACCAGGGCGGGCGGAAGGTGTCTTCGGCCACCATCCAGCGCTCGCGGAAGAGCACAAAGTCGATATTGGCGGTGCCCGGCACGCCCGAGGGGGCGGTGAGCACGGTGAAGATCGACGGGTCTGGGTGGTCAAACAGGATCGCGCCAACCGGACAGTATGTGCGCAGGTTGTATTTCACCGGCGCGTAGTTGCCGTGCCAGGCGACCACATCGAGTGGGCTGTGGCCGATCTCTGTGCGGTGAAACTGGCCACACCATTTGATGGTCACGGTGGAGGGCGCCTCGCGGTCTTCAAAGGCCGCGACCGGCGCTTTGAAGTCGCGCGGGTTGGCCATGCAGTTTGCACCGATGGGACCACGGCCGGGCAGCTCGAACTTCTGGCCGTAGTTTTCGCAGACAAAGCCGCGCGCGGGGCCTTCGAGCACTTCCACACGGTAGAGCAGGCCGCGGGGCAGGATCGCGATCTCTTTGGGTTCCAGATCAATGATGCCGAGTTCCGTGGAAAAGCGCAGCACGCCTTCCTGTGGCACCACCAGCAGCTCTGAATCGGCGGAGAAGAAATAGTCATCCTCCATCGAGGTGTTCACCAGATAGATGTGGCTGGCCATGCCGACCTGGGTGTTCACGTCGCCGGCGGTGGTCATGGTGCGCATGCCGGTGATCCATGTCAGCGGTGCGTCGGTGTGGGGCACCGGATCCCAGCGGTATTGGCCCAGTGAGAGGACATCCCGATCCACATTGGGGGCGGATTGCCAGTAGGGCACATCAATCTTTGTGTAGCGGTGGCTGTGTTTCACAGACGGGCGGATGCGGTAACACCATGTGCGCTCGACGGTTTCAGCGGTGAAGGCGGTGCCGGAGAGTTGCTCGCCATAAAGGCCGTAGTTGCATTTCTGCGGGCTGTTCATGCCTTGAGGCAGCGCGCCCGGCAGCGCCTCGGTTTCAAAGTCGTTGCCAAAGCCGGGCATGTAGCCTTCGTGTGGGCCGGTCAGCGAAGGGGCTTTTTGCATGCGGGTCGGGACCGTGTGTTTGGTCATCTCAACGCTCCTGTGACAATATTTGTTGCAAAAGTAAAAGTTGGTTTTGTAACTAACAAGCCAAAGGAGCGCGCAATATGTCAGAAAAAGACCCCTTCGATTTGCAGAGTTTTCTGCCCTATCTGCTCAATCAGGCGGCGGAGGAAAGCAGCCTTGGGTTTCAGAAGGTCTATAAAGACCGCTATGGCATGTTGCGCAGCGAATGGCGGGTGCTGTTTCACCTTGGGATCTTCGGGCAGATGACGGCCACAGAGATTGGCGGGCGTGCCAAGATCCACAAAACCAAAGTGAGCCGCGCGGTCCAGCGGCTTTCGAAGCGGCGCTTTGTGCGGCGGGCGCGCAGCGAAGAGGACCGCCGCGTGGAATGGCTGGAGCTGACACCGGCGGGGCGCAAAGCCTATGAGGATCTGCGCGATGTCGCCGCAAAATATGAGGCGGCGCTGCAAAGCAAGCTGAGTGCAAGGGAGGTGACCCAGCTCAAAGAGCTGCTGAGCAAGCTGACCAAATAGGGCGCAGAGGCACGATTCGGATCTGATTTGATTCGGATTGTCGCGCTCATTGCGGCGAAAGCCGCGACAGTTGGTTCGCGCTTCGCGCATTGTTTTCGCAATGCAAACAGTCGCTCCGCAAGTGGCAGTTATTTATGGTTAATTTGACGTAAATTTCTTGAAACGACTTGGGGCGCTATGGCAGATTTTTCAGGCACGATGGATGACGCTCGAGGTTGGAATGGGACTCTTTCACGGACTAAAAACTGCGGCTTTGGCTGCAGGTGTGATGGCCGCGAGCGCTCCGGCAGCTATTGCGCAAAGCCACTCTGGCTGGCGTGGCTGGTGGTGGTGGAACTGGAATTGGAACTGGGGTGGCCACGGCGGTGGCACAGGCCACACCGGTGGGACCACCAACGCAGTGCCGGAAATTGATGCTGGAGCCGGACTATTGGCGGTTGCCGCCGTTATGGCAACCCTGGCACTGGCATGGGAGCTGCGCCGTCGCAATCGTCATAAAGAAGGCTAAGCCTTCCAGATTGTGGTGCAGACTGGGGATGATGGGCGCTCAAATGAGCGCCCATTTTCCGGTTAAAAGGGCCGCTGCTGCGATCACCGCATTGGCAATGATATGCGCGGCGATGGGATCGGCCAGCCGGTTGCGGTGCAGATAAAGCGCGCCAAAGGCAACGCCCGCAAGAACACCCGCAAAGAAGCGATCATGCAGTAGGCCAAAGAGCAGGCTGGAGACCGCAATGGCGAGGATCGTCCAGAGCAACCCGTCTTGCCTGAGGCGGCGCAGCACATAGCCGCGAAAGAACAGCTCTTCGATCACTGGCACCAGAAGGATGGTGCCCAGAAGGCGCAGGCCGATCCAGAAGACACCGGGTGCCGATCCCTCTGATGCGGGCGAAGGGGCGGCGGTGAGCACCCAGAGGATGCCAATTGCCAGACCAGTGGTGATGGAAGCGCCTGAGGGCAGGGCACGCCAGTTTCGCAGCGCGGGCCAAAAATAAAGCAGCACCGCGCCCATCAGCAGTGCGCGCAGAGGGTAGCCGTCAGATGGGTTTGGCCAGAAGGCAGAGGCAATCACACCTGACAGCATCATCACGATGAAGGGCACAATGCGTGCGGCCAATGTATCGCTGCGCATGGCGTTGCGTGAGATCTGCGGGCGCGGTATGCGGTGCAACCAACCGGCGCGGTGCGCGACGATCACCACGCAGAGGGCCAGCGCGGTGAACATCAGCCAGCCGGCGTAGGAATGAAACCCGTTGAGGGCGTGCTCCGGCGACACCCGTGCGCCGATGATGATGAGAACTGCAATCCGTAGGATGTTAAACAGCCAGCTTGTCAGCACGGCGAGCGGATAGAGGATCAGCCAGAAGCGGCGCTGGCGCAGGTCTGGGCGCATCAGGAGCGCATAGAAACCCATGAAGATGGTGATCAGCGCAATGCCTTCGACGCCGGAGCACTGGCTGGCGATCTGTACAAAGAAATCCTCGATGCCGATCACATAGGTGGGCGGGTCGACACTGACCTCAAAGCCGAAGGCGATCAGGCTGAGAAAGACCAGAAAGAACGTCAGGCTGCTGAGGGAGGACCACTCCCATGCCGGGCGGATCAGATTGGCGAGGTCAGGGACCAGAAAGCCGAGCAGGAGCGCCAGAGGTAGAAGGTAGCTGTCACCCCGGATCCAGCTGCGCCAGCTGTGAAAGGGCGTGACCCAGAAGACCGCACCAAGGATGGTGAGCAGGCTGCCGAGGCTCAAAAACAGCAATGTGGGGGTAAAGGCGCGGCTGATTTCGGCGGCGCCAAACAGCGGCAGCGGCGCAAAGATCAGGATGAGGCCTGCAAGATGCGCCCACAGCCAAGAGGGGCGGCCGGGTGTGGTACGCGCCGCACCAGCCAAGGCGCGATACGCAGTTGGCCTGAGCCAGAAATAGAGCGCCATGACCGTGATGATCGACAGGCCGCGGGCGGTCATGGAGCGCAGGGCGCGGCAGGCGCTTTCGATCTCGGTCAGGCGGCACTCGATGGAGGCGAAGACCTGATAGGCGAGAATGACCAGAAAAAGTTCCGCCACCGCGAGGGCGGCGATGGTCATCAGCCGGGATGGGCGCGACGGCCCGGTGTTGTCTGCGATATCCGGGCCGGTCATGTAGATTTAGAAGTCGATTGTGACGCCAGGCAAGTTCAGCGCCTTGATCAGGTCCCGCAGTTCCTGACGGGCGGCGACGTTTGAGATGTTGAGTTGCTTCACCCCGATGTCGCGCAGATCGAGCAGGGTCAGACCGCGCGGGAAGAGTTCCCGGAACACCACACGCTCGTTAAAGCCCGGTGCGACGCGGAAGCCGATGCGCTTGGCCAGACGGTCCAACGCCTTGCCCATCTTTTCCTTGTTGACCATCTGCTGGGCGCCCATGCGGTTGCGCATGACAATCCAGTCGATGGGTTTCAGGCCTGCCTGCGCGCGCAGCTGGCGGGCGTTCCATACCATTTCGGAATAGACTGAAGGGCCGAGGATCTTTTCGCCATCCTCATTCACTTTGGCCAGCAGGTCAAAATCCACAAAGCTGTCGTTGAGCGGGGTGACAAGCGTGTCGGCCAGAGAGTGGGCCACCTGGCTGAGGCGGGTGTGCGAGCCCGGGCAGTCGATCAGGATAAAATCGTTGTCAGGCTCCAGCATGGCCACGGCCGCAGAGAGGCGCTGGTCGTAGATGTTTTCGCCAGGTTGCAGGGTGTCCGGGTCGATCTCCGGAAGGTCGCGATAGGTGGGGCCTGGCAGCTCGAGACCGGCTTTCTCCGAGAAGCGCTGGCGGTTGGCGACATAGCTGCCAAAGCTCTTTTGGCGCAGGTCCAGATCCAGCGCGCCGACCTTATGGCCCATGCGCGAAAGAGCGGTTGCGATGTGCATCGACAGGGTGGATTTGCCCGCGCCGCCCTTTTCGTTTCCGACAACGATAATATGTGCCATTCCGCTTGTCCCTGCTCGAAGTTTCAGTGCCGCGGCTCTTACGGTGCGGCCTTGTTAGTGTCTACTATATGTTGTGATTTTCCACAGGAAAAGTGCGTTGAATTGCTAGATTTCCCGCCATTTTCCGGTTTCCAACCCATTGAGCGACCAATCCCCGATTTGCGCCCGGATCAGGCGCAGGGTGGGGTGGCCGACGGACGCGGTCATGCGGCGCACCTGACGGTTGCGGCCCTCACGGATGGTGAGTGCAATCCAGCAGTCCGGCACCGATTTGCGAAAGCGCACGGGCGGGGTGCGGGGCCAGAGATCTGTTGGTTCCTCAATGCGTTGCGCCTGGGCAGGACGGGTGAGGCCGTCCTTGAGTTCCACCCCTTTGCGCAGCGCGGCCAATGCGGCCTCATCGGGTTCGCCCTCGACCTGCACCCAATAGGTTTTGGCCATCTTGTGGCGCGGATTGCTGATCTTGGCCTGAAGCTTGCCGTTATCGGTGAGCACCATGAGGCCTTCGCTGTCGCGATCCAGCCGTCCGGCGGGGTAGACCTTGGGCACGTCGATAAAATCAGACAGAGTGCGGCGGGGGCTGCCCTCGGTTCCCTTGTCGGTGAACTGAGAGAGCACATCATACGGTTTGTTAAACAGGATCACGCGGGCCATGGCCTCTCCTACACGGGGCTGTGTTGGGGTTGCAAGTTCGCTTTGCCTGCGCTTTTTTGCGGCGCAAGACAGCTGGCCAGAGTGCGGGGAGAAAGATCATGGATTTCAAAGATATGCAGCCGGAGACGGTGCTCGCACAGGCCGGTGGCGCGCTTGACATGCAGAGCGGGGGCGTGGTGCCGCCCATTCAGCCCGCCACGACCTATGCGCGGGATGAGAATTATAACCTGCTGAACGAGAACAACCTTTACAGCCGTCCCCACAATGATGTGGTGCGTCAGGCCGAGGCAGTGCTGGCGCAGCTTGAGGGCGGGGCAGAAGCTTTGTTGTTCCCCTCCGGCATGGCGGCGATTGCGGCGCTGTTTCGCACGGTGCCGACCGGGGGGCGGGTTGTTGTGCAATCGGGCATCTATTGGGGCACCACCAAGTGGATCCGCGAATTCTGCGGGCGCCGTCAGGTGGCCATCACCGAGGTGGATGCAAGCGACAGCGCGGCCCTGCAGGCGGCCTGCGCAGCGGGGCCTGCTCATCTGGTCTGGATCGAGACGCCTTCAAACCCCTGGCTCAAGGTCGTGGATATTGCCGCCGCAAAGCAGGCGGCGGATAGTTGCGGGGCGCTTTTGGCGGTGGACAGCACGGCGGCCTCACCGCTTTTGTCCAAACCTCTGACACTGGGCGCGGATATTGTGATGCATTCGACCACCAAGGTGATCAACGGCCACTCTGATGTGCTGGGCGGAGTTCTGGTCTCCAAGGCGGCGACGCCGGTTTGGGAAGAGATTGCCAATGACCGCGCCAGCGCCGGGGCGGTGCTGGGGCCGTTTGAGGCCTGGCTTTTGCTGCGCGGGATGCGGACGCTTTCGGTGCGGGTGGAACGCATGGTGGAGAATGCGTTGAAAGTGGCGCGGTTTCTGGAGGATCACCCCAAGGTCGAGGCGGTGCTGTTTCCGGGATTGGAAAGCCACCCGCAATATGAGCTGGCGCAAAAGCAGATGCCGGGCGGGGCAGGATTTCTGATGTCCTTCCTTGTGAAGGGAGACAAAGAGACCGCATTGGGAGTGGCGGGAAAGCTGAAGCTGTTCCACCGCGCGACCTCGCTTGGCGGGGTGGAGAGCCTTGTGGAGCATCGCCACACAATTGAGTCACACACCGGTATTCCGGAGACCCTTCTGCGGATTTCGGTTGGTGTGGAGAGTGCTGAGGATCTGATTGGCGATCTGGGGCAGGCTTTGGGGCAATAAGCCTGCCTTGTGCGCTTTGGGGGAGAGGATCCGGGGCCTTCGCCAGCTGGCTAATGATTTATTAACCAATCCTCTGGGCTAATGTCGGCGAACAGGTGGGGTATAACCTGAAGACAGCGGCGGAAGACCAAAGTGAAAAAGCGCATCAGCAACCCGGCGGACATCACGCCGGCATATGAAGACAGAGGGTTGTTCAAAAAGCCCAGCACCGAGCTGGCGATCGATTTGATTCCGAAGTTTGGCAAGAACACCCGCCATGACATCATCATCAAAGGGCTGATGCAGAACGATGTTGAGGTCGATGTGATCTTTGCCGGGCGGCGCAAGCGCCATGCGGAAGAGCTGGTCACCCTGTTGCGGCGCAAGTGGGACGAGGCCAACCAGATTGTCATCAAGGGAATGAAACCGCCAACCCGAAAGCGGGTGCGAGTGCCAACGCGGGTGCAGGGGTCCTGGCGCACGCGGGTGATCGACGATGAGCAGAACCTCTATATCGTGGAGCATCAGCTGTTGGTTGCGCGCTGGGCCTATAACTCCTTTGACGGGGAGTTCCGCAGTTTTGGCGAGCCGCCTTATGTGCAGCAGCGGTTTCAGGAATTTCTGGAGAAAACCAAAGAACGGGACTGACCACGCGCGGGTCAATGCGTGACCTGCGGAGTTCGGCTTGATTCCGGGCAGCGATGGCGGCTCTATGGGGCAAATATCCAAGCCTTGCGGGAGCCTCTTCATGAAACTCGAATTTCACCACATCAATTTTGTCTCTCATGATGTGGACCGGCTGCATGATTTTTACACCCGGGTTTTGGGGTTGGCGGATATTCCGCAAGAGGAGTTTCCGCGCACGGAGGCGGATGAGAACACCGGTTATGACGGCAAAATCCGCTTTGCCACCGATGGCGATATGCAGATGCATTTGGCGGAGCGGCGGCTGGATGTGGCCTTTGTGAACGGGCAGGTGATCAATCCTGTCGACCGCGGCCACATCGCCTTTCGCACCGATGACATTGCCGCCTTCCTGAAGGTGCTGGAAGAAAACGACGTGCCTTATTCAGACTATGGCACGGCCTTTGCCAAAGAGTGGCATCAGGTGTTTTTCCTTGATCCCGAAGGCAATGTTATCGAGGTGCATCAGCAGGTCGGCTAGGTAGCTTGGGCCTCACGGGCTCAGGTCAGCAAGGCAAGATCCGCCTCATTTGTGGGGCGGCGTGTGACCATGGTTTGCGCGTCAGCCCCGTCTATGGTCAGCGCGAGGTCTTTGTAAAAGCCGTCGTTATCAAACCACCAGCGGTGGGAATAGACTTGGGTTTTCTCATTGTCGGGCACGTCGCGTTTGTATTGTTCGTTGCAGTAGATGTCCCACTGGCCTTTGGTGATCGGCTCTGAGATGCCCATATGCCCGGCACGCTCTCGGCCGCCGTTGATGAAGCCGCCAGCAAAGGCCAGAACTTTGTCTTGGCCGCTGTAGTAATTGGTGAAACGGGCGGCGCGGCGGTCGAGCACCAGCGCGCCCCAAGCGCCTCTTTCCAGCCAGTCGGCGTTCACATCCGCCGCGCAGAAGGTGACTTCATCGACCTTCCAATTGCGCGCGCCAGCGCTTGCGGAATCGCCGACGCCTGCGAAGCCGCGCAGCACAACCAAGGCGCCCATGGAGTGGGCGATCAGATGCACTTTGGGGCGCGGCGTCATGTTCAGGAGCGGGACGATGCCGTCACAGACAAGATAAGGTGCGGTCTTTTTGGCGTCGGTGCGGTCCGTGTTATAGGCCAAGACCGTGCCGTCGCTGGGCCAGTCATAAGCGATGACGGCCCCGGTGAAGCCTTGGGCGCGCACGCCGTCTTCGATCTTTTTGAGCCGCCGCAGCATATCGGTTTGAGAGGTGTTGAATCCGTGTACATAGATCAGCACCTCACTGTCGCCGCCCGCCTGTTTGACTCGGTCGAGCCAGTCGGCCTGCGGGATGGCGGCGCCTTTGTGAATGGTGCCGTCAGGATTGGTCTGACTGATCGCCACATAGCGGGTGACGCTGGCGGGGTTGTTGGTGAATTTCTGGGTTTTCGCGTGATAGGCGCGGCGGGAGAAAAACAAAGCCATGGATCAAATTCCTTTTCAAATGATCCAAGAATGCCATGAAGCCGCCAATTCACAAAATGCGCCGCGGGGTGGTGTAGCCTGAGCGGGCACTCTGGCCCTATACAGGCGCGGCGGCAAAGCCTAGCGTGCCCCCATGACTGACCATCCCATTCTTGATAGCCGCTATAGCTGGACGCGCCTCGCCATCACCTTGCTGATTGGCGTGTTTGCCAATGTCGGCATGTGGGCGGTGATTGTGGTGATGCCTGCGGTGCAGGCGGAGTTTGGCATCGATCGGGCGGAGGCGTCGCTGCCCTATGTGCTGACCATGATCGGTTTTGCGATTGGCAATTTTGCCATCGGTCAGGCGGTGGACCGCTGGGGCGTGACCCGCGCGTTGATCGGAGCGGCGGTTTTGAGCGCGGTGAGCTATGGGCTGGCGGCGGCAAGCGGCTCTGTTCTGATGCTGTCGCTGGTGCATTTCTTTCTTGGGTTTGGCACGGCGGTGGGTTTTGGGCCGTTGATTGCGGATGTGTCGCTGTGGTTTCAGCGGCGGCGTGGGATCGCTGTGGCGATTGCGGCCAGTGGGAACTACCTTTCCGGTGCGATCTGGCCGGTGCTGCTGTCAGGCGTGCTGAGCGATCATGGCTGGCGCGCGGTGTTTCTGGTGCTGGCAGCGATGACCTTGGTGGCGATTGTGCCGCTTGCTTTGCTGCTGCGCCCCAAAGTGCCGCAGGACGCGCTGACGGCGCAGGAGAACGCAGCCGTCGCCCGGCAGGCCGGTGCGCCGATGAAGCCTGCGCCTCTGATGTGGGTTCTGGGGTTGGCCGGGATCGGTTGTTGCGTGGCGATGAGCATGCCGCAGGTGCATATTGTGAGCTTCTGCGTTGATCTGGGGTTTGGGCCTGCGGTGGGCGCAGAGATGCTCTCGCTGATGCTGTTGGGCGGTGTTGTGTCCCGGCTTGTGAGTGGCCTTGTGGCCGACAAGCTGGGCGGGGTCTGGACCTTGCTGATCGGGTCGATCCTGCAATGTGGTGCGCTGTTCCTGTTTCTGCCGTTTGACGGATTGGTCTCGCTCTATCTTGTCAGCGCGGCCTTTGGGTTGGCGCAGGGCGGAATTGTGCCCGCTTATGCACTGGTGGTGAGGGAGTATATGCCTGCGCGGGAAGCGGGCACGCGGGTTGGCTTTGTCATGATGGCGACCATTATGGGCATGGCGCTGGGCGGCTGGATGTCGGGCTGGATCTATGACGTGAGCGGCAGCTATGAGTTGGCCTTTGTGAACGGCATTGCGTGGAATGCGCTCAACATCGCGATCATGGGATTGATCCTGATCCGGGCGCGGCGGGGGCCGGGTGCGCTAGCTGCCGCGTAAGGCGCCGCTGGCCCCGATCACCAGAGCTTGATGCAAACGTGATTGGCCGTCGCAGGCGTTTGCGACGACTGTGGAGCCAAATGGCGCGCGTCCGGAGAAGGGCTTCGGCGTGGCTATCGGGGTTTCACAGAGCGTGGGCGAACAGGCCCGGCGCGGGAAGGATCATTCATGGCGAAGGTGGGGTTTCAGGTCTTGGGCAGCATGCGCAGGTCGGTGCTGCGGACCGCAATGGGCGTGGCAGTGGCGGCGAGCATGCTGGGAGCAGCGGAGGTTCAGGCGGCGGATCAGTTGCCGGATTATGTGATTGCCGAGTTCGGCGCACCGCCTGCGATCCCGCAAGGGCCGCTCTCCAAAGAGGTGCAGGAGGCCGTAGAGGTGGCCTTTGTCGACAGCATGACACAAGGCGGTTGGGGGCGTGACCAGACCATCGCGCTGGATGTGATTGCCGAGTCCAAAGACCCGCGACTGGTGTGGATCATCAGTGATCTGATGCGCTTTGCCACTGGGCCGGAGTTCACCTCTGTGCTGAGCGGTGCGGCGGGCACGCTGCTGGGCAAAGACCTGCCAAACCACAACCACTGGGGCATTGTGACGGATCATCTGATTGCCTGGGATATTCCTGCGCCGCCGGACTATCTGGAGGCCAAGCGGGCGATTTTCACCAATATCGTGCCCGGCTGGGACCGAATTTTTGTCAAAGGCGATATCGACTGGCGGCATGTGTCCTGGGGCGGGGTGCTGATTGATGATCGCCCCTTTGATACCACGGATGATCCCTGCAACTGCATCCCGGCGGCGGACAATCCGGAGGTCAGCAGCGCGGAGGAGGCCACATGGTTGTCAGATGACGCTGTGGTCTTTGGCGTGGAAGTGAACGGGGAATACCGCGCCTATCCGCGCCGCATCATGGAAGTGCGCGAAATGGTGAATGACACGCTGGGTGGGCGTGATCTGGGCATTCCTTATTGCACCCTTTGCGGCGCGGCACAGGCCTATTTCACCGATCAGATGCCTCTGGGTGTGGAGCGTCCGGTGCTGCGGACCTCGGGTCTGCTGATCCGCTCCAACAAGGTGATGTATGACATCACCAGCAACTCGGTGTTTGACACGTTTCTGGGCAAGGCCGTGACCGGCCCACTGGCCAAGCGGGGCATCCAGTTGAAGCAGGCCAGTGTGGTGACCACCAGCTGGGGCGCGTGGAAGGCGGCGCATCCGGAGACCACTGTGCTGGTGGAAGATCTGGCGCTGGGCCGGGACTTTGATTTCCGCAATGGACGCGATGCAAATGGGCCGATCTTTCCGGTGGGCGATGTCGACCCGCGTTTGCCGGTGCATGAAGATGTGATCGGGATTGTCACCGCCTCCGGCAAACCGGTGGCCTTCCAGCGCAGCGCGGCTTTTGTGGCACTGAATGCGGGCAAGGAAGTTGCGGTGGATAATGTGCGGCTGGCGCTTGATGCCGGCGGTATCAAGGCGGTGGATGCGCAGGGGGCTGATCTCGGCAGCCATCAGGCCTTCTGGTTTGCCTGGTCGCAGTTTCATCCTGATACAGAGCTGTGGAACGGCTGAAGTGAAGGGCGGCAGGGGGTGTTTCCTCTGCCGCCGCTGCGCAAAAATCTCTGCGTGTGGTAAGCTTGCGCCCAACGTGACTTGGGTAGCGTTTTAATGTGGATTTGGGAGGAATGTTGCGATGACACGCATGACCGCAAAGGACTTTGATCAGGAACTTCTGGATCTTTATGATTTCTATGCCCACGGCAAAATCACCAAACGGGAGTTTCTCGACCGTGCGGGGAAATTTGCAGTTGGTACTGTGACCGCGGCGGCGCTGCTGAATATGCTCAGCCCGGATTACGCCATGGCGCAGCAGGTGTCTTTCAATGATCCGGACATCCACGCGGATTACATCATGTATCCGTCCCCAAATGGGACAGGCGATGTGCGCGGCTATCTGGTGCGCCCGTCCGGCGTGGAGGGGCCGCTGCCTGCGGTGCTGGTGATCCATGAGAACCGGGGGCTGAACCCCTATATCGAGGATGTGGCTCGGCGTCTGGCCAAGGCGGGCTTTATGGCGCTTGCGCCGGATGGGCTGACCTCGGTGGGGGGCTACCCGGGCAATGATGCGGATGGGCGCGAACTGCAGCGGACGGTGGACCGGGCCGAGCTGATGAATGACTTTTTCGCCGGGTTTGAGCATCTTCTGGGACGCGAGGACAGCACCGGCAAAGTTGGCGCAGTGGGCTTTTGTTATGGCGGCGGTGTGGTGAGCGCGATTGCGGTGGCCTATCCGGAACTTGCGGCGGGCGTGCCGTTTTATGGGCGTCAGCCTGCGGCGGAGGATGTGGCAAAAATTCAGGCCCCGCTGCTGGTTCAGATGGGCGAACTAGATGAGCGCATCAATGCGGGGTGGCCGGCCTTTGAAGAGGCGCTAAAGGCCAATGACAAGGTCTATGAGGCCTATATCTATGAAGGTGCAAACCACGGGTTTCACAACGACAGCACGCCCCGGTATGACGAGGCGCAGGCCAAGCTGGCCTGGGAGCGCACGGTGGCGTGGTTTGAGACCTATCTGAGTTAAGACACAGAGCGGTTTGATCGGCCGATTGGGTCGTTCCAAAGCATCGGCCTGCATAGGATGCAGATGGCCGATGCGCTGTGTTTTTCTTAGCCGCGGCCGCGGTAAGGCGGCACGCCCTGATCGGGGATCCAGACACCTTCGGGCATGGCGCCGGTTTGCCAGAACACATCAATCGGGATGCCGCCGCGTGGATACCAGTAGCCACCGATGCGCAGCCATTGGGGCTCCAAAAAATCCGCCAGACGGCGGGCGATGGAGACCGTGCAATCCTCGTGGAACGCGCCGTGGTTGCGGAAGGAGCTAAGGAAAAGCTTTAGGGATTTGCTTTCCACCAGCCATTTGCCGGGCACATAGTCGATCACCAGATGGGCAAAATCGGGCTGGCCGGTCATGGGGCAGAGGGAGGTGAACTCCGGTGCAGTGAAGCGCACGTTATAGGCCGCATCGACCTGCGGGTTTTCCACACGCTCCAGCTCGGCCTCTTCCGGGCTGGTGGGCATGACGGTGGCACCGCCGAGTTGTTTCAGATTGCTGTAGATGTCTTCGCTCATGGGGTTCTCCAAGGGGACAGCCCCGGCGGTTGGTGCGCCGGTGTGATGTGTCAGATGAATGTCGTTCTTCTGCCCAAAGCGGCGTGCGCTTTGGGGTGGTGTTTCAAACGCCGCGTTTGTTGCCCCAGACCAGCACGTGCAGCTGTGGCAGCACGCGCGGGGCGAACCAGCTGGCGGCGACAACCTTGTCGATCAGCCACTCCAGACGGGAGGTGGTTTCGGTCAGATCCACAGGTTTCTCCGGATCAACCATGGGATTGCCGGGCTGCAGAAACAGCGGCAGATCGGGGAAGCGGGCATGGGCCTTTTGTGCCCAGAGGAAATCTTCCTCATCAAAGATCACGATCTTCATTGCCACATCCGCCGTGGTGCCAGCCGCATAGAGGCACTGTTCAAAAGCGTCCCAATCCACAGTTTCGCCGCTGGAGGGTGGCTTGGGGCTGAGCACCAATGTGTCCAGTTCCGCAAACCAAGGCTTGGCAACGGATCCCTGCGTTTCGCAGGCAAAGCCGTAGCCTTGGGATTTGCCAAGCGCGATCAGCGGCGCGAAGTCATGGATCGCAGGGTTGCCGCCAGACAGGGACACCGTGAGGGGGCGATTGCCGGAAAGGCGTTTGATTTCCTCCATGACCGCCTCGGCGCTCATGGGTTTCCAGTCATGGCGGTAGGCGCTGTCCACGGCATGCAGGCTGTCACACCATGTGCAGCGATAGTCGCAGCCGCCGGTGCGCACAAAGACCGTGGGTTCGCCAATCAGCGCCCCCTCGCCCTGAATGGTGGGGCCAAAAATCTCAACAACACGCAGGGTCATGGGCGGTACTCGGCCCAGGTCTTGGGGGTTTCTGAGACTTTGACCATGGTGACTTCGTCCCAGCGGGCCTTGCACCAGTCATAGAAATGCTTGGCGAGGTTTTCGGCCGTGGAGGGCACGTTGAGCAGGTCGTTGAGGTGGCGGTGATCGAAGTGATCGTCGATGTAGGATTTGAGCGGTTTGAGCTCGTGATAATCCCGCACAAAGCCGTCGGCGTTCAGTTCAGCAGCGGCGAGTTCGACCACAACGATGTAGTTGTGGCCATGCAGGCGCGCGCATTGGTGATCGTCGGACAGATGGGCCAGTTGATGGGAGGCGGAGAAGTGAAACTCTTTGGAGATGCGAAACATCAGCTTGCCTCCCGCTCGGCCACGGCGGTGCGCCAGAAATCCGGATCCTCATAGGGGGTGAGATCGGGGACGCCGGCAAGGTCAAAGGCCTCGCGCCGCTCCACGCAGGTGCCGCAGCGGCCACAGTGCTGTGCGCCGCCTTTGTAGCAGGACCATGTCAGCGCGAAAGGCGTGTTGGCGGCGGCCCCATCGGTGACGATGTCGGCTTTGCTGCGATGCACAAAGGGGGTGTGCAGGCGTACGTCGGCATAGCCTTCAAGTGCGGCCTGTTGCATGGCGTCAAAGGCTTCGGTGAAGTCGGGGCGGCAATCGGGATAGATGAAGTGATCCCCGCCGTGCACCGCGGTGGCCACGCGGCTGTCGCCATTGGCTGCGGCAATGCCATAGGCAATGGTCAGCATGATGGCGTTGCGGTTGGGCACCACGGTGATGCGCATGGTTTCCTCAGCATAGTGTCCATCGGGCACATCCACATCTGCTTCGGTCAGGGCAGAGCCGGTGAGGGCAGCGCCAACCGCGCGCAGGTCGATGATGTGATGGGGCACCCCGAGGCGGTCTGCGCAGGCCGCAGCGGAGTCGAGCTCTTTGCGGTGGCGTTGGCCGTAGTCAAAGGAGACCAGTCGGGAGAGATTGCCTTCGGCAGCCACGATGTGAGCCAAAGACACGGAGTCCAGTCCGCCGGAGCAGACAACAGTCGTTTTCATTTTTGTAACCCTTGTTTTGATGTACCGGGTAGGCTGCGACCGGTGCGCGCGGCTTTTAGAGCGGCGTCGAGGCAAAGGCAAGAGCGCGATCTTCACAGCTCTGTGGGAGCGGAGATCTGCCCAACAAAAACGCCGCCCCGAGGGAGGCGGCGTTTTCTGAAACGTTGGTTGCTAAGCTTATTAGAAGCCCAGACCTTCGTATTTCTTTTTGAATTTGGACACGCGGCCACCGGCATCCATAAGACGGGTGGAGCCACCGTTCCATGCCGGGTGCACGGATGGGTCTACGTCCAGCGCCATGGTGTCGCCTTCTTTGCCCCAGGTGGAACGCATCTTGATGATGGTGCCGTCGGTCATTTTCACGTCGATGAAGTGGTAATCGGGATGGGTATCTTTTTTCATGAGACCACTCCTTACGCTTTTTTGGGCTTGTAGTTGGTGTCTTCTGCGATACGTGCGGATTTACCGCGACGGGCGCGCAGATAGTACAGTTTGGCGCGACGTACACGACCACGACGCACAACGGTGATGCTGTCGATGTTGGTGGAGTACAGTGGGAACACACGTTCCACGCCTTCGCCAAAGGAAATCTTGCGAACGGTGAACGAGCCAGCGATGCCGGAGCCGTTTTTGCGGCTGATGCAGACGCCTTCGTAGTTCTGCACACGGGTGCGCGAACCTTCGGTCACTTTAAAGCCAACACGGATGGTGTCACCGGCTTTGAAATCGGGGATCTCTTTCCCCAGCGCAGCAATCTGCTCCGCTTCGAGCTGTGCGATCAGATCCATTGGATCATCTCCTATAATGCTTGTGGTTATATCCACAAAGGTTTGATGCACCTCAGAACTCTTGGTCTTCTTCCGGGTCCGCTATTTGTACAGCGCCCGCCAGAGGGTCAGGTCGTCTTTTCTTGTCTTTTGCGCCGCGCCTGTAGCCTAAGCCGAAGAAAGCAGAGGTTTGCACAATGCACAGCACGCCCAAACGACTCGGGTAAGAGCCGTGGACGGGCGGTTCTTAGGGGAAATCGGGCTTTGGCGCAAGGGTGGATTGCGTGTGCCGACCACGCTCAATGGCGCAGCTGCGCAGCGCATCTGGCGAAGAGCTGCCGGTTGCGTGCCGCGCGCCGCTTGTGCCTTGTGCGGGGCCTGTGCGCAACGCTTAACTGCTTGCACAAAAGGCGTTGAGGCGTGGGCGGTTTTAGATGATGCGTTGGGTGGGTGTGCTGATTTTGGCAGGGGCTTTGCTGGGCTGCGCACCTGCGGCTTATGAGACCCCGGCACCCATCAATGACGCCGCTGCCGCCGAGGCCGCGCGGGTCGCCGCAGAGGTGGCGCGGCTGAGAACCTACCCCACCTTTGGTGACGCTGATCCGGTTGAGTGGGACCGCCGCCCACCCGAGCGCCATCCGGTGCATGGTATTGATGTGTCGCGTTGGCAGCAAACCGTGGATTGGCGCGCGGCGCGTCGGGCAGGGGTCAGCTTTGCCTTTATCAAAGCCACAGAGGGCGGTGATCTGGCAGACCCCATGTTTGATGCCCATCGCAGAGGCGCGCAGGCTGAAGGGGTGCCCTGGGGCGCCTATCACTACTATTATTTCTGTCGCTCAGCGGAAAGTCAGGCGCGCTGGTTCATCCGCAATGTGCCGCGCGGCGCGCCGTTGCCGCATGTGCTGGATATGGAGTGGAGGCCGCATTCCAGGACCTGCCGGTTGCGCCCGGATGGGCGGACCGTGAGGCGTGAAGCGCGCAAGTTCCTTGCAATGCTTGAGGCGCATTATGGGCGGCGGCCGATTGTCTACACCACGGTGGATTTCTACCGCGATACCGGGATTGGCGGGCTGGATGGAACGGAGTTCTGGCTGCGCTCGGTCGCGGATCATCCGCAAAAGACCTACCCCGGCGCGCGCTGGGTGTTCTGGCAATATAGCGGCACGGGGCTGGTGCCGGGAATTGCGGGCGAAGTGGATTTGAATGTGTTTCGGGGCAGTCCAGAAGCCTGGGTGCGCTGGCGGGACCTCTGAGCAGAGCATCCGGATGGAAGGCTGTTCCAAAGCGGGGGGCACTATCCTTTTGCGCGTGTCCGGCAAGGGCGGTTCTGCTGTTTCCTGAGTTCATCCCAACTCTCAGGAGGCAACGATGACCCGAAGACTACTGTTTGCACTCTCTTTTGCAGCACTGACCGCGACCCCTTTGGCCGACACATCGGTGTTTGCGATGCAGGCCCTCACCGAGAAGGAGCGTTACGCCAAAGCGGAGGCGCTGCGGTTTGGCATCGAGATGCCACAAGACACCGCTGCGGCGTTTCAGGAGATGCAGGCGCTTGCCAAAGACGGCAATGCGCGGGCACAGGCGCGGTTGGCCTACTATCACCTGAAAGGGATTGGCACGTCGGTTGATCCGGATGCGGCGGCGCTGTGGTATCAGGCCGCGATAGAGGCGGGCCGCGATAATGTGCGCACGAGCTATGCCAAGCTCTTGATGTCCCAAGGCCAGACTGCGGAGGCCCTGACGCAGCTGAATGTGGCCTCAGAGGCCGGCATTGAGAAGGCGCAGGCGTTGCGGGCAGAGTATCATTATCTGGGAAGGTTTGCCGAAGCCTCTGACAAGCCCTTTGGGCGCGCCGAGTTGACCCGTTTTGCCCAAGCCGGGGACGTGGCCTCGATGAAAGTTGTGTTGAGCGCGATGCAGCAGGGGGCGGAATTTGATGTCGACCCAGACGTGTTGACGGCGCAGATGCTGGATGTTGCGCGACAGGATAGCGGCAAGGCCGGAGGAAAGGCCGCCGAAGCGTTGTTGCGCCTATGGCGCGGACAGGATGATGCGCAGACTTTGGCGCTGCGGGCGGAGCTGGTGGCACATGCGGCCCTGCGTGGACGTGCGCGGGCAGAGGAAGGCTTGTTGCTGGCTTATGACACCCATGATGCGCGCGCCTTCCGACCCTTGGCGCAGCAGATCGTTTCAGAGGCATCTGATGCGGACTATGAGCGGGCGCTCTATGTGGTGTCGCGGCTCGACAAAAACGCCTTTGTGCATGTTTTGCAGGAAGAGCTGCGGACACGGGGCTATCGGGTGGGGCCGACCACCGGGATTTTTAACACACGCACCATGCGGGCGGTTGTGTGGTTTTGCCAAGACACCGGCATTCAGGCGGAGTGTCGTCTTGGTCCACTGCGCGCGAAAGTCATCAAGGCCATTGCTGGGGAGCTGGCCAAGATGACCCCAAGCGCGTAGCTCCCTGAACTCTCCCAGGGAGGGTGCGGTCTGTGTTGTGGGATGCGCAGACCGCATTTTTGATTGTTTGTTGGGGTCTTACTCGACTTCAACAACCGCGGCGTCGGGGGCGTTTTTCTTAACGCTCTCGATGCCGTTGTCGCGGCCTGAGGCGCTGGTGTAGCTTTGAGAGGTGCCTATGACCTGACCGTTGCTGGCCTTGAGGTTGAACATATGTTTGCCGGCGCTGGTTTCTTTGCGCTCGTAGCGGTCATCCTCGGACGCATTTTTCTTCACGCTTTCGATGCCGTTTTCGGCGCTGGCTTTCTGTTTGTAGCCCTCAGAAGCGAGGATGTTTTCGCCGTTGCCTGCTTTCAGGCGGAAGCGAAATTCTCCGGCCTTGTCGGTGTAAAGCTCAAATTTGGCGGCCATGTGCATGATCCTTATATGAAATTTCTATGCCGGGAGGAAAACATGGTGCGCGTCGCGGCGCAAGGACTTGGTGTCCTTACGCGGACGATGCGTAGGTTTACTGACCGCTTTTCTTTTGCGACTCATAGGCGGACCACATGTCCGGGCGCCGCTCCTGAGTGATCTGTTCTGCCATGTCGCGGCGCCACTTTTCGATGTTGCCGTGGTGGCCGGACATCAGCACATCCGGGATCGGGCGGCCCATCCACTCCGCCGGGCGGGTGTATTGCGGGTGTTCCAGAAGGCCGTTGGAGTGGCTTTCTTCCTCAATGCTGTCGGCGTTGCCCAGCACGGAGGGCAAAAGACGCACGGTGGCGTCGATCATGGCCTGCGCGGCGATCTCGCCGCCGGTCAGTACAAAATCGCCAAGGCTGACTTCCATGATGTTGTAGTGATCCAGCACCCGCTGATCCACGCCTTCAAACCGTCCGCAGAGCATGGTGACGCCATCGGCCTCAGACCACGCGCGCGCCATGCGTTGATCAAAGCGGCGGCCGCGTGGAGAGAGATAGACCAGCGGCCAGTTGCCGCGCGCGCCGCGCATGGTGTGCTCAATGGCGTTGCCCAGCACATCAGGGCGCAGCACCATGCCCGCGCCGCCGCCTGCGGGGGTGTCATCCACATTACGGTGTTTGGTCAGGCCAAAATCGCGCAGATTGGTGGTTTCCAGCTGCCATTTGCCATCTTTGAGCGCTTTACCGGTCAAGCTTTCGCCCAGAACGCCGGGAAAGGCATCGGGAAAGAGCGTGATGATACGCGCGGTCCAGACCCCGGCGAGACGGGGATTGTGGGTGATCAGCTCGCGCGGTTTGAGCGAGGCGGAGATCGAAAGGCGGCCGTGGGATTTCGGCTTCTTGGTGGTGTCGCTCATCAGTCAAACAGTCCCTCGGGCGGGTCGGCAATGATGCGGCCGGAGGCGATGTCCACGGTGGGCACCGCCGCCAAGGTGAAGGGCAGGAGCACGGTTTCCGCGCTGCCCGGGCGGAGCACTTCCAGCAGGTCCGTTGAGCCGTGGTTGACCACGGTTTTCACCGTACCAAGCGCCGCGCCGCCGGTGTCGCGCACCTCGAGCCCGACCAGGTCGGTGTAGTAATATTCATCATCATCGGTTTCCGGCAGCCGATCCCGCGGTACAAAGAGTTTCACGCCTTTGAGCGCGTCGGCCTGTTCCTTGGTGGCAATGCCCGAGAGCCGCGCCGCAAGGCCGTTTTTGATCGCGCGGGTGATGGTGATGGTGAATTCGAAGGCACCGTCTTCGGTCAGAAGCGGGGCGTAGTCGGCGATGGCGTCTGTTTCGGCGGTAAAGCTCTTGAGGCGGACTTCGCCGCGCACGCCGTAAGCGCCGCCAATGGCGCCAACGCAGATGAGATCAGAAGGGGTGTCGCTCATGGCGGGGCCTTTGTTTTGCTTGGCGCTTGTTTTCCATGATTGTGGCACGGGACGCAAGGGAGGGGGCAGGCCTCGGCGTGGTGAGCAGTCATTTCACAGGCGACATTGCCACAAAGTTTGTCGGCTATCGTAGCGGGATCGATGGTGGTGAAAGAGGAGTTTCATCACGTATATGTACTGAAGGTGTTTGTTTTGAGGGTATTTCTTCTTAAGGTTGCTTTGGCTCAAAGGAGGCAACCATGGAAACAACGAAGTTCGAAGGCTACGTGGAGTGGGCTGATGAGTTAAAGGAGGAGTGCATTCTCGCATACTGGTATCTGGAGTATTTGATTGAGTTGGGTGAACGGCCTAAGCTCTATAACGGTTTTGGATCGGATGTGCGTTTGATAGCCTGTCAACCTCAATTGATAGCCGTTCAAGATAGCCTTCAGATGATTGTTTGCCGACTTCTGGACAAAGGTAATAACTATCGTTCAGCAATAAAATTAGCTTGTAAGCTCAAAGAGGAGAAAGCTATTTTTTCTGAGCAGCAGGGACGAGCGTTTCGAGACTTGGTGAGCAGATTTGATACCGTTGAGACCAGTGCGCTGCATAGCGGTGTGCGACACTACAGGAACGGCCGCGTTGCCCATCTTTTGCTGCCAGAAGATAATCATCTGAGAAAAACCGCCGCGCCGCCTCAATTGGTTTTGAGGGAAGACCTCGTTGAACTTGCTGAATGCGTTCTGGCACTAGTAGCGGAACTAATTTGCGAATTGACAAAGCTCGACGCTGGGCAAGAACGTTTGCGCGCTAATGTAAAAACAGTTGCATATTTCAATGTGCTGGAGAAGCGATTGGCCTGAATTACTTATAGCGACTGTTGGCAAACAACTGTAGCATGATCGGCCAAGTTAGACTGCCCACGAGAACATTTCGACGAAGGATCTTTGTTGGTTTAGCGTGATTGGATCGACAGCGATGCGTCGCGGTCTTCCCAGCCGGCTTTGGCAAGCTCGGGGGTGTCAGACAGCTCTTCGGGCCAGCCGACGCAGAGATAGGCTACCAAGGACCAGTCCGCCGGTGCGTTCAGGTCGCGGTTGAGCTGCTCCGGATCAAGGATAGAGACCCAGCCGACGCCAAGCCCGTAGGTGCGGGCGGTGAGCCAGAATTGGGTGATGGCGCCCACCACGGAGTAGCGACGCATTTCAGGCATTGTGGCGGCGCCAAGACCCGCGCCTTTGGCGGTGGCATCGTCACAATAGATGGCAAGCTGCACGGGGGCGTCTTTCATGCCTGAAAGTTTCAGCCCCGCATAAAGCGCCGCGCGGTCGCCGTCGTAGCCCGCCAGGGCGGTGGCATTGGCAGCTTCGAAATTCTTGAGGGCGGCGGTGCGGGCTTCATCGCTTTCAATGCGCAGCACACGCCAGGGCTCCGACAGGCCCACAGAGGGCGCGAGGAGAAAGGTGTCGAGGCACGCCTGAAGCAGTGCCTCGTCCACCGGATCGGTGCGGAAGCGACGCACATCGCGCCGCCACCGCATGAGGCGTGTCAGATCGTCCCGGAAATCTGAGGTAAATTCGGTCATTCCGGGGCCGGTCCGTCTTACTCTTCTGCGGCTGCTTCAGCAGCTTCAGCTGCTTTTGCAGCTTTTTCTTCTGCGCGGTCTTTGGCTTTCTGGCCTGGTTCCGCTTTCTTAGGGTTGTTGCGCTCTTTCTTCGCCAGAGTGCCTGCTGCTTCCAGGAAACGTGCCACACGGTCAGAAGGCTGTGCGCCCTGGTCCAGCCAGTACTGAACGCGCTCCATGTCCAGTTTTACGCGCTCTTCGCTGTCTTTAGGCAGCAGCGGGTTGTAGGTGCCGAGCTTCTCGATGAAGCGGCCGTCACGTGGCATGCGGCTGTCCGCTGCAACAACGCGGTAGAAAGGGCGTTTTTTGGAACCGCCGCGGGCGAGACGAATTTTCATAGCCATGGGTGTATCTCCTATAATGGCGTTTGCACTTGCGTGCATATTTGGGTGCACCGTTTTGGTGCGGGTTGGGTCGAAGGACAGGTCAGTCTCTGCCCAACGGTTTGTTATTCCTGATGTTTCTTGTGGTGCTGAATGACCTCAGCGATGATGAAATTCAGGAAATTCTTGGCGAATTCGGGATCCAGATTGGCCCGTTTCGCAAGATCTTCGAGACGTGCGATCTGCGTGGCTTCGCGCGCGGGATCGGACGGGGGAAGGTCGTGGGTGGCTTTCAGTTTGCCCACCGCCTGCGTGTGTTTGAACCGCTCGCCCAGCGTGTAGACGAGGATCGCATCGAGGCGGTCGATGCTTTCACGGTGCTCTTTGAGCACCTCGGCGGCGCGCAGGGCCGCGTCGTTCGCTTGGTCAGTCAAGGGCGTGGCCTTTCGGTTTGAACATCGGATCGGCGTAGTGGCTGATTTCCATCTCGATCGCATCGGCAATCTGAGAGGAGCGCAGGGCATCGGGGCTGGGGTGGCGGTAGACCACATCGTGGCCATCCACGGAGGCCGCTGTTTTGTCTTTCACCGCACCCAGACGCTCGGCCAGCCGGATGCTGTCCAGATTTTTAGGGTCGATGTAGCTGACCGCGCCGTCCCAGCCCAGCTGCTCATAGAAGTGACGGCGCACCGCATGGGTGGCCTCAAGCGCGTAGCCTTTGCCAGCCTTGTCCGGCCAGATGATCCAGGCGATCTCGCGCTCTGGCCATTTGGCAGGGAACCAGCCGCCCGCCATGCCGAGGGTCTCGTCGGTGTCCTTGTCGTGGATCATCCACATGCCGTAGCCGCGGATGTTCCAGTGACCGATTTCCGCCGCATAGAGCATCCATGTCTCATAAGCATTGAGCGGCCCGCCCATGAAGCGGGAGCGGTAGGAGGCAAAGGTGGCCTTGAAGTTCGGATAGTCCTCAGGCTCCGGAACGCGCAGTACGAGGCGTTTGGTTTCCAGAACTGGGATGGTTGGCACGGACATCAGAGCGCCTCCACTTTGGGGTGGCGGTAGACGTGGCAGAATTTGCCAAGGAGTTCATGCTCGTGTTCGAAAGTCGCACCAAGGCGTTTGGCCATGGCAACAGAACGGCTGTTGGCCGGGGCCAGGTAGCTCATAAGGTGCGAAAGGCCAAAGTGCTCGGCTGCGTAGGAGCGCGCGGCAATTGCCGCCTCAGACGCATACCCCTTGCCTTCGCCTTCTGCCAGAACACTCCAGCCCAGTTCTGGTTCATGCCAGCCCGGAGCGTTGATGATGCCGGTCCATCCAAGGAAAGTGCCGGAGGTCTTGTCTTCAAAGTGCCAGAGGCCGTAGCCGCGTACAACCCAATGTCCCAGACGGCTTGTCAGGGATGTGAAGGTGGCCGCTTCGTCGCGGGGGCCACCGACAAAGGCGCTGCGGTCAGAGGCATAGAAGGCGACCATGGGCTCCAGATCGGAAAGCTGCGGCGCGCGCAGGCGCAGTCGCTCGGTTTCGATCTCGGGGATGTTCAGCGTGAGGCTCATGCGTAGGCCTCCGGACTTCCGTCATTGTCTTGTGGGACGTGACGATAGACCAAATCATCCGGGTCGCCGTCTGGTCGGGCTGCGTTGTCGTCGCGCATCGCGCCTAGGCGTTCCGCAAGGCGGATGGAGGCTGCGTTTTCGGCGCTGATGTAGCTCACCAAGGTGGAAAGCCCTTTGGTGCCAAAGGCCCAGTTGCGTGCGGCTGTTGCCGCTTCAAACGCATATCCTTTGCCTTGGGCTTCCGGGAAGAAACACCAGCCGATTTCGACTTCGGGAAAGCGTGGCGGTTTGTTGATGCCGACCTGTCCGATGAGAGCGCCGGTTTCTGTCAGCTCCACCGCCCAGCTGCCATAGCCAAGCCATTGCCAGCTGGTGATCTCAGCTCCGAGCCAACGCCAGAGTTCGTCTGCGGTGATCGGCCCTCCCATATATTGCGCCCAATCCGTTGCGAAATGCGCGGCCAGCGGCTCGAAATCATCGAGCACGTGATGGCGCAGCGTCAGGCGCGGAGTGGATATGGTGGGCGCAATGGTCATGTGGCTTAGACCCGTGGGCACTCGTCGAGTTCGAAAATGAAGCTGCTGGAGACACCGGACTGGAGCCTCTGGGTGTCATGGCTGACCGGGCGCACTTCGCGGCAGGCGGTCTGGCGGCGCAGTTCTGAGTCTGCCAGGGCAAAGAGTTTGCCATAGCCGATGGAGCTGCCGGTTTCGGTGAAGTTCACCTCTGCTTCATAGGCACGGGCGGTCACGGTGGCGGGGATGCCATCCAGAACGGTGCGGTAGTCACCGCGGATCGGGCCTTCTGGCAACGTGTCAAGATCGACGGTGATCAGGTCACCACATGCTGCGAGCGCAGCGAAGAGGGGGATAGAGAGGAGTTTTTTCACGATCAGCGTCCTTCGGTGTGTACGTTATTTTTTCTTGCCAAAGCCGGAGAGGCCGGAGGGCAGCCCCATGCCGCCACCAAGGCCGGGCAGGCCACCTGGCAGGCCGCCTTTGGCGCCCATAGCTTTGGCTGCGGCTTCCAGCGCTTTGGGATCCATTTGAGACGGGTCCATGCCAGCCATGTCGTGGCCGCCTTTGCCGCCCATCATGCCTTTCATGGCTTGCTTGAGCATGCCACCTTTGCCCATTTTGCCCATCTTTTTCATCATGTCAGACATCTGGCGCTGCATCTTGAGCAGCTTGTTGAGGTCGGAGACCTCCATGCCGGAGCCTGCGGCGATCCGCTTTTTGCGGGACGCTTGAAGGATCTGCGGGTTGGCGCGTTCCATTTTGGTCATGGATTGGATCATGGCGATCTGACGCTTGATCATGCGGTCATCAAAGCCCGCGTCCTGCACCTGTTTGGCCATTTTGCCCATGCCGGGAAGCATGCCCATCATGCCTTCCATGCCGCCCATCTTCTGCATCTGTTCAAGCTGCATCTTCAGGTCGTTCATGTTGAAGCGGCCTTTCTGGAAGCGCTTCATCATGCGTTCGGCCTGTTCGGCCTCAATGGTTTCCTGAGCCTTCTCTACAAGGGCAACAATGTCGCCCATGCCCAGAATGCGGCCTGCGATCCGGTCTGGCTCGAAGGTTTCCAGCGCGTCCATTTTCTCGCCGAGGCCGACGTATTTGATCGGCTTGCCGGTCACGGCGCGCATCGACAGGGCGGCACCGCCACGACCGTCACCGTCCATACGGGTCAGGACCACGCCGGAGATGCCGATTTTGCCGTCAAATTCTTCGGCCACCTCAACAGCCACCTGACCGGTGAGGCCGTCGACAACGAGGAGGGTTTCGCGCGGGTTCACCACGTCGCGCACATCCTCGACCTCTTTCATCAGGGTCTCGTCGATCTGCAAACGGCCCGCGGTGTCGAGCATGTAAACATCATAGCCGCCGAGCGTCGCCTGCTGTTTGGCGCGTTTGGCGATCTGCACAGCGCTTTCGCCCTGCACAATTGGCAGCGTGTCCACGCCGATCTGGGTGCCGAGCACGGCGAGCTGTTGCATCGCGGCGGGGCGGTAGATGTCAAGCGAGGCCATCAGCACGCGCTTGCCGTCTTTCTCGGTCAGGCGTTTGGCCAGCTTACCGGTGGTGGTGGTTTTACCGGAGCCCTGAAGACCGACCATCAGGATCGGGGCGGGCGGGTTGTCCACTTTCAGGGCGCCGAGGTCTTCGCCTTCGCCGCCTGCGAGCACGTTTTTCAGCTCGTCATGAACGATTTTCACAACCTGCTGGCCCGGGGTCACGGATTTGGTGACGGCCTGGCCGGTGGCTTTTTCCTGCACCGCTTTGACAAAGTCGCGTGCGACGGGCAGCGAAACGTCGGCCTCAAGCAGGGCCACACGCACTTCGCGCAGCGCGGTTTTGACGTCGTCTTCCGACAGCGCACCCTGTTTGGTGAGACGATCAAAGACACCAGAGAGGCGTTCGCTTAGATTTTCAAACATCGCTACCGGTTCCTTTTCACCGTTTCATATCTGGCCCGAACATATGTGCGAACCGCCCAAACGCCAATGTCCCCCGTGGGCGAAACTCGCTGACGGGGGGCGATCCCGGCACATAGGCCAAGGGACCGGAAGTTTGACGGACTCCCGGAATTGCTGCGCGTTTACGCCTGTGGAGGCGTTGAGTCAACAGGAGTTGCCGGATTTGGGCTTTCGCTTGCCTTTCAGCTGCGGCATGTCTGCTGGAAAGAAGGTGGCAGGGATCAGGGAGACGTTCATGGACGCATCATCAGAGTTTCAGGACAGCCTGCCTGTCAGTTCAGACGCGCTGTTGGCGCAGCTTGAGGCCTGGGGGCTGGATTATGCGCTGCACGCGCATGTGCCGTTGCGCACGGTTGAGGATGCCAAATCGGTTGAGGCGGCCATGGAGGTGGACGGCGAACGCGCGTTTCGTGTGAAAAACCTCTATCTGCGGGACAAGAAGAAGCGCAACTATCTGGTCACGCTGGAGCAGGATCGGGAAATCGATCTGAAAGCGCTCGGGGCGCAGCTGGGCGTGGGCAATCTGTCGTTTGGCTCCGCAGACCGGCTGCTGGAGAACCTTGGCGTGCGGCCCGGTGCGGTGACGCCGCTGGCGATGATCAATGGCGCAGAAAAAGGCGTGCGGTTCTTTATGGATGCGGAAGTGCAGAGCGCGGAGCGCATCTATATGCACCCGCTGGTCAATGATCGGACAGTAGCGATGTCTGTTGCGGATCTCTGGGCGTTTTTTGAGCGCATTGGCGTGACGCCCGAGATGCTGGAGCTGGGGTAGGGGCGTTGCCCCTCTCGCAGCAAGCTGCGATCACCCCAGAGTATTTTTGGCAGAATGAAGAGGGTTAGGCCGCTTTGGGCGCCACTTTTTCGCCGTCTTTGTTGAGGATGGTGACATCGGTGATGCCCACAAACCCCAGCACAAAGCGCAGGTAGTGTGAGGCAAAGTCGATGTCCGACCCGATCTCCGTGCCGCCGGAGGCGAAGGTGATGATGGCTTTTTTGCCTTCAAGCAGGCCTTTGGGGCCTTCTTCGGTATAGGCAAAGGTGACCCCGGCGCGGGCGATCTGGTCGATCCAGGCTTTGAGTTTGGCGGGGATCGAGAAGTTGTAGATCGCAACGCCGATCACCAGCGTGTCGGCTTCCTGAAGCTCGGCAACCAGCGCATCAGAGGTGGCGAGCGCGGCGTTTTGTGCCTCGGTGCGCGCCTCTGGCGGGGTGAAAGTGGCCTGGGTGAAAGCTTCATCCAGGAACGGCAGATCTGTTTGGGCCAGATCGCGGCGGATGACTTTATCGGCGTTCAGATCAGCGACCAGTTTGGCGGAGGCCTGACGGGAGGCGGAGTCGGCGAAACGGGCGGAGCTGTCGATGTGCAAGACGGTGTTGGACATGGGGTGTTCCTTTGAGAGATGGCTGCGGTGTGTCCTAGATTTGAGCATTGCGTCTTTGCGCGCAATTGCAGATATTGCGCATATTGTGTTTGAATATGCACAGTCAGCGCGATTGCGGAGGGGATGTCATGAAAAATTGGGACGAGGTGCGCACAGCCTTTCAGGTGGCGCGATTAGGCACGGTGAGCGGCGCTGCGGAAGCGCTTGGGGTCCATCATGCCACGGTCATTCGGCATATTGACGCGCTGGAAGGGCAGTTGGGCGTGAAGCTGTTTCAGCGCCATGCGCGCGGCTATACGGCGACGGAAGCGGGCGAAGATCTGATGCGGGTGGCGCAGGCCACGGATGATCAGTTTGGCCAGCTGGAAGGCCGCATCAAGGGGCGCGGCGCAGATGTGGCCGGGGAGTTGGTGGTGACGTCGCTTGCGGGGTTTGCACCGCTGCTCTCTCCGATCCTTGCGGATTTTCAGGCCGAGCACCCGGATGTTCTGGTGCGGTTTCTGACCGGCGATCGGGTGTTTCGCCTGGAGTATGGCGAGGCCCATGTGGCGATCCGGGCCGGGGCTGGTGACGTGCAGCCTGATAATGTGGTGCAGCCTTTGGCACAAATGCCAAACGCGCTGTTTGCGTCCCAGAGCTATATCGACCGGTACGGCCTGCCCAAAGATGAGGCTGATCTTGTGAACCACCGCTTTGTCGGGCACGACAATCCAGACAGCCGCGCGCCGTTTGATCGCTGGCTCAAGACCCATGTGCCACGGGAAAATGTGGTTTTCCGCTCGACCTCTGATCGGGCCATGGAAGAAGCGGTGCAGGCTGGTGCCGGGCTGGGCTTCATGCCGGTATGGGCGGCCACATATTGTAAGGAGGTCGTTGAGGTGCTGCCGACGCGGCCGGAATGGGACGCGCCTGTGCGCATTATCACCCATGTGGATTTGCATCGCACCATCAAGGTGCAGACCTTCCTGACGTTTCTGAAGGAACGCGCTGGCGCCTGGGTCGCTGGCATATGAGCGATACGATGAAGATGGCTGCGAAACCAAAGCTGGGCCTGCCGCTGCGGGGGCATTTGGCGATGCTGCTGTTCTCAGCACTGGTGGCGGGTTCCTTTTCGCTGGGCTCCTTGAGCGCCAATGCGGTGGAGCCTGCCGCGTTGAATGCAGTGCGGTTTCTGATCGCGGCGGCGGTGATAGGTGTGGCGGCGCTGGCCACCAAGGGGCTGCCGCGCACGGCATGGCGCGCGCCGTGGCGCTATCTGGTTCTAGGCGGTCTGTTTGCCGGATATTTTGTGCTGATGTTTGAGGGGCTGAAAACAGCGCATCCAGTGAGCACAGCGGCGGTTTTCACGCTAACGCCGGTGATGTCGGCGGTGTTTGGCTGGGGGCTGCTGGGGCAGATCACCACACGGCGGATGCTGTTGGCGCTGGCGATTGGGGCGGTGGGCGCGCTTTGGGTGATTTTTCGGGCTGATTGGGCCGCGTTCCGGCGGTTTGAGGTCGGGCAGGGGGAAATCTATTACTTCTGGGGCTGCATGTTGCACGCGCTCTATACGCCGATGGTGCGCAAGCTGAACCGGGGCGAGGCGCCGATTGTGTTCACTTTTGGCACGCTGGTGGCGGGGTTTTTGATCCTGTCCGTGTTCGGTGCGTCTGACATCCTCGCGACAGATTGGTTTGCATTGGACCGTGTGGTTTGGACAGCCATCGTGTATCTGGCCGTCTTCGCTAGTGCGGTGACCTTTGTCCTTGTGCAGTTTGCCTCGCTCAACCTGCCAAGTGCCAAGGTGATGGCCTATACCTATCTGGTGCCAAGCTGGGTGATCTGTTGGGAGATTGCGCTTGGGAATGGTGCGCCAACCGGTCTGGTGCTGGTTGGGATCGGTTTGACCTGCATTGCGCTGTTGATGCTGCTTGAGGGGGATACCTAGACAGTATCGCCTGCGGGTAGCGTGTCGTTGAGTTCGACCTCAAGGAAGCGCTCAAACGCATCCAGATGGATGGGCTCAAACTGGCCAAACCCCTGCATCCAGACAGAGGCGGCGCGCAGGGCGTCTGGCTCGAGCTTGCACCATTTCACACGGCCGCGCTTTTCCTGTGAGATCAGGCCCGCCTTGGTCAGGATCATCAAATGCTTGGAAATTGCGGCTAGGGACATCTCAAAAGGCTCTGCCACGTCGGTGACCGCCATGTCATCTTCCAGAAGCATGGTGAGGATCGCGCGGCGGGTTGGGTCGGCAAGCGCGGAGAAGACTGTATCTAAAGATGACGCCATGAGGCTTATGTAACGATGCAACGCCCATTGTGAAAGGGACTTGCCGGGCGCTCAGCCATAAGGATGGTGTGTGTGCTGCGAGGGCAGGCGCAGTTTGAGCAGTTCGCGTTCCGTCGGGGAGAGGCCAATGTCGCGTGCGAGATGGTCAGACAGCGGCGGTTTTGGGTGGTTAAGGTATTTCAGGCGATCCCTTATATTTCGCAGCGCGCGCGCCAAAGTCTTCGGGGAGGCGAGCGCAAAGGAGAACCATGCGCGCCGAAGCGCGGTTTTTGAGTAAGACATTAGAATGCTCCTGAAAAATGCTATGTTGTGACTGTTTCAGAGACGTATGCGCGGCGCAATTGGCGTTTCTTGACAGATTGTATGCCGAAAAGGCACAAGTGTGGGTATGTCGAGAAACTTACCTCCGTTAAATGCCCTGCGTGCCTTTGAGGCGGCGGGACGGCATGAAAGCTTTAGCAAGGCGGCGAAGGAGTTGAATGTTGCGCATTCGGCGGTGAGCCGACATGTGCGCGGCTTGGAGGCGCGTCTTGGAGTGAAGCTGTTTCGCGATCTGCCGCGTGGTGTGGCTCTGACCCCTGAAGGAAAGAGCTATTTGGAGAGGGTGGTTCTGGCACTGGACCTGATCGCCGAGGCAACCGAGGATTTGACGGATGCGCCGGTTGGAAAAGTGGTGGTGAATTGTGAGGCGTTCTTTGCTGAGCGCTTTATTGTGCCCCGGCTGGCGCGGTTCTATGCGGCGTATCCTGAAATCGATCTTCGGTTGGAGACTTCTGACCACTTAGCGGATGTGGAGCGCTATGAGGCGGATCTTGCAGTGCGATTTGCGCATTCTGGTGCGTTGACCGTGCCCTGTGATCTGTTGTCGGACGCCATGGTCTATCCTTTTGCAACCCCTGAGGTGGCGCGCGCCTTTAACGTGCCCGAGGATTTGTTGACGGTGACGCGTTTCAGGGATCGGCGAGACGATCTGTGGCGGGCTTGGTTTGAAGCAGTCGATGTGGTGCCGGTTGGTGTTCCGGACAAAGATTGGCGTCTGCAAAAGACTATGGCCTACGAGGCGACGCTCAATGGGTTGGGGGTTCTTCTGTGCTCTGAGGAGGTGACGTCTGCCGATGTGGCGCGAGGTCGGCTGGTGAAGTGCAATGATCGTGGGTTGCGAGACGGCGCGTTTTTTCTCGTCCATGGCAGCCGTGGTATACGGCGCGCGGCCGTGCGCGCTTTTCAGCAGTGGCTGCTCAAGGAGACCGAACCGTTCCGCAGGGCTCAGGGCTGAGCAGGCCAAAAGCCAAAATCAACCAAAAGGTTGAATATAGGATTTGGCGCAAATGCACGCGGACTGCATCGGATGTTGGCTGCCAATGCCTGTGGCTCACTAAAAAATAATATTTGAAAACAGAGGCTTGCGACAGTGTCGCAGGCTTCGCCAATTCTGTTGACTCATAGGCCCCGCCACCGTAGCAATGCCGCATCGTTAGCAAGGGGTAAATTGCGCGTGCGCGAGACCGACCACAAAGACCAAATGCAGCGTCTTGAGGAGCGGATCGCAGCGGCCAAACAGGCCCAGGACCCGAAACCCCGCGCTGATGAGCACTATTCGGCGGCCAATCAGGCCTGGCGCATGGTGATTGAAATGGTGGCCGGTCTTGGGATCGGCTTTGGCATCGGATACGGGCTGGACAGCCTGTTCGGGACACTCCCGATCTTCATGGTGCTGTTTACAATGTTCGGTCTGGCCGCTGGCATCAATGTGATGCTGCGCAGCGCCAAAGAGATCGAAGAGAAACAAGCGGCTGAGGCCGCAAAGCTAGATAAGGCAGCCAAGGCTGCCGAGAGAGACGAGAGGGATTGAACGTGGCAAGCGAAGCACACGGCGCAGAAGAAGGCGGTCTGGTATTCCACCCGATGGACCAGTTCATCATCAAACCTTTGTTTGGTGGCGATCACATCGGCCTGTTCACCATCACCAATGCAACCCTCTGGATGGCGCTGGCGGTTGTCGCTGTTGTGGCTCTGATGGTGGTTGGCACACGTCGCCGCGCGATCGTGCCAAGCCGTGGTCAGTCCATCGGTGAGCTGGCTTACGGTTTCATCTACAAGATGGTTGAGGATGTTGCGGGCAAAGACGCCGTGAAGTTCTTCCCATATATCATGACGCTGTTCTTGTTCATCGTTATGGCCAACTTCCTCGGCCTGATCCCGATGTCCTTCACCACCACCTCCCACTTCGCTGTGACTGTTGTTCTGGCGCTGTTGGTGTTTGTCACCGTGACCGTGGTGGGCTTTGTTAAGAACGGCGCAGGCTTCCTTGGTCTGTTCTGGGTCTCCAGCGCGCCGCTGCCGCTGCGCCCGATCCTCGCCATCATCGAAGTGATTTCCTATTTCGTGCGCCCCGTCAGCCACAGCATTCGTCTCGCTGGTAACGTGATGGCGGGCCACGCCGTGATCAAAGTGTTCGCAGGCTTTGCCGCGATCGCAGTTGTCAGCCCGGTCTCCGTGGTTGCGATCACCGCGATGTACGGTCTTGAGGTCCTGGTGGCCTTCATCCAGGCCTACGTCTTCACCATTCTGACCTGTGTGTATCTGAAAGATGCGCTGCATCCGTCACACTAAGGATTGCGGTGCGCCCTGACGGCGCACCCGACACAGGCTCAAACCAAACAACCCTGAATTCAAACTTCCAATCGTAAGGAGATACCCCCATGGAAGGTCAACTCGCACACATCGGCGCAGGTCTCGCAGCAATCGGTTCCGGCGCAGCCGCAATCGGTGTTGGTAACGTCGCAGGCAACTTCCTGGCCGGCGCTCTGCGCAACCCATCCGCAGCTGCTTCCCAGACTGCAACCCTCTTCATCGGCATCGCATTCGCAGAAGCACTGGGCATCTTCTCGTTCCTGGTTGCTCTGCTGCTGATGTTCGCCGTCTAAGCCTACGGAACCATCCTTACGTGCGGGTGCGGGCGCACTTGCTTGCGCCCCGCCCGTAACCCAACGGAAGTTCCCAGGAGGACGACATGGCGACCAAAACGACTGACGCCGCAGGCCACGCAGCAGAGGCCGCCTCTGCACCGGGCATGCCACAGCTCGATTTCTCGAACTGGGGCAACCAGATTTTCTGGCTTCTGGTCACACTTGTTGTGATCTATCTCGTCCTGTCGCGCATCGCGCTGCCGCGCATTGCTGCGGTTCTGGCTGAGCGCCAGGGGACCATTACAAATGACATCGCCGCAGCTGAAGAGCTGAAGGCGAAGGCCGTGGAAGCGGAAGAGGCTTACAACAAAGCCCTTGCGGACGCGAAAGCCGAAGCGCAGCGCATCGTTGCCGAGGCCAAAGCGGAAATCCAGGCCGACCTGAACGCCGCCACCGAAAAGGCGGACGCAGAGATTGCAGCGAAAGCCGCTGAGTCGGAGAAGGCGATTGCCGAGATCCGCGCCGGTGCGCTTGAGAGCATCAAGGACGTGGCCAACGCGACCACCTCTGAGCTGGTAACAGCCCTGGGCGGTGCGGCAGATGACGCAGAAGTGGCCAAGGCCGTTGATGCGCAGATGAAAGGGTAAGACAATGCGGAAACTGACCACATTTGCTGCCCTTATGGCGTTGAGCGCAACACCTGCGCTCGCAGCAAGCGGCCCGTTCTTCTCCCTGAAGAACACCGACTTCATCGTGACGCTCGGCTTCATCCTGTTCATCGCGGTTCTGTTCTACTTCAAAGTGCCTTCCCTGTTGGGCGGCATGCTGGACAAGCGCGCAGATGACATCAAATCGGAGCTGGACGAAGCCCGCGCCCTGCGTGAGGAAGCTCAGACCGTTCTGGCGTCTTATGAGCGCAAGCAGAAAGAAGTGCAGGAGCAAGCGGCCCGCATCGTAGAGCAGGCGAAAGCCGAAGCTCAGGCGGCGGCTGATCAGGCCAAAGTCGATCTGGAAAATTCCATCGCGCGCCGTCTGGCCGCTGCGGAAGATCAGATTGCCTCTGCTGAAGCTGCGGCTGTGAAAGAAGTGCGCGACCAGGCCGTGGTTGTTGCTGTTGGCGCGGCCCGCGAAGTGATCGCAGGCCAAATGAGCGCGGCAGCAGCCAACAAGCTGATCGATGCCGGCATCGCAGAAGTGGATGCCAAGCTGCACTGATCTTATGTGCATAGAGTTGAAGAACCCGGCCCCTGTGGCCGGGTTTTTTCGTTTCGCCATGCTGATGCCGCAATGCTGTGATGGAAGATCTGCAGAAACTGATCTTTTGAACACCGGATCCCTTATGCCTGCATCGCGTCTCACCCTTTCAGCCGCCCTTTTGCTGTTTGCCATGGGCTGCGCCAGCACCACCCGTGTTGCCACCAGCCCAACTTCGGCGGCGCCTGATGAGGTGTTCTGGGCCAAGAACCAAATTGCCGAGCAGACAGCCACGCCGGGGGCGGTGCGGTTCTCCCGCTTTGAGAGCTATGCGCTGAGCAATGGGGATCGTGTCTATTGCGGTGACATGAGCGCGCCGGGGCTCGCTGGCTCCGTGCCGTTTTATATGCGCAGCAGAGGTACGGTCGTGAAAGCCATTGAGGCTGATCTGGAGAGCGCGGATTTTGTGCGTGGCAAATGCGCAGAGGCCCGCAAGGGCGCCCTGCGCATCAATGAGGTTTAGCGCACGGGATCAAAGCGCGCGCTTGTCTGTGTGCAGTCTCGCACCACGTCGCGGCCGCATGGGACCGGCTCTAGCGATTTGTTCATGCAGATGCGCGCTTCTTGAATGAAGTCTCCACGGCAGGTGATGGTCACCATGTCCGGCTCAAGCTCCGGGTTTGCTTTCAGGAAGGCTGCTTCAACGACGGCTGCGGGCAGGGTGATGGTTTCTTTCACTTTCCGGAAGACCGGCGGTCGCACCACGCTCTCAAAAGCCTCACGCGCCGTGGCGTAGTAGTCTTCGCCAGACAGGCCGGAGCACGTGCCGTGTTTCTTCCACTGATACCAAGCCAGCCCTGAGGTGCCCATGATGTCAGCCATGGCGTTGGTGAGATGGCGCGGCGGGTTGCGTTCTGCGGAGCTGCAATAAGACGGCCAGCCTTGATGGAACTGCGGCCAGAGGCCATGCATAATCCAGCCGTGATCTTCAGAGGCCTCACATTGCGGGCTGCCTTTGGCGTCGCCTTCCATGGCGCACCAATTGGGCGACCAGCTGAGCGCCAGAACGTAATAGTCAAACTCTCCGGCGGTCTCACCCTCTGCCCAGACAGGCAGGGCAGTCAGTGCGAGAAGGGCGGCTGCAAGCAATGAACGCATTCACTCTTTCCTTTTTTGCTCAGGCGCACTATATCGGCCTTAAGTTCCCCGACAACGGAAACCCGCACCAGACCATCGGTGCCGTCTGACAAGAGTCAGACGACGGGAAAACTGTATCTTCGTCGGGGGGAGAGAGCGTAAGGAGTTAAGACATGGCCAAGCTGCTGCACCCAAAGGCCACCGCCGTTTGGCTGGTGGACAACACCACGATCAGCTTCAAACAGATCGCAGATTTTGTTGGCATGCATGAGCTGGAAATTCAGGGCATCGCGGATGGCGATGTGGCTGCTGGCGTGAAGGGCTTTGACCCGGTTGCCAACAACCAGCTGGTGCAGGAAGAGATCAATGCGGCGGAGAACAACCCGCTGCACAAGCTGAAGCTCAAGTTCAACGCAGCCGCCTCCGGTGAAGAGAAGCGCCGCGGGCCACGCTATACCCCGCTGTCCAAGCGTCAGGACCGACCTGCGTCCATCTTGTGGCTGGTGAAGTTCCACCCGGAGCTGTCTGACGGCCAGATCGGCAAGCTGGTTGGCACAACCAAGCCAACCATTCAGGCGATCCGCGAGCGGACCCACTGGAACATTGCCAACATTCAGCCCATCGACCCTGTGGCATTGGGCCTGTGTAAGCAGTCTGAGCTGGACCTCGCGGTGAACAAAGCGGCGGCGAAGAAAGCGGCAGAAGGCGGCATCATGTCCGATGATGAGCGTCGCAAGCTGGTGTCCACCGAGCAGTCGCTGGAGATGGAAGCAGAGCCGAAGATCCCGTCCGCCATCGAAGGTCTGGAGACTTTCTCCCTTGCGGATGATGACGAGGATGACACCGACACCCGCAGCGATGATGAATTCGCGGATGCGGACAGCTTCTTCAACCTGCCAGGTGGCGACGAAGAAGAGCAGCCTCGCTAAGCGCTGCGCTCATGTGAAATCACAAAAGGCCGTGCATATCCTGCGCGGCCTTTTTGTTTTTGACATTGCTCAAACCCTCCCGCGGGACGTCAAATATGGTCAGAGTGATTTGCGGGCGTTCAGCGCGGCGCTGATGGTGCCTTCGTCAAGGTAATCGAGTTCCCCGCCCACGGGCACACCCTGCGCCAGCGAGGTCAGGGTGACCTGTCCTTCCAATTGATCCGCAATGTAGTGCGCAGTGGTTTGCCCATCTACGGTGGCGTTGAGCGCCAGAATCACCTCGGTGACGCCCTCGCTGACCACACGGTCCATCAGACGGGGGATGGAGAGCTCCTCGGGGCCGACGCCCTCAAGTGCCGAGAGCGTGCCGCCAAGCACGTGATAGCGCCCGTCAAAGACGTTGGCGCGTTCCATGGCCCAGAGGTCTGACACGTCCTCTACGACGCAGAGCACGCCTGTGGCGCGCTTCTCAGAGGTACAGATGTCACAGATGTCAGAGGTGCCCACATTGCCGCAATTCAGGCATTCCCGCGCGCTGACGGCGACGGCTTGCATGGCATCGGCAAGGGGGGTGAGCTGGAGCGCCCGTTTGCGGATCAGATGCAGCACCGCGCGGCGGGCGGAGCGGGGGCCAAGCCCGGGCAGCTTGGCCATCATCTCGATCAGCGTATCAATTTCGGAACTGCTCATGTCCGGGCCTTTTCTGGCGACTGTTTTCGCCAGTTATAGCAAGAAAAAGCCCGGTGCACAGAAGGGTTTCTGAAGATCAGAAGGGCAGTTTCATGTCGGCGGGCAAGCCGAGTTCGGATGTGATTTTGGCCAGTTCGTCCTGCGCGCGCTCGGCGGCTTTGGACTGTGCGTCTTTGATGGCGGCGAGGATCAGGTCTTCGACCACTTCCTTGTCGTCGCCGTTGAAGATGGAAGGATCAATGTCCAGCGCCTTCAGCTCGCCCTTGGCAGAGGCTGTGGCTTTGACAAGGCCCGCACCGCTTTCGCCAACAACCATGATGTTGTGCAGTTCGTCCTGCATCTCGGTCATCTTGGTTTGCATTTGCTGGGCTTTTTTCATCATGCCGGCCATGTCGCCGAGATTGCCTAGACCTTTGAGCATTGGTCGTCTCCTAGAGGATTTCTTTGCAGAGTAGATACGGGCGATGGGGCTTAGGAACAAGGGGCAGCGGGTCGCAAGATGCGTGACCGGCGCGAAATGGCGCTTGTTGTGGGGAGGGGCGGCGGTTGGCTGTGGGAAACGGTTTGTGAGATCGGTTTGGTCTACGACCGTTCGCCACTGAAACGATTCACTGGATCGTTTCCTAGATTGCTTGGGCTCCGCCCGTTCGCACCTGAAATGATCCCCCGGATCATTTCCGAGACGGTGCTCACTCCTCAAACGGGTCCCATTCGTCTTCGACTTCGGGGAGGGCTTCGGCGAGGGCTTCGTTGGCAAGATCGCGGCGCGATTTGATTTCGGTGATCTTGGCTTTGGGGAAGGCGTCCATCACGGCCATGACCAGCGGATGGGCTTCGGCCTCGGCACGCATCTGATTTTTGGCGGCGTCGCGGATTTCCGCCACGCTGGGTGCGCCGCCGGTGTTCACCAGGGTGACAGCCCAGCGGCTGCCGGTCCAGCGCTGCAGGCGGCTTCCGAGGCGTTGGGCAAGATCGTTGGGGGCCTTGGGCGCGGGCTCAAACTCGATGCGGCCCGGGGAGTAATTGGCCAGCCGCACGCCGCCTTCCACTTCCACCAGCAGTTTCACGTCGCGCTGCTGACGGATCAGTTCGATCACGTGCTCGAAGGTCGGGTATTTGGCCAGCTCCGCAACATTCTGAGGGGCCAAAGCGGTGGCTTGGCCGTGGCCGCCTGCGCGCGCGGTCACGCCGCCGCCTTGGGGTGCGTGGCCCATCGGTGCGCCTTGCGCAACGGTGCCGCCGCCTGCGGGCACGCCCATGCCATTGCCGCCTCCGGGCGGGGGCGGTGGTGGCGGGGTGTCCTGCAGCTTGCGCACCAGCTCTTCGGGGCTGGGCAGGTCGGCCACATGGGTCAGGCGGATGATGGCCATTTCCGCGGCCATCATGGCGTTTGGTGCAGCCGCCACCTCTTCAAGTGCCTTGAGCAGCATCTGCCACATCCGGGTCAGAACGCGCATGGGAAGCTCATTGGCCATGGTCTGGCCGCGTGACCGCTCATCGGGGCTGACGGTGGGGTCTTCGGCCGCTTCCGGTGTGATCTTAACAACGGAGACCCAATGTGTGATCTCAGCCAGATCGCGCAGCACGGCCATCGGGTCGGCCCCGTCGGCATATTGGGCAGACAGCTCATTGAGCGCATTGCCCGCATCACCGCGCAGGATCATGTCAAAGAGATCCAGCACGCGGCCCCGGTCTGCGAGACCCAGCATGGCGCGGACCTGAACGGCGGTGGTTTCGCCAGCGCCGTGGGAAATCGCTTGATCCAGAAGGGATGTGGCGTCCCGTGCAGAACCTTCGGCGGCGCGGGTGATCAGCGCGAGCGCATCTTCGGCGATTTCCGCGCCCTCGGCTGTGGCGATGCGGGTGAGCATGCCAATCATGTCTTCAGGTTCGATCCGGCGCAGGTCAAACCGCTGACAGCGGGACAGCACGGTCACCGGAACTTTGCGAATCTCTGTGGTGGCGAAGATGAATTTGACGTGGGCAGGAGGCTCTTCCAGCGTTTTGAGCAGCGCGTTGAACGCGCTGGTGGAGAGCATGTGCACCTCATCGATGATGTAGATCTTGTAGCGCGCCGAAGCTGCGCGGTAGTGCACCGAGTCGATGATTTCACGTATGTCGTTCACACCGGTGCGGGAGGCGGCGTCCATCTCCATCACGTCGACGTGGCGGCCTTCCATGATCGCGACGCAATGTTCACACTCTCCGCAAGGTTCGGTGGTGGGGCCGGAGGTGCCATCCGGGCCGATACAGTTCATGCCTTTGGCGATGATCCGCGCTGTTGTGGTTTTGCCGGTGCCGCGAATCCCTGTCATGACAAAGGCTTGCGCAATGCGGTCGGCCTCAAAAGCGTTTTTGAGCGTGCGCACCATGGCGTCCTGCCCGACAAGATCCGCGAAGGTTTCGGGGCGATACTTGCGCGCGAGAACCTGATAGCCGGTGTCGGGAGTGTCGGTCATGGTCGTCCTGTGAGATTTCCGCCCGGAAGATTCGGGTGGTCAGTGGCAATAGTCTGACGCAGGTTAAGCGGCAGGGGGCGGCGCGTCCACCGGATATAGGCAGGGGCAGGGCTCTGCAATCGGGCATGCGCTGCGTTTGGGCAGTGGAGCGATGGGTGATGAAACGATTTGAGATAAGCGCTTTGGAAGTTGGCGGAGGACAGCTGGCACTCGCGCGGCTGCCGGGCAGCACCGGTGCGCTTGCTGAGGATGTGCGCGCCTTGGCGGATTGGGGCGCAGAGCGGGTGCTGAGCCTCACCGAAACGGAGGAGCAGCAGGGCTTAGGCGCCGAGGCGCTTCCGGAACAGCTTGAGGCGCAGGGAATCGCCTGGATGTATTTTCCGATACGGGATTTTGATGTGCCTGCGCCCCAGCAGTCAGAAGACTGGGGCGCGTTGCAGCAGGAGATCCTGAAAGCGCTTGGCAGTGGAGGGCGCGTGCTGGTCCATTGCCGGGGCGGTTGCGGGCGCTCCGGGATGATTGTGCTGAGGCTGATGCTGGCCTGCGGGGAGGCGCCAGAGGATGCGCTGCAGCGGTTGCGGGCGGTGCGGCCTTGCGCTGTGGAGACCGATGCGCAGATGCGGTGGGCCACAGAAGGGGCGTTGCAACAGGCCTAACGGGGCTGGCAAAACAAAAGGCCGCAGAAGAACTACGGCCTTTCAAAACAGATATCTGGCGATCAGATCAGTTGCCGATCGTTTCCAGATAGGCAATCAGGTTGGCGCGGTCTGTCGGCTTTTTCAAACCGGAGAAGGCCATTTTGGTGCCTGGTGCATAGCTTTTGGGGTTGGTCAGGAAACCGTCGAGGTTTTCTGGGGACCAAACGTCAGCCACTTGCTCCAGTGCGCCGGAGTAGTTGAAGCCGTCAACCGAATCCACGGCGCGGTTTACAACGCCAAAGAGGTGCGGGCCGGTGCCGTTGGCACCATCATCGAGTTTGTGGCAAGCTTTACATTTGCTGAAGACTTTGGCGCCTTTGTCAACATCTGCGCTGGCCAGAAGCTCTGCGAAAGACGGACCTTCGTCGACTTCGGCTGCGCCGCTGTCTGCGCCTTCAACTTCAATCACATAAGCCTGCTTGGCATGGCCGTCACCGTGTCCTTTTGGACCGGTGTGGTAAAGCGCTTCGGCAGCCCAGCCGCCCAGCAAGAAAATAAGCAGCGCGCCGCAAAGTGCGCCGACTACTTTGGTGATTGTCATCGTGTCGAACATGCTACGTTTCCGTTTCGTGGCGTTTGCTGGCTATCTACGCGCTTCCCCTGTCAAAACGCAAGGTGTAGTTACCGCGACCAAACGCCCCTACTTGCGCAATTCTTGCGTTGGTCGGAAGGCGCAGAGGGGGCAGGAATGACCAAGTTGACCAATCGCATCGCATTTCAGGGCGAGCCGGGGGCCTATTCACATGAGGCGTGCCAGAACGCGCGCCCGGAGATGGAGGCCATGCCCTGCCGGTCCTTTGAGGATGTGATCGCTGCGGTGAAGAGCGGCGAGGCGGATCTGGCCATGCTGCCGATTGAGAACACGACCTATGGGCGTGTGGCAGACATTCACCGTCTTTTGCCCGAAAGCGGCCTGCACATCGTTGATGAAGCCTTTGTGCGCGTCAGAATCAGCCTGATGGGCCTGCCGGGTGTGCCACTTGAAGACATCGACACGGTGCGGGCGCATATGGTGTTGATCCCGCAATCCGCCGCGTTTTTGCGCTCCCACAAGATCAAGGCCTATTCCGCTGCGGACAGTGCGGGCGCGGCCCGTGAGCTGGCAGAGCATCGGCGCGCCAATGAAGGGGTGCTGGCCTCTGAGCTGGCGGCGGAGATTTACGGGTTGAATGTGTTGGCAACGGATGTGGAAGACCACGGCCACAACACCACCCGCTTCCTTATCATGTCACGTGAGCCGAACTATGCGCGCCGCGAGGACCGCAAGATGATGACCACCTTTGTCTTTGAGGTGCGCAACATTCCGGCCGCGCTTTACAAAGCGATGGGGGGATTCGCCACCAATGGCATCAACATGACCAAGCTGGAAAGCTACATGGTGGGCGGGAGTTTCACGGCGACGCAGTTTTATGCGGATATCGAAGGGCATCCGGAGGATCCGGCGGTGCAACTGGCGATGGATGAGCTGCGCTATTTCACCACAAATGTGTCGATCATCGGGGTCTACCCTGCGGATCAGGACCGTTTGACGTAGGCGCGGCCAATCGTGCTTTGAAAATAGAAAAGGCGCCTCTTGGGGCGCCTTTTGTCTTATGAAATTGGGGCAGCCGCTCGCGTGAGAACGCCCAAAAGGGTCAGGCGCTCTGGGCGTAACGGTCCTCGAAGTCCTCGCGCATATGTGCCAGACGTTTGCTGACCCGGCTGGTCAGATTGCCCCGCGCCAGCTTCAAAGACTGCAGCAGCAGGCGGGAAGACAGGGTTTTGGCACGCATGCCGCACCAGAATTGGATGCGTGTCTTGGTGCGCGACAGGGCCACCAGTTCGATTTTCACGTCGGTTTCCAGCCCGCCGATCTTGGCCTTCATGGCGATTTCATTGGGCCGGTCATAGCCCGTCATCTCCAGATGTACCTCGCGTGCTTTGCCGCGAAAGATAAAGGAGATCTGCCATTCCGCCCCAACGCCTGCGTGATGCAGGGTGTCAAGGCGCGTGACATCGGCGCCGCGCCGCAGGGCTGACCGTTCGTAGACTTCAACGTCCGTGAGCATGATGAATGCTTGTTCGATGGGAACGTCGATGTCTTCTCTTCCGGTAAGTTCCATTGGGCCTCTGCTTTGGGTCAGGATGGTTGTCGCGCTGTTCGGCGCAAGTTTCGCGTCAATCCAATCTGTCTGCAAGCCAGTTCCGAAGAAGAAAATGTGCAATTGCACCTATCCGAGCGGGCTTGAGTTTTGGGTGGTTGCCGGCAAAGACATCCAGCATGTCTTCGCGGCTGACCCAGAGGGCGTCCTCAAGTTCATTTGGGTCGACGGTGATGTCTTCGGTCAGGGCCTCGCCCCGGCAGCCAAACATCAACGAGGAAGGGAAGGGCCAGGGCTGGCTGGCGAGGTAAGAGACCGCGCCCACTTTGATGCCTGATTCTTCGACAACCTCGCGCCGTACAGCCGCTTCAAGCGTTTCGCCGGGTTCCACGAAGCCCGCCAAAAGCGAGTACATCCCGTCGGGCCAGCCGGGGGAGCGGCCCATCAGCACTTTGTTGCCATGGGTGATGAGCATGATCACCACCGGATCTGTGCGGGGGAAATGCGAGGTGCCGCAGGACGGGCAATCCCGCTGCCAGCCGGACATGGCCATGCGGCTTTCCGCACCGCAGGCTGCGCAGAAGCGATGCGACCGGTGCCAGCCAAAAATCGCCCGCGTGGTGGCCGCAAGCTCGGCGTCGCGCGCTGACAGGCGCGCCATTGCCGCGCGCAGCTCTACAAAACGATGGTCTTTCGGCAGGGCGGGGTGGTGCTGTTCAGAGGGATCAAAGAACTGATTGATGGTTGTGAGATCCTGCGCCTCAGGCTCCCAGGCGGAAATGTCATGGGCAAAGAGCGCGCTGCCGTCCTCTGACAGGCCGAGGAATATCGGCGGGACCGGCGGGTTTGCCGCTTCGTTGAGCAGCGGGTGATCCAAAGGGAGCTGCACCAAACTGTCAGTGTCTGAGCCAGACAGCAGGGATTTGCCGCGCCAGACAACAATGGTGCGGCTGCTCGGCAGCTTGGCCAGCGCGTTGGCTTTCTCTCCGCGCAGTTCGGCGGCCCGGTTGAGGCCTGAGCCTCCAAAGGTGACGGTTTCTGCGTGTCTCATGCCTGGCTCCTCTTGTCGCAGATGAGTGGCATGATCGTGCCGTCGCTGCAATGGAAAGGCGTTTGAGATCACAGCTTTGTCTGGTGGTGCCTATGCGGGAGGCGGGCAGGGGGGCCTGCTCCGGCGGCAGAGTTGGCCAGAGGCGCTTGCATCTGCCGCGCGTGCGCCCTATATCGGATCTTGAGAGGTTGGCGCGGGTAAGCGCCTCGCCAACCCGGTCAGATCCGGAAGGAAGCAGCCGTAACGAGCCCCGCTTGGGTCGTTGTCCAGCCTCTCACCTTACTTCTCCCCACAAATGTTTCAGACCGTTTGCTGTGGAAAATCGCCTTTTTGCAGAGGGCGTCTAACAGAGGTTATGCCTTTGTTTTGGCGTTAAAAAGCGCTTTGGCCGCATGAATGCGCCGTGGTGCAGCTTTGCCGGCATTTGATGCGCAAACATTCACGCCATATTGAGTCATTGAGAACTTGAAGTTTGTTGGTTGAAACCTTTAGCTTATCTAACACGTAAACACAGTGAACATGTGGGTGCAGGAGAGGCCAAATGACCGAAAAAACCATAAGAATTGCTGGACCTATGTTTGACCGACGCGGTGCGCTGCGCCTGATGGGCGGGAGCGCGTTGTCGATTGGCGCAGGGCTTGGCAGCGGGATGGCCTTTGCCAGCGAGGATGAGATCATCCGCTCGCATGGCTATTCGTTCTTTGGCGACCTGAAGTACCCGGCGGATTATCCGCATTTTGATTATGTGAACCCGAACGCCCCCAAAGGTGGTCAGATCACGCTGAGCGCGCGTGGGACCTTTGATGGTTTCAACCGGTTTGCCTGGCGCGGAAATCCCGAGACGGCCTCAGGTGTTGTGGCCGAAGCGATGTTTGCGGAGATGCCATGGGGCGGTGGTGCGCCAGCGGATTCGATCACGGACAGTTACTGTCTGATCGCAAAAGAGGTCGAATATCCCAAAAGCAAGACGTGGTGTGTATTCCACATGCGCGACGATGTGGTGTTTCGCGATGGCACACCGCTGCGCGCGCAGGACGCCGCGTTTACGCACAATCTGTTCCTCGAGCAGGGCATCCGCTCTTATGCGCGTTCGGTGAGTGAACGCATCACGGGTGTGGAGGTCATTGATGACCACACGATCAAATATACTTTTGCCGATGGCATTTCGCGCCGCTCTCTGATCAGCCAGGTCGGTGGCACGCCGATTTTCTCTGAAGCCTGGTATCAGGAGACCGGTGAGCGGCTGGACGAGCCTTCGGTGCTGTCGCCAATGGCGTCGGGTCCCTATCAGGTCGGTGACTATGAGTTTAACCGCTACGTGGTTTATGAGAAAAACCCCAACTACTGGGGCTGGGACCACCCCGCCAATGTTGGCCGGTTCAATTTTGATCGCGTACGGATCGAGTATTTCTCCGATGCGACGGCAGAGTTTGAAGCCTTTAAAGCGGGTGAATACACCTTCCGCACCGAAGGTTCGACCAAGCGTTGGGCCACGGGATATGATTTCCCCGGTGTGAATGACGGCTCGGTGAAGAAAGTGGCGCTGCCTGATGGCACCGCGCCAAACAACAGCGGCGTGATTTTCAACACATTGCGCGCGCCGCTCGACAACCGCGATGTGCGCCATGCGCTTTCACTGGCGTTCAATTTCGAGTGGACGCGGGAATCGCTGCAGTTTGACCTGACCACCCAGCGCACGTCCTTTGTTGAAGGGCAGGAATGGGAGGCCAAAGGCGTGCCCGAAGGCGCAGAGCTGGCGCTTCTGAAATCGCTGGGCGATGTTGTGCCGCCTGAGATGCTGACAGAGACTGCGGTGATGCCGCACACCTCAAAGGCGTCCAACCCGATCGATCGTCGCAACAAGCGTGCGGCGCTCAAGCTGTTTGAGAAAGCCGGTTGGACGGTGAATGACAACGGCGAGATGGTGGATGCCAGCGGCACGCAGATGTCGCTTGATTTCCTCGTGATCTCCAGCTGGGATGAAACCCGGCTTGCCACCATTGAAGCCTATGTGAAAACGCTGGCGAATTGGGGCATCAAGGTCAAAGCCGACAAAGTCGACAGCGCGCAGGGACAGCAGCGTTTCCTCGATAAAGACTATGACCTGATCCATACGCGGATTTTGACCTTCTCTTCCGCTGGCACCGGCCTGAAACAGCTGTTTGGCTCGCAAACCGCGGAAGTTTCCTCCTACAATCCGTCTGCCCTGCGCAGCCCGATGGTGGATGCCATCATCGATGCGGCGCTTGCGACCACATCGCGGGAGGATGAGGTTGTTGCGCTGACGGCGCTGGACCGTGCGTTGCGCTATGAGCGTGTGATTGCCCACGCCGGATATGTTCCGGAGACTTGGGTGTCTTACTTCGACATGTATGAACGGCCCGAAGAGCTGCCGCCCTATGCGGTCGGCGTGCTTGATTTCTGGTGGTACAACAAAGAGAAACACGAGGCGCTGATCGCCTCGGGTGCGCTAAGGAAGTAAGCTTTGGGCGCCTATATTCTCCGCAGACTGTTGCTCATTATCCCGACGTTGCTTGGGATTATGATTATCAATTTCTCTCTGGTTCAATTTGTCCCCGGTGGCCCAGTGGAGCAAGTTATTGCCCGGATGCAGGGCGAGGGCGATGTGTTCTCAGGCTTTGCTGGCGGCAATGAAGATGTCGGCGGGGAAGAAACCTTTGGCTCTGACAGTGAGTATCTTGGGGCACGCGGGCTCCCCAAGGAATTCATTGAGGAGCTTGAGCGGGAGTTCGGCTTTGACAAGCCGCCGCTGGAGCGGTTTCTCAATATGATGGGGAACTATCTGACGCTGGATTTCGGGGAGAGTTATTTCCGCAAGATCACGGTGATTGATCTGGTGCTGGAGAAGATGCCGGTCTCGATCACGCTTGGGCTTTGGTCAACGCTGATTGCCTATCTGGTGTCCATTCCGTTAGGCATCCGGAAAGCGGTGAAGGACGGCACGGCCTTTGATACCTGGACATCAGGGGCGATCATTATTGCCTATGCCATTCCGGGCTTTCTGTTTGCGATCATGTTGCTGGTGCTGTTTGCCGGTGGGTCTTATTTCAAGATATTCCCGCTGAGGGGGCTGACCTCTGACAACTTCCAAGACCTGACAACCATGGGCAAGATCCTGGATTATGTCTGGCACATCACGTTGCCGGTGATCGCCTCCACTATCTCCGCCTTTGCGACACTGACGCTTTTGACCAAGAACAGCTTTCTGGATGAAATCAAAAAACACTATGTGATGACAGCGCGGGCCAAGGGGCTGACAGAGCGGCGTGTGCTTTATGGGCATGTGTTCCGCAATGCGATGCTGATCGTGATCGCGGGTTTCCCGGCGGTGTTTATCGGTGTGTTCTTTGGCGGCTCTGTTCTGATCGAGACAATCTTCTCGCTTGATGGGCTCGGGCGGCTTGGCTTTGAGGCCGCGGTGGCGCGAGATTACCCCGTGATCTTTGGCACGCTCTTTGTGTTTGGCCTGATCGGCCTTGTGGTCGGTATCCTGTCGGACCTGATGTATGTGTTGGTTGATCCGCGCATCGACTTTGAGAAGAGGGAAGGCTGATGGCGCTGTCTCCACTGAACCAGCGCCGCTGGAGCAACTTCAAACGCAATCGCCGCGCCTTCTGGTCGCTGATTATCTTTTGCGTGGCCTTTGGCATTTCCCTGTTTGCGGAGCTGATTGCCAACGACAAGCCGATCCTTGTGAACTATCGCGGTGAGTTCTTTACGCCTGTTTTTAGTTTCTACCCTGAAACGACCTTTGGCGGGGATTTCAAAACCGAAGCCGACTACAAGGACCCGGTCGTGCAATGCCTCATTTCCACCGGGGGTGTTGAGGATTGTTTTGATGTGCCGGAAGATATTCTCGAAGAGCTGGATGCGGGCACCTACAGCGCGGATGGGTTTGACAAAGGCTGGGCGCTCTGGCCGCTCATTCCATACAGCTATGACACGCCGGTGGATCGTTCCGGTGCCGCACCATTGCCACCGGATGGGCAGAACTGGCTGGGCACGGATGACCGCAAACGGGATGTGGTTGCGCGTGTGCTCTACGGCTTCCGCTTGTCGATATTCTTCACCCTTCTCGTGACAGCGGCGGCAAGCCTGATTGGCATCGTGGCCGGGGCCGTGCAGGGCTATTTTGGTGGCTGGTTGGATCTGATCTTCCAACGGGTGATCGAGATCTGGGGCGCCACGCCAAGCCTTTATATCATCATCATCATGTTTGCGATTGTGGGGCGCAGTTTCTGGCTGCTTGTGCTCTTGACGGTGTTGTTCAGTTGGACTGCGCTGGTGGGCGTGGTGCGCGCAGAATTCCTGCGGGCGCGGAACCTTGAGTATGTGCGCGCGGCCAAGGCGCTGGGCGTGAGCAACCGTGTGATCATGTTCCGCCATATGCTGCCCAATGCGATGGTTGCGACCGTGACCATGCTGCCCTTCATTGTGACCGGCACGATCAGCACGCTGGCAGGGTTGGACTTCCTCGGCTTTGGTCTGCCATCCTCAGCGCCGAGCCTTGGCGAGCTGACGCTTCAGGCCAAGCAGAACCTGCAAGCGCCGTGGCTTGGCTTCACCGCCTTCTTCACATTTGCCATCATGCTCTCGCTCTTGGTCTTCATCTTTGAAGGCGTGCGCGATGCGTTTGATCCGAGAAAGACCTTTTCATGAGCATTCTGGATGTCAAAGACCTGCGGGTGGGGTTTCGCCAAGACGGGCAGCTTCATGAGGCCGTGAAAGGTGTGTCGTTCAGCGTGGATCGCGGGGAAACTGTGGCGCTGGTCGGGGAATCCGGGTCGGGCAAGTCCGTGACGGCTTTGTCGACGGTGTCGCTGCTGCCGGGCAGTGCCGAGGTGCAGGGCTCTGTGCACTATGACGGTCAGGAGATGGTTGGCGCGCCTGAAAACCTGCTGCGGCAGGTGCGCGGCAATGACATCAGCTTCATCTTTCAGGAGCCGATGACCAGCCTCAATCCCTTGCATACGCTTGAGAAGCAGCTTGGCGAGAGCCTTGCCCTGCACCAGGGCGTGACGGGGGATGCGGCGCGTGGCCGGATTTTGGATCTGCTCAACAAAGTGGGATTGCGCGATGCAGAACAGCGACTGACGGCCTATCCGCACGAGCTGTCCGGCGGACAGCGGCAACGTGTGATGATCGCCATGGCGCTGGCCAACAAGCCTGACATTCTGATTGCTGATGAGCCGACAACCGCGCTCGACGTGACCATTCAGGCGCAGATTCTGGAGCTGCTTGCCGAGTTGAAGAAATCCGAAGGTATGGGGCTGTTGTTCATCACCCATGATCTGGGCGTGGTGCGGCGCATCGCGGATAAGGTCTGTGTGATGAAGGACGGGGAGATTGTCGAGGCTGGCCCGGTCGCGGAAATCTTTGAAAATCCGCAGCATCCTTACACGCAGCTTTTGCTGAGTGCGCAAGCTAGCGGCCATCCTGCGCCGGTTCCGGAGGGGGCGGATGTGGTGAGCGAAGCGCAAAACCTGCGGGTTTGGTTCCCCATCCAAAGGGGATTGCTGAAGCGCACGGTGGGCCATGTGAAGGCGGTGAATGACGCGAGCCTGACGGTGCGTGCCGGAGAGACGCTTGGCATCGTGGGCGAAAGTGGATCGGGAAAAACGACGCTGGCTCTGGCGATGATGCGGTTGATTTCCAGCGATGGCAAAATCGGCTTTGTCGGCAATGATGTGCGCAAGTGGAACACGCGGCAGCTGCGCGCGCTGCGCAAAGACATGCAGATTGTGTTCCAGGACCCGTTTGGCAGCCTGAGCCCGCGGATGACCTGTGAGCAGATCATTTCAGAAGGGCTTGGCGTGCATGGCAATCCGGATGGACGGGACACGCGCACGCTTGTTGCCGAAGTCATGGAAGAGGTGGGCTTGAACCCCGCAACCATGGATCGCTATCCGCATGAATTCTCCGGTGGACAGCGCCAGCGGATCGCCATCGCCCGCGCAATGATCCTGCGCCCCAAGCTGGTGGTGTTGGACGAGCCGACATCAGCGCTGGATATGACGGTGCAGGTTCAGATCGTGGAGCTGCTGCGCAACCTTCAGGAAAAATACGGGCTGGCCTATCTGTTTATCAGCCACGACCTGCATGTGGTGCGCGCCATGAGTCACAAGATCATGGTGATGCGCGCGGGTGATGTGGTGGAGCAGGGCACTGCCGAGACCCTGTTTGAAAACCCGCAGACCGACTATACCCGCGAGCTGCTGGCCGCAGCGCACGGGTAGGCCGAAAACGGCAACGCCGCGATCAGATCGCGGCGCTGTGTTGTGCTTTGCTCATATCATAAGCGTCAAAGGCGCGGGCAATCATCCGCGTGAGCGGCCGTGCCTGAGGCGGGATCACCAAGGCGTTGCTTTCCAAGGCAAGCATGTTCGGGAATTGCGCCATCACCTTGGAGAACATCTCGTTCAGCGCGGCGCGGGAGATGTCAAACCGCTCGACGATTTCATCTGACTCAATGCGGAAATCGCACATCAGCGCTTCGATCATCCGGCCGCGCAGGAGGTCATCCCCGGTGAACTTATGGCCACGCGAGGTGGTGAAACGGCCTTCGCGGATGCCTGCGGTGTAAGCCGAGGTGGCCGGGGCGTTCTGCGCGTAGCCTTGTGGGAAGCGCGCGATCGAAGAGGCGCCGACCGCCAGCAGGACATCGGCCATGTCGTCGGTGTAACCTTGGAAGTTGCGGCGCAGGGTGCCGTTGCGCTGCGCCACGGAAAGACCGTCGGTCTTCGTCGCGAAGTGGTCGATGCCAATTTCGTCGTAGTTGTCCCAGAGGAAGAGCTGGCGCGCGGTTTCAAACAGCGCAAGACGTTCCTGTGGCGTGGGCAGCGCGTCAGATGGGATCATCTGCTGGCGTTTGGCCATCCACGGCACATGGGCATAGCCATAAAGCGCGACGCGGTCAGGAGACAGCGACAGCAGCTTCTGCACGCTTTCGGTGATGCGCGCTTGTGTCTGATGGGGTAGGCCAAACAGAATGTCGGCATTCACGCTTTTGACGCCATGCGCGCGGATCATGTCGACCGCTTCGCGGGTGATGTCATAGCCTTGAATGCGGCCGATGGTTTTCTGGATATCGTCGTCAAAGTCCTGCACGCCGATGGAAGCGCGGTTCATTCCGGCTTTTGCCAGAACAGCCAGACGGGCTTCATCAATCTCATTGGGATCAATCTCGACAGAGAACTCGCCGCCCTGTGCCATCGGGGCCACGTCGAAAATGGCACCCGCGAGATCTTCCATCATGCCGGGGTCAAGCAGGGTTGGCGTACCGCCACCCCAGTGCAGGCGCGACAGGCGCACGCCCTCCGGTAAGATAGATTTGAGAATCAACAATTCTTGCTTTAGGGTCTCGACGTAAGACGCCACCGGCGAAAGCGTGGAGGTGCCCTGTGTCCGACAGGCGCAAAACCAGCAGAGGCGGCGGCAAAAAGGCACATGCACGTATAGAGAGACCTCAGAACCTGACGGAATAGACTGAATCCACTCCTTGTAAGTGTCTGGGTTTACGTTATTTTCAAAATGCGGGGCGGTGGGGTAGCTGGTATAACGCGGTACTTTTGCGTCAAACAGCCCCAGTTTCGCCAATTGTTTTCCCGTTTCCATGGGCGTAGGGGGTACCTCAAAACACGACTCACTATCCTTGACCCAGATCAATTCCAGGTATGGCTTATAAAATGACTGATCTTACGAAGTTTGTTGGCGGTTGCGAGAACTGCCCGATCCAGCACCGCGCTGTTTGCGCGCGCTGTGACGCAGACGAGCTCGATCGGCTCGAGGAGATGAAATACTACCGGAGTTTTGAAGCGGGGCAGACCATCATCTGGTCCGGGGACCGGATGGAGTTTGTGGGATCTGTAGTGTCCGGGATTGCGTCCCTCACGCAGACCATGGAAGACGGCCGCACGCAGATGGTCGGACTTTTGCTGCCCAGCGATTTTGTGGGGCGCCCGGGTCGCGAAGCTGCGACCTATGATGTTGTGGCAACCACGGATGTTGTCATGTGCTGTTTCCGCCGCAAGCCGTTTGAGACCATGATGGTGGAAACCCCGCATGTTGCGCAGCGCTTGCTGGAGATGACGCTCGACGAGCTGGATGCCGCGCGCGAATGGATGCTTGTGCTGGGCCGCAAGACCGCACGTGAAAAAATCGCCAGCCTTCTGTCGATCATTGGGCGTCGCGATGCGGCACTTAAGCTGGTGAACGGCCATGAAGAAATGGTGTTTGACTTGCCGCTGACCCGCGAGGCGATGGCGGATTATCTGGGCCTGACACTTGAAACGGTGAGCCGACAGATTTCCGCGCTCAAAAAGGACGGGGTAATTGTGCTGGAAGGCAAACGCCATGTCACTGTGCCGGACTTTCAGCGGCTTCTGGATGAGGCCGGAGATGACAGCGACGGCGGGATGATGGCCTAAGATAAGAGCCAATTCTATCAGCAAAGAAAAAGGCGCCGGTTTGGGCGCCTTTTGTGTTTTTGGGCATCAACCTGCGCAGGTTAGTGGGCAAGGAAGACAGGCAGGTGCGCGTGTTCCAGCATGTTGCGTGTTGCGCCGCCCAAGATGGCTTCGCGGAAGCGGGAGTGCCCATAGGCGCCCATGACCATCAGATCGGCGTTGTTGTCCGTGGCGTGGCGCAGCAACACATCGGAGACGCGTGGCTGCGTTTTGGAGAGCACATCTACCTGTGCATTCACGCCGTGACGGGCCAGAAATTGTGACAGCAGGCCGCCCGGATCAGAGCGGTTTGGACCATGGGTGGGCGGATCGATCACCACCACATGCACCACATCTGCGGATTTGAGAAACGGCAGCGCTGCGCGTGTGGCCACCAGTGCTTCGGCGCTTTCGTTCCAGCCGATGCAGACGGTTTTGGGTGTTTTGATGGGGGTCGCTGATTCTGGCACCATCAAAACCGGAGCCTGCCCCTCAAAGAGCGCCGCCTCCAGCGTGGGTTCCAGCTCGTTGCCGTGGTTTTTGCCGTAAGGTTTCGGGAGCACAACAAGATCTGCAAAGCGCGCGCGTGATGCGACATGGCGTCCCAGGTCCGCGATCTGAGCAACGCCCATATCGCTGGCCCAACGCACGGTGCTGTTGTTGAGTTTCGCCTCTGCTTTGTCCTGAATTTCCTTGGCTTCGCCGTGGGCGCGGGCGAGCATTTCCTGCATCAGGATCGCGTCTGCTCCGGCATAAAAATAACCGGTCTGAGAGCGGTCTACACCAAGGGCAAGCACGTCCAGATGGGCGTCTTGCGCCTCGGTCAGGGCGATGGATTGCTCAAGCGCCGCGCGGGCAATGTCAGCGTCGGTCATGACGCAGAGAAGTGTTTTGTAGTCCATTCGAACCTACCGTTGTTTGAAAATGAAGTCTGGACCGTGATGGCTTTCCAATGTGTCGGCGAGAAAGATGCTGGCCTTGGATATGATTAAGTCCTACACGCCGCGCGACTTTCCTTGATGCAGATCAAGGCGGCATTAACGCTGCACCCGCAAAACATGGACTGTCTAAATCCGCTAAGGCTCTGGAGACTCGGGCCAAGCAAGACGAAGGGACGCGAAATGGTAAATTACTTCAAGCTGATCGCGCTTGGCCTCATCACATTTTTTGCGATGATTGCGGCCAACTATGCGCGTGATCTGGCTTATATGGTACACGCCCTCATTATCGCGGGCGTGTCCTTTGGGCTGTTTATTTGGGTTTTGCGCGGTACCGGTACAAAAACGGTGATCGCGCAGGACGAATATATGGACGACGTGATCCGTTACGGGGTCATTGCAACCGCATTCTGGGGCGTTGTTGGTTTCCTGGCAGGCGTATTTATCGCCTTTCAGCTGGCCTTCCCGGTCCTGAACTTTGATTGGGCACAGGGCTATGCCAACTTTGGCCGCCTGCGTCCGCTGCACACATCTGCTGTGATCTTCGCATTTGGCGGCAACGCCTTGCTGGCGACCTCCTTCTATGTTGTGCAGCGCACCAGCGCCGCGCGCCTCTGGGGCGGCAATCTGGCGTGGTTTGTGTTCTGGGGCTATCAGCTGTTCATCGTACTGGCGGCCACCGGCTATGTTCTGGGCGGCACACAGTCCAAGGAATATGCCGAGCCGGAATGGTATGTTGACCTGTGGCTGACCATTGTCTGGGTTTGCTATCTGGCGATCTATCTGGGCACGATCATCAAGCGCAAAGAACCCCACATCTATGTGGCGAACTGGTTCTATCTCGCGTTTATCGTGACCATCGCGATGCTGCACGTGATCAACAACCTGACCATCCCTGTGTCGATCTTTGGCTCCAAATCCGTGATCGTCTGGGCCGGTGTTCAAGACGCGATGGTGCAGTGGTGGTATGGCCACAACGCTGTGGGCTTCTTCCTGACTGCGGGCTTCCTGGGCATGATGTACTACTTCATTCCGAAGCAGGCCGAGCGTCCGGTGTTCTCCTATAAACTGTCGATCATTCACTTCTGGGCTCTGATCTTCCTGTATATCTGGGCAGGTCCACACCACCTGCATTACACCGCGCTGCCTGACTGGGCGTCGACCCTTGGCATGGTGTTCTCCGTCATCCTGTGGATGCCGAGCTGGGGTGGCATGATCAACGGTCTGATGACCCTGTCCGGTGCCTGGGACAAGCTGCGCACAGACCCCGTGATCCGCATGATGGTGATCTCGGTTGGTTTTTACGGCATGTCCACCTTTGAAGGCCCGATGATGTCGATCCGTGCGGTGAACTCACTGAGCCACTACACTGACTGGACCATTGGTCACGTGCACTCCGGTGCTCTGGGCTGGAACGGCATGATCACCTTTGGCGCGCTCTACTATCTGGTGCCTGCGCTGTGGAAACGGGATCGCCTGTACTCCCTCAGCCTCGTGAGCTGGCACTTCTGGCTCGCCACCATCGGCATCGTGCTCTATGCGGCGTCCATGTGGGTGACCGGTATCATGGAAGGTCTGATGTGGCGTGAAGTGGACGCAAACGGCTTCCTCGTGAACTCCTTTGCCGACACTGTGGCTGCGAAGTTCCCGATGTATGTGGTGCGCGGTCTGGGTGGGGTCATGTTCCTCGCTGGTGCCCTCATCATGTGCTACAACCTGTGGATGACTGTGCGTAAGGCACCGGCCAAAGAGGCCAGCCTGTCCGTCGCAGTCCCGGCTGAATAAGGAGGGCCGGCAGCTATGGCTATTCTCGACAAACATAAGATCCTCGAGACCAACGCGACCCTCCTGCTTATTTGCAGCTTCCTGGTCGTAACCATTGGCGGCATCGTGCAGATCGCACCGCTGTTCTGGCTGGAAAACACCATTGAGGATGTAGAGGGCGTACGCCCCTACACCCCGCTGGAAATGGCTGGACGTGAAATCTACATCCGCGAAGGGTGCTACGTCTGCCACAGCCAGATGATCCGCCCGATGCGCGACGAGGTTGAGCGTTATGGTCACTACTCACTGGCGGCGGAGTCCAAATACGACCACCCGTTCCAGTGGGGCTCCAAGCGTACCGGTCCTGATCTGGCACGTGTGGGCGGCCGTTACTCCGACGATTGGCACGTGGATCACCTGCGTGACCCGCAGGCCGTGGTGCCAGAGTCGGTGATGCCGAAATACGGCTTCCTTGAGAACCGTATGATCGAAGGCGAATACATGGGCGATATCATGGCAGCCAATGCTGTGGTGGGCGTGCCTTACACCGAAGAGATGATCGAAAACGCGCAATCCGACTTCCTCGCGCAAGCGGATCCGGACAGCGACTATGACGGTCTTCTCGAACGCTACGGCGAAGACAGCGTGAATGTGCGCAACTTTGACGGGCAGCCGGGTGTGTCTGAGGCTGATGCGCTGATCGCTTATCTGCAAATGCTGGGCACGTTGGTTGATTTCTCAGCCTTCACGCCTGACGCGTCCCGCTAAGGAGGAAAACATGGAAACATATTCATTCCTTCGCGAGTTCGCTGACAGCTGGATGTTGCTGGGCCTGTTCCTCTTCTTCGTCGGGATCATCTTTTGGGTGTTCCGTCCCGGCGCAAGCAAAGAGTATCGCGACAACGCCAACATCCCATTTCGCCACGCAGATAAACCCGCCACGCACAAGGAGGCGCGGCCATGACCAAGCAATCCAAAAAGTTTGAGGGCGATCCGAACACCACAGGCCACTCCTGGGATGGGATCGAAGAATTCGACAATCCGATGCCGCGCTGGTGGCTGTGGGTTTTCTACGCCACCATTATCTGGGGTGTGGGTTACACCATCGCTTATCCGGCCTGGCCGGGCATCAGCGGCGCGACCGCAGGTGTGATGGGCTGGTCCTCCCGTGGTGACGTGGTTGAAGAGATCCAGGTGGCTCAGGACAAGCTGGCTCCGATCAACGCAAAGCTGGAGGCCGCTGAGCTGACCCAGATTGCGGCGGATGACGAGCTTAACAGCTATGCGACTTCCGCAGGTTCTGCCGTGTTCAAAACCTTCTGTGCCCAGTGCCACGGCTCTGGCGCGGCGGGCGGCGTTGGCTACCCGAACCTGCTGGACAACGATTGGCTGTGGGGTGGTGACATCGAGAACATCTATCTCACCATCAAACACGGCATTCGCAACGAAGATGACGACGATGCGCGCTATTCCGAAATGCCTGCCTTCGGCGAAATTCTTGAAAAAGAAGAAGTCGAACAGGTTGTGAACTACGTGATGTCGCTGTCCGGTGATCCGGTTGATGCCTCCATGGTGGATGCGGGTGCGGTGGTCTTTGAAGACAACTGCTCTGCCTGTCACATGGAAGACGGCACCGGTGACCGCGATCAGGGTGCTCCTAACCTTGCGGATGCGATCTGGCTCTATGGTGGGGATTATGCCTCCATCAAGGAGACGGTCACTTACAGCCGCTATGGTGTCATGCCATCCTGGTCTTTCCGGGACCGCCTGAGCGAAGCGGAGATCCGCGCGGTGTCTGCTTACGTGCACCAGCTGGGTGGTGGTGAGTAATCACCCGCTTCCGACAGAACTTTAGTGAGCCGCCCCGAGCAATCGGGGCGGCTTATTTTTTGACGAATTTTTTCGCTATTTGACTAAGATCAAATTTTACCGGGCAAAGCGGTGCTACCTTAGGGTTGTAGGCAGCGCGCTGCATCCAGCGCCGCCTCATTCGCCCGGTACGGCTGAGGTCCGGGCATCGGGTGCCAGTCTTTTCGTCCTGTTCGCGCGTTTCCTGAAGAGACTGGCGCCCCAAATCTTCCAAGAAAATTCTTGCAAATCGCGCCACATGCTTGGTTCAAGCGATGGCGTCTCCTAAATTTGGAGAGACTGCAGGAGGTCACGATGAACAAGCACACCCGCTATCCCGTCCAGAAATCTGTACCTGCCTTTTTAGAGGCGGCTGGCATTTCGACCTCTGAGATGCTTCACGCTTGCGGGCTGCCCGAGGATCTGTTCGCCCTTGATGGGCGTGCGCTGTCGGCCAAGCAGGTGTTTGATCTGTGGGAGGCCATGCTGGCGCAGGCCACGGAGCCGCGTATGATCCTTGAGATGGCATGCGCCATGGCGCAGGGGCCCATTGTGCCGGCCGTTTTTGCGTTTTCCTGCAGCCCCAACATCGCCACGGGGCTTGAGCGGCTTGCGGTCTTCAAGCCTCTTGTTGCGCCTGTGCGACTGATCACCAGCGAGACCGAGCGCACGGTGACGCTGGAGATCGAAGTGGCTGATCCCAAATTGCGCATGCCGGATGGGATGGCCGCCTTTGAGATGGTCTATTTTCTGGAGCTGGGGCGGACCTTTACGGGTGTGGACTTCCTGCCGGTCGAAGTTGGCATGCCCGCGTTTGTGAGCGATCAGGAGGAGTTTGACCGCTTTTTCGGGCGCAAGGCTGTGCTGAGCCGCCGTCCGCGTTTGGTGATGACAAAGACGGATGCCTACCGCCCTTTGATTTCGGAAAGCCCGCAGCTCTGGGCCGGATTTGAGCGTGAACTGACGCGCCAGCTTGCCGAGCAGCGCCGCAATACGGCGATGTCTGCGCGGGTGCGAAGCGCGCTTTTGGAGCTGTTGCCAGCCGGTCGGGCCTCTGTGGATGCGGTGAGCGAGAAGCTTGTGACAAGCCGTCGCAGCCTGCAGCGGCACCTGAAGGCAGAAGGCATGACGTTCCAGCAGGTTCTGGACAAAACACGCTCTGATTTGTCGCTGCACTATCTGCGCGATCAGGCCATGAGCGTTGAAGAAATCTCTTATTTGCTGGCCTATCAGGACCCCAATTCCTTCTATCGTGCCTTTCACACCTGGACCGGTGCGACACCTGCGCAGATGCGGCATGAAATGGCTTAAGTCCCTGAAAAATATGTCTATCAGATGCGCCATTTGACACAGGTCAATGTCTTGAAGTGCTATGATAGGTGAAGACTGATTTTGCCTCCAATAGCCAGAGAGTGATTCCGTGAGCAACAGTCCTGCACCGTCACTTTACGCCAAACGCGAACCGATTTTCCCCAAGCGCGTCCATGGTATGTTCCGTAATCTTAAGTGGTGGATCATGGCGGTGACGCTTGGCATCTACTACCTCACGCCGTTCCTGCGTTGGGACCGTGGACCGAGCCTGCCGGATCAGGCGGTGCTGGTGGATATCGCGAACCGCCGCTTCTTCTTCTTCATGATCGAGATCTGGCCACATGAGTTCTACTTTGTGGCGGGGCTGTTGATTATGGCCGGGCTTGGCCTGTTTCTGTTCACCTCCGCGCTTGGACGTGTGTGGTGTGGCTATGCTTGTCCGCAGACCGTTTGGACCGATCTGTTCATTCTTGTGGAACGCTGGATCGAAGGGGATCGCAACGCCCGTCTGCGTCTGCATCGGCAAGAGAAACTGGATGCGCGCAAGATCCGTTTGCGATTGACCAAATGGCTGGCGTGGCTGTTGATCGCGTTGGCAACAGGCGGGGCCTGGGTTTTCTACTTCGCAGATGCCCCCACGCTGGCAGTGGATCTGGTGACCGGCGCTGCACACCCGGTGGCCTACACAACGGTGGCGATCCTGACGGCGACAACCTTTGCCTTTGGCGGGTTTGCACGTGAGCAGATCTGTATCTATGCCTGCCCGTGGCCGCGTATTCAGGCGGCGATGATGGATGAGGATACCCTCACTGTCGGTTATCGTGAATGGCGTGGCGAGCCGCGCGGCAAAGGCAAGCGGGATGCGGCAAGCGAGCAGGGGGACTGCATCGATTGTATGGCTTGCGTGAACGTGTGCCCTGTGGGGATCGACATTCGTGATGGCCAGCAGATGGAGTGCATCACCTGCGCGCTGTGCATCGATGCTTGTGATGACATCATGGACAAGATTGGCAAGCCTCGCGGGCTGATCGATTATCTGGCGCTGTCAGATGAAGGCCGTGAACGCGCAGGCGAGGCACCAAAGCCCGTGTGGCAGCATGCGCTGCGTCCGCGAACCATTATGTACACCACCATGTGGGCGGCGGTTGGCATTGCCCTGATTGTGGCGCTGTTCCTGCGCTCCGATATTGAAGCCACGGTGGCGCCAGTGCGCAATCCGACCTATGTGACCCTTTCTGACGGGTCGATCCGCAACACCTATGAGGTGCGCCTGCGCAACAAACACCATGAGCCGCGCATGTTCCGTATTTCTCTGAAGGGCGATCCGGCGCTGCGGGTACAGCTCGAAGGCACGCCTTATGAGGCGGTTCAGGTCGAAGCGGATGAAATGCGCATCCAACGTGTGTATGTTGTGGCTCCAAAAGGGTCCGTGCCAGCGGATGGCGAAAGCACACCATTCCGCTTCTGGTTTGAGGACACGGGCAACGGCGATCGGGTTTACAAAGACACGATCTTTAATGGAAAGGGCCAGTGATGGCTGAGAAGAAATTCACCGGGCGCCATGCGGCATTGGTTTTTGTCGGCGCATTCGGTGTGATCATTGCGGTCAATCTTGTGCTGGCTTTCAGCGCGGTGAAGACCTTTCCCGGGCTGGAGGTGAAGAACTCCTATGTGGCCAGTCAGGAGTTTGACGAACGCCGCACAGCGCAGGAAGCGCTTGGCTGGGACGTTACCGCGCGGGCGACAGGTGGTCTGTTGATCCTGACCGTCACCGACGAAAGCGGGCGCCCTGTGCAGGTCAGCAACCTGCAGGCGGTGCTTGGACGGGCGACCCATGTGAAGGATGACCGCGAGCCGGAGTTTCAGTTTGATGGCACCGCTTATGTGGCGCGCGAGGAGCTGGCTCCCGGCAACTGGAACATCCGTATGAAAGCCAATGCCCTTGATGGCACAGCGTTTGAGCAACGTGTGGTGCTGATCGTCGAGAAGAGCTGATCTGATGACCGCAGTTGCGCGCCCCCATCTCTCTGCCTGTCCAGCCTGCGATGCAGCCCCGGCGGCGGAAGCCTTGGCCGAAGGGGCCATGGCAGAGGAAGGCGCGCGCATTGCCTTGTCTGTTCCCGGGGTGCACTGCGCAGCCTGCATCGCAACAGTTGAAGGAGCGCTTTCCAAAGTGGCCGGTGTCACTTCAGCGCGAGTGAACCTCACGCTCAAGCGCGCCTCTATCGAGGCTGAGGCTGACGTCACGCCGGAAATGCTGACAGACGTTTTGGAACGCGTGGGCTATGAAGCGCATGAGCTGGATGCAGGCACCTTGAGTGCGACCCAGACCGACAAGGCGGGGCGTGACCTGCTGATGCGGCTGGCTGTGGCGGGCTTTGCCTCCATGAATGTGATGCTGTTGTCTGTGTCCGTATGGTCAGGGGCCGAGGCAGCAACGCGTGATCTGTTCCACTGGATCTCAGCAGCCATTGCGCTGCCGACCATCGTGTTTTCCGGCAAGCCGTTTTTTGTCCATGCATGGAGCGCATTGAAGCACCGCCGCCTCAATATGGATGTGCCGATTGTTCTGGCGATCCTTCTGGCGGTTGTGACCTCGCTTTGGGAAACGTCTTTGTCCGGCGAGCACGCCTATTTTGATGCGGCGCTGACGCTGGTGTTTTTTCTGCTGGCGGGGCGCTATCTGGATCACCGCACACGGGCCGTGGCGCGCTCGGCCGCTGAGGAACTGGCGGCGCTTGAAGTGCCGCGGGCCATTCGTGTGCAGGATGGGCAGGAAGAGACCGTCGCCGTGCAGGAGTTGCGCGTTGGCGATCTGATATTGGTGCGGCCCGGCGGGCGCATGCCTGTGGACGGCGAGATTGTCGAAGGGCGTTCAGAGTTGGACCGCTCTTTGCTGACGGGTGAAACCGTGCCGGTCTTTGCCGAGCCTGGTCTGGGCGTCAGCGCTGGTGAAGTGAACCTGACAGGGCCGCTGATGATCCGCGCCAGCGCGGTGGGGGATCAGACCAGCCTGCATCGCATGGCGGATCTGGTGGCTGTCGCGGAGGCGGGTCGCTCCAACTACACCTCACTGGCGGATAAAGCGGCGAAGCTGTATGCGCCCGGTGTTCATATCCTTTCGGCTCTGAGCTTTCTGGGATGGTATCTTTACACCTTTGATATGCGCACAGCGCTCAATATCGCAGCGGCGGTGCTGATCATCACCTGTCCCTGTGCCTTGGGCCTCGCGGTGCCTGCCGTGACAACCGCCGCCTCCGGGCGCTTGTTCCGCAAAGGTATGCTGATCAAACACAGCACCGCCTTGGAACGTCTGGCGCAGGTGGATACGGTGGTTTTTGACAAGACCGGCACGCTGACGGCCGGGACGCCTGAGCTGACAAATCTTGACGCATTTAATGCGGATGAGCTGTCGGTCGCTTTGGCACTGGCGCGCGGGTCCGCCCATCCGCTGAGCGTCGCGCTGACCAAAGCGGCGCAGGCGGCTGGTGTTGCCCCGGCGGACGTGCGCGATATCGAAGAGGTGCCCGGTTATGGCACGCAAGGGATCTACAATGGACAGTTGGTGCGCCTTGGCCGTGCAAGCTGGGTTGGCGCGGAAGCGGGCGCGCAAACAGCGGCTTACCTGAGCCTTGGCGTAGGCGATGCGCGTGCATTTGTCTTTGCAGACGCATTGTGTGAGGGGGCCGAAGAGGCCGTGGCCGCGCTGAAGAACACTGGTAAAGAGATCATTCTGCTGTCGGGTGACTCCTCCGGCGCGGTGGAGAGCCTTGCGCAGCGTTTGGGCATTTCCGACTGGGTTGCAGAAGCCTTGCCAGAGGATAAAGCAAAGCGCGTGCAGTCTTTGGCCTCGGGCGGCAAGAATGTCCTGATGGTTGGCGACGGGCTAAACGATACCGCAGCTCTGGCGGCGGCGCATGTGTCGATCTCTCCGGCCACAGCGCTGGATGCGGCGCGTGTGGCCTCTGACATCGTGCTGCTGGGCGGTGATCTGGCGCCGATCCCTATGGCCATTGAAACGGCACAATCCGCGACGCGGCGCATTCGGGAGAATTTCCGTATTGCGACGGTTTACAATATCATCGCTGTGCCCTTGGCGGTTGCCGGTCTGGCGACCCCTTTGATTGCCGCGTTGGCGATGTCTTCCTCTTCCATTACAGTATCGCTCAATGCGCTGCGCCTGAGGTGATAAAATGCAAGTTCTGTCTTACCTGATCCCAATCTCACTGTTGTTGGGTGGCGTTGGCCTTGTCGCCTTTCTCTATACCGTGCGCTCTGATCAATATGACGATCCGGAAGGCAATGCGCAGCGCATCCTGTCCGGGCAATATGACGACAAGCCCAAGGGCTGAGCGCGGCGCGAAAGCTACCCACAAAAGAAAAAGCCTTCCATCATGCTCAATGGAAGGCGTTTTCTTTTTGGGGATGGTTCCGCGCGTTAGCTGGGGCCAAGCGTGTAGCAGGTGATCTGGCGGGCCTGCAGACGGCGGCAGGCAAGGTCTGCGGTTTCTTTGGACAGCCCCATAAAGTTGGCCTCAAACCCGCGGGTGTTTTTGACAACTTTGCGGAGGCTGCCATCCAGTGTGGCCATTTCCGCCAGCGCGGTTTTGAGCAGCATTTTCTCTGCGGCATAGCGGCTGCCGTAGCGGCCCACGTTGATGCCCCAATGTCTGCCCCCTGCGGTTGAGATGCGGGTAACGACCTTGGGCTGAGGCGGTGGTGTCGGCTCCGGTTCAACGCTTGCCAAGGTTGCGCCGGTGGTTTCTTGGGCCTGCAGAAGTGCGGATTGAATGTCATGCTCGATCACATTCGCCGCAGCCACAATGGTCGGATCCGGCGTTGCGGCCTTTGCAACCACCGCTGGCGCCTCTTCCGGTGTCGCGGCTGTCGGACGCAGCTTGGGGCGCAGCGATTTTTTCACAGCGGTCGCCACGCGGATGGTTTTGCCTGCGCCTTTGGAAGAGCCGATGTAATCCGGACGCCCCGGCTTTCTCAGGGCAACGCGGCTGGCGGAGCGGGTGAAGCCAAGGTCGAGCAGCTCAGCCACCTTTGCGTTGCGGGTGGCTGTGGAACGGCCGCCAAACACGGTGGCAATTATGCGCTTGCTGCCGCGCTCTGCGGAGGCCACGAGGTTAAAGCCCGCCGCGCGGGTATAGCCGGTCTTTATCCCATCCGCGCCGCGATAGGCGTTCAGCAGGCGGCGATTGGTGTTGTTCACGGTCTTGATGCCCGCGCTTGTGGAGCGGCGGGAGAAGAGGTTGTAGTACTCCGGATAGTCATAGAGCACGTGGCGGCCCAGCGTGGTCATGTCCCGCGCAGTGGACATGTGGCCGGTCTCTGTCAGACCATGTGCGTTTTTGAATGTGGTGTTGGACATGCCAAGCGCCTTGGCGGTCCGGTTCATGCGGCGGGCAAACGCCGCCTCTGAGCCTTCGATGGCCTCGCCAATCGCGGTGGCCGCGTCATTGGCGGATTTCACAGCCGCCGCGCGGATCAGATAGCGGAGCGCGATTCTCTGGCCGGATTGCAGGCCAAGCTTGGAGGGCGGCTCTGCCGCTGCATTCCGGGAAATCTTGACCTTTGTGTCGAGGCTGATTTCGCCATTCTCCACCGCCTCAAAGGCGATGTAGAGCGTCATCATCTTGGTCAGAGAGGCTGGGTGCAGACGGGTGTCTGCGTTGCGGCTGTGCAGGACTTTACCGTCGCGTGCATCAATCACCATGGCTGCATATGGCGCCGCAGAGGCCGCCAAAGTGGTCAGAGCAACACACATCACAAGTGCTGCCGAAAATAGCCCAAAACGGGCCGACTCAAAACGCCGCGCCTTCACGAGAACTGCCCTTTACTGCCTCTGATCGCCGGTTTTCCGGTCTGACCTTTATTGTTGAGAAGAGGCTAACACAGGCATCGGATTGAGGAAAGTGAATGTTTATTGAGGTTTTCAGCTATAGAGATGACCTCTCGAAGATGTTGTGGCCGCATCAGCATCCACCCCAACACCTGCACAGATTCGGTATCATTTGATGTTATTTATAACTTCCGGAAGGTCGGAGAGTTGTGAAAGCGCCACAAAGCGTGCGTTGTTTTTGGGCATTTCAGCCTGCTCCAGCGCCCAGGCGGGGCCGTTTGGCACGTGCACAGCCCAGCTTCCGGCGGCAAGTGCGGGCAGGATGTCGGATTTCATCGAGTCGCCCACCATCATCGCCTGTGCAGGGCCGTCCGCATGGCGCGCAAAAGTCTCTGCATAGACCTGCTCGGTTTTGTGGCTGACGATCTCGACCCAGGAGAACAGCTCGCCCAGACCGGATTGCGCCAGTTTGCGTTCCTGATCGAGCAGATCGCCTTTTGTGATCAAGATCAGCCGATGCGTGTCTGACAGGCCGCCGACCACGTCTGCCACATCGGGCAGAAGGTCAATTGGATGGGCCAGCATGTCGCGCCCGCAAGCCATCAGCTCTGCGATTACGGAGGCGGGCACTTTTTCATCGGTGACTTCGATGGCTGTCTCTATCATCGACAGTACAAAACCTTTCACCCCAAACCCATAGTGACCCACATTGCGCCGCTCGGCCTCAAGCAAGCGCTCATGCAGGTGCGCAGGCTCGGTGAAATCAGCCAGCAATTCGGCAAACCGCTCCTGTGTCAAACGAAAGAGCCGCTCTGTGTGCCAAAGGGTGTCGTCAGCGTCAAAGCCGATGGTGGTGAGCGTCTGAGGCATGAATTCAGTCCGATTGAGTGAGACCTCTTTTCTTACACCATCGACAGGCTATATAAACAGCTAACCACAGACCGGATTCTTGTGAAAATGACCTTTCCGAACGTACTCATGAGCATGGGCGACGATGACGGCGGTGACCTCGGGGTTGCGCTGGACACGCGCGTGCGCACTAAAAAGCCGCCGCTTTACAAAGTGTTGCTGCTGAATGACGACTATACGCCGATGGAATTTGTGGTGCATGTGCTGGAGCGCTTTTTTGCGATGACCCACGCGCAGGCGTTTGAAATCATGTTGACCGTGCATAAGAAGGGGGTGGCGGTGGTTGGCGTGTTCAGCCACGAAATTGCCGAGACCAAAGTCACCCAAGTGATGGATCTGGCGCAACGTCACCAGCATCCGTTGCAATGCACCATGGAGAAGGAGTGACCGGCCCGCGCCGTGTCACCAAAGAGCAATGTCTCACAGCAGATTGTCCCTGGCCGTTGATGAGCACGGCCTCGCCCTTCCGTCGGAAGGGCATATTGCCGTTTTTGCACCGCGCGTGGGCTACGACCTCAGCGCGTTGCCGCGTGGTCGCGGCACCATCATTCAGCCGCTGAAGCCCGATCATGATGCCTTTGCACAGGTCGGCTATAGCGCCGAAGTGGTGGAGCAGGGTTCCTTTGCCGCGGCTCTGGTTGTGCTGCCGCGCGCCAAAGCGCTGGCCCGCGATCTGATTGCCCGCGCCTGTGCGGTTGCGCCGCTTGTCATTGTGGACGGGCAGAAAACCGATGGTGTCGACAGCCTATATAGAGAGTGCCGCAAGCGGGCGGATGTGCAGGGAGCCTTCACCAAAGCCCATGGTCGGCTGTTCTGGTTTGAAGGCGGAGATTTCGCGGATTGGAAGGCCGGTGAGGCCACGGAAATCGCAGGTGGGTTCACCACACGTCCGGGCGTTTTCAGCGCAGATGCCGTGGATCCGGCCTCGGCCATGCTGGTTGAGGCGCTGCCAGCCAAACTTGGCCGTGTTGTCGCCGATCTTGGGGCGGGCTGGGGCTTCCTGTCGTCACATATCGTGCGCCGTGACGGTGTTGAGGTCTTGCATCTTGTTGAAGCGGATCACACGGCGTTGGACTGTGCAAAAGCCAATGTGGCCGACGCGCGGGCGCAGTTTCATTGGGCCGATGCCACAAACTTCAAACCCGGACATCGCGTGGATACGGTGGTGATGAACCCGCCGTTTCATACCGGGCGGAAAGCGGAGCCGGATCTGGGCAAGTCTTTCATACATGCGGCTGCCAAGATGCTTGCGCCGTCCGGTCAGCTTTGGATGGTGGCAAATCGGCATCTGCCGTATGAAGCAACGCTGCGAGAGGCCTTCAAAGAGGTCGAAGACGTTGCCGGAGATACGCGTTTCAAGGTACTAAAGGCGCAGCGTCCCAGCCGCACACGCGGCTGAGGCAGGCTTTTGAGCCGACAACATGGCAGCGTGATGGGGATCGTAGATGTCATTTTCAATAGCAGGTAAGACCGCGATTATCACCGGCTCGGCCAACGGGATCGGGCTGGCGGTAGGGCGGCATTTTGTGGAGCACGGGGCCAATGTCATGTTTGCCGACATGGACGAAGAGCGGCTCTGCACGGAGTTTGGCACGCGCCCCGAAGAGGGCAACGTGCGCACCTTCGCAGGCGATCTGCGCGAGAAACTGACAATCAACAATCTGATCTCAGCCACCATTGATGCCTTTGATCAGATTGACATTTTGATCAATGGCTGCCGGCAGGTGACGACCAGTGACCCGCTCAATCCGGATGATGCCTCTGTTGAGTTGATGCTTCAGCAAAACCTGATGACCTCGCTGAAGCTCAGCCAGATCGTAGCCAAGCGCATGATCAAACAGGCAGAAGGCAAGGAAGAAGGCTCTGCCGGGGCGATTGTGAACCTCTCCTCGATTGCGGCGCAACGGTCGCAGCCTGATCTGCTTGGTTATTCCATTGCCACAGCGGCGCTGGATCAGATGACGCGGGCGATGGCAGTGGCGCTGGCGCCGGAACGGATTCGCGTGAATGCGGTTGCGATTGGCTCGGTGATGTCGGCAAGCCTGCAGACCGCGCTGAAGGACAATCGCGATTGTCGCAATGAGATTGAACAGCACACCCCCCTTGGCCGGATCGCGGCACCGGGAGAGCTGGCGGATGCGGTGCAGTTCCTGTCCTCAGAGGCATCGGGCTTCATGACCGGCCAAATCGTGACAGTTGATGGTGGTCGCTCGCTTCTGGATACGGTCAGCACACCTGCACATTAAACAAAATAGACGCCTGTCGGCATTGGACCGTGGCGGCATCTGAACAGACAAAGAGGCGAGCATGAGCGCATCGATGGAGACTGAAAAGCAAACCGCGAGCGCTTGGTTCCGCTTGTTGCGCGATGAAATTGTCGCGGCCTTTGAGGGGCTTGAGGATACTCATGCCGAAGGTCCCTTTGCCGACGATCAAAAGGCGGGGCGCTTTGAGGTGACCGAGACGAAGCGCGCAAGTGCGGATGGCTCTGACGCGGGTGGCGGCCTGATGTCGGTGATGCGCGGCGGGCGCGTGTTTGAGAAAGTCGGCGTCAATGTCTCTACCGTTTATGGGGAGCTGGGAGAGCGCGCGCAGGCGGCGATGGCGGCGCGCAAAGGCTTTCCCGAGATGAAGACAGATCCGCGTTTTTGGGCCTCGGGCATCAGCCTTGTGGCGCATATGCAGAACCCGCATTGCCCGGCCGTCCACATGAACACGCGGATGTTCTGGACCCCGCACGGCTGGTGGTTTGGTGGGGGATCTGACCTTAATCCCTGTCTTGAATATGATGAAGACACGGCGCATTTCCACGCTGTTCAGAAGGCGCATTGTGACAAGCACGGTGAGGCGCAGTATCCACGGCTAAAGGCTTGGGCAGACGAGTATTTTTACATTCCGCACCGCAATCGAGCACGTGGTGTAGGCGGTATTTTTCTGGATGATCACAACACTGGTGATTGGGAAGCGGATTTTGCGTTTATCCAGGACATCGGTCGCGCGTTTCTTCCAGCCTTCCTGCCGCTGATCGAAAAACGCCGCGTGCAGGCATTTGGCGATGCGGAGAAATATGCGCAGCTGGTGCACCGGGGGCTCTATGCTGAATACAACCTTGTCTATGATCGCGGCACCAAGTTTGGGCTTGAGACCGGCCATGATGCCAACGCGGTTTTGATGAGCCTGCCACCGCTGGCAAAGTGGGTCTGACATAAGAAAAGCGCCGGTGAGAACCGGCGCTTTTTTGTTTGCTCAGGCTGAGATCGAATATCAGCGCCAGTCGAAGAAACCGGGGCCGCCGCGCTCAAGCAATTGAGCGGCCATGGTTTTTCCGAGCTCTGCACCATCTTCGATCGGGGCCGTCTGGTCGTCGCTGAGGCTTTCAGAGCCATCAGGGCGCAGAACTTCACCGCGCAGGCGGAGCGTGTTGCCATCAAGCTCAGCAAGCGCCGCAAGCGGGGTTTCACAAGAGCCATCCAGCGCGGCAAGGAAAGAGCGCTCTGCGGCGAGACGTTGGCCGGTGGGCGTGTCGTGGATCGCTTCCAGCATTGCGGCGGTGTTTATATCTTGGGCGCGGCGCTCGATGCCGATGGCGCCCTGGGCGACGGCGGGCAGCATGTCTTCGGGCTCAATGGCGCTAGTGGCCACGTGGGACATCTCCAAACGGTTGAGACCTGCCATGGCGAGGAAGGTGCAATCTGCGACGTTGTCGGAAAGCTTTTTTAGGCGTGTTTGCACGTTGCCGCGGAACTCTACCACATTGAGATCATTGCGGTAATTCAAGAGCTGTGCGCGGCGGCGCAGGCTGGATGTGCCGACCGTTGCGCCTTCTGGCAGATCCGCCAGAGAGGCGTGATTGGGCGACACAAACGCGTCGCGGGTGTCTTCGCGGGGCAGGTAGGTGTCAAGCAGCAGGCCGTCTGGCTGCAGGACAGGCATGTCTTTCATCGAATGGACCGCGATGTCGATGCTGCCCGCAAGCATGGCCTCTTCGATTTCCTTGGTGAAAAGCCCTTTGCCACCCAGCTCTTTGAGCGGTTTGTCTTTGGCAATCAGCTGCGCGTTGTCACCGGATGTGGTGATCACCACAATCTCAAACGCGGCCTCTGGCAGATCAAAGGCAGCCATCAATCTGCGCCTAGTTTCATAGGCTTGCGCCAAGGCGAGAGGAGAGCCACGGGTGCCGATTTTCAGCGTCGAGTCGGGGGAGGGCAATGTCACGGTCATGGCGCAGGGATAGCCGCGACAGGGTGTCCTGACAAGCGCTCTGGCCTTGACATCTTGACGCTGGTGCCAGACGACGAAGGCGACACATTGGAAAGGGGAAACCATGGCCGAGAAGACGATCCTGCGCGCATTGGCGGGTGAGACGCTTGAGACGCCGCCGATCTGGATGATGCGGCAGGCGGGGCGCTATCTGCCGGAGTATCGCGCCACGCGGGCGCAGGCGGGTGATTTCCTATCTCTTTGTTATAACAGCAAATTGGCAGCTGAAGTGACGCTACAGCCGATCCGGCGTTATGGCTTTGATGCCTCTATCCTGTTTGCGGATATCCTGCTTCTGCCGCAGGCGTTGGGGGCGGATTTGTGGTTTGTCACGGGGGAAGGTCCACGGCTGTCGACCATCGAAAATCAGGCGGATTTTGACAAGCTGAAACCGGCCAGTGAAATCCACCAAACCCTTGATCCTGTTTATGAAACTGTTCGAATCCTGCGTCAGGAACTGCCCAAGGAAACCACGCTGATTGGCTTTGCCGGGGCGCCTTGGACGGTGGCGACTTATATGGTTGCGGGGCGGGGGACGCCGGATCAGGGGCCCGCGCATCAGCTGAAGGACGAAAATCCTGAGTTGTTTCAGGCGATTATCGATCGTTTGACCGAAGGGACCATCGACTATCTGTCCAAGCAGATCGAGGCTGGGGCTGAGGTTGTGAAGCTGTTTGACAGCTGGGCGGGCTCTCTAAAGGGGGCGGATTTTGATCGCTATGCCCTTGAACCGGCTAAGAAAATCATTGCTGAGCTGAAGGCGAAACATCCGGATGTGCCGATCATTGCCTTCCCGCGTGGCGCGGGTGAGCGCTATGTGGGCTTTGCCAAGGCGACGGGCGCGGATTGTGTGGCGCTGGATGATGGTGTGACGCCGGAGTGGGCTGCAGAGCATGTGCAGGTTGATGGCTGTGTGCAGGGGAATCTCAAGTCTTCCCATATGGTTACAGGTGGTCAGGCGCTGGTGGACGAGACCCGCAAGATTGTCGATGCCTTCAGCAAAGGGCCGCATATCTTCAATCTGGGCCACGGCATCACACCGGATGCAGACCCAGAAAATGTACAGCTGATGATCGACACGTTGCGTGGGCGCTGAGCCCGCGTTAACCACGTTTTTTAACGTCGGTATTGCGTCTGTATCGCGACTGTATTGCGGAGGTGCGTTTTTGCGCGCCTCTTTTTTATTGACCGACCGCGCGTTGCGGCGTGCCGATCAGCGCTCTTGACGCGGGGATTGTGCCAATTCCGCGAGAATCTCCCCCGTGTGTTCGCCACGTTTGGGGGCGGGGTTGATCTGCGCCACCTTCTCGTCAAAACGCGGGGCAGGGGCGGCTTGCAGATTGCCGTCCGGATGATGCCAGACCTGACGCGCGGACATATGCGGAGACTGCGCGCTTTCCTCTGGCGAAAGCACCACGGCGACGCAGGCGTCGGAGCCGGAGAACAGGCTGTCCCAATAGAGGCGCGGCTCTGACAAGAAGAGGTCTGAGAGGTGCGCGGTGAGCTTGGGCCAGAGGGTGGCATCGTGCTGGCGGGCAAATTCCGGATCGTCGCTGAGGCCGAGCTTACCCAGAAATTCGGCGTAGAACTGCGGCTCCAGACATTGCACGGAGACATGACCGCCGTCGGCGCAGACGTAGCTGCGCGACCAATGCGGACCGTCCAGCAGGCTGTGGCCACGTTCCATTGACAGACCGCCACCCTGACGCAGCGCCATGAGCAGGGACATCATGTGGGCAGAGCCATCCACAATGGCGGCGTCCACCACGGTGCCCTGTCCGGTGGTGCGTGCGTTGAGAATGCCTGAGAGGATGCCGATAACCAGATAAAGCGCGCCGCCGCCAATATCCCCCACCAGCGTGGCGGGGGTGATGGGCGGGGTGCCGGGCTCTGAGGCGTACCAGAGCGCGCCGGATTGGGCGATGTAGTTGAGATCGTGTCCGGCACTCTGGGCGCGCGGGCCGGTCTGGCCCCAGCCGGTCATCCGGCCATAGACCAGCGCGGGGTTGTCGGTGTGGCATTCGGAGGGGCCGAGGCCCAAGCGCTCCATCACGCCGGGGCGAAAGCCTTCGATGAGGGCGTCCGCTGAGGCGATGAGGCGCTTGGCGGTGGCGAGATCCTGCTGGTCTTTGAGGTCAAGCGCGATGGAGCGCTTACCCCGGTCGAGCACGGATTGGTCTGTGGTGATTGTAGCGGCGGTTTTGCGATGGATGGTGATGACATCTGCTCCAAGGTCCGCGAGCAGCATGGCGGCGAAGGGGCCGGGGCCGAGGCCTTCGATTTCGATGATGCGGGTGCCTTGGAGCATGTGTGATCCAATCATGAGAGCCGAGGGCTGCATAGTCCCGCGGGGTGGTGCGAATGCGCCGCCCCATGGGGGCGGGACGGCGCAGCCCGACTTGCAGTCGGGCCTTTTTTAGGTGCCGTTCAGACCGCCACCAACCGTCAGGGTCTGGCCGCTGACGTAGTTGCTTTCCGGGCAGCAGAAGAGATAGACGCCATCGGCGGCTTCTTCAGGTGTGCCGGGACGGCCCAGCGGCACCATGGCGGCAAAACCTGTGGCGACTTTCTCGGGGATGCCGATGCCGACAGTGTTGCCATCCACGGTGATGGATTTCTTCTCGTTGGTGGCCTCGGTGAGGCGGGTTTCGATGTAGCCAAAGGCGACGCAGTTCACATTCACCTTAAAGCGGCCCCATTCTTTGGCCAGAGTTTTGGTGAGGCCCAGCACGGCGGATTTGGCTGAAGAATAGTTGGCCTGACCGACATTGCCGCCGGTGCCCGCGATGGAGGAGATGTTCACCACCTTGCGGAACACTTCCTGTCCGGCCTCAGCCTCTTGGGTGGCCGCGCCTTTGATGAAGCCGGAAGCGGCGCGCAGGATGCGGAAGGGCGCTTTTACGTGCACATCCATCATGGCGTCAAACTGATCGTCGGTCATATGGCCAATGAGGCTGTCCCATGTGTAGCCCGCGTTGTTGACGATGATGTCGATTGCGTTCCACTCAGAGACACCTGCGCCGATGAAGCGTTCTGCAAAGCCGTCCTCAGTGACGGAGCCGGGCACGGAAATGGCCTTGCCACCGGCTGCGGTGATTTCATCGACCACGGCTTGGGCGGGGGCCTCTTCGAGATCATTGACCACGATATTGGCGCCTTCGCGGGCGAGTTTCAGGGCGACGGCGCGGCCGATGCCATTGCCTGCGCCAGTGATATAGGCGGTTTTGCCTGTCAGCTTTCCGGGGAGTTTGCTCATTTGGGTGGTCCTTAGTCGAGATCCAGAGATCGGGCGATCACCTCTTTCATGATTTCATTGGTGCCACCATAGATCTTTTGCACGCGTGCATCGGTGTAGAGTTCGCTGATCGGATACTCCGACATATAGCCGTAGCCGCCGTGCAGCTGCAGGCATTCATCGACGATTTCACATTGGGTCTGTGTGCCCCACCATTTGGCCATGGCGGCCTTCTCGGCAGTGAGCTGGCCTGCGTCGAGCTCGGTTAGGCATTGGTCGCAGAAGGCGGCGAGCAGTTCGATCTTGGTGGCGCATTCGGCGAGTTTGAAGCGGGTGTTCTGGAAATCCATGACGCGCTGGCCAAAGGCTTTGCGCTCTTTCACGTAAGCCAGCGTGTGGTCGAGCGCGCATTGGGAGGCCCCAAGCGCCATATAGCCAAGGATCAGGCGCTCCCACGGGAGCTGTTTCATAAGCTGGATGAAACCCTGACCTTCCTCGGAGCCCAGAAGGTTGGTCAGCGGGACGCGCACATCCTGAAAGGAAAGCTCGGCGGTGTCGTTGCGCTTCATACCCATCTTCTTGAGGCGGCGGCCGATGGTGAAGCCCTCCAGCCCTTCGGTTTCGACAATGATCAGCGAGACGCCCCGGCCTTTGGCGGATGGGTCGGTCTTGGCGACCAGCACGATCAGATCGGCGGTGGCGCCATTGGTGATGAAGGTTTTGGAGCCGTTGATGAGGTATTCATTGCCGTCACGGATGGCGGTGGTTTTGACCGCCTGCAGGTCGGAGCCGGTGCCCGGCTCAGTCATGGCGATGGCGGCGACTTTGCGCCCTGCGGCAAGATCGGGCAGCCAGCGGGCCTGCTGCTCCTCAGAGCCAAAGGCAGTGATGTAATGCGCGGCGATGTTGTGGACCGAGACACCCCAGCCGCTGTCTCCGGCTTTGGTCTGTTCCAGAAAGGTGATGGCGTCAAAGTGGCGTGACAGGCCAAGGCCGCCGTGGGCTTCGGGGAAGGTCGCGCCAAGGATGCCAAGGTCGCCGGCTTTGCGCCAGAGGTCTTTGGGCACCACACCGGCCTCGGACCATGCGGCGTTGTTGGGGATGACCTCTTCGGCCATGAAACGGCTGACGCTGTTTGCAAAGGCGGTGTGATCCGCCGTCATCCACATGTGGTTGGGCATTTGAGGTCCTTGTTGTCTGCCTGGAAGGGGGGCGCTTCGCTTGATATGCTGTACGCGCGGGATCAGGGGGTGCCGCAGACCTTGGCTTCGCCGCGCAGGGTTCTGGTGCCGTCATCAATATGCGCGGCTAGCGCGAGGGTCAGCAGCACGCGGCCATGTTGCTCCAGCCGGTCGCTGACGGTGCCTGTGCAGGTGACGGTTGCGCCCACCGGGGTGATCGCGGTGAAACGGCTGGAGAGACCGCGCAGGCGGCTTTGCCCGGCCCAGCCGGTCACGAGGCGGCCAAGTTGGGCCATGGAGAGCATGCCGTGGGCAAAGACATCGTCCATGCCGGCCTCGCGGGCAAAATCCAGATCGATGTGGATCGGGTTGTGATCCGCGGATGCTCCGGCATAGAGCGCGAGGGTTTTGCGGCTGATCGGGCCGAATGTGAGTGGGGGCAGGTGGTCGCCGACCTGAGCGGTAGCGGGGGTGCGGGCGATTGTGATCGTCGTGGTCATGATGTCTCTCCCTAGCTCAGGCGGTGGATCAGAGCGCGATTGGCCTCAACCAGCAGGCCACGTTCGGGGTGGCTGATGCGGGTGGTGATATGGGCTATCTCAAGTTTGCCGCCTTTGGGGTCGCTGAAGTCGGTGATCTCGTTTTCGACCTCTACCGTGTCTCCGGCGTAGAGCGGCCCGTGGTAGGTGTAGTCTTCCGCGCCATGCAGGAGCACGCGCAGATCGCCGTTGATCAACTCCAGAATGTCGGGCTGCCCGCGGCGTTTGGCCTTTTGTCCGGCCAATGTGCCCACCACCACGGCGTAGGTGGCAGGGGCGAGAATGTCGGGATGGTCAGCGGCGCGGGCGGCGCGGGTGTCGAGGTGGACCGGGTTGGTCTCGCCGATGGTTTCGGCAAAGAAGATCAGCGCCCCGCGTTCGATGGTGATCTCGATGACGGGGGTAATGTGACCCTTGGCGCTGCGATCAAAGATGCCCATCCGCCCTGCCTCACGCCGCCTGATAAAGCGTGACCACGCAGGCGCCGCCAAGGCCAAGGTTGTGCTGAAGCGCGATGCGGGCACCTTCGACCTGCCGCGCCTCTGCGGTGCCGCGCAGCTGGTGGGTCAGCTCATAACATTGCGCCAGACCGGTGGCCCCCAGCGGGTGGCCCTTGGACAGCAGGCCGCCGGAGGGGTTGGTGACATATTTACCGCCATAGGTGTTGTCGCCATCTGCGATGAATTTCTGCGCGGTGCCTTCCGGCGTGAGGCCAAGCCCCTCGTAGGTGATGAGTTCGTTGTGGGCGAAGCAGTCATGCAGCTCGACCACATCCACATCCTCAATCGCGATGCCGGAGGCTTCCTGCACCTGCAGCGCTGCTGCTGCGGTCATGTCATAGCCCACCACCTGCATCATGTCCTGTGCCTCAAAGGTCGAGGCATAATCGGTGGTCATGGCCTGCGCCTTGATCCGGACGGTGGTGTCCAGACCGTGTTTGGCGGCAAAACGCTCCGAACAGAGAATGGCAGCAGCCCCGCCGCAGGTTGGCGGGCAGGCCATAAGACGGGTCATGACGCCATCCCACATCACGGGGGCGGCGAGCACTTCTTCCTCAGAAAGCTCCTGTGAGAACAGGGCCAGCGGATTGCGCGCCGCGTGGCGGGAGGCCTTGGCGCGGATCTTGGCAAAGTCAGCCAGCTCGGTGCCGTATTTCTGCATATGCGATTGCCCCGCACCGCCAAAATAGCGCAGTGCCAGCGGCACCTCGGCGTGGCCGACCAGCGTGTCACAGGCCGCGTCAAAGTCATCAAAAGGCGTGGGCCTGTCGCTCCAATGGCTGCCCAGAGCACCGCGACGCATCTGCTCAAAGCCCACAGCCAGCACGCAGTCTGCCATGCCGCTTTCCACGGCCTGCCGCGCCATATAGAGCGCGGTCGAGCCTGTGGAGCAGTTGTTGTTGACGTTGATGATCGGGATGCCGGACATGCCAACCTGATAAAGCGCCTTCTGCCCGCAAGTGCTGTCGCCGTATACGTAGCCCGCAAAGGCCTGCTGAATATCCGTGTAGCTGAGGCCTGCATCTTTCAGAGCGGCCCGCACGGCGGCGGCACCCATTTGGTCATAGCTTTCAGATGCACCGGGTTTGGCAAATTTGATCATGCCAACACCCGCCACGATGGCGGCTGCGCTCATGGTAGTCTCCTCCAATCCGGTCTCTGGCCAGCCTCTGCGGCCCCGGATCCTGCGCCAGTATCGGGTTGACGTAGATATCTGGCAAATTCAATGTTGTCGCAAGCTATTCATTTTTGGAATGGCAGGGAGAGGCCATGAATCTGACCAAATTGCGCTATGTGGTGGCGGTGGATCGGCAGGGGGCAATCTCGGCTGCGGCGCGGGCGCTGAATGTGACCCAGTCGGCGGTGACAAAGGCGGTGGCCGATGTCGAGCAAGAGGTTGGAGCCGCTCTGTTTTACCGCCATGCGCGCGGGGTGGCTGCCACCGCGCAGGGCCGACAGTTTGTGGACCGCGCCGCCCGCATTCTGGCGGATGTGGATCAGCTGACATCAGATGTGGATGCGGCGCGGCAGACGCGCGAGCAGGTGCTGCGGATCGGCATTGCGCCAAGCTCCATGGAAGGGTTGATGAGCCGCGCCGTGTGGTCTCTGGTGAATGCGCATCCGGATGTGCGCGTGCATGTGCGGGGCACTTCGTTTGAGGCGGGGCTGCAGCTCTTTCGTCAGGGGGATCTCGATGCGTTTATCGGGCCTTCGCGCCCGCTGATGGCGGAGCCGGGGGCGCGTGCCGAGGCTTTGGCGCCGCTGCAAGTGCGGTTGTTTGTGCGCCACGGGCATCCCTTGCTTGGGCGGCAGGTCACAGCGCAGGATTTGGTGGGGTTGCCGCTGATCGTGCCTGAGACCAGCGGACCTTATGCGGAACAGATGCAAAATGTGATGCCGCAGATGGAGGGCGACCTGCTAAGGCGGTTGCACATCATGCAGAACTTCGCGATGGCCGCAGGCGTTGTCGAGCGCAGCGATGCGGTGGGGATGGTGGCGGCCAGCTATGCGGAGAGCCGCCATTTCCGCGCCCGCTTTGATGTATTGGATTTTCCAGACCAAGGCCCTGTCTCGATGGCTGTGGTGTTTCGCAGCGGTCCGCGACGCGGGCAGGCGCTGGGCTGGTTTTTGGAAGCGTTGCAGAGCTTTCCGCCCACAACGGGTGCGGAGATGCCTTAGCGCGGTTTTACTCGGCGGCGTCTGAGGGCAGGTGATCCATAAGCGCGGCGCGGGTTTCGCTCCAGACCGCAGGGAAGTCGGCCAAGGCGCGGCCAAACCCGCTGTCGTCTTGCATTTTGGCGGCGGTGTCGGCTTCGACCAGCTGTGCGTGCAGGCTGCGCGCCCCAAAGACTGCCGCGGCCCCCGCCAGATTGTGGCACATTTTGGCGACAGTGGCGGGGTCACTGTCGGGCGCGGCGATCGCGTCGCGCAGCGTGTCCCCTTCGTTGAGGAAGCGGGTAAGCAGCCGGGCAAATGTGTCGGCTGGCAGGCCGGACCGGTTGTTGGTCAGTGTTTTGATGTCGACAGCCACGGAGGCTTTTTTTGCGCCGTCTTCCCCGGCTGAGGTTTTGGCGGTGCTCAGGGTTTGCAACGTGTTCTGCAGCGCCTCGCGATCCAGAGGTTTGGCGAGGAAGCCGTTCATGCCGGCTTCTTTCAGGCGCAGGCGTTCGGTTGGCAGGATGTTGGCGGAGACCGCAATGATCGGCGTGTGTTTGTTGGGGCCATTGCCGCCGCGAATGGCGAGGGTGGCCATCAGCCCGTCCATCACCGGCATGGCGATGTCCATCAGGATCACATCAAATGCGGCCACGCTGGCCTGTTCCAGACCTTGCTCGCCATCAGCGGCAACGATCACCTCATGGCCGGCATTGCGCAGCATTTCCTCGGCCAATTCGCGGTTGATGGCGTTGTCCTCGACCACCAGAACGCGGCGTTTGATGGCGGGAGCGGGTGCGCTTTCCTCCGCGTGTTGGGGCGGGCGGCGGCCCGGGGCCATGGGCAGACGCACCCAGAACACGCTGCCTTGGCTTTCGGTGCTTTCAACGCCAAGGGTGCCGCCCATGGCGGTGACGATGCGGCGGGCGATCCCAAGGCCGAGGCCGGTGCCGCCGGGCACTTGCCCAAGGCCGGTGTCATTGGTGACAAAATCCTCAAACACCTTGTCCAGACGGTCTTCGGCAATGCCGATGCCGGTGTCGCAGACGCGCAGTTCGATCACCGGCGTGTCGTCGATGGTTTCGGGCAGCGCCTCAACCTCAACCGTGATGGCACCTTTGTTGGTGAATTTGATGGCATTGCCGATCAGATTGAGAAGGACCTGCTCCAAGGCGGCGCGGTCGGTGCGCACCCAGGCGCGCGGGGCCCCTTCCCAGCGCCAGCTGAGGGCATTTCCGCGCGCGGAGGCTGCGCTGAGCTGGCTGTCGACCAGCTCCTGAAGCAGAACCGAGAGATCTGTGCAGGCCAAAGAGATATTGAGCACACCGGCCTCATGGCGGGCGATATCAAGCACCGTGTCCACATGGCGCATGAGCACGCGGCCGGAGATTTCCATATTGCGGATGTAGCGGGTTTGCGCGGTGGTCAGGGCGGTGTCGTTGAGCAGGCTGAGATTGCCGAGCATGCCGTTGAGAGGCGTGCGGATTTCGTGGCTCATCACGGTGAGGAACTCTGCCTTGGCGCGCTCGCCAGCCAGCGCCTGATCGCGGGTTTTGACTAGCTCCTGCTCGGCGGCGACGCGATCCGAAATGTCATGCATGAAGCCCAAGAGGATCGGGCGGCCGTCTTCTTCGGCAACCTCGACGGAGATTTCGCCGGGGAATAGCGTGCCGTCGGCGCGCCGCAAATCCGAGCGGATGCGGCCACGTCCCGCGAAGTGGTCGGATTGACCGTTGCGGATCCGCTCCATCGCGGCCTTGTGGATGGCGTCGGTCCCCGGCGGGGCGATCAGGTCGATCACATTCTGACCGCGAATGTCCTCAAACTTATACTGGAACATGTCTTCGCAGGCTTTGTTGAACTCCAGCAGGCGGCCTTCGCCGTCGGTCACCAGCACGCCGTCCAGCGAGGTGGTGAGGATGGTGCTCATGCGGTTGTTGGCTTCGGTCAGGGCCTGACCGTGCTGGCGTGCGAGCCGGTAGTTGTTGAAGGCGTGGATGACGAGCGCCAGCAGGGCGACGAGGAGCAGGGCGATCAGGCCGGTCAGGCGCAGCAGCGTGTCTGCCACTTGTGCGCGCTGGCGGTCTGCCTGTTCGGCAAAGAAGGTCAGCCCTTTCAGGGACAGGGTGCGGGTGTCGTTGCGCAGATGCGCTGAGTCCTTGGTGAGTTGCGGCAGGGCGGCACGCAGTTCGGCATCGGGCGCGTCAATGATCGGCACCGTGTCGATGACAAAGCGGTGCACACGCTCCAGCGCCGCATCAAACTCCGGCACGGAGGTCAGGCGCAGGTAAACGGGAGAGGTCGCCAGCGTGGTGACGCGGCTGTAGAGAATGTCATAGCGCAGCCGCAGGCGGGCGAGGCCGCCTTCCGGATCCAGAATGGCGGTTTCCAGCGCGGTGGTGAAGTCGCGGCTTTCCAGCTCGACCTGATTGAGGGACCAGTCCACGTCATCGGAGGCCTTGGCGCGCACCTCGCGGAAGTTGGAGGTCACCTCGTAGGCGGCATATGCGGAGAAGACTGTCAGCACGCAGACAAGCACGATGAGGCCGATGCTGAGGGCGCGGCGCCAGGGGGAGCGGTCTGGTGAAAGGGACGGCCGCGTTGCGTGGCGGCGTTGCGTGGCGTGATCCTGCGCGGTTTGTCCGGAGCGCGCGCTCACGGCTTTGCCTCCGGTGCTGGACAGAGGCCCGTCTTGCTGCGTTCGCGCGAATATACCAAAACCAACCCACATACTTAGAACTACGCTTGCGGTGCGCTGAGGAGCCCTTGGGCTCGTGAAAAGACGTGTGACAGGCTTTGCGACATGCGCAAAAGCTAGTCGATGACTTCAATTCTGTCGAGTTGCCAAATGCTGCGCGAGTAGATTTGCGATGTGCGATATTTCTCATCGGAATCAAACGGGTAGATCACCCAGAGCGGGCCTTTTTCACGGCGGTGCATAGTGTCACCGTTCATTTCATAGGCCAGGATGGGCGCGTCGCCTTCAAGCGAAGCAACTGGGATCTCGATGGTGTAGTCGTTAATCGCGGAGGCCCGAAGCGTGTTGCCAGAATTCCCCAATTCTTCAAGCAACAACGCTATCGGTACACCCGTGAACATAAGAACCCCTTCGGTCCATATGGTCGATGTTGAAATGGAGGCTGCCGGTAATTCGCGCAGCATCTCCAAATCGAACTGAGCTGTGTCGTCGACATTGGTTTTGTCGATCGTGCCCGACACAGTCAGGATGACGCTTCCGGATGGCGTGTCCATGGCGTCGGCAGCCCGAAGGGCTGTCGTGAGTGGTAGCAACAAGCTGAGTGCAAGCGCGAAAGTCGCGGTTGTTTTTAGTCGCATATTTCTGCCGCCTCGTTTGCTTGACGTTAGTGTTAACTGCTTGGATTCGATGGTGCACGTGAGCATGAGGATAAGCATCCTATACAAAGGGGTAGGTTTTCGATTTAACCTCGCGTAAGGTGGCGTGGGATGGTTCAAGATTCTCTATGGTTGAAAAAACAATGGTGGCGTTTCGTAGAAGTAAATGCTTCACTTTTCTCAGCTTAAATGGGGATATCAAACCCTTGCAGTTTCCGGGGCTGGGCGAGATATGTCCAGTACGAAGCGCGGAGTGAGTTGTTGAAGATACTAATCGCTGATGATCATGATCTCTTGAGAGATACTGTGGTGGCGTTTGTGGAAGCGGCCGGTGCGATGTCGACCGTCGGGGTTTCCGATCTGGACGGTGCGCTTGCCGCATTGGATGAAACGGCTGACTTCGATCTTGTGCTTCTGGATTACAATATGCCGGGCATGCGCGGTCTGGACGGGTTGAAGCAGGTGCTTGCGCATAAGGTGGCCCCGCGGGTGGCGCTGATTTCCGGAGAGGCCTCGCGCGACGTGGTGCACCGGGCGATGGCGGCGGGCGCTGCCGGATTTGTCCCCAAAACCCTGCCAGCCAAATCTTTGGTCAATGCCATTCGGTTTATGGCGGCAGGTGAGCAATTTGTGCCTGCGGACCTGCTGACCGAAGAGGCGATAAGTACAGAGCGCCATCCGATTGCGCAAAAGCTCACCAAACGCGAAATGGAAGTTCTGCAGGGGCTTGCGGAGGGCAAAGCCAACAAAGAGATCGCGCGTGATCTTGATCTGTCAGAGCCGACCATCAAGCTGCATGTGAAAAATCTCTACCGCAAGATTGGGGCTGCAAACCGGACCCAAGCGGCGCTGATTGCGCGCGAGGCGGAGCTGTTCTGAGCCGCGCCGAGCGCACCGCGCGGCTTTGATGCTATTTTGCCGCAAAGTTTCCTTAACTTCACCTGACTGGAACGCTCAAAGGTTCTTTAAGCGCTTGTGTGCTTTATGCAGCGCCGAGGAAACTACCGCTGGAGATAGATCATGTTGGCGCGCATTTTTGCGACTGTTGTTGCAATTGGAGTCACTGCCGGAATCACTGCGCATTCTGCGATGGCAGAGGGGCGCAGCTATCTTGGATTTGGCAACCTTCTTGTGAATGATGCGATTGGCGACGGGTATGACCGCTGGCGCACCGGCTCTTATGGCACCAGCCGCATCTGGGGATATGGCTGGGACGGCGCGTTGCCGGAAGCGGCGGGTAATATTTTGGAGCTGCGACTGGGGGGGGAGGTGATCGCGCCCAGAACGCTTGTGAACCCAAGTACCTCCGACCGTCCGTTTGCGGGGATGTTGAGTGCCGGTGTGCACACGCATTTTCAGCGCAGCGGTACGGAATTCGCATTGGGCGGTGACTTGGTGGCCATTGGCCCGATGACCCATCTGGATGAGCTGCAAAACGCCATTCACGACCTGATCAATGTGTCTCAATCCTCACCTGAGGTGCGGGCCGCTCAAATCCCAAACACCTGGCGTCTGCGTGGTGTGGCAGAGGTTGGCCGCGAAGTGCAGATGGGCGGGCAGTCCCGCTTGCGTCCCTTTGTTGAGGCACGTGCTGGTGACGAAAGCCTTGTGCGCGCCGGATTTGACCTGACCATCGGCAAATTTGGCGAAGGTGAGCTCTTGGTGCGGGACTGGGTGACCGGTCATCGCTACCGCACGATTCGCAACCATCAGCCGGGCTGGAGCTTTGTGGCTGGTGCAGATGTGGCACATGTTTTTGACAGCGTGTTTCTGCCGGAAGACCGCGGCATCGCGCTTGAGGAGATGCGCAGCCGGGTGCGTGCCGGTGTGCATTGGCGCGGCCAGAAACACCATGTTTTTTATGGCCTGACGTGGCTTTCTGAAGAGTTCGAAGCGCAGGATGAGGCGCAGGTTGTCGGGGCCATCAAGCTCGATTTCAAATTCTAAAAGGGGGTGGCGCGGCGCGGCCGCGCGGCGCCCTTCGCCGGAGTTTGCGGAGAATCGGGTAGGCAATTCTGTCCGATTTTGTTAACCTGCCGTTAATAAAAAAAGACATGGCAGGTTATCGGGCAATGAAGACGGGCTTTCGTGGCACGTTTGTCATCTCCTGGTCACAGACAGAAATAGACGGTCAGAAGGCCGCACCGCTACAAGCGCTGGACACGGGCGTGGTGTGGTCCTGGTCACAGGAAGCCGTCCGTGTGGACGGCCCCACGGGGCTATTGCGTCTGGACCGAGGCGAAGAAGGGGCAAACATCCGCAAACGGGCGGCGCATATGGTGCGTCGGCTGGTTGGGGCTGCGGTGAAAACGCAGACCCATGTGACATCTTTGGATGAAATCGAGGTTGAGGATCCGCTCATGGAGGGCGGGTTCGTGGTGACCGACGGCACCGACAGCTATACGGCGACGGTGATCGAAGTGGCGGGCAGTGCCCCGCTGTTGATGTTTTTGGATGAGCTGCCGCCGAAGAATCGGCAGCTTTGGGTGGTGCATCATGCGATGAGCGCGCTGCAGCGCCCCAAGGCGGAGGCCAACAGCGGTGTGATCTGTTTCACGCCGGGCACGCGGATTGCCACGCCGGAAGGGCCGCGTCTGATTGAGGAGCTGCGCGAGGGTGACCGGGTGCAGACCCGGGACAACGGCGCGCAGGAAGTTCAGTGGATTGGCAGCCGCCGCATGACCGGCGCGCGCCTTTTTGCGATGCCCAAGCTGCGCCCGATCCGCATCCGGCCCGGTGCGCTGGGCATTGAGCGCCCTGATCAGGAGCTGATTGTCAGCCCGGAGCACCGTATGCTGGTGCGCGGCGCGGCGGCGCGGGCGCTGTTCAATGTGCCTGAGGTTCTGGTGACCGCGCGCGATCTGGTGAACGGGCGCACGGTTGCGGTGGACAGCGCGCTGAAGGAAGTCACCTATGTGCATCTGCTGTTGCCAAGCCACGAGGTGATCTGGGCCAATGGCGTGGAAACCGAGAGCTTTCACCCTGCCAGTGCGGAGATGGACAGCCTTGCGCCGCAAGACCGCGCGCGTCTGGCCGCGCATCTGCCGGATGTGGCCGACGATCCGCACAGCTATGGCGCCTATGCGCGGCGCAATCTGACCACCAGCGAGGCGGCCATTCTGCTGCATGACGCAGCCTGACCTCTGTCTCAGCCGGTCTGGCTGAGGTCTTGTGCGAGCATCAGGGCGTTTTCGTCCGGATCATAGAATGTGGCGAGTTTGACCATGCCCGGGACTTCTTGCGTGGGTCCGTCAAACCGCACATTGGCCCCTTCCAGGGCACTGCGGGCCGCGTCGATGTCGGCAACGCCAAAGACCGGCACACAGTTGCCCGGATTGGGCTCTGCCTGCTCGCCAAAACCCAGTGTGACGCCTTCGGTGTTGGTGGCCATTTCGCTCCAGCCAGCCTCATCAATGTGATAGCGCAGCTCAAATCCAAGCTTTTCCTGATACCACGCGGCGCTGGCGTGACGATCTTTGACCGATAGGGCCAGGGTGATGCGGTTGTCGACGGGGGCAAGAGCCATGGGCGGGTCCTTATGTCTTGTGTGAAATAAAAAATAAAGTAACTATACTTTATGGACATCCATTCTCTTGTCAAGCTGACCTCTCGCGCCTGGGCGTTGGACATTCTGGCGCATATGCATGCGGGGGTGCCGGGGCGACAGGCCGCTTTGCTGGCCGCCACCGGGGCGGGGCGCACGGCATTTGCCGCAAGTCTGCAGCATCTGATGGGTTTGGGACTGGTGGAGCGCAATCCGGGGCATGGACATCCGATCCGGCCTGAGTTTCGGCTCACGCAGGAGGGTGCGGCGGCGGCGGCGCTGGCGCATCGTGTGCTGCAGGCGGTGCCTGATGGTGCGCAGCTGGGGGTGCTGCGCAAAAGCTGGACAGTGCCGGTACTTGCCTTGGCGCAGCAGCCTCAGCGGTTTTCGGGGCTTCGGGCCGGGCTGGGCGCGATCACGGATCGGGCGCTTTCCGCGTCGTTGCAGCGGCTGGAGGCGCAGAACTGGGTGGCGCGGGAGATTGATCTCTCCCAGCGGGTGCCGTTTCCGGTCTATCAGGCGGTGAACGCCGGTGGTGAGATCAGCCGGATTGTGGCGATGGCGGCGTGACTTCGGGCGCGGGGCAGACCTTCATCTTTTGCTTCGTGACGTTGAAGTGGGCGTGGTAATAATAGGGGCTGTCGGGGTCGAGTTTTTTGAACGCCTCAAAGGCCTGATCAAAACCCATGCAGAACAGATTGTCAGTCATCTCAAAGATGTGCTGGATGCCGTCATGGCGGCTGTATTCTTCCTCCGGATACACCTCTTCGTACATCTGATGCGTCACGGCGCGGCCCTCTTCTGAGAGGTTGAGGCATTTCACAAAGTCCAGACGCCCCTGCGTGTGCGCGATGGTGTAGGGGCTGTGGTTTTCGGCCCTGTCAAAGCTCACGAAATGGGACACGAAATCAGCATTGGCCAGCGCAAGAACGAAGGGGCGGTGCAGCACGGCGTTGACCGCAAGCGACGTGCCCCGTTCGCGTGCGGCTTCCTGATCGTGATAGTGTTGGAGGTAGAGCGGCGGATCAAAGGCCTCCAGCGCGGCCCATTCAACGGGGCAAAATTCCTGCGCAAGCTCCGCGTAGCTTGGGTTGGCAGGACGAAACACTGCGAGGGCTAGCAGGAAGGTGACGTAGCCAATGAGGGCTGCAGCAATAAGGCGCTTCATAACGTGTACCACTCAATCTATGCGGTCTTTTTCTGAAGGGGTGCTGCGGCGGGAATAGGGAGCAATTGCGGCGAATTTGGGGGCTGGGAGCGATCTGTTGCGAGGGAGGAGTGGCCCCGCCATTTCGGCGGGGCGGCTTGATGTCAGTCGATTGTGAGCACCAGTTTTCCAGTGGTGGCGCCGCTTTCCAATTGTCGGTGCGCCTCTGATGCTTCGGAGATTGGCAAGGTGGAGATTTGCGGGCGCAGGATGTCATTCTCCAGAAGCGCAAAGACGCGGGTTAGGTCGGCCTGGAATGCTTCGGGCGCGTTGAGGAAATAGGTGTAGATGTCGCTGACACGCACGGCGGCGGACTTTTGGAAGTGTTTGGCGAGATCTTCGGCAAATGTCCCTCTGGGCGGGCCTGCGAGGAAGCCAAACAGAACCACAGTGCCCAAGGGGGCGAGGACATCCAGATCCGTGGCAAGTGTGGCGCCAGAGATCGGGTTCAGGCTGAGGTCGACGCCGCGACCGCCGGTGATTTCTTTGACCCGTTCAGAGACGTTTCCCGTGCGGTAGTCGATCACATGGTCGGCACCCTGAGCGCGCGCATAGTCCATCTTGTCAGTGCTGACCGAGGCGATGACTGTCATGCCGAGGTGCTTGGCGATGTGCTGGGTCATGGTGCCAACACCGCCAGCGGCAGCATGTACGAGAACCGATTTTCCTGCCGCCGCACCGCCCAAGTTGACCAGCATGTGGTATGCGGTCATGGCGTTCACCGGCAGCGCAGCGACCTTGGTGAACGGGATGCTGTCTGCAATTTTGGTCACGTAGGGCGCTGCCACAATAGAGTGGGTGCCATAGCCGCCGGCGCCAATCGGCCCCATCCAGGCAACGCGGTCGCCCTCGGCGAATTGGGTGACATCCTCGCCAACGGCTTCTACCACGCCCGCGCCTTCCACGCCCGGGACATGGGGCAGGTCGGGCATCATGCCCTCAGGCATCTCACCGCGCCGGATAATGGTGTCGATGAAATTCACAGCGGCGGCGTGGTTGCGGATCAGCACTTCGTTTGGTTTTGGGGGCTGCGGCGCGTGGGTTACCTTTGTGAGGACGTCGGCGGCTCCGGTGTGGGGGATCTCGATAGCATAAGGCATGTGCTTTCTCCTGTGTCTGAGGGAGAAGTTAGGCGGCCACATCCGAGAAGATAATAGTTGAAAATAAGAGTTATAATCTCAAAAACGAGATAATGATCTACAACGACCTTGCCTTATTTGTCTCAGTCGCGCGCCATCTCAGTTTTTCTGAGGCGGCAGAAAGTCTTGGCATACCTCTCAGTCGGGTGAGCCGCCGGATTGCAGGGTTGGAGACCCAGCTGGGGGTGCGGCTTTTTGAGCGTACCACAAGACATGTGCGGCTCACGGAGGAGGGGCGTCGGCTGTTTGATCAGAGCCAAGGCGCGGTTGAGGCACTTCAGAATGTGGCTGGAATTCTGGAGCTACCGGCACAGCAGACCATTCGCGTGACGGCATCGCCTTTGGCGGCGCGAGTCTCCATAGGTCCGCGGCTCCTGGCCTTTGCCGCAGATAATCCCACGGTCCGGTTTGATCTGATTGCTGCGAACGCCAATCTCGATTTCTTCCGCGACAATATTGATCTCGCCTTTCGGCTGGGGCCGCTGGAGGACTCCAATCTGATTGCCCGGCGGCTCTGGTCTGTGCCTTATCGGTTCTGCGCGGCCGCTGGATTTTGCAAGGCGCATGGAGTGTCGGGTGTGGTGTCACGCGAGGTGCTGCTGGGACTGCCAGCGGTGTGCACGCAGCAGGCCTGGATTCTGAGCAATGGCGAGCGGCTGCAGCCTTCCAAGGTCGCGCATGTGCTCGATGATCTCAATCTGGTGGCTGACGCGGCACGGATGGACTTTGGCGTGGCGCTGCTGCCTGAAGATCTGGTGAGGGACGGTCTGGTTCCGCTGGAGGTTTCGGATGTGCCGCCGGTGTCACGTGACATGTATGCGGTCTATCCTAGCCGTCGGCTCTTGCCAGATCGCATGCGCAGGCTTATCGACTTTATGGCAGCTTAAGCGGCGCTGCCACTGATAGGGCACTCCCCGCTTGACTCCCCAAGAATCCCCCGTATAAGCGCGCATTCATTGGTGTTGGTGGCCCTCGCAAGAGGAACCCTGTCACGTCGGCAAAATCCGGCGAGAGGACAACGCCCTTCGAAAACCTGAACGAAGGAGATCAGCAGATGACAAAAAGAACTGCTGCCAAGTACAAAATTGACCGCCGGATGGGCGAAAACATCTGGGGTCGTCCTAAATCCCCAGTCAACCGTCGTGACTATGGCCCGGGCCAGCACGGTCAGCGCCGCAAAGGCAAACTGTCCGACTTCGGCACCCAGCTGCGCGCAAAGCAGAAGCTGAAAGGCTACTACGGCGACCTGACCGAGAAGCAGTTCCGTCGCATCTACGCAGAAGCGGAACGTGTAAAAGGCGACACCGGTGAAAACCTGATCGGTCTGCTCGAGCGCCGTCTGGACGCCGTTGTATACCGCGCGAAATTCGTTCCAACCGTCTTTGCTGCGCGTCAGTTCGTGAACCACGGCCACGTGCTGGTGAACGGCAAGCGCGTGAACATCGCGTCTTACCGCGTGAAAGAAGGCGACGTGATCGAAGTGCGCGAGAAGTCCAAGCAACTCGCAGTGCTGCTGGAAGCTGTTCAGCTGGCAGAGCGCGATGTGCCTGACTACATCGAAGCAGATCACTCCAAAATGACCGCAACTTTCGTGCGCGCACCTGGCCTGTCCGACGTGCCTTACCCGGTCATCATGGAGCCAAACCTGGTCGTGGAATTCTACGCGAAGAACTAATCTTCGCCGCGACATTTGGAAATTCTGGAGAACCCGCCCTTGTGGCGGGTTTTTCTATGCTTGCAGTGCAGGCTTGGGTTGCGCTTGGGCGATGGGTCTAAAATCGGTGATTTGTCCAGCGATAAACCTGTTTAACGTCCTGATTTCTATTTACAATTTTAGCGGTTCGGTTGCCAGAATCTTAAAAAAGTGCAAGCGTATCAACAATATTAACGAGGCAGCATCGGGGGCTGCGCCGGATCGACATTGGTGCAAAGGAGTAAAGGCATGGTCGAAGCGGTCGGAATATTGGGCGAGACCACAGGTTGGCATGGATTGAGCGCGACGCAGAATGCAATGCTGCACGCGGCACTGGCCAAATACAGTGGGCAGGCACCGCAGGTGCCAGTGGAAAGCCCTAAGACAGAAGTGGTTCAACCTGTGCAGCAGGCGGCGCAAACGCAGCGGCCGGCGCATGAGACGCAGCGCAACCGAGCCGTGGACGGTGCCGTGATGAGTGCGATCCGTTCGGCGGTGTCGAGCTATCAGAACGCGCAGAACGGCAACTTTGCCACCATCCTGAAAGACAAGCTGGATGCGGCGGGGATTGATACCAGCAAATCAGTGGTGGATTACTACACCTGATCGCGGGTTGGCCGCGCGCGGCAACTGATACAGACAGAAGAGGCAGGCGCTTCGTTTCGGGCGCGTGTGATGAGGCGGCATCCTTGGGTGCCGCTTTTCTTTTTTGGGCATTTGGCTTGGTCTTTGGGTGCGCGCTTTGGCAAGGCGATTGGGGTGGCTGGGCAACAGGCGGGCGTTCCGTTGAGGCAAAAGCGCCCCTTGCGGTTGTGATGTCTTTCCAAGCGGGCAGGGCGGGGCTAAACAGCAAGCCAGCGAAGGAGTGAAACGCATGTCAGAAATTCAGCCGCAGCCGGGTGTGTTGGACATCGAGTTGTATGTTGGCGGGAAGGCCACAGTTGAGGGCGTGAAAGACGTTGTGAAACTGTCCTCCAATGAGAACCCATTGGGATGCAGTGACGCGGTCACCGAGTTTCATGCCAAGACCGGGTTCAATCTGCATCGCTATCCTTCGACCGATCATGCGGAGCTGCGCCAGGCCATTGCCGAGGTGCATGGGCTGGATGTGAACCGCATCATCTGTGGTGTGGGCAGCGACGAGGTGCTGCAGTTCATCGCACAGGCCTATGCCGGAGTGGGGGATGAGGTGGTCTATCCGGAGCACGGCTTTTCCATGTATCCGATCCTTGCCAAGATGGTGGGCGCAAAGCCTGTGCCGGTGGCAGAGCGTGAACGGGTTGTGGATGTGGACGCCATTCTGGCGGCCTGTACCAAGCGCACCAAGATTGTCTTCATCGCCAATCCGGCCAACCCGACCGGCACGATGATTGGTGGCAATGATATGGCGCGGCTGGCGGATGGCCTGCCCAAGGGCTGTATTCTGGTGCATGACGGTGCCTACACCGAATATGTGCAGGGCTTTGACGGTGGGGCCGGGCTTGTGGAAGCGCGCAGCAACGTGGTGATGACCCGCACCTTCTCCAAGATTTACGGTCTGGGCGGATTGCGCGTGGGCTGGGGCTATGCCTCCAAAGAGATCATTGATGTGCTCAACCGGGTGCGTCAGCCGTTCAACCTGTCAAACATCCAGATGAAGCTGGCTGAAGCGGCGGTGCGTGATCAGGAATGGGTGGCGAAATGCCGGGCGGAAAACACGCGCCTGCGGGCGTGGCTGGCAGAGGCGCTGATGGAGATCGGTGTGCCGTCTGACACCTCATGCACCAACTTCATTCTGGCGCGGTTTGCCGATCAGGAAGAGGCGGAAGGCTGCAACGCTTACCTCGCCTCCCAGGGGCTGATTGTGCGTCAGGTGGCGGGCTATGGGCTGCCCAACTGCCTGCGGATCACCGTGGGGGATGAGCCAAGCTGCCGTCGTGTGGCCCATGCCATTGGTCAGTTCAAGGCCGGTGCACGATGAGCGACGTGGTGTCCGCGCCGGTTTATAACCGTGTGGCTCTGATTGGCCTTGGGCTGATTGCCTCCTCGATGTTCTGGGCGATCAAACGCGCAGGGCTTGCGGGCGAGGTCACAGGCTTTGCCCGTTCTGAGGAAACCCGCGAGACCGCGCGGCGGATCGGCCTGTGTGACCGTGTGTGTGGCAGCGCTAAAGAGGCGGTAGAGGGTGCAGACCTTGTGGTGCTCTGTGTGCCTGTAGGGGCGATGGGCGCTGTGGCCGCCGAGATTGCACCGGCATTGGCGCAGGGCGCAACCGTGACGGATGTGGGCTCTGTGAAACGCCACGTGATTGACGCGGTGGCCCCGCATTTGCCGGACGGCGTGCATTTTGTGCCTGCCCACCCATTGGCGGGCACCGAGCATTCCGGCCCTGAGAGCGGCTTTGCCGAGCTATTTGACAACCGCTGGTCTCTGCTGGTGCCGGTGGAGGGCAGCGCGCCTGAGGCGGTCGCCAAGCTGCGCGCGCTGTGGGAAGGCATGGGCGCCAATGTGGATGAGATGGACGCCGATCACCATGATCTGGTGCTGGCCGTCACCAGCCACGCGCCGCACCTGATTGCCTACACCATGGTGGGTGTCGCCGATGATCTGCGCCGTGTTACAGACAGCGAAGTGATCAAATACTCCGCCGCTGGTTTCCGGGATTTCACGCGGATTGCGGCCTCTGATCCGACCATGTGGCGCGATGTGTTCCTGACGAACAAAGACGCGACGCTGGAGATTTTGGGACGCTTCACCGAAGAGCTGTTTGCGCTGCAACGGGCGATCCGCACCGGTGACGGCGATCATCTGCACGATTACTTCACCCGCACACGCGCCATTCGGCGCGGCATTATTGAAGCCGGACAGGACACCGCAGAGCCGAACTTTGGCCGGGGTGCGCCAAGCGCATGAGGCGCGTTTCAGGATATCTGCTGGGTGTCCTGAGCTTGGGCGCAGTTTTGACAGCGGCCACACCCATTGCGCAGGCCAATGCGCCCGAGCGCAGCCTGCGCCCTGTGACGCGGCTGATGGTGTTTCCGGTGGCGCTGCCAAGCTTTGCGCCGGACCGGTCTTTGCGCCCGGTGATCCGACCCGGCTCGGGCGGTGCCGTGGCCAATGTCGTGCCCGTGTCAGCCTCTGTGCAAAGCTCATTGGCTGCACTGGAGCCGGTGGCGCAACCCATACCCGCGCGGGTGACTCGGGAAGAGAAGAAGGCGCGCAAGGCGGCCGGGATCGGCAAGATCTGTCGGGACCGCGATTTGATCGGCAAAGAGGTGCCTCCTGTGCCCGCGAAATTGCCCGGCTGTGGCATTCGGCGCGGGGCGGTCAAGCTTTATGAAGTGGACGGCGTTGCGCTGAGCACACCGGCAGTTATGACCTGTGACACCGCCAAAGCCCTGAAAAAATGGGTCAACAAAGGCGCTAAGAGAGCCGTGCGCAACTATGGTGGTGGCATCGACACGCTGAAGGTCGCGGCGGGCTATTCCTGCCGGACACGCAACCACAAAAAAGGCGCCAAGATCAGCGAGCACGGCAAAGGCAAGGCGATCGATATTTCAGCGCTGGTACTGGAAAACGGCGACACAATCTCTGTGCTGCGGGACTGGGGCAAAGGCAAACGTGGCCGGATGCTCAAGAAAATGCACAAAAGCGCCTGTGGGCCGTTTGGCACGGTGCTGGGGCCGAATTCGGACCGTTTCCACCGCGATCACTTCCACTTTGACACGGCGCGCCACCGTGGCGGACCTTACTGCCGTTAAGCGGCGCGTTTACCGCAGCACAATTTTTGGCGCGGGGCCAATGGGCAGCGGGCCGAGATGGGTTGCGCCGCGTTTGAAGGTCAGCGGAATGTCGAGTGTGGCGGTGTTGCCCGAAAGCCCGGCGATAAAACCAAGCGCCTGCTCGACTGTGTCCACCACAGAGGCGGGCACCTGTTCAGACTGGCGGGCAACCTGCAGAATGTCGCGCCAGTTGACCGCACGGATGGTGATTTCTCCGGTCGGCACACCAAAGCGGTCGATGGTCACGGCGCCGGCGGCATTAAGCTCCAGATCGCCCCAGATGACCTCGGCCAGAGTGAGATCCAGCGCGACGGGCTGTGGCCGGTCCTGTTCAATGGCGGAGCGATCCCACGGGCGGCTGAATTCGGCGGTCAGGTCGGCCTGAAAGCTGGAGAAGCTGCGCGGTAGGTCGAGATCTGCAGGCAGGTTGAGCATGGCGGTCGGGGCAAACTCATCGGCCTGAAACGCGAGACGGTAGCGCGTGGGATTGTCCTCCTGCCGGTGCATGGCAATGTTCACCGCGTTGGCCAGAAGCTCCCAGGCCTGTGAGGAGCTGATGGCCAGCCCGTCGATCGCGAGATTGCTGCGCGCCAGTGTCAGATCGGTGCCCGGCTCCAAAATCAGGGAGGCGCGCATGTCTGCGGTGTTTATCGTCAGCTTTTCGGTTGGGGTCGAAACGGTCTGGGTGTTTGGCCAGACGGCAATTACGTGGTGCGGGCGGTAGGTGAGCGCAAAAATCTGAAAGAAGGGCGCATCCCAGGCAACGCTTGTGTCCGGATCCGCGAGGGTCACGTTTGTGAGCGTGCTGTCCAGGCGGCTGGGGAAGCCGCGCAGGGAGAGATCGTTATATTCGGCAACCCAGCCATCATTCTGGCGTGCCTCAAACCAGGCGGGGATGCCTTTGGAGAGGCCCCAGTATCCCGCGAGCCAGAAACCGGACCATGCCATGGCCGCCAGAGCGATCAGAACTGTGAGACGTTTCATCATGGCTGGCCCTTTCTCCCCGATCCAGTTTGGTGTTTAACGGCGCAAAGCCAGTAGGACCAGAGGCAGCATATGTGGGTATTTGGATATGGGTCCCTTTTGTGGAACCCCGGTTTTGAGGTCGCCGAACAGGCGGTGGCGCGGCTTGATGGCTGGCACCGCAGTTTCTGCATGCGCTCCATCCATCATCGCGGCACGGTTGAGCACCCCGGTTTGGTGCTGGCATTGGACGCCGAAGTGGGCGCGCATTGTCAGGGGCTGGCGCTGAAGGTGGCAGAGGGTCATGAGGCGCGCACGCTTGAGTATCTGCGCGAGCGGGAGCTGATCAGCTCGGCCTATCTGGAGCGCAACCTGCCGTTGACGCTGACCGATGGGCGTGTGGTGGAGGCGGTGACCTATGTGATCGATCCCGAACATGTGCAGTATTGCCACCTGCCACTGGCGGAGCAGGCCGCGATCATTTCCACGGCTGTGGGTGGGCGTGGGCCGAACACTGAATATCTGCACAACACCGCCAATCACCTGTTTGAGCTGGGCATTGAGGATGCGGATTTGGCCTGGTTGTCCCGCGAAGTAAGCAGAATGACCACAGCCTGACACCAGCGCGGGGCGGGGGCTGGAAATACCTTGGCACATGAAGGACATGCCAGTAGGGTGAGCGCTGAATAACGCAGAATAAACAAGTGTCAGGATCCGTCCTCATGGATCAGCCGGACCGCAAAGTCGAGCCGCATTTCTCTAAGCCAACGCGCCAGATTTTCCTGATGGTGAGCGTTTTGGGAATGACCGGGGCTTTGGGCTATTTTGCCCTGCCGCGTGTCTTGCCTGTGTTTCAGGCAAACCCCTATCTGAATGGCTTTATCATCTTTGTCTTTTTGATCGGCGTGGCCGCGACCTTTGGTCAGGTGCTGTCGCTGATTTCCTCGGTGCGCTGGATCGAGGGGTTTGCGGGGCTGCGCGACGGCTATGACGCGCACAACCCGCCGACATTGCTGGCACCGCTGGCGAGCCTGCTGAGGGAACGCGGGGCGCATGGGCAGATCGCCTCTTCCTCGGCGCGCTCCATTCTGGATTCGGTGGCCACCCGTGTGGATGAGGGGCGGGAAATCACCCGATACCTCGTCAATATGCTGATTTTCCTGGGCCTTTTGGGCACCTTCTACGGCCTTGCGACCACCGTGCCTGCGGTGGTGGACACGATCCGCAGCCTTGATGTGGGCGGTGGCGAAGGCGGTGTTGAGGTGTTCTCGCGTCTGATGACGGGGCTCGAAAGCCAGCTTGGTGGCATGGGCGTGGCCTTTGCTTCCTCGTTGCTGGGGCTTGCGGGCTCGCTGATTGTGGGCCTGCTGGAGCTGTTTGCCGGCCATGGACAGAACCGGTTTTATCGCGAACTCGAAGAATGGCTGAGCTCGATCACGCGGGTGGGTTTTGCCACCAGCGATGGCGAGGGCGGCGATATTCAGGTGCTGGGGGCGGCGTTTGAGCATATGTCGGGCCAGCTTGATCAGCTGCGCGAAACCATGATCGAAACCGCTCAGATGCGCGGGCAGAACAGCGGCCAGATGGGTGAGCTGATCGAGGCGGTGAACCGGATGGCGGACCGCGTGGACACGCAGACGCCTGTGACCCAGGCATTGTTGCGGCTGGCGGAAGGGCAGGAAGCGCTGCTGGCCAAGATGGGCGAGGGGACTGTCGGGGACGGTGGCATTGATGCGGAAAGCCGGATGCGGCTGCGCTCGATCGATGTGCAGATGCTGCGCATTCTGGAAGAGATCTCCGCCGGGCGTCAGGAAAGCATGGCGGAGCTGCGCACCGAGCTGAGCGGGATTTCCCGTGTGCTGCGGCGGCTGGCCAAGGCGCAGGAAGCGGAAAACGCCGCGCCCAACACCAAGGTGCAGCTCAAGCGCTCGCCAATCTCAAAAGGTGGGCAGGAGGGCTAATCCATGGCCCTCTCGCGGCGCACAGGACAACGGTTTCAAGGCTCGATCTGGCCCGGTTTCGTGGATGCGATGACCGGGCTTTTGCTGGTGCTGATGTTTGTGCTGACGATTTTCATGATCGTGCAGTTTGTGCTGAGCGAGACCATCACCGGACAGGAAAGCGAGCTTGATGCGCTACAGGGCGAAGTTGCGGCGCTGGCTGATGCGCTGGGGCTGGAGCGGACGCGGACGCGCGATCTGGAAGGCGAGCTGAGCGGTTTGACGGCGACGTTGACGGATCGCGACAGCCAGCTGCGCGAGCAGGAAGCGCTGATCGCGGCTTTGACGGCAACGCGGGATGCCCAAGGCGCAGCGCTGGAACGTGCGCGGGCGCAGATCACAAGCTTTGAGGCGCAGGTGGCGACACTGCTGGCGCAACGCGATGACGCACAGGCCAATGTGGCCGCGCTGGAAGTGGCACGCGATGCGCTGATTGATGAGCGCGCGGCGCTCAATCTGGCGCTGGCGGCGGCGCGGGATGAAATTGATGCCGGTGCAGAGGCTGCCCGTCTGGTGGCCGCAGAAGCGGAGGCAATGGAAGCGCTGATTGCGAGCCTGCGCGAAGATGTGGCCGAAGGGCAGCTGCAGATTGATGAGCTGGGCGCGGAGGCGGATCAGTTGGACCGCGCGCTCACCGAGCAGGAACAGCAGCGCTTGCTTGAGGCAGCGGCGGCGGAAGAGCTGCGCAAGCGGTTGGAAAACGCCGATGCGGAGCTGACCGCCATGACGCTGGCGCTGGAAGAACAGCGCAAAGAGGCTGAGGACACGCTGACGCTTTTGGCAGCGGCGGAAGCTGCGCGGGATGATCTGGACCTGAAACTGGCGGCGGCGCTGGTCGAAGGGCAGGACGTGGGCTCTGATCTGGCGGAGGCGGCGCTGCAGCTGGCAACGCTTCAGACGGAGCTGGACACACGCGATGGTCAATTGGCCTCGGTAAAGGCAGAGTTGGCGGCAACATTGCTGGGGCTTGAAGAGAACCGCCGCACCGTGAGTGATTTGCAGGCTCAGCTGGTGCAGGAAGTGGCCGCGCGCGCCACGGCGGAAGCACAGGTTTCTGAACGCTCTGACGATCTGGCGACGCTTGAGGCCCAATTGGCCGAAGCGCTGGCCGCAAAACTGGCTGCGGAGACCGAAGGCGCTGCCTCTTCTGCGCAGGTGGACGGGCTGACCACGCGGGTTGCCACGTTGGAAGATCAACTGGCAGCGGCGGTGGCCGCGCAGGTGCAGGCGCAGGACAGCGGCAATGATCTGCGTGAGCGGCTTGCGGCGGCTCTGGCGGCGAAGCTTTCCGCAGAGCAGCAGCTGCGCGACGGTGACGATGTGCAACAGGCCCTTGCGGCGGCACTGGCAGCCCAGCGGGCGGCGGAAGCGGCGCAGGCCGATGCGCTGAGCGAGGCGGAGCGCCGGGATGTTTTGCTGTCAGAGGCCAACAAAGCACTGTCAGAAGAAGAGGCCAGATCGGCGGAGAGCCAGCGCCAGATCGCAGTGCTCAATCAGCAGATTGCCGCGCTGCGTGCACAGTTGGGATCGCTGCAGGGCATTCTGGATGAATATGCGGAACGGGATGCGGCGGCGCAGGTCCAGCTTGAGGCGCTTGGCTCTGATCTCAACGCGGCACTTGCGCGGGCCGCCGCAGAGGAGCGCAGACGGCGGCAGCTGGAAGAAGCAGAGCGCAAACGGCTGGAAGAAGAGAAGCTGGCGCTTGAGGCCGAGGCCGCTGCGCTGGCGGCGGAGACGCGGGATCTGGCGCAATATCGCTCTGAGTTCTTTGGGCGCTTGCGCAATGTGCTTGGCGCGCAGGAAGGGGTGCAGATTGTCGGCGACCGCTTTGTGTTCTCCTCTGAAGTGCTGTTCCCGCCGGGTGGTGCGCAGTTGTCACCGGAAGGACAGAGTGAAGTCGCCAAGGTGGCGGGCATTCTGCTGGGCGTGGTGGATGACATTCCGGCCGAGATCAACTGGATCCTGCGGGTGGATGGCCACACCGATGATGTGCCGATTTCAGGTGGCGTCTTTGCCGATAACTGGGAGCTGAGCCAAGCACGGGCGCTGTCTGTGGTGCGTTATCTGATTGATGTGCTGGGCCTGCCGCCCACGCGCCTGTCTGCCAATGGCTTTGGCCAGTATCAGCCGGTGGATCCGGCAGACTCCGAGGAGGCGCGGGCGCGCAATCGGCGGATCGAGTTGAAATTCACCGAGAAATAAGCGGTTTCAAAGGTACTGTTTGATCATTTGCTGCTCCCTACATGCGGGGCAGCGATCTCATTCTATCGTCAGGATCGCCGTGGACTGATCAAGAATGGCGCCGTCCCGCTTGAGAAGAACCTCACCTGTGTAGGTGCCTTTGGGCCAGCCGCCCTGCGGTGTGCGGCGCCCGCCAGCGCGGAAATACTGCGCCTGTGCGCGGTCCAGCAGCATGGTCTGGTTGTAGACAGCGCCTTGCGGGCCATAGATCGTAAAGGTCATCTGATCGCCCGGACGGCTGCCAAAAGCATGCCCAAACAGCACAAGCGCCTTGGCCTGCGCAGGGATGCGGTCGCGCCCGGCCATGCCGTCTTTGACCCGGTCATATTCCGGAATGCCGACCTCAAATCCGATGCGGATCAAACCTCCCGCCACGTAGGAAATAGGCTCTGCCCAGAGGGAGCTGTGCGCGCCGCCGCAGGTGCCGAGGGTGTCGGCGGAGAAAGGATCAACCACCTGATCATTGTGGCGCACGGAGATGTGCAGATGCGGAAACTGTGTGCGTCCGGAGAGGCCGATCTCGCCCAGGGGCTGGCCGCGTTTGACCTGATCTCCGGTGGCGACGCTGACGGTGTTGCGCTTCATATGGCAATATTGGGTGACCCAGCCGTCGCCGTGGTCAATCGCGACGCCGTTGCCGCAGTCACGCCCGTTGAGTTTGGGAATGTCTTCGGTGCGGATGATCTGATCGCGCATGCCGTCGCGCACGCCCAGAACCACCCCGCCCGCAGCAGCAAGCACATTGACTCCTTCAGTCATGGCCTTGGCGGTGGGGAGGGCAAAATCCGTGCCTTTGTGCCCGTCATAAGACAGCCCGCCGCAGGTGTGATCCTGCGTGCCATCCGAGCTGTCCTGATCGACATAGTTCTGAATGAAGCAGGTTTCGCCCAGCTCACAGTCGACAGGCAGCGAAAACAATGGCGCGCCCGCAGCGGGGAAAGCTGCGAGCGCGCCAAGAAGTGCGATGCCTGTGAGGCGCATCAGTCCGCCGTCAGCAGCGGCGGCTGTTTGTCGCCAGTGATGCGCGGCTTGTCCGGGCCGGACAGATCGAGCACCAGCTCGCCATCTCTGACCTTGACCTTGACCACGCCGCCTTTCGCAAGCTTGCCAAAGAGCAGCTCTTCGGCGAGCGGCTTTTTGATGTGCTCCTGGATCACGCGGCCAAGCGGGCGGGCGCCCATCTTGTCGTCATAGCCCTTGTCCGCCAGCCACTGCGCGGCCTTTGGTGTGAGCTCGATGGTCACGTTGCGGTCCATCAGCTGGGCCTCAAGCTGCAGCACGAATTTCTCGACAACCTGCAGGATGGTCTCTTTCGGCAGAGGCTGGAAGGAGATCACCGCGTCCAGACGGTTGCGGAATTCCGGCGTGAACGTGCGCTCGATTGCGGCGGTGTCTTCGCCCTCGCGACGGTCGCGGCCAAAGCCGATGGCGGCCTTTGCCTGTTCGGTGGCACCCGCGTTGGAGGTCATGATCAGAACCACGTTGCGGAAGCTCACGGTGCGGCCGTTGTGATCGGTCAGCTCGCCGTTGTCCATCACCTGCAAGAGGATGTTGTAGACATCGGGGTGGGCCTTTTCGATCTCATCAAGCAGCAGCACGCAATGCGGGTGCTGATCCACACCGTCGGTCAGAAGACCGCCCTGATCAAAGCCGACATAGCCCGGAGGCGCGCCGATCAGGCGGGAGACCGCGTGTTTCTCCATGTACTCAGACATGTCAAAGCGCAGAAGTTCCACACCCAGCGTGTCTGCCAGCTGTTTGGCGACCTCGGTTTTACCGACACCGGTTGGACCGGCGAAGAGGTAGTTGCCGATGGGCTTTTCAGGCTCGCGCAGACCGGCGCGGGCCAGTTTGATGGCGGAGCTGAGCGCCTCGATGGCTTTGTCCTGACCAAACACCACGCGCTTGAGGGATTTCTCCAGATCCTTGAGCACTTCGGCGTCGTCTTTGGAGACGTTTTTCGGCGGGATGCGCGCGATTTTGGCGACCACGCCTTCGATCTCTTTCACGCCGATGGTCTTGCGGCGTTTGGAAGCCGCCAGCAGGTGCTGTGCGGCACCGGCCTCGTCGATCACGTCGATGGCTTTGTCCGGCAGTTTGCGGTCATTGATGTAGCGCGCAGACAGTTCCACAGCGGTCTTGATCGCATCGGCGGTGTATTTCACGCCGTGATGCTCTTCAAAGTACTCCTTGAGGCCTTTGAGGATCTTGATGCTGTCGGGCACGGTTGGCTCGTTCACGTCGATTTTCTGGAAACGACGGGACAGGGCGCGGTCTTTCTCAAAGTGCTGGCGGAACTCTTTATAGGTGGTGGAGCCCATGGTGCGCAGTTTGCCACCCTGAAGCGCAGGCTTCAGCAGGTTGGAGGCATCCATTGCGCCGCCGGAGGTGGCACCAGCACCGATCACGGTGTGGATTTCATCGATGAACAGGACGGCGTCCGGGTGATCCTCAAGCTCGGTCACCACAGCTTTGAGGCGTTCCTCAAAGTCACCGCGGTAGCGGGTGCCGGCGAGAAGGGCGCCCATATCAAGGGAGTAGATCGTGGTCTGGGAGAGAACCTCGGGGATTTCGCCCTGCACGATTTTGCGCGCGAGACCTTCGGCGATGGCGGTTTTACCGACGCCCGGGTCGCCCACCAGAAGCGGGTTGTTCTTGCGGCGGCGGCACAGCACCTGAATGCAGCGCTCGACCTCATGGTCGCGACCGATAAGCGGGTCAACGTCGCCTTTGTTGGCTTTGGCGTTCAGGTCGACGCAGTATTTGGCCAGCGCGCTTTCTTTGCCTTCGCCGCCCTCTGCCGTGCCTTCGATGCGCTGTTCGCTCTCATCTTCGGCGCCAGAAACCGGACGCGCCTCGCCAAAGGCGGGGTTTTTGGCCACGCCATGAGCGATGAAGTTGACCGCATCATAGCGGGTCATGTCCTGCTCCTGCAGGAAATAAGCGGCGTTGGATTCACGCTCCGCAAAGATCGCCACCAGCACATTGGCACCGGTGACTTCGGTGCGGCCTGAGCTTTGGACATGGATCGCGGCGCGCTGGATAACGCGTTGGAATGCGGCGGTCGGGACCGCCTCGCTGCCTTCGATGTCGGTGACCAGATTGGACAGGTCATCGTCAATAAATTCGATCAGGTCGCTGCGCAATTCGTCGATGTTCACGCCGCAGGCCTGCATCACGCGCAGGGCATCGGGCTCTTCCAGCAACGACAGGAGCAAATGCTCCAGTGTGGCAAACTCATGTTTGCGCTGGTTGGCCTGTGCAAGTGCGGCATGAATGGCTTGTTCGAGCGTGTTTGAAAATGACGGCACGGTGTGACTGCTCCCTCCGAGGTTAGATGAAGGCGGAACCTCCGCGTATCATCATAGGGTCTGTACTGTTAAAGTTTGGTCGATTGTCGGCGGTCTTCAAGGACTTTCTGTAAAATTTGACACAGATTGTCGCAGGATGCAGCCTAAGGTTGGGTCACTCTGTCGTGAAACGCTGAAGGAATGGGCTGCAAAACGGCCAGTAAAGGCTGGATTTGAGGCGGCACCATGCCTTTGCGCGGCGCCGCCCTGCATGATTTGGCAAGGCCGATCAAAAATGATCTTTGCGCTTGCGAATTTCGGTGAAGACCTCCTCAGCCGTGGCATCCGGCATGCCGATGGCGGCCCGAAGGGCCGGATCGTCTCCGCGCAGGAAGGGATTCGTGGCCTTTTCCTGCCCGAGACTGGAGGGCACGGTGAATTTCCCCTCCGCGCGCAAGGCATCCACCTCAAGGATCCGCGCGGTCAGAGCCGGATTGTCCTCGCCCAAAGAGGCGGCAAAGGCGCAGTTGGAGGCGGTGTATTCGTGACCTGAGCAGACGGTTGTGGTGTCTGGAAGGGCGGCGAGCTTGCTGAGGCTCTTAAACATCTGCGCCGGTGTACCCTCAAAAAGACGGCCGCAGCCCATGGCCATCAGGCTGTCGCCGGTGAAGACGGCCTGTGTGTCGGGAAAATGAAAGGCGATGTGGCCCACGGTGTGGCCGGACACATCAATCACCGCGACCTCTTCGCCCGCAAAATCAAAGCTGTCGCCCTCCGCCAGGGCGAGATCCAGCGCGGGCAGGCGGTGGGCATCGGCGCTGGCGCCAATCACCTTGGCGGGATGTTCCGCAAGAATGCCGGCGAGCCCGTCGACATGATCCCAATGGTGATGGGTCAAAAGCACATAGCTGAGCTGCCAGTTGCGCTCGGAAAGGGCTGCGAGAATCGGGCCGGGCTCGGGTGCATCGACCAGTGCAGTGGCTCCGCTGGCCTCATCATGCACCAGAAAGGCGTAGTTGTCTGACAGGCAGGGAATGGTCACGATCTGATGGGGCATGGAAATCCGCCTCTGCATGGTTATGTTAGCACTAGATTTGCCGATCAGAGAGCCAGGCGCAATGCATCTTGATGTGCAGGACCTACGCAATTTCTATTACCGCAGCACTTTGGGGCGTGCGGCCCAGAAGGCTGTGCGTGACGAATTGCTGGAGCTTTGGCCCGAGGCCAAGGGACAAACGGTCGTCGGGTTTGGCTTTGCGGTGCCGCTGTTGCGGCCCTATCTGGCGGAGGCGCGGCGCGTTGTCGGCCTGATGCCGGGGCCACAGGGGGTGATGCCCTGGCCTGCGGGGATGGCGAATGTTGCGACGCTCTGTGAAGAGACGCTATGGCCGATTGCGACCGGACATGCAGACAAGCTGGTGATCATGCACGGGCTTGAAACCAGCGAGCGGCCCGGAGATGTGCTGGCGGAGGCCAGTCGCGTGCTGGGGCCGGGTGGTCGCGCGGTGTTCATTGTGCCGCACCGTTCCGGCATGTGGTCGCGCAGCGATAAGACGCCTTTTGGCTTTGGCCGGCCTTATTCTACGGCGCAGCTGGAAGGCTTGCTGAAGCAGCACGGGTTTATGCCGGAGCGGCACCGCGCCACGCTTTATCAGCCGCCAAGCCACAAGCGCTTCTGGCGCAAGACCGGCAACCTTCTGGAGAGCTTTGGCAAGACGGTGTCGCCGGTGATGGCAGGGGGCGTCTTGATTGTGGAGGCCAGCAAACGGGTGCAGGCTCCAAGCGGGCCCGGGGTGCGCACGCGGGTCACGCGGCAACTGGGCGTTCTAGCGCCCAGCCCGGAAGTGGCGCCAGCCTAGGGTCTGTTGACATTCACCGCGCCCCCCCGGTTTGAGACCAAAATCCACCAGCGCAAGGCATTTTGGTGATGTAAAGGTGGCCCCTTTTCGAACCAAAATAACGCGGCGATGGTGGATTTTGGCCAAATCTCACAGAGACGCGGCGAATTTTGCCCATCGCGTCGTAATTTTTCCCTCGTGATCAACCAGATCAGAGCGGTCAAAATGCCTCGCGCTGAGCAAAATTCTTCTCGCGCCGGAGCGCGCGCTGAATGTCAGAAGATCCTAGGCCACGTTGCGCAAGATGGTGATGCGCGGATCGTCATCGGCAATGCCGACACCGCTTTCAAAGTCTTCCTCAAGCAGTTTGAGCACGGCCACATCGCCCACGTAGATTTCGGAATAGGCCACTTCAAAGCCGTTGCCGTAGGTGTGGTTGACGATGTCGACCTCGCCCTGAAGCTCAGGCGGGATGTTGATTGTCAGATGATTGCCCGTGAGGGTGCGCAGTACTGCGGGACCCTGATCAAAGGCATCGGGCATCACATTGAGCACCAGCGTGTCTTCGCCCGCGTTGCCATCCACGTAGTGGCCAAGGCCGAAGGTGATGTGGTCATCCCCATCCCCGCCAAAGAGCGCGGTGTCGTTGTTTTTGACCAGATCAGCGGTGATCACATCGTCGCCTTCACCGCCAAAGAGATGCACTGGTCCGTCGCTGTCCTCGGTCACGGTGATCGTGTCATCGCCTTCACCGCCATGCGCCAGGTGGCTCCCGCCCACGAGCGTCAGCGTATCATTGCCTTCTTTCAGCGCGATCAGGCTGTTTTCCTTGGCGGTCAGCGTGTCATCGGAGGCGGTGCCGGTCAGGTGATTGAGGGCAAACATGCGATGGGCGCTGGCACCATTGGTCTCGTCTTTGAAATAGCCGCTGTCGGGGTCAAAGACGCTGGTGAGCTCCACATCCTCAGCAGAGAAATCGGTGACGCCTTCAAGTCGCACGGTGCGGGTTTCGACATTGTCGGGGTTCAGCGGGTTTTGCCAGCTGATGTGCACATCGGTAAAGGCGCCATCCGGATCTGTGGTGGTCGTGATTTCCGGCGTCGGGATCTGCGCAAGGTCGGGCATATTGGCGCTGGCGCCGATGTCGACCAGAAGCATGTCCTCTTCGGTGTCAAAATCGGTGATCCGCGCCACGATGAGGTCTCTGCCATCCTCGCCATCGCGAATGGCCGTGGCCGCGTCCACATCCAATGCGTAGACATCGGCACCGGCACCGCCGGTCAGCACATGGGCAAGCGTGTCCTCGGGGAAGCCGGACAGGGGCCGCATCAGGAAGGTGTCGTCGCCATCGCCGCCATCGGCGTGGGCTGCATCGCCCTCTGCCGACTGGGAGGCCTTCAGAAAGAAGGTGTCATCCCCGTCGCCGCCATAGCCGCGGGCGGCCTGAGAGATGTGCATATAGTCTTCGCCGTCCCCGCCAAAGCCCTGCACGGAGCCGCCGATCTTGAAGGCGTCGTTGCCGTCTTCGCCGTGAACTTCGCCTGAGCCCCAGGAGATCAATGTATCCTCGCCATCGCCCGCCATAATGTTGTCGCTACCGCGTGCAATAAGGCTGTCGCCCTCATCGGTACCCATGATCGCGTCTTCTAAAGCTGGGGCGGCTGCATCAGGCTCAGTGGGGGTGTCACCGGAGCTGTCGGGAGTTTCTTCAATCAGGTTGGAGGAGGTGTCCTCATCGGGCTGATCACCCTTTTCCGGCGGAGTGGTCCCATCTTGGTCCTCGTTTGAGGAGCCCATCACATCCACAACGGCGGTTGCTGCGCCGATGCCCAGCAGAGAGAGAATTACAAGCGGTCCCATGACTACCTCAGAAATTTAGAATCGGACTCCGTCCGCCGAGGAAGTATTGAGCGCGTAGTAGATTGAAATTTCGTTGATACATGCCGTGGGTGACCGAAACCGGATAAGGCTAGGCGTGCCGAATTGTCGCACTATGTGACGCAACGCCACGAATGGTTTGGGTCAATATTTGGGAAACTCACGGGTTTCGCCTAAAAAACAGGTTCATAGGATATGTTTAGAGCCGCTTGCGCCAACGCCTTGACAGCGGATGGTTCGATGGCTGTGGAGGCCATTTTCCAGACCTTCCTATTGCCGTGCAAACTTGTTGCTAGGCGAGCGTCCCTCTGCTACACCCGCGACGGATTTTAACGCCTCGTTAGTCCCGGGGCCATAAACGCCCTCGTTTTTTGCATACAATTGTATGCGAGAGGTGAGGCCAGCAAGCGGAAGGGTGGACGTGTCCGAACCAGCTTCGATCTCCTCCGGCATTGCAGAACGCTATGCCGCCGCGGTCTTTGAGATCGCACAAGAGAACAATGCGCTGAGCGAATTGGAAAGCAGCCTCGAAGGCCTGAGCGCGGCAGTCGCCGACAGCGCAGAGCTGCGTGATCTGATCAATTCGCCTTTGATCAGCCGCGATGAACAAGGTGCAGCCATCACGGCCGTTGCCCAAAAAATCGGTGTACAAGATGTACTGGTGAACGTGCTGGGCCTGATGGCGCAGAAACGTCGCCTGTTTGTGCTGCCGCAGCTTATTGAGCACCTGCAAGCGATGCTTGCAGAGCACAAAGGCGAAGTGACTGCAGACGTCACCAGCGCCAAGGCATTGACCAAAACCCAGAGCGAAAAGCTGGCCAAGACCCTGGCCGCGCGCGTGGGCAAAGATGTCAAGATTAATGCGACCGTTGACGCGTCTCTCGTCGGCGGTCTTGTCGTTAAAGTGGGCTCGAAGATGATCGATACCTCGATCCGCTCCAAGCTCGCATCCCTACAGAATGCAATGAAAGAGGTCGGATAATGGGTATCCAAGCAGCCGAAATCTCTGCGATCCTTAAGGAGCAGATCAAAAACTTTGGCCAAGAGGCCGAAGTGGCCGAAGTCGGCCGTGTGCTTTCCGTCGGCGACGGTATTGCGCGCGTCTACGGCCTGGACAACGTTCAAGCCGGTGAGATGGTTGAATTCCCAGGTGGTATTCAGGGCATGGCGCTGAACCTGGAAAACGACAACGTGGGTGTCGTTATCTTCGGTTCCGACCGTGACATCAAAGAAGGTGACACTGTTAAGCGCACCAACTCCATCGTGGACGTTCCAACCGGCAAAGGCCTGCTGGGCCGCGTTGTTGACGGTCTGGGCAACCCGCTCGACGGCAAAGGTCCGATCGACTCTGACACACGTGGTGTTGCAGACGTTAAAGCGCCAGGCATCATCCCGCGTAAATCCGTTCACGAACCAATGGCGACCGGCCTGAAGTCCGTTGACGCGATGATCCCAATCGGCCGTGGCCAGCGTGAGCTGATCATTGGTGACCGTCAGACCGGTAAAACCGCCGTTGCTCTGGACGCGATCCTGAACCAGAAATCCTACAACGACGCCGCAGGCGACGATGAGAGCAAGAAGCTGTACTGCGTATACGTCGCGGTTGGCCAGAAGCGCTCCACTGTTGCTCAGCTGGTGAAGAAGCTGGAAGAAACCGGCGCGATTGAATACTCCATCGTTGTGGCCGCAACTGCGTCCGACCCAGCACCGATGCAGTTCCTGGCACCTTACGCCGCAACCGCGATGGCCGAGTACTTCCGTGACAACGGCAAGCACGCGCTGATCATCTATGATGACCTGTCCAAGCAGGCTGTGGCCTATCGTCAGATGTCCCTGCTGCTGCGTCGTCCGCCCGGCCGTGAAGCCTATCCTGGTGACGTTTTCTACCTCCACTCCCGTCTGCTTGAGCGTTCCGCGAAGCTGAACGAAGACTTCGGTGCAGGCTCGCTGACCGCGCTGCCGATCATCGAAACCCAAGGTGGCGACGTTTCCGCGTTTATTCCGACCAACGTGATCTCCATCACCGACGGTCAGATCTTCCTTGAAACCGAGCTGTTCTACCAGGGTATCCGTCCTGCTGTGAACACCGGTCTGTCGGTTTCCCGTGTGGGTTCCTCCGCGCAGACTTCCGCGATGTCTTCCGTTGCGGGTCCGGTGAAACTGTCCCTCGCGCAGTATCGTGAGATGGCAGCGTTTGCTCAGTTTGGTTCCGACCTTGACGCCGCAACCCAGCAGCTGCTGAACCGTGGTGCACGTCTGACCGAACTGATGAAGCAGCCTCAGTACTCCCCACTGACCAACGCAGAAATCGTCTGCGTGATCTTCGCGGGTGTGAACGGCTACCTCGACAAAGTGGACGTATCCGAAGTTGGCCGCTTTGAAGAAGCTCTGCTGACCTTCCTGCGCAGCAAGCACGCCGACCTGCTTCAGTGGATCACCGACGAAGATCCGAAGATCAAAGGCGAGGCCGCTGACAAAGTGAAAGCCGTTCTGGACGCGTTCGCCGCTGACTTTTCATAAGGGGTTCGGACAATGCCTAGTCTGAAGGACCTAAAAAACCGGATCGAGAGTGTGAAAAACACTCGGAAGATCACAAAAGCCATGCAGATGGTTGCCGCGGCGAAGCTTCGCCGCGCGCAGGAAGCTGCTGAGCAGTCGCGCCCCTACACAGAACGGTTCAACGCCGTTCTGGCCGGGCTCGCGGCCTCGGTTGGCGGCTCTGACTCTGCACCTAAGCTGCTTGCAGGGACCGGCAGCGATCAGACCCACCTTCTGGTGGTGATGACCGCTGAGCGCGGCCTCTGCGGTGGCTTCAACGCAAACATTGCTAAGTTGGCGCGTGCGAAAGCGGCGGAACTGAAAGCTGAAGGCAAAACCGTCAAGGTTCTGACCGTTGGCAAGAAGGGCCGTGACGCGATCAAACGCGAATTGGGTGATGACTTTGTAGGCCACGTTGACCTCACCGAGGTGAAACGCGTGGGTTACGACGACGCTCAGGGCATTGCCCGTGACATTCTCGTGCGCTTTGACGCGGGCGAATTTGATGTCGCAACGATCTTCTACTCGAAGTTCGTGAACGTCGTGAGCCAGATCCCGACCGCACAGCAGATCATCCCGGCCGCATTTGAGGCTGAGGAAGGTGGCGAAGCAACTCTGTATGACTACGAGCCCAGCGAAGAGGCCATTCTGGCTGACCTGCTGCCGCGCGGCGTCGCTACACAGATCTTTGCTGCACTGCTGGAAAACGGTGCCTCTGAGCAGGGTGCGCGGATGTCTGCAATGGACAACGCAACCCGCAACGCAGGCGACATGATCGACAAGCTGACCATCGAGTTTAACCGCTCACGTCAGGCTGTGATCACCAACGAGCTTATTGAAATCATCTCGGGCGCGGAAGCGCTCTAAGAACCGGAGACGAAACATGGCAAACGCAAAAGGTAAGGTGACTCAGGTCATCGGCGCTGTTGTCGACGTGCAGTTCGACGACACTCTGCCGGAGATCCTGAACGCACTGAACACCGAAAACAACGGTAAGAAACTGGTTCTGGAAGTTGCCCAGCACCTTGGTGAAAACACCGTTCGTACCATCGCAATGGACGCAACCGAAGGTCTGGTTCGCGGCGCAGCAGTGGAAGACACTGGCGCTCCGATCTCGATCCCGGTTGGCAACGCGACCCTCGGTCGTATTCTGAACGTGATCGGTGAGCCGGTTGACGAAGGTGGCCCGGTCGAAGCCAAAGAAACCCGCGCCATCCACCAGCCAGCACCTGAGTTCGCTGAGCAGGCAACCGAGTCCGAAATCCTCGTCACCGGCATCAAGGTGATCGACCTTCTGGCACCTTACTCCAAAGGTGGTAAGATTGGTCTGTTCGGCGGCGCCGGCGTGGGCAAAACCGTTCTGATCATGGAACTGATCAACAACATCGCAAAAGTGCACTCCGGTTACTCGGTGTTCGCAGGTGTTGGTGAGCGTACCCGTGAAGGGAACGACCTTTATCACGAGATGATCGAATCCAACGTGATTAAGCCTGACAACCTCGAAGACTCTCAGGTTGCTCTGGTTTACGGCCAGATGAACGAGCCTCCCGGTGCGCGTGCCCGTGTTGCTCTGACCGGTCTGACCCTGGCGGAACAGTTCCGTGACCAATCCGGTACCGACGTTCTGTTCTTTGTGGACAACATCTTCCGCTTTACCCAAGCGGGTTCCGAGGTGTCTGCGCTTCTGGGCCGTATTCCTTCTGCTGTGGGCTATCAGCCAACACTGGCCACCGACATGGGTGCGATGCAGGAACGTATTACCTCTACAAAGTCCGGCTCGATCACCTCGATCCAGGCTGTGTATGTTCCAGCGGACGACCTTACCGACCCGGCACCAGCGACAACCTTTGCTCACTTGGACGCGACAACCGTTCTGTCCCGTGCGATTTCCGAACTGGGTATCTACCCAGCTGTGGACCCGCTGGACTCCAGCTCGCGCCTGATGGACCCATCTGTTGTGGGTGAAGAGCACTACAACGTGGCCTTTGAGGTTCAGGGTATTCTCCAGCGCTACAAGTCGCTGCAGGACATCATCGCGATCCTCGGCATGGACGAACTGTCTGAAGAAGATAAGCTGACCGTTGCGCGTGCGCGTAAGATCCAGCGTTTCCTCTCCCAGCCGTTCGACGTTGCGAAGGTCTTCACCGGTTCTGACGGTGTTCAGGTGCCTCTGGAAGACACCATTGCTTCGTTCAAAGCTGTTGTGGCTGGCGAATACGACCACCTGCCTGAAGGTGCCTTCTACATGGTTGGCGGCATCGAGGAAGTGATCGCAAAAGCCGAGAAGATGGCTGCTGAAGCGGCCTAAGGAGGCCCGACATGGCAAACGAACTGCAATTTGATCTGGTCAGCCCTGAGCGGAGCCTTGCTTCGCTCCAGGCGACCGCCGTGCAGATCCCTGGCGCTGATGGTGACCTCACCGCAATGCCAGGCCATGCGCCTTTGCTGACCTCGCTGCGCCCAGGCGTGGTGCGGGTTCAGACGGCGGATGGTGAGAAGGATTTTGTGGTGACCCGCGGTTTCGCGGAAATCTCTGCAGAGTCGATCTCGGTGATCGCGGAACACGCACATAGCGGTGACACCGTGACCAAGGCAGATCTTGAGGACGTCATCGCAGACGCCCGCAAGGCTGCCGCCGAAGCCGGTGAAGAGCACAAGGACGGTGCGGAGAAATTCCTCTCCGATCTGGAACAGCTCATGGAAGATATGGTCTGATCCCAACCGGGACATGATCAACATGAGGCCTCGCCACCACGGCGGGGCCTTTTGCGTTTTCGTAACCATATTTTGGCTTGATGCTGCCTTTATTGGCTTGCACACAGATGGCGATGAAACGGATACGAAATAGCTATGTCGGGGTGGATCAGGGGGATGTGGCCCTGTTCTCCGACTTTGAAGAAAATGGACAGATGTGGACCGGGGATGGGCCACGGGAGCGGCGCAAACTGGTCAAGTTTCGGTCCAAGTACCGCGTGCCGCCGGCGGTGCATGTGTCATTGTCGCTGTGGGATATGGACAGCGGCCCGAACATCCGTTCCGAAGTGGTGGCCGAAGAAATCACCAATCTCGGGTTTCAGCTCGTATTCCGCACCTGGGGCGACAGCCGTGTGGCACGTGTGCGCATGTCCTGGATGGCGATCGGCGAGCTGGCTTATGCAGACGACTGGGTGATCGCGGATTGAAGCCTGCGGTGGAGCGCAGAGGCGTCACTGGGGGGAGCCAATAGCTATGGGCGCTGTTGGTCTACTGGTATCAGCTTAAGTGCAAGAGAAAGTGGAGATCATATTGCTATGACCTCCACCAATCATTTTACGCGTTGAAGAATTCTGCCACGGCATCGGTGGAGGCTTTGACGGCCTCTGGCTTGTGGTAGAAATCCACGTGTGTGAACTCGTCAAAGGCCAGCTCTTTGTGGTCGTTGGTCAGCTTCTCGACAAAGGCGGTTGAGCAAATCGCAGTTGCGGCGTTTGTGCCATAGATTGTCAGCGATGGTTGCACGATCTTGTCGGCATATGCTTCACAGATCGAGAACAAGGACTGCATGGGCTGATCACCGATGTGCATATTGGTGTAATTCGGTACGGCAATCGGCCCTTTGGCGCCGTCGCGACCGTAGTAGTCGTAAGTTTCGCCAGCCATCTCCGGATAAGCAGCTGCAGAGGTGAACTCTTCACGGGACATCTCGTCGTTCAGACCAAAGGGTGCAACATAGTCTGGCGCGCCAGTTTCATATTGCGTCTGCATCGAGGCGTTGGCGGCGGCGATCATCTGATTGGCCATATCCCGGTCTGTCCACTGAAATGCGTCTGAGGCCATCATACCTGATACCATAGCGATCTTCTTGATGCGGTGGTCTGTGACCGCTGCTGAGGCGATCGTCTGACCGCCCTGACAAACGCCAAGACCGTAGATTTCGTCAACAAACGGTAGGGTGCCCAGATAGGACACGGCGTCCCATGTATTCTCGATCAGGCGGAAATTGTAGCGTGATTGCATATGTTCGCCGGGAAGCGCCGGAGAGGAGCCCATGCCCATGTAGTCGAAACCAAGGTAGATAAAGCCGCGCGCGGCCATTTCGGGGCCGTAGGTCGCTGGGATCTGGTCCTTGACCTGCGGGAAGGGGCTGGCACCGACAATGGCCTTGTACGTCTTGGCCGGGTCGAAGTCTTCGGGCAGATACAGATCGCCCACAAGATCAAGGCCGAAGGATTTGAAAGTGACGGGGTTTGTTCCGGGTTTGAAGGACATTTCAGAAGCTCCTGCGTTGATGGGAAGGGATGTCTGTTTTGCGCCTGCGCCCCAGCCCGCGAAGGACATCAGGGAGGCAAGCGAGGCGGTTTGGATGAGGTGGCGTCTTGAGAGGTTGGTCATTGTCGTGGTCCACTGGTTTCCAGGATCGTGTTTCGCCTTGCTAAAGTAAATCTCTGTGTTTACTTAGGTGGGGCGGATGTCTCTTGTAAACAGATTATTTTACTTTTGGGGTGGAAAATCGTGAAACGCACTGAAAAGAAAAGAAAAGATATTATCGATGCGGCGATCGATGAGTTCCGCGAACAGGGATTTCTGGGGGCCAAAACCACCTCAATCGCCAAAAAAGCGCAGGTTTCGAGTCGCACGCTCTACAATCACTTCGAGAGCAAGGAGGCGTTGTTTGAAGCCATCTCGGCGATCATGTTGGAGCAGAACCAGAGCATGGAGCCGGTGGCCTACGACCCAAGCGGCGACTTCGTAGAGCAGTTAAAAGACGCTTTGTGGCGGTATATCGCGGTCATAACAGAAGAGACGGCCATCGGATTGAACCGCATGGTTCTTTCTGAGCTGATCCGCGATCTTGACCGTTCCAGAAAATTCTTCACCGAGACGGAAACCCACGATTACCCGATGACGCGGTTGATTGGAGAGGCCATGGAGGCAGGCGTGCTGCGTAAGGCGGATCCGGTTTTTGCCACCAACCAGCTGTTGGCGCTCGTCAAAAACTTCTTCTTCTGGCCGGAATTTTTCCTCGGCGAGACTCCGGCGCCAAAGGATGCCTTGGATGATTGCGTCGCAATGTTTTTGGCGCACTACAAGGCGGACGGGTGAGCGCGGGTTGATACCTGCAGTGAGGCGCTGAGGCGTGTGGCTGGATTGACGCCAAATGTCCAATGCTGCGCATTCCGGGAATGTTTGCTAGTTTGGGATGAAAGAGGTGATCTTTCATGGAAGCAAATAGGGCGCAGGCTGATTATTGGACGTCTCCCGCGGGCCTGAAATGGATTGAACACGAGCATGCTCTGGATACCGCGATGTCCGGCATGCTGGACATGATGCTCGATGTTGCTGAAATTGTTCCTACGGACCGTATCATCGACATTGGATGTGGAACCGGTGCCAGTACACTTGAAGCCGCTCGACGGGTTTCCGACGGCGCGGTGCTTGGGGTAGATATCTCTGACCCGCTTCTCAAACGCGCATCCAGAAGAGCAGAAGGGGAAGGTTTACGGAACGTTTCATTCCTTTTGGCCGATGCTCAAACACATGATTTTTCTGACCAGTCTTTTGATATTTTGGTCTCACGATTGGGCATGAGCTTTTTCTCTGACACGGTTGTCGCATTGGGAAATTTAGCCAGGGCGCTGGATACACAAGGTAAAATGGTCTTCGTGAGCTGGGCGTCAGTAGCGGAAAACCCTTGGTTCGAGATACCCAAAAAAAGCGGCAGAGGAAAGGCTTGGACCTCAGCCTCAGGGGAATCCCCATGCTCCTGGTCCAACTGCATTTCAAGATTGCGATCGTGTCAGAGAACTGATTGTTCAGGCAGGTCTGTCCAATATTGAAGCGCGACCAATGGATATTGAACTGACACCTCCGGGCGGTGTCGCAGGCGCTGCCAGAGCGGCCAGTAAGGTAGGTCCTGCGGCTCGCATAGTGAAAGCTCATATGGGAACAGAAACGGATGAGGCGGCAATAGAAGGGGCTGTGAAGCTAGCCTTTGAGAAGTTCCAAGCAAGGGGTGAAGTCAGAATTCCGGCCGTGGTCAACTTGTTCAGTTGCACGCGATGAAATGAATTCCAAAACGGTTGGTCAAGCGCTGACGCTTTATGTCCGTTGTGTCCGGATTTCCCAAAATCAAGCCAGTGCACTGCTATGCACAGAAAAATGCCCCGCTCAAAGAACGGGGCGTCTGTTTGTTGCTTGTTCCGTCACTCAGCGGATGCGCGCGCCGGTGTCGGGGTCAAACAGGTAGATGCGCTCGGCCGGGATTGTGAGGCCGACCTTCGCGCCTTCAGGGCTGCGATCATCGCCGCGTTCCTCAACAATCAGGCGGGTGTCGCCGATGCCGCCGAGATAGCAGTAGGACACGCCGCCAAGCGCTTCGGTGAGCTCGATGGTGAGCTGGTCTGCGCTGTGATCCAATTGCAGATGCTCCGGGCGAATGCCGAGCGTCACTTTGGTCTGGTTCTGCGGCAATGCGATGGGGGAGGGGATGGGCGCGGAGAAGGCGGGGTTTGTCAGCGTGCCGTCCACCACATCACATTCCAGGAAGTTCATGGAGGGGGAGCCGATGAAACCCGCCACAAAGCGGTTGTCGGGATCGCGGTAGAGATCCAGCGGCGCGCCGACTTGTTCGATGCGGCCATCACGCAGCACCACGATCTTGTCGGCCATGGTCATGGCTTCGACCTGATCATGGGTCACATAGATCATGGTGGCGCCGATTTCCTGATGCAGGCGGGCGATTTCCACGCGCATGTCGACACGCAGTTCCGCATCGAGGTTGGAGAGCGGTTCGTCAAACAAGAAGACTTCCGGCCCGCGCACAATGGCCCGGCCAATGGCGACACGCTGACGCTGACCACCCGAGAGCGCTTTGGGTTTGCGCTTGAGGTATTGATCCAGCTTGAGGATCGAGGAGGCCTTTTGCACCTTCTCCTCAATCTCGGCCTTGGGCACGCCGTTCATGCGCAGGCCAAAGCCCATGTTTTCGGCCACGGTCATATGCGGATAAAGCGCGTAGGTCTGGAACACCATGGCGACGCCGCGCTTGGCCGGGTCCATGTGGGTGACATCGCGCGAGCCGATGTTGATGGTGCCGCCGGTGGTCTCCTCCAAACCGGCGATCATGCGCAGCAGGGTGGACTTGCCGCAGCCTGACGGGCCGACAAACACACAGAATTCGCCATCTTCGATCTGCAGATCCACGCCGTGGATCACCTGCGTTTCGCCGTATTTCTTGATGGCTCCTTGCAGAGTTACGCCTGTCATGTGGTCGCTACCTTTTGTTGTCTGGTTTCGGGGAAACGCCATGCCTGGGCTTCCCGGCCAATTTGAGCGGCGGTTTCCATCACGCGCGGCGCCCAGGTTTCAAGTTGATCAAGTGAGGTTCGGCTGGTCGGGCCAGTCACGGACAAAGCACCCAGCATGCGGCCGTTGGGTGTGAGAACTGGCGCTGCGATACAGACGATGCCGGGTTCATGTTCCTCCCGGTCAAAGCCGTAACCGCGCGCCCGGATGTTTTCGAGCTCGGCGCGCAAGTCTTCCCCTGTCACCAAGGTGGTGGGGGTGAAGCGGTGAAAGCTCTGTTGGGCGATGGCGGACGCCAAAGTGGCTTCATCCAGAAAGGCCATCATCGCTTTGCCAACGCCGGTGCAGTAGGCGGGGCCAACCTTGCCAGCCTGAGAATACATTTCAACCGGGTCGCGCGCGTTTCGTTTGTCCACATAAAGCACCTGCGAGGCGTCCAGCTGCGCGAGATGCACGGTTTCTCCGGTGGCTTGCGAGAGCGCATCCAGATGTGGGCGGGCGATGGGGGCAAGCGAGCTTTGTGTCCATGCGGCATGGGCGAGACGCACCAGGCGAATGCCCAGCGTGTAGGTTTGCCGTTCGCTGTCATAAGACAGCATGCCCTGATTGGTCAGGGTTTGCAGAAACCGATAGAGCGTGGCCTTCGGGAAGGCGCTTTGTTCCTGCAACTCTCCAAAGCGCACAGGCCGCTCAAAGGCGGCCACTTGATCAAGCACATCCAGTGCTTTGCCGACTGTTCCGTCGCCTGCCATGACGCTTCTATGCTCCTCCGCTTTCCTGCGGATCCGCAGGAATCTGTTGACAACCTAGCTCGAACAGGGTGTAGTTTTCAATATGTAAAACGAGGTTTCAAATAATGAAACCAAAACTTACATAATTTTGGAGCACAGGGAGGACACAATGCTTTCCAAAATGAAAACCACTGCAGCCGCGGCCGCGGTTGCTTCGGCGTTTGCTGTACCGGCTTCCGCGGAGCTGAGCGGCGATCTGACCATTTTCCTGGACACATCGAACCCAGCGCCGCGCGCGACAATGGAAGCGATGATTGCGCGTTTCGGTGAGAAGCACCCGGACCTGAACATCGAAACCACTGTGATCGATCGCGAAGCCTATAAGACCCAGATCCGCAACTTCCTGACCGCAAATGCGCCGGATGTTGCCACCTGGTATGCCGCCAACCGTATGCGCCCCTACGTAGAAGCGGGCCTGTTTGAAGATGTATCCGATCTTTATGCAGAGCCAGCCATCGCAGAAGGTCTGGCTTCCACCAAAGGTGCTCTGACCATTGACGACAAGCAGTGGGGCGTCGCCTACACCTACTATCAGTGGGGCGTTTACTACCGCAAAGATATCTTCGCGGAGCTGGGCCTGTCTGAGCCAACCACCTGGGACGAAGAGAAAGCCAACTGCGCCAAGATCGTAGAGTCTGGCCGCGCCTGCTACACCATCGGCACCAAGTACCTGTGGACCGCTGGCGGCTGGTTTGACTATCTGAACATGCGCACCAACGGCTTTGATTTCCACATGGATCTGGCCGCTGGCAACGTGTCTTGGGAAGACGAGCGCGTGAAGCAGACCTTCATGAACTGGAAAGAGCTGATCGACATGGGCGGCTTTATTGCTGACCACCAGACCTACAGCTGGCAGGAAGCGCTGCCGTTCATGGTGAACGGTGAAGCAGCAGCCTATCTGATGGGCAACTTCGCTGTGGCGCCGCTGCGCGAAGCAGGCCTGTCTGATGACCAGCTGGACTTCTATCAGTTTGTGAAGATCAACCCGGACGTTGCACTATCTGAAGATGCACCAACCGACACCTTCCACATCCCTGCAAACGCGAAGAACAAAGAAGCGGCACGTGAGTTCCTGCGCTTTGCCACTTCGCCAGAAGAGCAGACCATCATCAACAACGGCAAGAACCTGGGTCAGCTGCCTGTGAACGCAGCCTCCTCCGTGGATGATGACAAGTTCCTGCAGCAGGGCTTTGAGATGCTGTCCACCAACTCCACCGGTGGTGTGGCGCAGTTCTGGGACCGTGATGCCCCAGCAGAGATGGCCAAAGTCTCCATGGAAGGTTTCCAGGAGTTCATGGTGAAGCCAGATCAGCTGGACAAGATCCTGGCCAAGCTCGAGCGCGCACGCGGTCGTATCTATAAATAAAAACAAGGCGTTGGCTTGGCCTTCTGGCCAGTTGACCGCCGTTTGACACGAGAGGCGGGGGAATTCTCCGCCTCTCAGCCCTCAAACCCCGGGTTATGTTATGACCGTTTCTTCTGAAATTCCTGAAACCGAAAGCTGGTTCCACCGCAATCAACAGCGCATCGCGCCCTGGGTTTTCCTGGCGCCGGGCATCCTGTTTTTCGCGGTCTATGTGATCGCGCCGGTGTTCCAATCTTTCAACCTGTCGCTCTATGAGTGGGACGGGTTGGGCGAAAAGACCTATGTGGGCTTTCGCAACTATGAAGACCTTTATTGGGAGTATGTGGATCGAGACGCCTTCTTTGTGTCGTTGAAAAACAACGTGCTGTGGCTGTTTCTCTACCTGCTTGCCATTCCTGCCGGACTGTTCATTGCGCTGTTCCTGAACCAGACCGTTGCGGGCATCCGTATCTATAAGTCCCTGTTCTTCTTTCCTTTCGTGATCAGCCAGGTGGTGGTTGGTCTGGTGTTCAGCTGGTTTTACGATCCGAACTTCGGCCTGCTGAACACAATGCTGGGCTGGGTTGGTATGGGCCCGATCAATGTGCTTGGGAACGAAGACCTTGTGACCTATGGCATCGTTGCTGCGGGCCTGTGGCCGCAGACGGCTTACTGCATGATCCTCTACCTCACCGGCCTGAACGCGGTGGATCCGGAGCAGATCGAGGCCGGTCGTCTGGATGGGGCGAAGGGTTGGAAAATGCTCTGGCACATCATTCTGCCGCAGCTGCGCCCGGCGACCTTCATTGCCTTTGTGGTGACGATCATCGGCGCGCTGCGCTCCTTTGATCTGATCTCCATCATGACGCAGGGCGGCCCGTTTGGCAGCTCGCGTGTGCTGGCTTACTATATGTTTGAAGTGGCGCTGTCGGAATACGGTTTCCGCATGGGCTATGGCGCGGCGATTGCCGTGGTGCTGTTCCTGATCATGCTCTGCTTTATCACCTACTTCCTGTGGTCGATGTACCGCGAAGAGAAGGGGCACTGAGATGTTTCCACAACCGATTGAAAAACAGCCTCAGGCCGCGCAGCTTGCCTATAAGACCATGCTGCCGATTGCGCTGCTGCTCTGGCTCGCGCCATTGCTGGCCGTGGCTCTGTTCTCCATCAAGCCGGATGCGGATTTCACTTCCGGCAACTATTGGGGGCTGCCTTCGAGCTTTGAAGGCGCGGCGAACTATGGGCGGGTCTTCTTTGACTCCGACATGCCACGTTATCTGCTGAACTCCTTTATGATCACCATCCCAACGGTGATCGGGGCTGTGGCGCTTAGTTCGATGACGGGGTTTGCGCTGGGGATTTATAAGTTCCGCGCCAACCTCTGGATCTTCTTTATGTTTGTGGCCGGAAACTTCGTGCCGTTCCAGATCCTGATGGTGCCGGTTCGTGACCTGACGCTGGACATGGGGCTGTACAACACCAAGACCGGCCTTGTGCTGTTCCATGTGGCTTTCCAGACCGGGTTCTGCACGCTGTTTATGCGCAACTTCATCCGCGCTCTGCCGTTTGAGCTGATTGAGGCGGCGCGGGTGGAAGGTGTGAGCGAATGGCGCATCTTCTGGTATGTGGTGTTGCCCCTGATGAAGCCCGCGCTGGCGGCGCTTTCGGTGCTGATCTTCACTTTCATCTGGAACGACTATTTCTGGGCGGTGGTGCTGACCCAAGGGGCGGAGAGCCAGCCTGTGACCGCCGGGATCACCTCGTTTAACGCGCAGTACCGTGCTGCCTATCACCTGATGAGCGCAGGCTCGATTGTGGCGGCTCTGCCCCCTGTGGCGATGTTCTTCCTGATGCAACGGCACTTCATTGCCGGTCTCACTTTGGGAGCTGTGAAGTGACGCAAGCTTTGCAAACCTGGCGCATTGATGCGCCGGGTCAGACATTGGTGCTTGGTTCAGACGGGGGCGTGCCCGGCGCGCTCTACTGGGGCGCTCCGTTGCCTGCGGGAGACGATTTGAGCGCGCTTGCGGCCGCGACCGCGCGTGATGTGACCGGGGGCATGATCGACGCACTGCCCGCCCTGTCGCTGTGTCCGGAAGCGGGCAACAGCTTTCAGGGGCAGGCGGGGCTGGTGGCCTACCGCGATGGGCAGGCGCTTTATCCACGTTTTAAACTGATTGAGACCGACGGCGCGCGCTTTGTCTGCGAGGACGCAGAGGCCGGGCTGACGCTGACCTTCACCTTTGCCGTTGAGGGTGATGTGATTGCCGCCTCAACCACGCTGACCTCCCGTGCGGAGATCAGTGTGCACCATCTGGCTGCGCCGGTGCTGCCGGGGCCGCAGATGGGGGCGGAGATTTTGCATTTCTCGGGCCGCTGGGTTGGTGAGTTTCAGATGGAACGCAGCCCATGGCGCGCAGGGGTTCTGATGCGGGAGGCGCGCACGGGCCGGTCCGGCCATGAGCACCCGCCGCTGGCCTATTTCCCGGAGCAGGGCGCAAGCAATACACAAGGCCAGGTCTTTGCGATGCATTACGGCTGGTCTGGTGGACATGTCATGTATGCCGAAGAGCTGCCGGATGGGCGGCGTCAGATCCAGTGGGGCCATGCCACCGGCACGCGCCGCGCGGGGACGCAGTTTGAGACTGGAAAGCTCTATCTATCGGTTTCCGATACAGGGTTGAATGGCTGCGCAGTGGCATTCCAGCGTCATCTGCGGGACCATGTGGTGACCTGGCCGCATCCGGAGCGTGCGCGCCCGGTGCACTATAATTGCTGGGAAGCGATCTACTTTGATCACGACTTTGAGGAACTCAAGGCGATTGCCGATCGGGCCGCGGCACTGGGCGCGGAGCGGTTTGTGCTGGACGACGGCTGGTTCGGGAAACGCGATGATGACACCTCCAGTCTTGGGGATTGGGACATTGATCCGCGCAAATGGCCAGACGGGCTGAGCCCGCTGATAGATCATGTGGCGTCGCTTGGGATGGTCTTTGGCCTGTGGTTTGAGCCGGAGATGGTCAACCTCGACAGTGATCTGGCGCGGGCCCATCCGGAGTGGATCCTCGGGCCCGCAGATCAGATCGAAGGGCGTCAGCAACGGGTGTTGGATATGGCCAACCCTGAGGTGCGGGGTTACCTCTATGGCAAGATCAGCGCGATCCTGGAAAGCCACGACATTGATTACATCAAGTGGGATCACAACCGCTTGCTGCCCGTGGCTGATGCGGCGCAGGCGGAAGGCATCTATGCGCTGATGGGCGCGCTGCGCGCGGCGTTCCCTAAGGTGGAGATTGAGAGCTGCGCCTCTGGTGGGGGGCGGATTGATGCGGGGATTTTGCGCAATACGCAGCGGGTTTGGCTGAGTGACAGCAATGACGCGCTGGAGCGGTTGCGTATTCAGCATGATGCGGCGCTGATGCTGCCTGCGGCGATCACCGGCAGCCATGTTGGGCCGCGCCATTGCCATACCTCCGGGCGGGTGCATGACATCCATTTCCGCGCCTGGGTGGCGGCGCAGCGGCATATGGGGTGCGAAATGGACCCTCGCGAGCTGACGGACAGTGAAACCGAGGTGCTGACCCGTGTCACCACCTGGTGGAAGGCCAATCGGGACTGGCGTATGTCGGCGGACATCCTTCGGCTGGATGCGGCGGACAGCAGTGTGATTGCAGAGCAGCAACTGGCGCAGGACAAGACGCGCTTTGTGGTTTTTGCCGGTAAGGCGGACACCGGGAGGCAGATCATGCCGCGTCCTTTGAGGCTCACGGGGCTAGAGCCGGATGCGCACTACGAAATTGAGCTGATCAACCGCGAGGAGGCACATCATTTGTCCCGTCGCGAGATGCCGATAAAAGACGGGCCGCTCACGGTGAGTGGCCAGATATTGATGCAACACGGACTCATCCTGCCGTGGTCCTTCCCGGACCGGATGTGGGTGATTGAAGGAAAACGAGTATGACCAAGAAACGCCGCTCCCAGCATTGGTATGGCAAGCTGGACAAAGACGGGTTCATTCACCGCAGCTGGATGAAAAACCAGGGCTTTCCGGATCACGCTTTTGATGGGCGCCCGATCATCGGGATTTGCAACACCTGGTCGGAGCTGACCCCCTGTAACTCCGGTCTGCGCACGTTGGCCGAAGGCGTGAAGCGCGGGGTCTGGGAGGCGGGGGGCTTCCCGGTGGAGTTCCCGGTGATGTCGCTTGGCGAGACCCAGATGAAGCCGACCGCGATGCTGTTTCGCAATCTGCTGGCGATGGATGTGGAAGAGAGCATCCGCGCCTATGGCATTGACGGTGTTGTGCTGCTGGGCGGCTGTGACAAGACCACGCCGGGGCAGCTGATGGGCGCGGCGTCGGTGGACCTGCCGACCATCGTGGTGAGCTCCGGCCCGATGCTGAACGGCAAGTTCAAGGGCAAGGACATTGGCTCTGGCACCGATGTCTGGAAGTTCTCTGAAGAGGTCCGCGCGGGCGAGATGACCCTGCAGGATTTCATGAATGCAGAAAGCGGCATGAGCCGCAGCGCGGGCGTGTGCATGACCATGGGCACGGCCTCCACCATGGCCTCTCTTGTCGAAGCGATGGGGATGGCGCTGCCGACCAATGCGGCATTGCCTGCAGTGGATGCGCGCCGGATGGCGCTGGCGCATCTGACCGGCAAACGCATTGTGGAAATGGTGGATGAAGATCTGAAACCGTCGGACATCCTCACCAAAGAAGCCTTTGAAAACGCCATTCTGGCCAATGCGGCAGTGGGGGGCTCCACCAACGCGGTGGTGCATTTGCTGGCGCTGGCGGGCCGTGTGGGTGTGGATCTGACGCTGAAGGACTTTGAGATCGGTTCTGAAATCCCGCTGCTCGTCAACTGTATGCCATCAGGCAAATACCTGATGGAAGACTTCTGCTACGCGGGCGGTGTGCCTGCCGTGTTGAGCCAGCTGAAAGATCACGTGCGTCCGGCCAATACCGTGTTGGGCAAAGATATTGTGACCTATCACGAGGGGGCTGAGATCTATAATGACGACGTGATCCGCCCGCTCGATAATCCGGTCAAACCCGCCGCCGGGCTGCGCGTGCTGCGAGGCAATCTTGCTCCCAACGGCGCGATTGTGAAGCCTTCCGCGGCGACGGATGCGCTGTTGGAGCATGAGGGCGAGGCCTTTGTGTTTGAAAACATCGAAGACCTGAAAGCCAATATTGACCGGGATGATCTGCCGGTGACGCCGGAAACTATTCTGGTGCTGAAAGGCTGTGGTCCGAAGGGCTATCCGGGGATGCCGGAGGTGGGCAATATGCCGATCCCAGCCAAGCTGGTGAAGGAGGGCGTGCGAGATATGATCCGCGTGTCGGATGCGCGTATGTCTGGCACGGCCTTTGGCACTGTGATCCTGCATGTCAGCCCGGAGGCACAGGCCGGGGGCACGCTGGCGTTGGTGAAAACCGGTGACCGCATCAAAGTGTCAGCGCAAAACGGTGTGCTGGAGCTGCTGGTGGATGAAGCAGAGCTTGAGGCGCGCCGTGCCGACTGGCAGCCCGATCCAGAGCATTATACACGCGGCTACGCAAAACTTTATTACGACCACGTGTTGCAGGCCGACAAAGGTGCGGACCTCGACTTCCTCGTCGGCAAGGACACACGTTTGGTCACACGGGAGAGCCACTGATGGCAGGCACGATTTTTCCAGATCTCAAAGGCAAGTCCGTTTACATCACAGGCGGGGCCAGTGGCATCGGCGCGGCCCTGACCGACGGGTTTATGGCGCAGGGCGCAAAGGTGGCCATCATCGGGCGCTCCGCTGCGGATGACTTCATCGCAGAGATGGAAACCAAACACGGCGCCACGCCTCTGTTCATGCAAGGCGATATCTCTGACATTCCGCGCCTGCGCGAAACGATCCAGCAGGCGGTGGGAGAACACGGCGGTCTGGATGTGGTGGTGAACAACGCGGCCAACGACCAGCGCCATGCACTCGATGAGGTGGACGAAGCGTTCTACGACTGGATGCAGGCGGTGAACCAGAAAGCCTATTTCTTTGCCTGTCAGGAAGCGGCGCGGCAGATGACGGACGGCGGCTCGATCATCAATTTCAGCTCGATCAGCTACATCATGGGTAACGCAGGCTACCCGATTTATACGGCGGCCAATGCGGCGATCACCGGGATGACCCGTTCGCTGGCGCGGGAGCTGGGGCCAAAAGGCATTCGCGTCAATGCGCTGGCGCCGGGCTGGGTGCTGACCCAGAAACAATTGGACATGTGGGCCGAGCCGGAAGCGCTGGCGGCGCATATGGAGCGTCAGTGTCTGAAAGAGCATCTGAAGCCCGAGGATATGATCGATCCGACGCTGTATCTCGCCTCCAATGCCAGCCGGATGATGACGGGCCAATGTATGGCAGTGGACGGTGGCGTTGTGGTTTCGGGGTAAGTGATGAGCGTGCAAGCAGAATGGATCGCGGTGGATTGGGGCACCTCTCGGTTGCGGGTCTTTGCCATGTCGGGCGAGAAGGTGCTGGCCACTGCAGAGTCAGAGCAGGGTATGTCCAAGCTCAGCAAGGCAGAGTTTGAGCCGGCCTTGATGGCGCTGGTTGGAGACTGGCTGGGCGATGGCGTGACCGATGTGATTGCCTGCGGCATGGTTGGCGCGCGTCAGGGCTGGGTTGAGGCGCCTTACAGCGCGGTGCCTGCGCCGGCCTTGGCGGAACGCATCATTCGCGTGCCGGATACGGATGCGCGCCTGCGTGTGCATGTGGTGCCGGGCCTGAAGCAGATGAAACCCGCCGATGTGATGCGGGGCGAAGAGACCCAGGTTGCTGGCTTTCTGTCCAAACATCAGAACTGGGACGGGGTTTTGTGCCTTCCGGGCACCCATACGAAATGGGTGCATGTGAGCGCGGACGAGGTGGTGAGCTTTCGCACCTTCATGACCGGAGAGATGTTTGCGCTTCTGTCCAAACAATCGGTGCTGCAGCACTCGGTCGGCGAAGGCTGGGACGAAGAGGCCTTCCGCGCGGGCATGGATGTGACGCTGTCGCGCCCGGAAAATCTCGCGACAGAGCTGTTTGCGATCCGGGCCAGTGACCTGCTGGAGGCGACGCCTGCGGCTGTTGGCCGTGCGCGGCTCTCGGGCCTTTTGTTGGGTGCCGAGCTGGCGGCATCGCGCCCCTATTGGCTGGGGCAGCAGATCGCGGTGATTGGCGATGCGGCGCTCTCAAATATCTACGCTGAGGCGCTCAAGGCGCAGGGTGGGTTCGTCTCTGTGGTGGACTGCCAGGAAATGACACTTGCGGGGCTGATCGCCGCGCGCAACCTTTTGGGATAACAACATGAGCCGGTCGATTATTGCGATCTTGCGCGGGGTGACCCCGGGCGAAGTGGAAGCGATTGCACAGGAAATTCTCGCCGCAGGCATTGATAAGATCGAGGTGCCGCTGAACTCGCCGGAGCCGCTGGAGAGCATCGGGTTGCTGGCTAAATCCATCGGCGCTCAAGCGCTTGTGGGCGCAGGCACGGTGCTGGAGGTGGCGCAGGTGGACGCGGTGAAAGCGGTTGGCGGGCAATTGATAGTCTCGCCCAACTGCGATGTGGACGTGATTGCCCACACAGCAAGTCTTGGCATGGAAAGCTGGCCCGGCGTGTTCACGCCCACCGAAGCTTTTGCCGCACTGAAGGCTGGCGCAACAGGGCTGAAGCTTTTCCCCGGTGACATGGCGGGGCCAGCGGGCCTTAAAGCGATGCGCGCCGTGCTGCCCAAAGACCGTGCGGTCTATGCTGTGGGCGGTGCGGGGCCGGACAACTTTGGTGAGTGGGTCGCGGCAGGTGCGAGCGGATTTGGCATCGGCTCTGCGATCTACAAACCGGGGATGAGTGCAGCTGATGTGCGCACCAAGGCAAATGCGATTGTGGCGGCCTATGATGAGGCCATGGCATGAGCGTCGTCTTTGACAATCGTGTCTGTGAGTTGGGGGAAGGGCCGCTCTGGCATCCGGTGCGCGAGCAATTTTATTGGTTTGATATCAAAGGCAAACGTCTGCTGACCCAGAAAGAGGGCGTGCAGCAGGAATGGGTGTTTGATGAGTTCTTCTCCGCCGCTGGCTGGGTGGATGAGGAGACTCTCCTCGTGGCCTCAGAGACCGCGCTGTGGCGGATGGATCTGGAGTGCGGCCTGCGCGAGCATGTGGTCGATCTGGAAGCCGACAATCCGGTGACGCGCTCTAACGACGGGCGCGCAGATCCTTGGGGCGGTTTCTGGATCGGGACCATGGGGAAATCCGCTGAGGCCAAGGCCGGTGCGATCTATCGGTTCTACAAAGGGGAACTGCGTCAGGTGGTTGGAGACATCACCATCTCAAACGCGATCTGTTTTGATCAGACACGCGCCTGTGCCTATTACGCCGACACGCCGACAGGGCAGGTGATGCGCCAAAGTGTGGACTCGGATACCGGCTGGCCTGTGGGCGCGGTGGAGGTTTATCTCGACCTGAAGCCGGAAGGGTTGAACCCGGATGGCGCGGTCGTGGATGCCGAAGGCAATGTCTGGATCGCGCAATGGGGGGCCGCGCGTGTGGCGGCCTATAATCCTGCGGGCAACTTTGTGAAGGCCGTGGAGGTGGGCGGGGTGCAAGCCTCTTGTCCTGCCTTTGGTGGCCCCGAGCTGCGCGATCTCTATGTGACCACAGCGGCGGAAGATCTGGCGGCTGATGTTCTGGCTGCTGCGCCGGAAAACGGCATGACATTTGTGCAGGAAAACGCCGGTCAGGGCGTTGCGGAACCGCGGGTGATCCTATGAAACAAGAGCTGGGCGTCTGTTATTATCCGGAGCATTGGCCGGAGGAGATGTGGGCGAAAGATGCCGCCGATATGATCGCGGCAGGCATCACCTGGGTGCGGATTGGCGAGTTTGCCTGGAGCCGTATGGAGTCTGTGGCAGGCACGCTGACGCTGGAATGGCTGGACCGCGCGATTGACGTGCTGGGCAGTGCCGGCTTGAAGGTTGTGCTGGGCACACCGACCGCGACACCGCCGCGCTGGATGATCGACAAACACCCCGACATGCTGGCGGTGGATGAAAATGGCAATCCACGCAAATTTGGCTCGCGTCGGCATTATTGCTTCAGCCATGAAGGGTTTAAGGCGGAGAGCGCGCGGATCACCAAGATCATTGCGGAGCGCTACGGTAGGAACTCATATGTGGCGGCCTGGCAGACCGACAATGAGTACGGCTGTCACGATACGATTTTGAGCTATTCAGAACCCGCCAAGGTCGCGTTCCAAGCCTGGTGCAAGGCGCGCTATGGCACGGTTGAGGCGCTGAATGAGGCCTGGGGCAATATCTTCTGGTCGATGGAGTATTTCTCCTTTGAACAGATCGACTTGCCCAACCTTACGGTGACCGAGCCGAACCCTGCACATGTGCTGGCCTTCCGCCGGTTTTCCTCCGATCAAGTGGTGGCATTCAACAAGGTTCAGACCGATATTCTGCGTGCCCATACCGATGCGCCGCTGATCCACAACTACATGGGCCGCATTCTGGAATTTGACCATTTTGATGTGGGCGAAGACCTCGATATCGCGAGCTGGGACAGCTATCCGATTGGCTTTCTATCAGATCGCCTGGAGGCGTCAGAGGACCATAAGGTGCGGTTCCTGCGCCAAGGGGATCCGGACATGCAGGCCTTCCACCACGATCTCTATCGTGCGGTGGGCAAGGGTCGTTGGTGGGTCATGGAACAGCAACCCGGCCCGGTGAATTGGGCACCGTATAACCCCGCACCTTTGCCAGGGATGGTGGCGCTGTGGTCGCTGGAGGCCTTTGCCCATGGGGCAGAGGTAGTGAGCTATTTCCGCTGGCGGCAGGCCCCGTTTGCGCAGGAGCAGATGCACGCAGGGCTGCAGACGCCCGATGGCCGTGAGGCACCGGGCATGGATGAGGCGCGTGCGGTGGCCAAGATTTTGGCCGATTTGCCCCCGCAAGAGACACAGCAGGCCGAGGTGGCGCTGGTGTTTGATTATCCTTCGGATTGGGCCTGGCACACACAGCCGCAGGGCGCTGGCTTTGACTATTTCAGACTGGTGTTTTCGGCCTACCGCGGGCTGCGCCGTGCGGGGCTTTCGGTGGACATCGTAAGCGCCTCTTGCCGTGACTTTGCAGGCTACAAAGCGGTGTTTGCACCGGGCGTGGCGACGGTGGATCTGGCATTGGTGGAGGCGGTGAGTACCGCAGGCGCGTTGGGCATTTATGGGCCGCGCACCGGGGCGATTACCGAAGACTTCTTTATCCCTGCGGGTGGACGCCCGGAGTTGCCGGGGCTGGATGTGCGTGTGGAACTGATTGAAAGCATGCCACCTCATGCCGGGATGCCGGTGGCTGGCGGTGGCATGGCTGATCATTGGCATGAACGGCTGAGCGGCGGGGCAGAGGTGCTGCTGGCGACGGAGGCTGGCGCGCCGGTGCTGATGGGGCAGGGAGACCGTTGGTATCTCGGCAGTTTCCCAGATGATGCGTTGTGGGATCGGCTTGTGGCTATGGCAGCTGGGAAGGCTGGTTTCACTGTCAGTCCTGTGCCGGAGGGGCTGCGCAAGCGCCGCTTCGGAGAGCTGGAATTTGTGATCAACTACAATGGCTTTGCGGAAAACCTTGGGGATGTGACGGTGCCCGCCTGTGGCGTTGCGGTGCTCAAAGACGGCGTGCCAATTGCGGTGAGCGATCTGAGCCGGAGCTGATCTCGGCAACTCAAATGGATATACAGAAAGGGCGAGGAGGTTCTCTCGCCCTTTTTGGTTGGCGTGACGTCAACGTCAAGATGGCTTGTCAAAGCAGGTGGTTCGTATACGAATTAAGCGAAACAAATTCGGATGCGAACCAAAATGGCCAGACAACCTCGTCTGTTTTTTCTGATCAACAAAGCCTATGCGGCGCTGGCGCGGGCGTCTGAGCGAAAGACGCAAGCCATGGCTGGGCTGTCGATGCCGCAACACGGTGTCTTGGCGCTTTTGTCCAAAGAGGACGGTCAAACGGTGACCGACTTGGCCAAAACGCTTTCGATGCGCAAATCGAGCCTCAGCGGGTTGATCGACCGTATGGTCGAGCGCGGCTTTGTCCGTCGCGCGCGTGAGGATGCTGATGGGCGCGTGGTGAGAGTGTACCTTGAACCGTCTGCGCAGGATTTACTGCAGCGTACGTTGCCTTTGGTTCAGCACATCAACGGGCTGCTGCTCGCACCTTTTGACGAGGCCGAGCAGGAGGTGATCGGACGCTTTCTGACCCATATGGCTGAGAATGCGGAAGAGATCATTGATCAGGTGGACCTTTCAGAGGAGCGGGTGTGATGTTGGATATGAGTGATGTTGCTGTCGAAGATGTAACGCTCACCACCGAGGATGGCACGGCACTTACTGGCACGCTCTATCGAGGGGCTGCGCCGCAGGTGGCGATCCTGATCTCGGCAGGGACCGGATATCCGCGCAGGTTTTACCGTCATGCGGCGGCCTATCTGGCGGCGCGGGGTGCGGTGGTGCTGACCTATGATTTTCGGGGAATCGGCGACAGTGGCGGTGGAGATCTCGCGGCTTCTGAGATCGATTATCCCGATTGGGGACGATTGGATATGACGGCGGCGCTAAGCTGGTTGGCGCAGGAAGCAGAGGGGCTGCCGCTGACCACATTGGGGCATAGCGTTGGCGGGCAATTTGTCGGGTTTGCTCAGAATAATACGCTTGCGGTGCGGCATGCTTTTGTGGCGGTGGGCAGCGGGTACTGGCGGCTGCACAAGCCTGTGAATTGGCCGCTGGAGCTGTTCTGGTGGTGGGGCTATGGCAGCTATTGCCTTGCGAGATATGGATCTATTCCGGCCGGTGGCATCTGGGGCGGAGAAGCTCTGCCACCGAAAGTGTTCCGCACCTGGCGGCGGTGGAGCAGCCGGAGGAGCTATCTGTTGCCGGATCTCGCATCAGGCAAATACCCGCATCACTACGATCAGGTGACCGCCCCGATATGCTCCTGGTCCCTGAGTGACGATCCGATTGCAACTGAGGCCGCCTCGGAAGACACGCTGTCATATTATTCCCTTACAGAGAAGCATTTGGCTTTGCGCACACCAGCGGCGCTGGGTGTCAAGAAGCTGGGCCATGAAGGCGCGTTTCGCAAAGGGCGGGAGGCGCTTTGGGCGGAGCTGTGGGAGTGGCTGGCGGAAGGGGCGTTGCCGGAGGGGGCTGCGCCTAAGTGATTGGTGGGGTGCGCAGGGACTGCGCACCCTACGAGGGAAAAGAAAAATGCCGGTGTGGGGACACGCCGGCATTTCGTTTTATGCTATATGCGCGATCAGACTTTGAGGTTTGGAATGATCTGCTTTTTGCGGCTCACAACACCCGGCAGCACAACGCTGTCGGTTTCAGCGGTTGCGTCAAAGGACTTCGCCGCGACTGATTTCACCAAATCGTTTGGCACCAGCAGCGTGCTTTCTTCGTTCAGAATGTCCACCACGAAAAGCAGAACCTGATCCACGCCGTCTTCAGCGGCCACGGTGGTCATGCTTTCCATCAGGGACGCTTTGCGGTCCAGCACGATGGCAGGAGAGGTGGTTTCCAGAACGGAGACGCGGAATTTGGTGCCGTCGACTTCGTATTCCTTGGAGTCCATGCGCAGAAGCTCTGCGTCGGAGAAAGAAGACACATCGGATTTTGCGGCAAACATTTCAGCAGCATAAGACGGGATGTCGATGCCCAGATCTGCGGCCAGTTTCTCGGCCACGGCTTTGTCATGGTCGGTGGTGGTCGGGCTGCGGAATTCCAGCGTGTCAGACAGGATGCAGGTCAGCATGGTGCCTTTGATCCAGTCTGGCATCTCGATGTCGCCCATCAGGTCGTGCATGATGGTCGCGGTGCAGGCCACGGGGCGGATGGTGATGTCAATCGGGCCTTTGGTTTCCAGGCCGCCCACCAGCTTGTGGTGGTCGATGATCGCCTGAACGTCTGCGCCATTGATGTTGGCAGGCAGCTCGGCAGGGTTGTTGGTGTCCACGATCACCACGGCAGCGTCATCTGCCACGTCGGCGATGATTTCAGGCTTGGTCAGATCCCAGCGCTCCAGCAGCCATGCGGCTTCGGTGTTGGGCTCGCCCAGCAGCTTTGCTTCGGCTGGGGAGCCTTTGATTTCAGAGAGATACCACGCCCAGATGATCGGGGAGCCGGTGGAATCGGTATCAGGAGACTTGTGGCCAAAAACCTGAATGGTCATGTCGAGAGGTCCTTAGAAAACAGGGGAATATTGCGGATTTGCGCGCCTTATAGAAGGGCGCGCGGGCTTTGTCACGGGGGCAGGCGCCGGGGCGGCGATTTGGCCTAGAGCGGCAGGCGCGTCACGGTGAAACCTGCGGCCTCAAGCTGGGCCAGAACGCCGTGGTCTCCAGGCAGATGCAGCGCGCCAAAGGCGACAAGCGAAGGGGTCTTGGCCAGCGCGGGGGAGAGGGTCTTAACCCAGTCGGTGTTGCGGGTTTTGATCAGGTCTTCTTCGACCTGCTGCAGCAGGGTGGCGATGCGCTCTGCGTCGGCATCGCCCTGTGCCGCCTGTAGCATGTCCGCACGGTTGAGCTCCCAGATAAGCTGAATGGTTTCAGAGAGATACATGTCGATCACCGTGGGGATCATATCTGCGCCTGAAAGGTCGGTGCCCAGATCAAGGCTCCAGCGCAGATCATCGACCTGCTGCTCGATCGGGTCACCGGCAAGCAGCCCAATCAGGCTCTCGGTGTTGTCCAGAGAATGCCGGGGCAGATCACGCGCTTGGGCAAGGGCTTCGATTTGCAGATCCAGCCCTTTTTTGCCAGATTTAACAACATCAAAGGCGCAAGGCGGCACCATCAGCGTCATGCCCAGAAACCAAGGCTGATAGCGCGCAGCCAGGAAGGGCGGCATGCCACGGGCCTTCAGTTGATCAGAGACTTTGGCCCAGTTCTCATCTCCGAGACGGTCGATGAGGGAGGGGCCGGATTGGATCAGAAAGAGCTCCGGATTTTGGGTCAGGTGACGCTGAAAGCTGAGCTGGGCCTCCGATGTCATCTCCATGAAGAGCTGCTGGGGCTGTGGCGTAAGGCTGCGCAGGCGCTCCACGGTGGCGGCGTGCTCGGGCAGGTGCAGATGGAAGGTTCCAATGATGTGGGAGACAATCCCGTTTTTCTCCACCTGCCAGAGCAGACCTTCGGAGAAGGGCGCTTGTGCGGCGGCCTCAAGCATCGCCGTGCGTTCCGTCTTGGGGCGCTGTTCAAACAGGTTTGGGCCTTCGCAATTGGCCATGGCTGCCCCGGAAAACCCGAGCAGAAACAAGAACGTCGTGAAGATGCGCATCAGAAACCTCATAGGAATTGGCGCCAAATTAGCAGTTTGCCTCCTGCACTCAAGGGCGCGTGCACCGGCAGGCAAAGCGTTGTGGGCATTTGCCCAAATTGCCGCTACCAAGAGGTATGAGCAAGATCGCCGAAACAGAGCTTTATGCCCCGATCAAAGCCTGGCTGGAGGCGCGGGGATTTGAGGTGAAAGCCGAAGTGGGTGCGGCGGATGTGGTGGCGATGCGGGCAGGGGAAGAGCCTGTCATCATAGAGTTAAAGACTGGTTTCTCCCTCGCGTTGCTGCAACAGGCGGTGGCGCGGCAGGCGGTGACGGATGCGGTTTATGTGGCGGTGCCGCGCTGGAAGGGGCGGGCCGGATGGAAGGCGTTTTCCGGCAATATTGGCCTGTGCAAACGGCTGGGCATCGGGGTGCTTTCGGTGCGGCTCAAGGACGGCGCGGTGGAGGCGCATTGTGATCCGGTGCCGTTTCAACCGAGAAAATCCAAGGCACGTAAAGCCCAGCTATTAAAGGCGTTTTCGCGCCTTGAGGGAGATCCGAATGTGGGCGGGACGCGCGGCGCAACCGTGACGGTTTACCGTCAGGACGCGGAAAAATGCGCGGTATATCTCAATGAAAACGGCGCAAGCCGGGGGCGGGATGTGGCCGGTGGCACAGGTGTGGAGAACGCAACAACCCTGATGCGGGACAACCACTATGGCTGGTTTGAGAAGGTCGAAAAAGGCGTCTACATGTTGAGCGAATCTGGCGTCGCGGCGCTTGCAGATGCGGGTTAAGCGTTGCGCCGGGACGGTGCATTAATCCGCAAAACTGGCCCTGTTGGCACGTCGGTATCGCGTCGGTATTGCGGCTGTTTCGCGGAGGTGGAATTTTTTGGACTTGAAAGGTTAATGCAGCGGCATGGTTTTGGTTGTGGAACATGATCCCGCATGGGCGGCGGGCTTTGCGAAAGAGGCGGCCGCGATCCACGCGGCACTGGGCGCAGAGGCGATCGAGTTGCATCACATTGGCAGTACCTCTGTGCCCGGACTGGTGGCTAAGCCGATCCTAGATCTGCTTGGTGAGGTAGCGGATCTGGCGGCGGTGGATGCGGCCAAGGCGCAGTTTGAAGCGCTGGGCTATGAGGTGATGGGAGAGCTCGGCATCCCGGGGCGGCGGTATTTTCGCAAGATGGACGCTGCGGGGCAGCGCAGCCATCACCTGCATGTGTTTGAAAGAGGCTCTGCGCATGTGGCACGCCATCTGGCATTTCGCGACTACCTGCGCGCGCATCCCAAGGTGGCGGCGGACTATGGCGCGTTGAAGCGCGAGCTGATTGCCGAGGGTCGCGGCGATTGGGAGGCGTATATTGACGGCAAAGACGCCTTTGTGCAGCGGGTTGAGGCGGAGGCCTCGGTCTGGGCGCGGGGGCGGGATCAGAGCTGAGGGCAGTTTTCTAGTTCGTCGCCCAACAAATCTGCCGCAGCTGCGTCGGGTCACATAGACCGGCCCCCGACCCTGGGTGGGGGTGAAGCCCCCTCCCTTGGGGGAGGGTCGGGGGCTGGTCGGCTTCGCCGCCTGCGAAATGTGGTGCCTGAGTGAGGTTGCTCTTGGTCAGACTTAACACGGCGGCTCCAAGGTGAGGCCGGTCTGGTAGCTGCGCTCCAAGAGAGCGGCGCGGCGGGGGGCGGAGCCGGTGGCGCCGTTCAGAAGTTCGATCTTGCGCGGGGAGAGGCCGAAGTAGCCAAAGGTGCCTTTGCTCCAGAGGGTGTTAAGCGCGGCCGTATAGCCTTCCTCTTCCATCTCGTCAGAGCGCGCGCCGGCGGGGATGAGCAACACGCCGGTGCGGGGTTTTAGGAGGCTTTGTGCGGGATCATCGAGCTGATCATAGGACCAGCCCCAACTAAAGACGCGATCCATCCAGCCCTTCATCATCGACGGCATGCCCCAGCAGAACAGTGGGAAGACAAGGCAGATCGCGTCACACCGCTCAATGCGCTCCTGCTCGCGCCGCACGTCAGACGGGGGCGTGTCTGTACTCTCGATATCGGCCATGGACCAGAGCGGGGAGAACCCCTCAGCGTTGAGATCGGCCAACTCAGTGGTGTGACCCGCCGCCTGTGCGCCGCGCATAAATTCGGCGGCAACCGCGTGGCTGAAAGAGGTGGGGTTGGGGTGGTCGATCACCGTGAGAACATGCATGTCGTCTGATCCGGTTTGGCTGTGTTCTCAGAGAGATAGGGGAGGGGGCGGTGGATTGCGAGGGGGGAGCGCTAGGCAGGAAAGGTCGGCAATCGCCACGAATGGGCGTGGACTTTCGAGGAGTAGCGTTTTTAGGTTGAAATGCGTTCTAAAGATAGAGCTTCGGTCTCGGTTGTCACCGGATTGCTCTCCGAAAACGTGTTTTGTATTTATCGACCTAAAGGATATTTGAATGAACTCTGAAGCAGCAGTACTGATTGCCTTTGTAAGTGGCCTAGCGCCGTTGATTTTTGTGATTTGGGCAATTGTTTCGGCTGTCCATTCACTGAAGAGCATTGCTGAGTCTTTGAAACTAATAAGTGCTCAGTCTCTCAGCGAAGTTGCTAGTCGCTCTGGACATGTATCTCACGCCGATAAAGTAATTCGGGATCCAGCTTACAAATACGTTCCTAAGCCTTAAGGCATAAGGTGTCTTTGCTGTTGCCTTTGGGCCCGGAACAAGGGCGCAGCCCGCCGGGTCAGCGCCCGACCACCCCTATGGGCGGGCGCTTTGTGTGCGGTTTTAGGAGATTGCGGGCAAAGAGGTCTTTGGCAGAGATAAAGTGGCGGCTTTGCACGTTTGTGCGTCCACCCGCGGTCGGGCGCTGGCCCTTGCAGCACATAACGAAAAAGGGCCGCCCGAAGGCGACCCTTTGAAACGTGTCTGGCGGAGGCTTTCGTGACCTTGGCCCTTGCGGGGCCAAGGCACTGTCGCCATCACAATCCCTGACGGGAGTTGTGATTACATCATGCCGCCCATGCCGCCCATGTCAGGCATTGCAGGTGCGCCTGCGCCTTCTTTGGCTGGCTTGTCTGCAACCATCGCTTCGGTGGTGATCAGCAGGCCTGCAACGGAGGCCGCGTCTTCCAGAGCGGTGCGGGTCACTTTGGCTGGGTCGATCACACCGAAGGAGAACATGTCGCCATATTCTTCGGTCTGCGCGTTGAAGCCGAAGGAGGTGTCGTCGCTCTCGCGGATTTTGCCCGCCACAACGGCACCGTCGACACCGGAGTTCTCTGCGATCTGACGCAGAGGTGCTTCGATGGCTTTGCGCACGATGTTGATGCCTGCGTTCTGGTCAGCGTTTGCGCCTTCCAGACCTTCCAGTGCTTTACCGGCCTGAACCAGAGCAACACCACCGCCGACGATCACGCCTTCCTGCACAGCTGCGCGGGTTGCGTTCAGAGCATCGTCCACACGGTCTTTGCGCTCTTTCACTTCCACTTCGGTCATGCCGCCAACGCGGATCACAGCAACACCGCCTGCCAGTTTGGCAACGCGCTCTTGCAGCTTCTCACGGTCGTAGTCGGAAGAGGTTTCTTCGATCTGAGTGCGGATCTGAGCCACGCGTGCTTCGATCTCTGCTTTCTCGCCTGCACCGTCAACGATGGTGGTTTCGTCTTTGGTGATCTCGATTTTCTTGGCGGTGCCGAGCATGTCCATGGTGACGTTCTCGAGCTTCATGCCCAGATCTTCGGAGATAACCTGACCGCCGGTCAGGATTGCGATGTCCTGCAGCATGGCTTTGCGGCGGTCGCCGAAGCCAGGTGCTTTAACAGCAGCAATTTTCAGGCCGCCGCGCAGTTTGTTCACAACCAGAGTTGCCAGCGCTTCGCCTTCCACGTCTTCTGCGATGATCAGAAGAGGCTTCTGGGACTGGATCACCTGCTCGAGCAGTGGAACCATTGGCTGCAGGGAAGACAGTTTCTTCTCGTGCAGCAGCACCATGCAGTCGTCCAGATCAGCGATCATTTTGTCTGCGTTGGTCACGAAGTAAGGGGAGAGGTAGCCGCGGTCGAACTGCATGCCCTCAACAACATCGGTCTCGGTTTCCAGACCTTTGTTTTCCTCAACGGTGATCACGCCCTCGTTGCCAACTTTCTGCATCGCGTCTGCGATCTGCTGGCCGATTTCGGCTTCGCCGTTTGCGGAGATGGTGCCAACCTGAGCAACTTCTGCGGAGTCAGCAACTTCGCGGGATGCGGATTTGATGCCTTCAACCACTTTCGCAGTTGCCAGATCGATGCCGCGCTTCAGGTCCATTGGGTTCAGACCAGCAGCAACCTGCTTGAGGCCTTCACGCACGATGGCTTGTGCCAGAACGGTCGCGGTGGTGGTGCCGTCGCCGGCTTCGTCGTTGGTGCGGGAAGCAACTTCCTTCACCATCTGTGCGCCCATGTTCTCGAACTTGTCTTCCAGCTCGATCTCTTTGGCCACGGACACACCGTCTTTGGTAATGCGTGGTGCGCCGAAGGATTTCTCCAGAACAACGTTACGGCCTTTTGGGCCGAGGGTCACTTTGACTGCGTCTGCGAGAACGTTCACGCCGCGCAGCATTGCGTTGCGGGCATCGGTGTCGAATTTGACGTCTTTTGCCATTTTATAGGCTCCTAAATTCGTAAATTGCGGTCAGACGATCAGGCAATGATGCCCATGATGTCGGATTCTTTCATGATCAGCAGCTCTTCACCGTCAACGGTGACTTCGGTGCCGGACCATTTGCCAAACAGGACTTTGTCGCCCGCTTTCACGTCGAGCTCGACGCGTGCGCCTTTGTCGTCACGTGCGCCTGCGCCCACGGATACAACTTCGCCTTCAGCTGGTTTTTCTTTGGCGCTGTCTGGAATGATCAGACCGCCTGCGGTTTTCTCGTCGCTTTCAACGCGGCGAACGAGCACGCGGTCATGCAGAGGTGTAAAAGCCATGACTAGGTTTCCCTAATTAAAGTGTCTCCCTGACTCCTCAGCGGAGCCGTTATCACTCCCTAATGGCGAGTGCTAACGGCGAAAGAGGTAGGGGGCGAATGCGGGGGAGTCAACGGCTGTTACAGAAGTTTCTTGTTTTGGGCGGAAATTGGGGGCGCAGGCTTTGTTTTATGGTTCTTGAAAATCCTGTCGGGATGCCCAAAGGTCGGCCCGCAAGCCAAACCGACGAAGGATGATCCGGCGTGACCAACACACTTTATGACGCATTGATTGCGCCTCATGCGCAGAATTCGGCTGTTTTTCTGGAGTGCGATGACGGGGTTCTGGTGACCTATCAGGACTTTGTGACCCGGGCGGCGCAGATGGCGCGGGTGTTGGCAGAGGCCGGTGTGGCGCCCGGTGAGCGGGTGGTGGTGCAGGGGCCAAAGACGCGCGATGCGCTGGCGCTTTATGGGGGCGCGCTGCAGGCGGGGGCGGTCTATCTGCCGCTGAATACCGCCTATACGCAAGAGGAGGTGCGCTATTTCTGCGAAGACGCCACACCCAAGCTGATTGTCTGTGACGCCAAAGATGCGACGCAGATCGGGGGGATCGCAGCGGATGTGGGTGCGCAGGTGCTGACCCTGACCGCAGAGGGCGGAAGCCTGAGCGCGGCGGCGGATGCGCAGCCTGCAGAGTTTGAGACGGTGGCGCGCGGGCCAGAAGACCTTGCCGGCTTGCTTTACACATCAGGCACCACCGGACGCTCCAAAGGCGCGATGATGTCGCACAAAAACCTGCTGTCCAATGCGCAGTCGCTGACCGACTTGTGGCAGATCACATCCGGGGACAGGCTGGTTCACGCTTTGCCAATTTTTCACACCCATGGGCTGTTCGTGGCGATGAACACTTCGCTACTGGCCGGTGCGCGGGTGCGGTTGATGGCGCAGTTTGATCTGGAGATGATCCTGAGCGCCTTGCCGCAATCCACGCTGATGATGGGCGTGCCGACGTTTTACACACGGCTTCTGGGCGATGGGCGGTTTGACAAAGACCTTTGCGCCAATATGCGGCTGTTTATTTCCGGCTCAGCGCCCTTGCTGGCGGAGACCCATCAGGCCTTTGAGGCGCGCAGCGGGCACCGCATTCTGGAGCGCTATGGCATGACGGAGACCAATATGATCACCTCCAACCCTTATACGGGCGCGCGGGTGGCGGGCACCGTGGGCTACGCGCTGCCGGGCACAGAGGTGAAGATCACTGATCCTGAGAGCGGGGAGACTTTGCCCCACGGGGAGATCGGCATGATCGAGGTGCGCGGTGACAATGTGTTTCAGGGCTATTGGCAGATGCCGGAAAAAACCGCCGAAGAACTGCGCGCGGATGGGTTTTTTATCACCGGTGATCTGGCGGTGATGGAACCGGATGGGCGGGTCACCATTGTGGGGCGGGCTAAAGATCTGATCATTTCGGGGGGGTACAACATTTACCCCAAAGAGGTTGAGGATGTGCTCAACGATCTGGAAGGGGTGTCTGAAAGCGCGGTTTATGGCGTGCCCCATGCGGATTTTGGCGAGAGCGTGATTGCGGCCTTGGTGGCGCTGCCCGGTGCCACGCTGGACGTGGAGGCGATCAAGGCGGAGGTGGACAAGCGACTGGCGCGGTTCAAACATCCGCGGGTGTATCAGATCATGGAGGCCCTGCCGCGCAACACCATGGGCAAGGTGCAGAAAAACGTGCTGCGGCAAGAGCACAAGGGGTAAGAGATGCAGATCACGGCAAATGGCATTCAGATTGAGGTGGAAGACCACGGGCCGCGCGATGGCGTGCCTTTGGTGCTTATCCGCGGGTTGGGGTCGCAGCTGATCCATTGGCCTGCGGAGTTTGTTCAAGGTCTGGCCGACGCGAGGTTTCGCGTGGTGGTGTTTGACAACCGCGATGTGGGGTTGTCGCAGCGCTGCCCCAAGGAGGGCGTGCCCAGTCAGGCCGAAGAGATCACGGCGCAGGCTTTGGCGGAGGGCGCGGTGCCAGCGGCTTATCGTTTGAATGACATGGCGGCGGACACGATTGGCGTGATGGATGCGCTGGGCATCGAGACAGCGCATGTGTTTGGCATGTCGATGGGCGGCGCGATTGTGCAGCTTTTGTGCATGGATCATGCGGCGCGTTTGCTCAGCGGCACCATCGTGATGGCGACAGCGCGCCCCTTTGCGGAGCGCGGGGGCAATGCGGAATGGCTGGCGACTCTGTTGGCGCATCCGGTGGCGCGGGAGGATTTCATTGCCAACGCGCTGCGGGAATATGAGTTCTGGGGCAGCCCGGCTTATCCGATGACAGAAGCGGAGTTGCAGGCGCAGGCGGGGCTGGCCTATGACCGGGGCTTTGATCCGGAAGGTGTGAACCGGCAGGTGCTGGCGGTGATTGCCTCCACCGACCGGCGCCATGATCTGACCCAAGTGACGGTGCCCTGTCAGGTCATTCACGGCGAAAACGACACGCTGATCCCGCCGGAGGCCGGAGCCGAGATTGCCGGGCTGATCCCCGGGTGTGATTACCACGCGATTGAGGGCATGGGGCATGTGATCACGCCGAAGCAGGCGCCCATGCTGGTGGCGATGATGCAGGATTTTGTGGCGCGTCACGCGGGCTGAGCGCACAGGCTGAATTGACCTGTGCGGCCCCGTGGCGTAGAGCTAGGGCAACTCAGATGGAGGTTTTATGGCCCGGTATCAGGATGCCTGAACATGGCGGGTGGCAGAGTGCCCACCCGATGCACCAACAGATCAGCGACCCAAGCGCTTTGGCGCGGGGCTGAGCGTTTGTGCCCCCACTATTTTCTGTTACCTTTCGGCCAGATGCGCAGCGTGTGGCTGATCCATGAGAGTTCATGACCAATGACACGGGACTATTCCCAATTTTTGCCCAGCAGTGGCACCCCTTCTGACAGCCCCAAGCGCGCGCCGCTGGATATTCTGGGCTGGCAGCCTTTCTTTGCGCAGCAGACTGATCTTGAGGTTTTGGAAGCCTCCCCGCCGGTGCGGGTGGTGGAGGTGCATCGCAACGGGTTGCGCGTGCGCGGCGATGGTATTGAGGCGCTGATCCCGCCGGGGCCTGAGGCCACGGTTGGCGACTGGCTGCTCTATAATTCGGAGCTGCCGAGTCACAGCGAAGTGCTTGAACGCAAGAGTCTGTTTAAACGCCGCGCCGCCGGGCACGATCGCAGCATTCAGATGATTGCCGCCAATGTGGACACAGCCTTTGTGGTGACCAGCTGCAACAATGATTTCAACGTGGCGCGGCTGGAGCGGTTTCTGGCGCTGGCCTTTGAGGCGGATGTGACGCCGGTGATTGTGCTGACCAAGGCGGATTTGTGTGAAGACACAGCGCCCTTTGTGGAAGAGGCGCAGCGGATTTCGGATCGGGTGCCGGTGGTGTTGCTCAACGCCAAAAGCGACGAACCTGCGGCAAAGCTCGCCGACTGGTGCGCGCCGGGGCAGACGGTGGCGTTCCTTGGCACCTCCGGTGTGGGGAAATCCACACTGGTCAATGCGCTCTTTGGCAGTGAGCAGGCCGAGACCGGGGCGATCCGCGAAGATGACAGCCGCGGGCGGCACACCACCACGGCGCGGCAGCTGCATTTCACCGAGGCCGGGCTGGCCATTCTGGACACGCCGGGGATGCGCGAGTTGCAGCTTGCGGAGGCGGGTGATGGCCTGGCGGATCTGTTTGCCGATGTGGTCGAGCTGGCCACACAGTGCAAATTCCGCGATTGCGCCCATGAAAGCGAGCCGGGATGCGCCGTGCGTGCGGCGATTGCGGCAGGGACGCTGGATGCGGATCGGCTGGAGCGGTGGCGCAAGCTGGAGGCAGAGGAGCGCCACAACACCGCCTCGCTGGCGGAGCGGCGGGCCTATGACAAAAACTTCGGCAAGATGATCAAAACCGTCACCAAAGCCCATAAAGGGCGAAAGGGGCGCAAGTAGCCGGAATTTTCTCCCCAAAACAGAGGCGTTCGGAGTGATCCGGGCGCCTTTTGTCTGCGTATCTTTCTCAAACCGGTCAGAAAAACTCTGAATACTGGTCTGAATACTGGGCGGGGATGGACCTAAAGCGCGCAAGGGAGGGCGACAACCATGCATTTTAGAATGCCGATACGGGAACGCTCTCTGATGCTGTGCCTCACGCTCGCGCTTGCGCTCGGTTGGGGGGCAACCGCCAAGGCGGAGACCTCTGCCACCGCCGCGCCGGAGGTGGAGAGCCTGCTGGGGCAGCCTCAGGCGCTGGGATCGGGGCAATTCCGCTATCTGGGCCTGAAAGTCTATGACGCACAGATGTTCGCTCCGCAGGGGCAGGGGTTTGACCGGGACGGCAAATATGCGCTGAAGATCGAATATCAGCGCAAGATCCGGCGCAAGATTTTGCTGCGGGCGTCGTTGGAAGAGCTGACACGGATTGAAGGCGAACAGGCGGATCATGCGGACATCCTGTCCAAGCTGACCAGCTGTTACCGCGACATCCAGCCGGGCGACCGGATTGTGGCGGCCCCCAGAGGTGCGGATGCGTTGCGGTTTTGGGTGAATGGCACCCAGACCTGCACCCTGCAGCATGACAATATTCGGGATCGCTATATGGCGATGTGGATTGGAGATAAGGCGCGCAATCAGGACTTTGCGCGCGACGTGATGGCTGAGCAAAGGTAGCGGGGCTGACAGCTCCCCCCAGCGTGGCGGTGCCGCGTTCCGCTCGATGCGGTATCGCGAAATGTCTCGTTGCCTTGCATTAAGCCCGGCCCCTCTGTTGCTGCTTTGGTCCGGCGGCGACACCCGGGGCTGCGCGTGGTCGGGATGGCTTGCTCGTCCCGGCCACGCGTGTCACTCAGGGCGGTATGAGACCTTTGCTTCTGACCGCCATCACGATGATCGCCTTTGCCGCGAACTCTGTTCTGAACCGCGCCGCTGTGGGCGGGCTTGGCATGGATGCCATGAGCTTTGGCGTGATCCGGCTTGTCTCCGGCGCGCTGGCCCTGGCGGCGCTGATTGCCTGGCAGAAGCGTGGATTTGCCATTGGCGGCGTTGGACGGGGCGTCGCGGTGGCCGGTCTTCTGGCGTATATTTTCGGCTTCTCATTGGCCTATCGCGGCTTGGATGCGGGGCTTGGCGCGCTGATCCTGTTTGGCGTGGTGCAAATCACCATGTTTGGCGGCGCGGTAGTGGCGCGTGAAGAGATGCCGATGACCCGATGGCTTGGTGCCGGATTAGCGCTGGCGGGGCTGGTCTGGCTGCTTGCGCCGGGTTCAGGTGGCGCCGTGTCGGTGGCCCATGCGGCGGCGATGGCGGCGGCGGGCCTTGGCTGGGGCATCTATTCGCTGCAGGGCCGCAAAGAATCAGATGCGACGCAGGCCACGGCGATGAACTTCATTCTGGCCGCGCCGGTGGCGGTTTTGCTGAGCTGGGCGCTGACTGGCGAAATTGTGATCGGCGGTGCTGCGGCGCTGAGCGGGCAGGGCGTGGCGCTGGCGGTGGTTTCTGGCGTGATCACCTCGGGGCTGGGATATGCGCTGTGGTATGCGATCCTGCCGGGGCTGGGCGCAAGCCGCGCGGCGGTGGCGCAGCTGACCGTGCCGGTGATCGCCATGGCGGGCGGCATGGCGTTTCTGGCAGAGCCGCTGACCCTGCGGTTTGTCGGTGCGGCTGTGCTGGTGATTGGCGGCGTGCTGGTGTCGATGCGCAAGGCTTAAGCCGCAGCATAGCACTGAAGCGTGACTAGGGTTTCACGATGGGTTCCAGCGGATCATAAGTCAGCCCCGTGCCCCAGGCGACATCTGGCAGGCTGTCAGGCTTAAACCGCACCCCACTAAGCTCTTCAGGTGAGAAAAACCGCCGCTCGGTGACGATGTTCTCTGGATCTTTCCACTCGCGCGACAGGCTGCCTTCGATGATGGTGCAGCGGAAATAGATGTCGACCTGATGAAAGCTGCCGTGCGGGTCGTGAAATTCATTGATCAGGCAGGGATCATGTACGGCGACGGTGAGGCCGCATTCCTCCCAGACCTCACGGGCGAGATTTTCCTTCAGCGAGCTGTGCCGCTCCACCCCGCCGCCGGGCACACACCAGAGATCGCTTTGACCTTCCGGATAGGCATTCACCAGCAGCAGCGCGCCCTCTTGCAGGATGATGGCTCGGGCGGCGAGGCGGGGAGAAGGCGAAGGCGGCGGCATGCGTAAAGTTCCGTAAGGTTTTTGCTTTTGTAGAGCGGGCGGAGCGCCTATCTCAAGGCTATGAGACATGTGATCCGAAAATGCGCCGTTCTGGCCGCGCTCTTGCCGATGATGGCCGCGCCTGTGCTGGGCACTGTGACAACTGAGACCGAAGACCCGCGGGCAGAGGAATGTGTGGTGATGCTGCATGGGTTGGCCCGCACCAAGAATTCCTTTGTGGTGATGCAGCTGGCGCTGGAGCGGCATGGCTATGAGGTGGTGCGGCAGGGCTATCCCTCCACCAAGGAAGACATCGCGCATCTGGCCTATGGCACCCTGCCTGAGGCGGTGGCGAAATGCGGCGACCGGAAGGTGCATTTTGTGACCCATTCCATGGGCGGCATTCTGCTGCGCCAGTGGTTTGTGAACAACCGGCCTGAAAACCTCGGCCGCGTGGTGATGCTGGGGCCGCCCAACAAGGGCAGCGAAGTGGTGGATGAGCTGCGCGATCTGGCACCGTTTGAGTGGCTGAATGGTCCGGCGGGGCAGGAGCTGGGCACGGATGGGTTGCCAAGCGATCTGCCGCCGGTGGATTTTGAGCTGGGTGTGATTGCGGGGGACCGCTCTCTGAACCCGTATTTCTCAAGCCTTATCGAGGGGCCGGATGACGGCAAGGTTTCGGTGGCCAGCACCAAAGTGGCGGGCATGAAGGATCATATCGTCCTGCCGGTGACCCATACGTTTATGATGAACAATCCGGTGGTGATCGCGCAGGTGGAGGCCTTCCTTGCAGAAGGCGCTTTTGATCCGGAGCTGGGCTTTGAGGGGGCGGAGGCCACCGTGCGGGCTTTGCAGCGGATTGTGGAAGATGACTGTGTGGCCTCTGCCTGTGATGAAGAGGCACGTCGTGATGAGTGAACCGACGCTGGATCTGGGGCTGGATCTGGTGGGCGCGGAGGTGCTTTTGCCGGACGGCTTGGCGCAGGTCACGCTTGGTGTGCGTGACGGGGTTTTGACCGCGCCGGGGCAGAGGCGTGCGATTGATCTGAGCGGGTTTCGGATCTTGCCGGGCATTGTCGATCTGCATGGCGACGGGTTTGAGCGCCATCTGGCCCCACGCCGCGGCGCAATGAAAAACCTTGGCGACGGGTTGATGTCGGTGGATGCGGAACTGGCGGCCAATGGCATCACCACCGCTGTGCTGGCGCAGTTTTGGAGCTGGGAAGGCGGTATGCGCAGCCCCGAGTTTGCGCAGCGCTTTCTGACTGCACTCGACGCAGCCGAGGGGCTGTTGACCGACATGCGGGTGCAGCTGCGTTTTGAGAGCCATTTGCTGTCTGATTACGCGGATTTTGAGGCGGCGGTGGATGCGCACGGCGTGCCTTATGTGGTGTTTAATGACCACCTGCCCCATGCCGCCTTGGAGAAGGGCAAAAAGCCGCCCCGGCTGACCGGGCAGGCCTTGAAGGGCGGGCGCAGCCCGGAAGCGCATCTGGCTTTGCTGAAAGAACTGCACGGCGCGCGGGACGCGGTGCCGGAGGCAGTGGCCGGATTGGCGGCGCGTTTGGCAGCCAAGGGCGTGCGGCTGGGCAGCCATGATGATGACAGTGCAGAGACGCGGACCTTTTGGCGGGCGCGGGGGCTGATGATCAGTGAGTTTCCGGAGACGCGGGAAGCGGCAGAGGCTGCGCAGGCAGCGGGGGATCCGGTGGTGATGGGGGCGCCCAATGTGGTGCGCGGCGGCAGCCATTCCGGAAATGTGACCGCATCAGATTTGGTGGCGGACGGCTTGGTGGATGCGCTGGCCTCGGATTACCACTATCCGGCCCCCAAACAGGCGGTGTTGCGCATGGTTGAGGAGGGCGTCTGTGATCTGGCCAGCGGCTGGGCGCTGATTTCGGCGCGGCCGGCAGCGGTGCTGGGGCTGGGTGATCGCGGCACGCTGGAGCCGGGCAAACGGGCGGATCTGATTGTGATGGCACCGGACGGGCGCATCGGCGCAACGCTGGTCGGCGGGCGCGTGAGCCATATGGCCGGAGATGTGGCGGCGCGGTTTATGGCGGCCTGAGGGGAAAAGATGGGGCTTCGCCCCTGCCACATCTATGATGTGGCTACCCCAGGATATTTGGCGAATGAGAAGGCGGGGCCCCGTGACAGGGCCCTTTGAGTGCGCCTTGACGTGTTATTTGGCCGTGTCGGCTTTGACGCGGTTGACGTGACCCATTTTGCGGCCTGCTTTGACCTCGGACTTGCCGTAGAGATGCACGGCGGTGTCGCGCTCTTTGAGCAGGGCGGGGAGCTGGTCCATGTCGTCGCCGATCAGGTTTTCCATCACCACATCGCTGTGACGCTGGCCGTCGCCCAGAGGCAGACCGACCACGGCGCGGATGTGTTGCTCAAACTGATCCACCGCGCAGCCGTTTTGGGTCCAGTGGCCGGAATTGTGCACGCGCGGGGCGATTTCATTGACGATGAGCCCCTCAGAGGTGACGAAGAGCTCCACCCCCATGACGCCGACATACTCCAGCGCGTTCAGGATGTTGGCGGCGAGCAGCACCGCATCCATGCGCTGGGCGGCGGTGAGGCGGGCGGGCACGGTGGTGGTGCGCAGGATGCCTTCGGCATGCACGTTTTCGCCCGGATCAAAACAGGCGACCTGCCCGTCGATGCCGCGGGCGGCAATCACGGAGACTTCGTGGGAGAAATCGACAAAGCCTTCCAGCAGCGCCGGGGCTCCGGCCATATCGGCCAGCGCGGCCTCGGCATCAGCAGCGGTTTTCAGGCGGGCCTGACCTTTGCCGTCATAGCCAAAGCGGCGGGTTTTCAGGATCGCGGGTGCGCCGATCTCGGCCACGGCGGCGGCCATGGTGTCTGCATCGGTGACATCGGCGAAGGGGGCGGTTTTCAGGCCCAGCTCGCGCAGGAATGTCTTTTCTGTCAGGCGGTCCTGGCTGACGCGCAGGGCTTCGCGGCCCGGGCGGATCGGCACATGGGCCTCAAGGATGTCGAGCGCGGAGGTGGGGATGTTTTCGAACTCATAGGTGATCACATCCACAGCTTCGGCAAAGGCGCGCAGGGCCACGGCGTCGTCGTAGCTTTTCTGGAAGTGATAATTCGCCACGTGGCTGGCCGGACAATCGCCGCCGGGCTCATAGATGCAGGTTTTGTAGCCCAGACGGGAGGCGGCGACAGAGAGCATGCGGCCAAGCTGGCCACCGCCAAGGATGCCGATGGTCGCGCCGAGGGGAAGGGGATCAGTCATCTTGGGGTTCATCCGGGATAGAGGCCGAGAGGGCGTCGCGCCACGCATCAAGGCGGGTGGCAAGGTCAGCATCCTGCAGCGCCAGGATGCCTACGGCCATGAGGCCTGCGTTGGCGGCACCGGCCGCACCAATCGCCATGGTGGCCACGGGGAAGCCTTTGGGCATCTGCACGATAGAATAGAGGCTGTCGACACCCGAAAGCGCGCGGGTCTGGACCGGAACGCCCACCACAGGCACGCGGGTTTTGGAGGCCATCATGCCGGGCAGATGGGCCGCGCCGCCTGCGCCTGCGATGATCACCTGCAGCCCGCGACCGGCGGCTTCTTTGCCGTAAGACCAGAGGCGATCCGGGGTGCGGTGGGCGGAGACGATCTTCTTCTCGTAGGTGATGCCCAGCTCTTCCAGAATGGTGGCTGCTTCTTTCATGGTGGGCCAATCGGATTGGCTGCCCATAATGATGCCGACTTGAGGTGTGTCCGTCATATGCGCCTCTGACATGAGAATTTGGCGAGCGTTATAGACGGTTTAAGGATTTAAGCAACGGAGCCGATGAGCTTTGCGAAAATGCGTTGATGAGTGTGTATGAAGCGGTGGTTAATTTGCGCATATGCGGGTCTGGCATATGCAGAAGCGCAAAGCAGCCCGCAATTCTGGCAAGATGCTTTGCGCTTTTTCTGGAGGGTCGTGCGTTTGGGCAAGCGGGCAGCGCCGGGAGTGGGCGACTCGCGCGTTACGCCACTTTTTTGAGCTGCACGCCTTTGCGCTTTGCAATGAAGGCGGCGCGGCGCTGGCCACGGGCCCAAGGCATCTGAGGGGCGTCTTCTTTGGATGCGGCAACAACGGATTTGATAAAGCGGCTCTGGGTTTTCATGTCTGCTCTCCTTGGTCTTTCTGGCCTCTGTCGGGCCGATTGTTTCCAACTTGAGATCAGTCTCGTGTCGAATTGAGGCAGAGATGGGGCAGGATTGGTCAGATTTTAGGAAAATGCGGTGACAATTTGGCGGTATTGGTGAAGGCCTTTAAATCAAAGGCCTTTCACAGGCCGTGTTTAGAGGCGGATGCAAGAAATCAGGCGGCCGTAGTCTGCTTCATTGGCGTGGGTGGTGCGCCGGTAGGAGTAAAATCTGTCTGCATCGGCATAGGTGCAGTGACGGATCCACTCGGCCTCTCCGACACCGGCGCGGCGCAGGCGGTGCAGCCCGTAGGCGGGCAGGTCAAACAGCATGCGGTCGCCTTCGCCATTGGCAAAGAAGCGGCTGTTGTCGGGGTCTTCGGCAAGGAAGTTGTCCAGAAACTCAGGGCCAACCTCATAAGCGCTTTGGCTGATGCAGGGGCCGATCACGGCGCGGATGTTGGCGCGGGAGGCGCCGAGGGCTTCCATGGCCGCTATGGTGGCTTCGAGAATGCCGTCCAATGCGCCGCGCCAGCCTGCGTGGGCAGCCCCGATCACACCGGCCTCAGGATCCGAGAACAGGACCGGCTGGCAATCTGCGGTGAGGATCGAGAGCGCGAGGCCCGGTTGGTTGGTGACAATCGCATCGGTGCGCGGGCGCTCGCCGGTGAGGGGGCCGGTGGCGGTGTGGACATCGGCGGAATGCACCTGATGCACGGAGGCGAGGTGGGCGATGTCGACCTCCATCGCATCGGCCACACGCTGGCGGTTGATCGCAACAATCTCGGACTGATCGGAGCTGCCCATGCCGCAGTTGAGGCCTTCGAAGATGCCGGAAGAGGCGCCGCCGCGGCGGGTGAAGAAGCCATGATGCACGGGGGCAAGCAGGTCCGAGGTGAGTATCTCAAGTGTCATGTGGTGCATCCTGCTGGGGGTGTGCCGCCTTCGGGGAAGAGCGCGAGGACTTTGAACAGGTTTCCCATTTCCTCGGGGTGCGTCAAGCGGCGATGTGCGGCGATGTGGCTTGCAAGCGCCGCGCCGCTGAGGTTTGCGGCCAGCGTCTGTGCGCGGGCGGTGATGCCGAGGCGCTCCAGAAACACGCCTTGCGGGGTGAGGCGGCTGTGGGCGCAGGGGGCGGCCTGTGCGAGGGCCTCAAAATCCACATGGGCGGTGAGGTCGCTTGCGCCCGGCGCGGTGAGCGGGTCGATGAAGGCGTGATCTTGCAGAGCCTGCAATGTGTCGCCCTGAGAACGCCAGTCGCCGTAGTCAATCAAGAGCGCCGTGCCGCCTGCGTCGCGGATGCGGGTGCCGATCTGATCGGCGATGGCGGTGGCCTGTGGGCAGGTTTCAACGATATTGTCTGGCTCGGTGTCGGCAAGGCGGTGCGTGAGATGCGGCTGCGGCAGCTCTGGCCCCAAGGCAAAGGCAAGCGCGCCGTCGCGCATGGCAATCAGGCGCTCGTGCCAGCCTTCCGAACCGCGCTGGTATTGGCGGATCGGGAGGGCATCAAAGAATTCATTGGCGATGAGATAGAGCGGCTGATCCGGTAGAGTGTCGAGGCTGTCGTGCCATGTGACCTGATCGCCGAGGGTGTCGCGCTGTTTGACGCGCAGGGTTGGGGAGGCTTCCACAAGGTGGAGCTGGGCGGCGGCGTGAAAACCCGGCACTGCGCGGGTGGCGCGCAGGATGTCCGCCATAAGCGTGCCGCGGCCGGGGCCAAGTTCGGCCAATGTGAAGGGGGCGGGGGCGCCTTGGTCGAGCCAAGCCTGCGCCAGCGAGAGGCCAATGAGTTCGCCAAACATCTGGCTGATCTCCGGCGCGGTGGTGAAATCACCGGCGGCGCCCAGAGGATCGCGTGTGGTGTAATAGCCCATGGTGGGATGCAGCAGCGCCTCACCCATATAGTCCGCCACGGTCATGGGGCCGTGGGCCTCAATCCGGGCGAGGAGGTGCTGGGTCAATGTGCTCATGTGGCGGGCGCGGGTTCAGGGCGTGCGCGCAGGATGAGGTAGAGGCCAAGGGCGATCATGGGTAGCGAGAGCAGTTGCCCCATGGTGAAGCCGTAGCCGTTCATCTGCAGCGCGAGGCCGAGCGGGTTGCCTGGCGAAATGAACTGCGCATCGGGTTGGCGGACAAATTCCACAAGGAAACGCGCGGTGCCATAGCCGGCTAGGAAAGTGCCGATGAGGGTGCCGGGGCGTTTGAGCGCGCCGCGACGGTAAGCGAGCCACAACATGAGGCTGCCAAGTATCACGCCTTCCATGAGAGCTTCATAAAGCTGGGAGGGGTGGCGCGCGCAATAGGCCACCAGTTGGCCGCAATCCTGCGCGGCCTGACCGGGGAAGATCACGCCCCATGGCAGATCGGTGGGGCGGCCCCAGAGCTCTGCGTTGATGAAGTTGGCAATCCGGCCCAGAAACAGGCCGACCGGCACGCCAAGCGCCATGGCATCCCCGACTTGCATCGGGCGCAGGTCATATTTGCGGCAATAGAGGAAGCCTGCGAGGATCACGCCCAGCATGCCGCCGTGAAAGGCCATGCCGCCATCCCAGATGCGGATGATGTCCCCCGGATTGGCGAGGTAGAAGGCGGGTTTGTAAAACAGCACATAGCCAAGGCGGCCGCCAAGGATCACGCCGAGAATGACCCAGCTGAGCAGATCTTCGACCTGACGCGCTTCAATCGGGGCGGTGTCGTTTGGCCAGAGCGACGCGCGATTTACGGTGGCGACCACAATGCGCCAGCCGATCAGGATGCCGACGATGTAGGCCAGCGCATACCAGCGCAGGGCAAATTCCATGCCAAAGGCGGAAATCGAGAAGATCTCTGGCGAGATATTGGGGAAGGGAATTTGTCCGCTCATGTGCCTCTCCGTTTGCGGCCCAAATGGCCGGGTGCGCGCGACAAAGTCAACCTTGTGTCTGCGGGCGTTGACGCCCATATAAGGGGTCAGGATCACAATGCGGAGAGAGCGATGCAAACCCGGAACAAATTCATGGACGACATGTCTCAGTTGATGACCAACGCCATGGGTGTCGCTCAGGGCGCCAAGGATGAGGCGGAAAACGCGATGAAATCGCTGATGGACCGCTGGCTGGCGGATCGTGATTTTGTCACCCGCGAGGAATTTGATGCGGTGCGCGCCATGGCGCAGAAGGCCCGTGAAGAAAACGAAGCCCTGAAAGCCCGGATCGAGGCGCTGGAAGGCAAGTAAGGCTCAGGCTTTTGCCGAGCTGAAGACTGTGGGGCTGGCTGATGGGTCGGCCCTTTTTCTTTTGATTACAGCGCAATTGTGCCTGTGATGCAGCTTTGCACCGCGCCACCCACCCAGATCTCGCCGCCATTACCTTGCACATGCACGCGGCCTTTGCGCCCAAAGGCGGTGCCTTGTGCGGCCACGTAGCTGGGTGCGGCATGGCCTGCACCGATGAGCCATTGGGCGACGCCAGCGTTCAGGCTGCCTGTCACCGGGTCTTCCAGCCCGCGGGCGGTGAAGCCGCGTACTTCAAAGTCGGTTTCCGTTGCCGGGGCAACGACGCCGATGCGCAGGCCGTTCAGCGTCGCGTAATCCGGTGAGATGGCCATGGCCGTGGCGCGGTCGCGCAGCAGAAGCGCCGCCCAGCCGGGGCCATTGTCGACCCATGCGGACTCCACGATGTCTGTCCCTGAGAGGCCGAGGCCATTGATGGCGCGGGCGCGGGTGGCTGCATCCAGTGCGCCGCTGCGGGTGAGGGGCGGGGCCATGAAGAAGAGCTTCTCGCCGTCGCGGCGGATGCGGATCAGGCCTGCGCCGCAGTCCTGCAGGATGTCGCCGCCTTTGGGTGTGCCGCCTTGGTTGAGCCAGACCTGCGCGCTTCCGAGTGTCGGGTGGCCGGCAAAAGGCAGCTCTTGCGCCGGGGTGAAAATCCGCACGCGGTAGTCGGCCGCAGGATCGCGGGGCGGCAGCAGGAAGCTTGTTTCACTCAGGTTTGTCCAGTTGGCGAGTTGCCCCATTTGGGCCTCGCTGAGGGGCTCTGCGTCGCCGACAACGGCCAGCGGGTTGCCAAAACTCGGGCTGTCGGTGAAGACTTCGACCTGCGCAAAGGGGAATTCCTGCTGTCCCATCACTATCCTCTTGGAATCTGGTGAAAATCCGGGCATTGGGAACAGCCCTTCCTTGGGTCTCTCACCGGGCGGTGGAGACTTGTGCATACTTCACTTTAATCCACAACTTATTGCGTTATCCACAGATATTTTGCTTTACACATCGTAAAGGGCACCTCACCATATGTTGTAAGGGCGGTGGAGTTTTCCACAGGTCCTAGAGCAGGCACCAAGCGTTAGGGGAGCTGCCAATCCCCACGCGATAGCAAAACGAGGTGGCGCCATGGCATTATCAGAGCAGTTTCTGGAAGAAGACCTGCACCCTATTGATATCGTTGAGCATATCGCAGAGGTGCGGGACTGGAATTTTGAGCGGATCGCAGATGATCAGATCGCCATGGCGGTCGAAGGACAGTGGAAGACCTATTCCATCACGCTGGCTTGGTCTGCTTATGACGAGACCCTGCGGCTGGTCTGTTCCTATGAGGCGCAGCCGCCACAAGAGAAGCTGCCGCAGCTTTATGAGACGCTGAATGCGGTGAATGATGAGTGCTGGTCCGGTGCCTTCACCTATTGGGAGCGCCAGCAGCTGATGATTTATCGCTATGGTCTGGTGCTGACGGGCGGACAGGTGGCGAGCCCTGATCAGATCGACACGATGATCCGCAACGCGGTGCAGAACGCAGAGCGGTTTTACCCGGCGTTTCAGCTTGTGGTCTGGGGTGAGCGAACTGTGAAAGATGCAATGCAAGTTGCCATTGCAGAGGCCTACGGGCGGGCGTAACACTTGCCCCCAACAGGATAAGGGGGCTTTCATGGACATGACTTTGGTGGCCGAGCGCGGGCTTGTGCTTTTGGGCTGCGGCAAGATGGGCTCTGCGATGTTGCAGGGCTGGCTGGCGGATGGGCTGCCTGCGGGCTCGGTCTGGGTGCAGGATCCCTTTCCCAGCGATTGGGTGCAGCAGAGCGGTGTCCATGTGAATGCAGAGCTGCCAGCAGCGCCCGCGGTGGTGCTGATCGCGGTGAAGCCCCAGATGATGGCGGATGCGTTGCCGGTTTTGGCGGCCATGGGCAATGGCGAGACGCTGTTTGTCTCGGTTGCGGCGGGCATTTCCATCGGCACCTATGAAGACATTCTTGGCAACAACACACCGATTGTGCGCGCCATGCCCAACACGCCCGCGGCGGTCGGCAAGGGCATCACGGCAATCGTGGCCAATGGGCCTGCGGGAGAGGCCGGGTTGGTCGCCTCTGAGGCGCTGCTTTCCGCAGTTGGGCAGGTGGTGCGTCTTGAGCGTGAAAGCCAGATGGATGCGGTCACCGGGCTGAGCGGCTCAGGCCCGGCCTATGTGTTTCACATGATCGAGACCATGGCGGCGGCAGGAGAGGCGCAGGGTTTGTCGCCTGAGCTGTCCATGGCGCTGGCCAAAGCCACGGTGGCCGGTGCAGGCGCGCTGGCGGAGAGTGCTGAGGAAAGCCCCGAACAGCTGCGCATCAATGTGACCAGCCCCAATGGCACCACGCAGGCCGGGCTGGAGGTTCTGATGGACACCGCAGAAGGCCTGCCGCCTCTGATGATCAAAACCGTGGGCGCTGCGGCGGAGCGGAGCCGGGAGCTGGCCAATGGCTGAGATCAGTTTTGACGATTTTCTGAAGGTCGATATTCGCGTGGGCACGGTGGTGCGGGCGGAAGATTATCCGGAGGCGCGCAAACCTGCGATCAAGCTCTGGGTGGATTTTGGCGATGAGCTGGGCGTGCGCAAAAGCTCGGCGCAGATCACCGCGCATTACAATCCCGCAGGGTTGATTGGCAAACAGGTGATGGCGGTGGTGAATTTTCCACCGCGCCAGATCGGTAAATTCATGTCGGAAATTCTGGTGCTGGGGCTGCCCGATGAGGCGGGAGAGATCACGCTGATCGGCCCGGACGGGCCGGTGCCAAACGGGGGGCGGATGCATTGAAATCGCTTTTGATCACACGGCCGCTGCCAGATGAGGTGCTCGCGGCGGCGCGGGCGCAGTTTTCGGTGACGGTGCGGCTCAACAACCTGCCGATGGAGGGGGATGAGCTGCGCGATGCCCTGCGCAACTTTGATCTGGTGCTGCCAACACTGGGCGATGCCTTTGACCGCAAGGTGTTTGCCGATGTGGCGGCGCCGCGCTGCAAGATGCTGGCGAATTTTGGCGTGGGCTTCAATCATATCGACACCAAGGCCGCCAAGATGGCGGGCATAACCGTGACCAACACGCCGGGTGCTGTGACCGATGCCACGGCAGATGTGGCGATGACCTTGATCCTGATGAGCGCACGGCGCGCCGGTGAGGGCGAACGTCTGGTGCGCGCAGGCCACTGGCGCGGCTGGCATCCGACCCAAATGCTGGGCATGCATCTGACCGGCAAGACCGTCGGCATCGCGGGCATGGGCCGCATTGGTCAGGCGATTGCTGCGCGCTGCCACTTTGGCTTTGGCATGCCGGTGAAATACTGGAACCGCTCTGAAAAAGAGCTGGCCTTTCCGGCGGAGCGCGTGACCTCGATCACCGATCTGGCGGCGCAGGTGGATGTGCTGGTGGCGGCGGTGCCCGGTGGGGCGGACACCCATCATCTGTTTGATGCGGAGGTCTTTGCCGCGATGCAAAGCCACGCCCATTTCATCAATATTTCCCGCGGGGAAGTGGTACATGAGGCCGCTTTGATCGCCGCTTTGGAGGCGGAGGAAATCGGCGGGGCGGGTTTGGATGTCTATGAGTTTGAACCCAAGGTGCCGGAAGCTCTGCGCAAGCGCGACAACGTCACCTTGTTGCCGCATCTGGGCACAGCGGCGCTGGAAGTGCGCACGCAGATGGGGCTGATGGCGGTGGAGAACCTGATCGCCTTTGCCCAAGGGCAAACGCCGCCAAATCTCGTCTAAAGCCTTTTGCAGGCCTGATAATCTGAGGCGCGGGCGGTGGGTTTATTCCGCCGCCCTGCGTTCCTTGGGCATGTCGCCCATGGCCTCGCGCCAGTGGCGGCGGCAGAGGGACACATAGCTTTCATTGCCGCCGATCTGCACCTGAGCGCCTTCGCGCAGGACATTGCCGGTCTCGTCCTGACGCACAACCATGGTGGCTTTCTTGCCGCAATGGCAGATGGTGCGCACTTCGCGCATCTCATCAGCAAGTGCCAGAAGCGCGGCGGAGCCGGGGAACAGCTGGCCCTGAAAATCGACGCGCAGGCCGTAGCACATGACCGGCACCTTCAGATCATCCACGGTGCGGGCCAGTTGCCAGACTTGTTCCTCGCTCAGGAACTGCGCCTCATCAATGAAGACACAGGCGATTTTTCCCTCGTCGATACGGGCCTTGATCTTGGCAAAGAGATCAGAGCTTGGATCAAAGGTGTCTGCAGGCTCGGAAATGCCGATGCGGGAGGCGATGCGTCCCGCCCCTGCGCGGTGGTCGAGCTTGGCGGTGAGCAGATAAGTCTGCATCCCGCGCTCACGGTAGTTGTGAGAGGCCTGCAAAAGCACAGTCGATTTGCCGGCGTTCATGGTCGAATATTGGAAATACAGCTTGGCCATGGGCGGGTGATAAGACGCAACGGGCCATGGGTGCAAGACCGTGGGGGGAGGGCTGCGCGAAAAACTCTGATGGCGATGCACAGTGGCCGATCGCTGCGCCGGGTCGGCGGCTGAGAGAGGATTGTTTGGCGGGCGGAGCGCACCCCGGGGTCAGACTGGTTGAACCATTGGGGATGTTGATCTCGGGATGCGCGGCCTGTTGGCCAACGGCGGATCTCCACGCAGATCTCCACCGCCCTCCTATGATCCGGCTGCACCCACCGGACACTGACATTGCCGGAGGAAACGCTTCCGGTCTTTCTCAAATGACAAAAATAGGGTTAATTCGAAAATGGGAAAAGAAATCTGCCTTTCCCCTCACGTGGGGGTGTGAGATGAAATGCGGCAGATCATTCAATGGGTTGGAACGAATATATGAGCGTTGTGGACAGTTATCTGAAGAAGCATTCCGAGGCCTTGGTGAAAGACGTCGGGATTGAGGCTGCCTGCGAGCTGACGGGCAAGTCCAAAGCAACGCTGGGGCGCTACTATTCCGGGCATGAAGAGCACGCGGACCGGTTTATGCCGATTGATGCGGTGGCCGCGCTGGAAGAGGCGGCGTCTTATCCGCATGTGACCGCAGCACTTGCGGAGCTGCGGGGCAATTCGCTCAACCATGACAGCCGCCGCAATCCGAACAGCAAGGGGGGCGTCAACTCCGATGTGATCGCGCTCAGCCAGCGGTTTGCTCTGCTGATGGCGGAATACAACCAATCCATCGAGGATGGGGTGATCACCGTCACCGAGGCCAAACGTCTGTTGCGCGAAACCGTCGCGCTGCAGCAGGTTCTAGTGGATATGAAGCTGCATTTGGAAGAGGAATCCGTCTGACCGATGATCGATGCGTCCGGGCGTCGGCCGCTTCTGGCGGCAGAGCGTCACACACCGGAACTGTTGCACGGGTTTCTGGCGGATCTGGAAGCCACGCGGACTTCGGCGGAGGTCTGGGCGCTGATTGTCGAGGTGGGGCAGACCCTGAACCTGCCATATATTGATTTCATCTGCGCCAACAACTTCTCCAACTGGAAGCGGACGCTGTTTATCCGTACCTCTTATGACAGCACCTGGCTGAACACCCACAACAACGATCCAGAGACCTCCAAGTGGAGCTATTTCCGTACCCATGCGATCAATTGCCTGACGCCGATTGCGGTGGGGTTGGAGTTTGCGGATGAATTTCACCACATCCCGGAGCAGCGCTACAAGGTGCTCAAGGAGGCGGCTGAGCGGGGTTTGCGCGCTGGGTTCTCTATTCCTCTGCGGCTGAATGCGCCGCCGCAAGCCGCGCTGATCACCTTTTGCGGGGACCACTCCAAAAGAGAGATGCGACACATCATTCAGACCCATGGATGGGTCCTAAATACTGTCGCAATGATGGGTCATCAGCGGTATCTTGCTCATTTTGCGGCAGAATTTACCGAGCGGAACCAAATTTCGGACAAACAGCGCGAACTTCTGGAAATGATCGGGGCCGGGCTTCAGGACAAGGTGATTGCCGAGAAGCTTGAGATCTCTGTTTCTGCGGTGCGGCAACGGATGAAAAACATCCTCAGCAAGACCGGGCTGTCCAATCGAGCGGACCTTGCAGCGCTGGCGATGAGCGCCGGGCTGGTGAAAGATCCGCTGAACCGGATGCACAATGAGGAAGCGGGCATTCTGGTTGAGATGGATGATCCGCCGGGCGGCAAGCATCTTGTGAGATATCGTTAGCATTTGAATTATAATGATTATTTTCGGGTTCTGGTGTTTTTTGGAGCCCAAAGAAAAAGGTGCCCCGGAGAACCGGGGCACCTACACGTCATGAAAAGACATACAGGGAAAATATGTGCACGGGTGTGCATACAAGACTCCGCACGGGACAGCGCAGAGTAGAAGGGGATCAGTAAACTATCACCTCTCGAACCTCTTGTCTCAGGATGCCTGGGGTAGCACCGCGGCGAAACAACAGCTCCCTCCGTAGACCATGCTAGCGCATTACCTTACGTGAGTCTGGTAGGGGAGACTGGGTGGTCACAGTAAAGAGAGCTGTCAATTGTGATAGTTTTCTCGAGATAGCCTATCATTTCTGACAGTCAGCGTGCGGCAGTATACCGCACACTTCGAATCACAGTTTGTTAATGACGCTTGACGAGCACGGATCCAACTGAATAGCCCGCGCCGAAGGAGCAAATCACCCCGTAGTCACCGGCTTCCAGATCGTCAGAGTATTTGGAGAAGGCGATGATGGAGCCCGCAGAGGAGGTGTTGGCGTAGTCCTGCAGGATGTTGGGCTGCTCGCCGTCTTCCGGTGTGCGGCCCAGAACCTTCTTGCCGATAAAGTCGTTCATCGACTTGTTGGCCTGGTGCAGCCAGAGGCGGCGCAGATTGTCTGGGGACACGCCTTCTGCTTCGAGGTGGGAGAGCATGTGGGCGGAGACCATTGGCACCACCTCTTTGAACACTTTGCGGCCGTTCTGCATGAACTGCATGTCGCGGCGGTCGACCACCCCATCGGGGCGGGAGCGGCGCAGGAAGCCGTTGTTGTTGCGGATGTTGTTGGAGAACTCGGTGGCGCAGCGGGTCGAGATGATTTCGAAGTAGTCGCCTTTGGCGTCTTCGGCGCGTTCGATCACGGTGGCGGTGGCCACGTCGCCAAAGATGAAGTGGCAATCGCGGTCGCGCCATTCCAGGTGGCCGGTACAGATCTCCGGGTTCACAACGATGGCTTTGCGCACGGAGCCGGAGCGCACCATGTCGGCCGCGGCCTGCAGGCCGAAGGTCGCAGAAGAGCAGGCCACGTTCATGTCAAAGGCAAAGCCGCCCGCGCCAAGCGCGTTCTGGATCTCAATTGCGATGGCCGGATAAGCACGCTCCATATTGGAGGCCGCACAGATCACCAGATCAATCTCGGAAGCGTCTGCCTGCGCCTGCGCGAGCGCTTTGGTGCAGGCATCAAGGGCCATCTCGGTCATCACGCCGGGTTCGTCATCGCTACGCTGGCGCAGCAGCGGGTGCATCACATCGGGGTTCAACACACCTTCTTTGTCGAGCACGTGGCGCTGTTTGATGCCGGAGGCCTTGTAGATGAATTCACTGGAGGAATGCTGCATGGGCTCCATCTCGCCGGCTTCGATGGCGGCGGCGTTCTGGGCGTTCATCTTGTCGGCGTAAGCATTGAAGCTTTCGACCAGCTCGTCGTTGGTGATGACTTGATCTGGCGTGAAGACACCGGTGCCGGTGATGGCTGGCTTGAACATGTGGGGCCTCAAGAGTTTCCTGTGACGGGCAAATAGCATGGATTTGGGCGAGAAGGTCAAGGGTTTACCCTTGGTAAGCTCTCGATTCTGCCTTGTTTTGCTGATCACAAGCGGGCTGAGGCCGGTTTGCAAGATCAGGGAAAGGGGGCATCCGGATAGGTGACCCCAGCCAAATAGAGACCCTGTGGCGGACACACCGGGCCGCAGGCGGCGCGGTCGCGGGCTTCCAGCGCGGCGGTCACATCATCCGGTGTCCACGCGCCTGCGCCGACGCGCTCCAGCGTGCCGACAAAGCTGCGCACCTGATTGTGCAGGAAGGAACGCGCGCGCACGTGAAAATGGATTTCCGGCCCGCCGATGGTCTCCACGCGCTCCACGCGCAGTTCATCCAGTGTTTTCTGCGGGCTCGCCGCCTGACAGATAGAGCTGCGGAAGGTGGTGAAATCATGGTTGCCAAGCAGACGGTCTGCGCCCGCCTGCATGGCGGTGACGTCGAGATCATGTTTGACCTGCCAGACAAGACCCGTTTCGTGGGTGGCGGGGGCGCGGCGCATGAGAATGCGGAAGAGATAGCGCCGTTCGGTGGCGGAAAACCGGGCGTGCCAGTCATCGTCCACGCGAGCGGCGTTGACGATGGCCACAGGGTCGGGCTTGAGCTGGAAGTTCAGGGCCTCAGACAGGCGGAAGGGATCCCAGTCTTTTTCCATGTCACAATGGGCGACCTGCGCCAGACCATGCACGCCCGCATCGGTGCGGCCTGCAGCGGCAATGGTGTGTTCGCGCGGCTCAAGCTTGGCCAAAGCGGCCTCGATGGCCCCCTGAACAGAGGGCTGATCGGCCTGGCGCTGCCAGCCTGCGAAAGGGGCGCCGTGGTATTCGACTTGGAGAGCATATCTGGGCATGGGCGTCCGGTTACCGCACTTGGGGGGAAATTTGAAGTCATTCTCACCACTGGAAATACAGGGGGCCGCCGCATAGGTTGAGGCAAACAGGCAGAGGGCCCAAGCCATTGGTCATAAGCACAATAACAGATGGGATCGCGCGCCAGGTTGAGGCGGTGGCCGATGGGGTCAGCGGTGTGTTTGAGCCTGTGGTGCGGCTGGGGGTGACCGGGCTTGCCCGTTCGGGCAAGACGGTGTTCATCACCTCGCTGGTGGCCAATCTGCTGGATCGCGGGCGCATGCCTCAGCTGGCCGCCGCCGCAGAAGGGCGCATTGAGGCGGCGTTTTTGCAGCCGCAGCCGGATCAGCTGGTGCCGCGCTTTGATTATGAGCGGCATCTGGCGATGATGACGGGGGCCGCGCCCCAATGGCCGGAGAGCACCCGCGCGATCAGCGAATTGCGGGTGTCATTGCGGGTCCGGCCCAATGGCCTTCTGGCCGGGCTGCAGGGCGCGCGCACCGTGCATCTGGATATTGTGGATTACCCGGGCGAATGGCTGCTGGATCTGGGGCTGATGGAGAAGAGCTTCGCGCAGTGGAGTGCGGAGGTTCTGGGGCGGATCGCAGCGCGGGATGAAGCGGCCGAGTTTCTGGGGCTGATGCGCGCCATGGACGGGGCGGATGATCTGGATGAACCCAAGGCGCAGGATTTGGCGGCGGCTTTTGCGGAGTATCTGCAGGCGGCGCGCGCGGGCGGCTATTCCGATTGCACCCCGGGGCGATTCTTGCTGCCCGGTGATCTGGCGGGATCGCCGGTGTTGACCTTTGCGCCGCTAGCGCCCGTGCAAAACGCGGCCAAGAGCAGCCTGTGGCGGGCGTTTGAGAAACGCTTTGAGGCCTATAAGGCGCAAGTGGTGAAGCCGTTTTTCCGCGATCATTTTGCCCGCATCGACCGGCAGGTGGTGCTGGTGGATGCGCTGGGCGCGATCCACGCGGGGCCGCGGGCGCTGGAGGATCTGCGCGGCGGGTTGGCGGACACGCTCACCGCGTTTCGCCCCGGACGCACGGCCTGGCTCACGCGGCTGCTGGGGGGACGGCGGGTGGAGAAGATCCTCTTTGCCGCTACCAAGGCGGATCATCTGCATCACAGCCAGCACCCGCAGTTGACCTCGATCATGCAGGCGCTGACACGGGAGGCGGCGGATCGCGCGCAATTTGCGGGTGCTGAGACCGAGGCGCTTTCGCTGGCTTCCTTGCGGGCTACGGTGGAGGAGACCGTCAGCCACGATGGCGCGGCGCTTGATTGTGTGCGCGGGCGTCTGCTGGCAGATGGGCGGCAGGCGGCGTTTTATCCCGGCCAGTTGCCGGAGGATCCCAATGTGTTGCTGAACGCGGCCAAGGTGGGGGCGGACGGCTGGTTGGATCAGGATTATCAGATCATGCGCTTTGCGCCTGCGGCCAATACGTTGCGCCCCGGCGAAGGCCCGCCCCATATCCGGATCGACCGCGCGGCACAGTTTTTGCTGGGAGATGTGTTGTGACGGCGGTCCTGCGCTGTGCTCAAGCATCTGATGGGCCTGTGATGGGCGCGATCCTGCAAGGCTGGATTGAAGACACGCCGTGGATGCCGGTGCTGCACAGCTTGGCCGACACCCAAGCGTTCTGCGCGCATTTGGTTGAGGCAGAGGAGTGCTGGGTGGCTGAGGCTGATGGGCAGGTTCAGGGGTTTTTGGCCAGCAAAAATGGCTGGATCACCGCGCTTTATCTGCGACCGGAGGCGCGGTGGCGTGGGCTGGGCACTGGGTTGTTGGCACGTGCGCAAGAGGGAGTGGCAGAGCTGCAGCTGTGGTGTTTTCAGGAAAACCTCGCGGCGCAGAGGTTTTACGAGGCCGCCGGGTTTTGTGCGAAAGAGCGCACGGATGGCGCGGGCAATGCGGAACGGATGCCGGACATCCGGTATGTCTGGCGGCAAGAGCGGAGAGACATGTCATGAGCAAAGGCCCGATTTTGATCGATCTGGAAGACAGTCCTGCGCCCAAGGTGGCGGAGGCGGCGCCGGTGCCGGATTTGATGGTGGAGACGCCAAGCGGGCAGGCGATGCAGGTGGCGGCCAAGCTGGGCGCGGGGAAGCCTTCGCGGTTGGCGCGGCTGTTTTGGGCCTTGGTGGCGGCGTTTCTCGGGGCGGCGCTTTCGGTGGCGGCTTGGGATTTTGTGACCGGACTGGTGGTGCGGTTTCCGCTCTTAGGCTGGGCTGTGACGGCAATCGGCGCGGCGGCTTTGGTGGTGGCTGTGCTGATCATTTTGAAAGAGCTGGCAGGGCTGGCGCGGCTGCGGCGCGTGGACGGGCTGAAGGCGCGGGTGGATGCGGCGGTGCGGGCCCATGATCTGACGCAGGCGCGGGGCGTTGTGGATGATTTGCTGCGGTTTTACCGCGGGCGGGAGGATCTGGCCTGGGGGCGGGATGGTCTGAGCAAACAGCGCGAAGAGGTGCTGGACGCAGATGCGCTGATCACTTTGGCGGAGGCGGAGCTGATGGCGCCGCTGGATATGGCGGCGCAGCGCGAGGTGGAGGCGGCAGCGCGGCAGGTGGCGGCGGTGACAGCGTTGGTGCCGCTGGCGCTGGCGGATGTCGTGGCGGCGCTGACGTCAAATGTGCGCATGATCCGGCGGATTGCGGAGATTTATGGCGGGCGGTCGGGCACGCTGGGCAGCTGGCGGCTGTTTCGCGCGGTGATGACACATCTGGTGGCCACGGGGGCCGTGGCTGCAGGCGAAGACCTGATTGGCACGGTTGCAGGCGGCGGCGCGTTGGCCAAGCTCAGCCGCCGGTTTGGCGAGGGCATCGTGAATGGCGCGCTGACCGCACGCGTGGGTGTTGCGGCGATGGAAGTGTGCCGTCCGTTGCCCTTTGGTGCGGGGCGCAGGCCTTCGGTGGCAGGGCTGGTGAAGCGGGCCTTGACCGGGCTGTTCAACAAAGAGAGCTGAGGGGGCAGGGTGTCACAACCGGCCGCTGCGCTTGTGGCGGCTTTGGGGAGCCTCCGGCGGGGATATTTAAGGCAAGAGGAAGCGGTGGTGAGGCCGTGTTTAAGCGGGGGGGATCAGCGCAGGATTGGGACGCCGCCGGGGCCTTTGATCTGCTCGACCACGCCGGCGCGCAGGGAACGGCCGATTTTATGCGCCAGAGCAGACCAGGCGGCGGCTTGGTCCTCGGAGAGTTCGCGCTTCAGCGTCATCTCAAAAAGCGCAAGCCAGGCGTCAAACATGCCGGGGCGCACATTGCCCGCCTCGCGGTGGACCTTGAGCGGATTGCCGTCATAAGAGCGCTCATACAGTATCGCATTGGCCCAGAAATCGGCCACCTTGGCCTCATGGGCGGGCCAATCCTCCACATGTACGGCAAAGACCGGCCCGAGACCCGGGTGCTGGCGCACCATTTCGTAAAACGCGGCCACCACGCGGGAGATCTCTTCGCGTGTCACGTCAAATTTTGGAGGCAATGTGGCCATGTCTTGGTGTCCTTTTGGACGTGCCTACAGAGGTGCTGCTGCGCACACAAGCGCGCAGGGTGCTTTGCGGGTGTGACATATGTGTTTTACTTGGGGTTGGGAAGTGAAACACTCGGGTTTGGTTGTTGAGCAAATCTGTCAAGTAACTGAAAGTAAACAAAAATAATCTTGAGGTTGCGGGTTTTTAAGGATACCACTGGAGCACGAATTGATGTGGGGCTCGTGGTGAGTCTCGATAGCCAGCAGAACAACCACAGCCAGCCCGTCGCCAGCCAGTTTGGGTTCTGAAAAGCAAAAGGAAAGACCGATGACTGATAAAGCTTGCAACGTATGTGCGTTCTTTGACGGGGCTGCTGTTTCTGAAGCTGCGAAAGCCGATACCGCGGGTCTGTGCCGCTTCAACGCGCCGACCTTCCTCACCGAAGAGGAGATGAAAGGCGCGGCGCAATGGCCGGTTGTGAAAAGCAACGACTGGTGCGGCAGCTTTGAAGGTCAGGCGGCCTAAGTCGTCGACTTTGTGTCTGACGGTTTTCTGATCAGACCAGCGCGCCAGATGAGGCTCTTTTAGGTCCCCTCAGGTCACGCCACGCAGCCAGCTTTTGCCAGCCACGCCGCCAGACCAACCCGGACCCAGCCAGCCCGTTTGACAGCATGTGAGGGAGTTGCGATTGCCGCAGCTCCCTTTCTTATATGGTCTTGGGCGTGCTGAGGGGGCGATCATTGCTTTACCCCATGGGCTGAGCCGCCTATAAGGCGCTCATGACGCAGATATTCGCAATTATTATTCGAATTATCAGCCCGGCGCTCTGATCCAAGAACGAGCCGCCGGGACAAGGCGTATGGACTGCCGCGCCGCTCTACATCCTTCCAAATAAGACCGCCTGAAAAGGACCGGACACATGTGTGCCGATACCGTCAAAGAGACCCCAGAGTACAAAGATACGCTGAACCTTCCGAAAACCGATTTCCCGATGCGCGCGGGGCTGCCCAAGCGTGAGCCTGCGTGGCTGGAGCGTTGGGAAAAGCTGGGTGTGTATGACCGCCTGCGCGAGAAAGAGGGGCGCACGCCCTTCACGCTGCATGACGGCCCGCCCTATGCGAATGGCCATTTGCACATCGGTCACGCGCTGAACAAGACCATCAAGGATATGATCGTGCGCTCCCATCAAATGATGGGCCATGATGCGCGCTATGTGCCGGGCTGGGACTGTCACGGTCTGCCGATCGAGTGGAAGATCGAGGAGCAGTATCGCAAGAAGGGCAAAGACAAAGACGCGGTGGATATTGTCGAGTTCCGTCAGGAATGCCGCAAGTTTGCCGAGGGCTGGATCGACATCCAGCGCGAGGAGTTCAAACGTCTGGGCATCACCGGCAACTGGCCAAACCCTTACATCACCATGGATTACCATGCCGAGGCGGTGATTGCCGATGAGTTCATGAAGTTCCTCATGAACGGCACGCTCTATCAGGGCAGCAAGCCTGTGATGTGGTCTCCGGTCGAGAAAACCGCGCTGGCGGAAGCGGAAGTTGAGTATCACGACAAGGAAAGCTTCACGATCTGGGTGAAGTTCAAAGTGGCTGAGCCGGCTGATCACAAGCTGGCGGGCGCTTATGTGGTGATCTGGACCACCACGCCCTGGACGATCCCCTCCAACAAGGCGGTCGTGTTTGGCAAAGACATTGCCTATGGCCTCTATGAAGTGACCGGAACGCCGGAAGAAAGCTGGGCCAAGGTGGGTGACCGTTTTGTGCTGGCGGATAATCTGGCCGGTGACGTGATGACCCGCGCGCGTCTGGATGCAGACATGTGGAAACGTGTCGGTGACGTGCCTGTGAGCGATCTGGAAGGTGTGGGGCTTGCCCACCCGCTGCATGGTGCGGACGGCGCGAACGGCGAATGGGATGACCTGCGTGATTTCCGTGCAGCCGAGTTTGTGACCGACACCGAAGGCACCGGCTTTGTGCACTGCGCGCCAAGCCACGGTATGGAGGAATTTGAGCTCTACCGTGATCTCGGCATGCTGGAGAGCGTTCTGACCTATAACGTCATGGACGACGGTGGCTTCCGTGCGGATCTGCCGTTCTTTGGTGGCAAATACATCCTGAACCGCAAAGGCGGTGAGGGTGATGCCAACAAAACCATCATCGACAAGTTGGTCGAAGTGGGCGGCCTGCTGGCGCGCGGCAAGATCAAGCACAGCTATCCGCACAGCTGGCGCTCCAAAGCGCCGATCATCTACCGCAACACGCCGCAGTGGTTTGCAAGCGTGGATCGCAAGCTGGATGACGGCAAAGGCGAGATGGGCGACAGCATCCGCGAACGCGCGCTGCGTTCCATCGATGAGCTGGTGAAATGGACCCCGCAGAAGGGCCGCAACCGTCTTTATTCCATGATCCAAGACCGCCCGGATTGGGTGCTGTCGCGTCAGCGCGCCTGGGGTGTGCCGCTCACCTGCTTTGTGAAGAAAGGCGCGCTGCCCACCGATGAGGGCTTCCTGTTGCGCGATCCTGAGGTGAACGCGCGCATCAAGGCGGCCTTTGAAGAAGAAGGCGCGGATTGCTGGTATGTGGAAGGCGCGAAAGAGCGCTTCCTTGGTGACGGCTATAACGCGGATGAGTGGGAGCAGGTGTTTGACGTGCTCGACGTGTGGTTTGACTCAGGCTCCACCCACGCCTTTGTGCTGCGCGACCGTGAGGACGGCACCGAGGACGGCATTGCTGACGTCTACATGGAAGGCACCGACCAGCACCGTGGTTGGTTCCACAGCTCGCTGCTGCAGGCCTCGGCCACGCTGGGCCGTGCGCCTTACCGAAATGTGGTGACCCACGGCTTTACGCTGGATGCCAAGGGCAACAAGATGTCCAAATCTCTGGGCAACACCATTGTGCCTGAGAAAGTTGTGCAGCAGTACGGCGCGGATATCCTGCGCCTTTGGGTGGCACAGACCGACTACACCGCGGATCAGCGGATCGGGGATGAGATCCTGAAAGGTGTGGCGGACAGCTATCGCCGTCTGCGCAACACCATGCGCTTTATGCTGGGCTCCCTCAGCGGGTTCACCGAGGCGGATCGTGTGGATGTGGCGGATATGCCGGAGCTGGAGCGCTGGGTGCTGCATCGTCTGGCGGAGCTCGATCATCAGGTGCGCAAGGGCTATGCGGAATTCAACTTCCAAGGGGTTGTCTCTGCGGTCTTCAACTTTGCCACTGTGGAGCTGTCGGCCTTCTACTTCGATATCCGCAAGGATGCGCTGTATTGTGATGGGGACACGCTGAACCGTCGCGCGGCGCGCACGGTGCTCGATATCCTGTTCCACCGCCTGACCACATGGCTCGCGCCGGTGCTGGTGTTCACCATGGAAGAGGTCTGGCTGGAGCGCTTCCCGGGGGACGACAGCTCTGTGCATCTGATCGACTTCCCGGAAACGCCTGCGGATTGGCTCAATGAGCCGCTGGCTGCGAAATGGGCCAAGGTGCGTGAAGTGCGCCGTGTTGTCACTGCCGCGCTTGAGGTGCAGCGGACCGACAAGGTGATCGGTGCGTCGCTTGAGGCGGCTCCGGTGGTGCACGTGCGTGACGCTGAAGTGGTTGAGGCGCTTAAGACGGTGAACTTTGCTGACGTCTGCATCACCTCCACCATCGACGTGAACAACGACCCAAGCCCGGCAGAGGCCTTCCGCCTGCCGGAAGTTGAGGGTGTTGGCGTGGTCTTTGAGAAGGCTGATGGCGAGAAATGTCAGCGCTGCTGGAAGATCCTGCCTGACGTTGGCAAGCACAGCCATGACGGTGTTTGTGGCCGTTGTAACGACGCGCTGGGCTGAGGCTTTCGCCAAAGAGATTGAGGAGGGCGTCCGGTTTGGGCGCCCTTTTTTGTTGAGGGTCAGCGACCGACCGTGGGTGGGCGTCGTCGTCCGCCGGATCGTGCTTTATCTCTGCCAAACACGTTCTCGGTTTCCATTATGTGCTTGGGCAACCAAGCGCCCGCCCATGGGGGCGGGCGCTGGCCCGGCGGCCTGCGGCCTTGATTCTGGGCGGGGGAGGCGGCATCGTGCGCCCATGTTGCAAACCACCGTTGAAACCCCGACTGGCCTTATGACCTTGACCGAAGAGGACGGGGCCATCACCCGTGCGGAATGGGGGCAGGGGGGCGCGGACGACACGCCCTTACTGCGAGAGGCGGCGGCGCAGTTGGTGGCTTATTTTGCTGATCCCGCGCGGGGATTTGATCTGCCCTTGCGGGTGGAAGCGTCGGAGTTTCAGCAGAAAGTCTGTGATGCCATGCTGGCGATCCCATTGGGAGAGACCCGCACCTATGGTGATCTGGCCAAAGAGATCGGCGTGCCTGCGCAGGCGATCGGCCAGGGCTGTGGCGGAAATCCGATTCCGGTGATAATCCCCTGCCACCGCGTGCTGGGAGCGAATGGGCTTGGCGGGTTTTCAGGGCGCGGCGGTGTGGAGACCAAAGTCTGGCTGCTCAAACATGAGCGCGCGGGTGGCTTGCTGATCTGACGGCCCTAGGGCGGTGCGGCTCAGAGGCGTTCGCGGTAGAGGATTTGCTGCGCAGCACCTGCGCCGAGAAGATAGACCGAGGTGGCCACCAGGCCCCAATGCGCCCAGCTTTCGGGGTGGAAATCGACCCATGCGGCCCAGCCTGCAAAGAAGGTCCATGCAAGTGCTGTGGGCAGAGACAGCCAGCGCCAGCGCTCGGTGCGCACCGGGTGGATGAACTTGATCGGCAGGAACATCGCCACCGCCAGAACGGTCACAAGCGCGAGGCTGACCCAGAAGTTGGGTTCCACCGCGAAGATGACAATCACAAGCATGTTCCAGCATCCGGGGAAACCCGAGAAGGAATTGTCTTTGGTTTTCATGCGGGTGTCGGCGAAATAGAGCGCCGAAGTGAAGGTGATCACGATGATCGCAAACCAACCGGTCCAGCCGTCCATCAGCCCTGATTTGAAGAGCGCGAAGGCGGGGATGAACACATAGGTCAGATAGTCGATGATCAGATCGAGCAGCACGCCGTCAAACTCAGCCGCGTTTTTCTTCACGTCGTAGTGGCGCGCGAGCGGGCCGTCGATGCCGTCCACGATGAAGGCCACCACGAGCCAGAGGAACATGAGGCTCCATTTGCTATCAGCTGCGGCGAGCATCGCCAGCATTGCGAAAACCGCCCCGGTAGCAGTGAAGAGATGAACGGAGAGCGCGCGTGCATGAAGTGTCATGTCGTTGTCATGCAGCAAAATGGGGCGTTTGGCAACGGTTGAGCGCGCCTCTTGCAAGGCACTTTTTAGAGAGATGCCTTTGTGATGGGCGCGGGTTTGGGAAAGCTTGGCGCGTGGGCTTATGCGCGTGGTTTGAGCGCGCGGATCTGGGTTTTGATGAGATCAGGCAACGCGGTGTCGGCCCCTTCGGGCGCGGCGTCCAGCGCAGAGGCCACGTTTTTGGTGAGGATGCCGATTGTGTTGTCCACTTCCCAGCCATCGCGGGCAAATTCGATCTCCTCAAATCCTGAGGCGAGCCAGTTTTGCCCGGAGGAGGTGTGGATGAGATCCAGAAGCGCGCGCTCTTCCAGACCGCTCTGATCGGCCCAATCGAGCACAAGGCGGGTCATGGCAGTGTTGGAGGCGGCGAGCAGGTTGTTGAGCACTTTGGCCTGCATGCCCGCGCCAAAGCCTCCCATGTGGTGAAAATGCGCGCCCATGGCCTCAAACAGAGGCTGATGCGTGGCGATGTCCTGTGGCTCGCCGCCAAGCATGAAGGACAGACGGGCCTCTTCGGCGGCAACGGCGGCGCCGGACATGGGGGCGTCGATCAGGGTGATGTGCGGTGAGATCCTGTCGCGCAGCGCACGGACGTAGCGTGGCGACAGGGTGGAGGAGATGATGACGGTGGAAAGATTGGGCGCGGTTGCGATCAGATTTTGCGCGCCAAAGAGCACATCGTCGGTCTGAGCGACGTCACGCACCACGGTGATCAGCGTGGTGAGCCGGGTCGCGAAATCGGGGAGGGGCAGGATATGCGGTGCAAGCGCGCCGAAGTCTGAGGGCGGGCGCACATCAAAGCCTTTGGCGTCAAACCCTGCGGCACGGAGCGCGGCGAGCATCGGAGCGCCCATGCGGCCGCAGCCTGCGATGCCGACGCCGGTGGCGAAATCTGGATTGGTCAAGTTATGGCCCCCGCCTGCGTGATGCCGGCGGGGGCTCACGTGATTTAAGAGAATGCGCGTTTGAGCGCTGGTACGTTTGAGAGCACTATAACGTCAAAGGCGAGCACGGCCAGCAGGGTGAGGCCAACAAGCGGGAAGGCGATGGAGACCACGGCTGCGATCAGGAGCGCGCCTTTCCAGAGCGGCATTTCACGCGGTGCTGGCGGGGCGGCGAGACGCAGGGCTTTGCCCGGGCGGCGTTTCACCCACATGATCACGCCGGAAACACAGAGGAAGATCACCGCAAGGCAGAACAGGGTGTTCAGGATCAGGTTCCAAAGCCCCATGAGGCCCATGTGGAAGGGAATGCTGACCGCCATGGATTTGCCAGCGACGGAATAGTCGGCAAAGCGCACCTCGGCGAGGATTTTGCCGGTGTATTGATCCACATGCACGGTCACATCGCCCATTGGGTCGGTGCTGTCGCTGCTCATGCTGTCACGGTTGATGGTCCAGACGCCTGTTTCATCCCCCGGGTAAGCGACGCGGAAGCGGCCCTCAAGGCCCAGCGCGCGGCCCAAAGCCACGAGGCTGTTGATGTCAACCGCCGCGCCCTCAGGTGTGCCGGTGACGCCCACATCGGAGCCGGAGGCAGGCATTTGCGTTTGTTCAAGCGCCCATGGCACGTCGTTCTGGTTGCCGTGGCCCATGGCGGCGTGGGTGCTGTCTGACAGAGGCACGTTGTTCCATTTTTCAGCCGGGAAGGTCGACCAAGCCTGAACAAATTTGCCGCCCCAGATGCCGGCCCATGCCAGACCGGAGATCAGGAAGATCACCATGAGGGCCGAGATCCAGAAGCCGACAACCGCGTGCAGGCTTTTCCAAAGCGCGCGACCACGGGCGGCGAGGTTTGGCACCAGAACGGAGACGGAGTTGCCACGGGGCCACCAGATGTAAAGCCCGGTGAGCACCAGAACGAGGCCGAGGCCTGCCGCGATCTCAATCAGGCGATCACCTGTGTCACCCAGCAGCAGAGAGCCGTGCACATTGTCGGCAAAGTCATACCAGCCGGTGCGGCGGTCCCAGCTTTCCAGAACGGTGCCGGTGTAGGGATCAACGGCGACGAGTTGCTGGTTGCTGTCTGTTTTGACGCGGAAGACAGCGGCGAGGCTATCGCTTTTGGGGCCGATGTATTCCACCACGGTGCCGGGCACAGCGTTGGTGGCGGCCCCTGCCTGTTCTGAGATCGAGAGGGCGGTGGCTTGTGGCGTGACGGCGATTTTCTCCCCGTCGCGCCCGTCAAACTGGGTGATGAACATCATCATCATTCCGGTGATGGCAAGCATCATCAGGAAGGGGATCACATAGAGACCCGCATAAAAATGCCAGCGCCATGCGGCGAAATAGAGTTTCTGGGACAGGGTGTTGGTGGCGGCTTCGCCGCTGAATTGGCTGTTCTGAGCCATGAAGATATCTCCTGACAGACCGCAGCCCGTGCAATCGGGGCGGTTTGGATAAAGCTAGGTTTTGAAGGGGTGTCAGGAGAGGGAAGGGGGGGCGCGCGCGTCATAGCGGCGGTGAAAGCCTGCGCTTTCGTGGGTGAAGCCCTGATGTTGCCAGAGCGCGGTGCGCGTGCCCTCCAGCAGCAAAGGGTGCGGGCCGTCTGCCACAATGGCGACATCAGGCACAGCGGAGAAGGCGCAGGGGCTGCGCTCTTCGCCGGTGCGTTCGTGCAATGGCACGGGCTCGCCGTTTTCATCGACGAGCATCTCCACCATTTCATCTGCGGTACAGAGCACGAGCAGGATGTGGCCGTCGTCCATCACCTTTGGCATCCACCCTTTGGGGATGACAGCTGTCAGGCCGATGGCCAACAGCAGGATCAGGGGCAACAGCCGCTGCAATTTATGCAAGCCCTGCGATGATGGCGCGTAGGGTGCCGATGCCGTCGCCCTTCTCAGAGCTGGTCAGCACCATCTCAGGATAGGCGGCCGGGTGTTTGGCGAGTTTCTCGCGCACCTGTTTGAAGATCTTTTCGCGATCTTTCTCTTTCACCTTGTCGGCTTTGGTCATCACCACCTGAAAGGTCACGGCGGAGCTGTCCAGAAGAGACATGATCTCTTCGTCCACGTCTTTCACGCCATGGCGGCTGTCGATCAGCACAAAGGCGCGGCGCAGGTTGGCGCGGCCAGAGAGATATTGCTTCAGCAGGCGCTGCCATTTCTCGACCACCGGTAGCGGCGCGTTGGCGTAGCCATAGCCCGGAAGGTCCACAAGATAGTGGCTGTCGGTCAGGGTGAAGAAGTTGATTTCCTGCGTGCGGCCCGGCGTGTTGGAGGCACGTGCCAGACGGGTACGCCCGGTCAGCGCGTTGATCAGGCTGGATTTGCCCACGTTGGAGCGGCCCGCAAAGCAGACCTCGACACGGTCACCGGCGGGCAGGCCATCCATGGCAACCACACCTTTGAGAAAGTCGGAGTTGGCACCATTGAAGAGCTTGCGGCCGCGCTCCAGCGCGATCGGTTCCGGGTCTTCGACAAATGGGAAGGGCAGTTGCATCAGAGAAGCTCCGCTGTGTCGCCGACGGAAATGTCGCCGGATTTGGTTACGACACCGTAAACGCCGAAGTCCTGATGGCCATAGGCCCCCTTCAGTGCGCCCAGCGTATCGGCATCGCGTACGCCGGTATCGGGGTTGGATGTGGTGGCAAGGCAGCGGGTGATGCGCTCGCGCACTTCGATTTCGGCGGTGCCGATGCGCAGGGTCTTTCCGATCCAGTCAAACTCGGAAAACGCTTCAAACCCGTCCAGCCAGATATTGCCGCGCCAGCGCTCTGTGGAGAGCGATTGGCCCAAGAGCTCCTCGACCGCGCGGTGGCTGGCGGTGGCGTGGATTGCGATGGAGGGGAAGTTGCTGTCGGTCATGCCAACCTCGCCTGCGGGCACCAGTTTGGCACTGGCGGCGCGGTCTTTGGGCATGATCGGGCGCACCCAATCGATCAGCTTGTCGCCTTGGGTGGCGGGATCGATGGTGAGTTCCCACAGATCAGGGTGGTTCAGGGTGATTTTGCCGCTGTCCTCATCCACCTTGGCGGTGATGGCCATCAGGGCAGGGGCCCCGGCGGCACGGGAGAAATTACGGCAGGAGGCCCATTCGCCACCTTCGGTCTTGGCAGCCTCATGGGCCACGGCCCAGCGGCGATCCCAGGGGAAGGTCTGGCCTTCGACCAAAGAAATGTGACCCACGGACTCGCGTCCGTGGGCCTTGATTGGGTGTCTCCAAAGTGCGGCAACTGTGCCCATCACTTGGCGTCCTCTTTTGGTTTTTTCTTAAAGCTGGCTTTGATGTTGCCAAATACGTCCGGTTTGTAGCCGTGCTGACGCATGATGGCGTACTGCTGCACGAAGGTGATCACGTTGTTGGTGATCCAGTAGACCACGAGGCCGGAGGCAAAGCTGCCGAGCATGAACATGAAGACCCATGGCATCCAGGCAAAGATCATTTGCTGGGTCGGATCGGTGGGCGCCGGGTTCAGCTTTTGCTGCAGCCACATGGAGATACCCAGCAGGATTGGCAGAATGCCGAGGCTGAAGATCTCAAAGAAGCCCAGTTCAGGAATGCCGAAGGGCAACAGGCCGAACAGGTTGAAGATCGAGCTTGGATCCGGCGCGGACAGGTCGGTGATCCAGCCAAGCCATGGGGCGTGGCGCAGCTCAAGCGTCACGAAGATCACTTTGTAGAGCGAGAAGAAGATCGGGATCTGGATCAGGATCGGCAGACAGCCGGCCGCTGGGTTGACCTTTTCTTTCTTGTAAAGCTCCATCATGGATTGCTGCATTTTCTGACGGTCGTCACCGGCCGCTTCTTTCAGCTTTTCCATCTGCGGCTGGAGTTCTTTCATCTTCGCCATGGAGGCATAAGATTTATAGGCCAGCGGGAAGACGATGATTTTCAGGATCACGGTCAGGCCGATGATCGCCCAGCCCATGTTGCCGATCTGAACGTTCAGCCAGTGCAGCAGGGCAAAGATTGGCTTGGTCAGGAAGGCAAACCAGCCCCAGTCGATGGATTCAACGAAGCCCTGAACGCCGCCCTCGTTCTGATAGGCGCGGATGGTCGCCCATTCCTTGGCACCAGCAAAGAGCTGGCTGGAGGTGGTGGCGGTCTCGCCCTCGGCCACAGTGAGCGTGCGCATCACGGCTTCGGTCTGGTAGATGTCGCGGTTTGCGTCATATTTGGCGACCGATTTGAAGCCTGTGCCCGGTGCCGGGATCAGGGTGGCCATCCAGTAGTGGTCGGTGAAACCGGTCCAGCCGTTGGCCTCAACCTGTGTCACCTCAGCAGGCGCGCCTTCGCGTTGGTCAAAGGTGAAATCGGTCATGTCGTCATAGTCGATTTCAGCCAGCTCGCCGTCGGCCATGGAGACCATGCCTTCGTGCAGGATGAAGAAGTTCTTCAGATCTTCTGGCTGGCCGTAGCGCGCCAGCACACCGTATGGCGCGAGGGATACGGAACCTGCGCCGGTGTTCTCAACCGACTGGTCCACGGAGAACATGTAGTTGTCGTCCACGGAAATGGTGCGGCGGAAGGTGAGGCCTGCGCCGTTGTCCCAGGACAGGGTCACGGGCGCGTCTTCGCTCAGGATGTCGCCGCTCTCAACAGACCAGAGGGTGTTGGAACCGGGAACCTGATCAAGGTTCAGACCGGCGCCGGGGGCCCAGCCGTAGAGCGCGTAGTAGGCGTTTGGCTCACCGTTGGGAGACAGCAGGGTCACGATTTCGGAATCGGCGTCCTGTGTCACGCGGTAATCATTGAGTTTCAGATCGTCGATGCGGCCGCCCAGCAGGGAGATCGAGCCGGTCACGCGGTCGGTTGCAATGTCCAGACGGGGCGCATCTGCAGCGGCCGTTGGCTCGGCACCCGTGGCAGCGGCAGACGCCGTGTCGGTGCCAGCGCTGCTCAGGGCAGGGGCCGTAGACGGCGTGGCGGCATCAGTGCTTTCTGCGGTGATCGCCGGGGCGTTGGGATCCTCCACCGCTTCTGGTGGGGGAAACAGGGTGAACCAGATCAGGATGACGCCAAAGCTGAGCGCCGTCGCGAGGATGAGGTTCTTGTTCTGATCGTCCATTGCCGCAAGCCATCTGTCGTTGAAACGTTGGGGAGGTTCAACAGAGGTGGGGGCCAAAGGTCAAGGGGATTCGACTGGAATCACAGGAAAGCCGTTGTGTCGTTGCTTGTCTGTGCGGGGCGCGCGCGGCTGTTGGCGCGCAGATCAGCTCGGTTTGTTGCCGATCTGGAGGGCCGGGCCGATCTTTTCCTGATGGGCGGCCATCCATTTCAGGGTCTCATGGAACGGCATTGGACGGGCGATGCCGTAGCCCTGCACGTGAGAACAGCCCAGCTGCGCCAGCATGGCGTGTTCCGCGGAGTTTTCCACGCCTTCGGCCAAGGTTTCCAGGCCCAGACGCTCTGCCATGGTGACAATCGCGGCAATCATGCGCTGTTGTTCCTGATCGCGGTCCACGTTGGTGACAAAGGAGCGGTCAATCTTGATGCGCTTTACCGGCAGGCGGCGGATTGAGGAAATGGAGGCGTGGCCGGTGCCAAAGTCATCCAGATCCACAGAGCAGCCAAGGGCGGAGATGGCTTCAAGGTTGCGCACCACCATATCGTCAGGCGCACCAGCCACCACGCTTTCCAGCACTTCGATGCCCAGACGTGCAGGCAGCAGCTCCGTCCGGTCGAGTTCCCATTGAATGCGCTCCACCAGAGTGGGGCTGCGCAGCTCTTCGCCAGCGAAATTCACGCCCACGACCGGCACGCTGTAGCCCGCATCATCCCATGCGCGCAGGGCATCAAGGGATTGGCGCAGCATCAGGTCGGCAAGCTGGCTCATCTGGCCGGTCTGTTGCAGGACGTCGAGAAACTGGATGGGGGCGAGGATGCCGCGTTCGGGATGTTCCCAGCGGGCCAGCGCCTCAAAGCCGGTCACTAGGCCGGTGTCGGTGGAGACCTGCGGCTGGAACCACGCGCGGATTTGATCGCGTTGCAGGGTGCGGGCCGCTTCGCTTTGGGTTTTGCGGCGGGAGATCACCTTGCGGCCCATATCCGTGGAATAGGCGCGGATGTTGGAGGCACCGGTGAGCTGCGCTTCGTTCATGGCCATTTCGGAGGCCTGGACGAGCGCTGTCGCGGTTGGGCGGCTCAGGCGTGAGGAGAGGCAGAAGCCCACGGACACGCTGACATAGATGGAGGCCATCTGCAGGGGCACCGGCTCTTCCAAAGCGGTCTGGAAACGGGTGGCCATCTGGATGCCGCTTTCGACATCAAAATAGGCCACAGGCGCCAGCGCGACAACAAAAGCCGCATCGCCGGAGCGCGCCACCATGTCGTCAGAGCGCAGGGCGAATTTGAGACGGTTGGCGACATTGCGCAGCACGTCTTCGGCGGCCTGATCGCCGTGGTTTTCACGCAGGCGGGCAAAGTTGTCGATCTTGATGGAGAAACAGGCGGTCACGCGACCGTCGTGCTCCAGCGTCGCCATCTTGTCCTGCATCTTGTGCTCAAGACCCGTGCTGGTCAGCAGGCCGGTCAGCCCGTCTGTTTCACTGCGGCCGCGGCGCTTGGTGCTTTCGGAAAACGGCGAGAAGGCCAGAAACGGCAGCGGCAGCAGGAAGGCGCAGATCAGCAGGCCGATCTCGCCAAAGATGAACCATGCCGCCAGAGTCGCCAAAGGCACGACAAGCGGAAGCGCTTGCCGGACATGAGACTCCTGAACCCAGAATGCACGAAGCGATTCCAAGAGCTGTCCCAGCTTTGACTGCATTTGACGTTTCCCGTGCGGCATAAAACTCGAACTACTCTTATCGATTCTCTTAAGTGATCCGTTAACGCAGCTTAGGAATGCTGTCGGAATTTTGTTCAAATTTTACCGGATCACGCATCAAACCGGCAAAATCGAAGAGGTTCGGATCCATCATGTGACTGGGCCGTACGTTGGTGAGGGCCTTGAACATCACCTGCCGGCGACCGGGGCTGTTGGCCTCCCATTGGTCCAAAATCTGTTTGACCTGCTGTCTTTGAAGCCCGTCTTGCGAGCCGCAGAGATCACACGGAATGATGGGGTAGTTCATCGCATTGGCAAATTTCTCGCAATCGGCTTCGGCCACATGGGCGAGGGGGCGGTAGACAAAAAGATCCCCTTCTTCGTTAACCAATTTGGGGGGCATGGTCGCCAGGCGCCCGCCGTGGAAGAGGTTCATGAAAAATGTTTCCAGAATATCGTCGCGGTGGTGCCCCAGAACCACGGCGCTGCAGCCTTCTTCGCGGGCAATGCGGTAGAGGTTGCCGCGGCGCAGACGTGAACACAGTGCACAATATGTGCGACCGGCCGGAACTTTGTCTTTCACGATCGAATAGGTGTCCTGATATTCGATGCGGTGCGGAACCTTCATGCGCTCCAGAAATTCGGGCAACACGGTTGCCGGAAAGCCCGGCTGGCCCTGATCCAGATTGCAGGCCAGAAGCTTGACCGGCAAAAGGCCGCGCCACTGCAGTTCATGCAAAATAGCCAACAGGGTATAGGAATCCTTGCCGCCGGAGAGGCACACAAGCCAGCGCGCGCCGCGCTCAATCATACCGTATTGTTCGATTGCCTCACGGGTTTGGCGTACGATTCGTTTGCGCAACTTCTTGAAACTAGCGGAAGAAGGCGCGCCGTGAAAAAGCGGGTGAATATCATCGAGATCATCAAGCATGTGCGCCTTATGCGAAGTCTTGGGCAAAGGTCAATCTGTCCCCAAAGTTATCCACAGGAGAGTCATGCGGCGCAAGCTGAGATTCGCAGTAAAAGCCCCTGTTTTTTATGGTGCGCCTCAAAGCTGCACAAAAGATTGGTTTTTTAGTGAGTTTTTGCGCGTCAAAGGTGTGAGGAAACAAAAACAGGACCGCCTAAGGGGCGATCCCATTCTTAACCATTCGACGCTTTGTCTTACGCCTTTGGTGTCAGGCGTCAGGCACTGCTGCTTATACGTGCTGCGGGGCTTACTGAACTTGTTCCTGGTTGCATTTGCGCGCCAGATCGAGCGCCTTGGCGGTGCCGGTCAGATCGACGGTGAAGCTGTAGTGTTTTTCCGGGAAGACAATCATGGTCTGCTCGCGGCGGATGGCCTCGTAAACAGCGGGGTTGTCGGTCAGGACGTAGCCGCCGCTGTAGCCCTTGGTGATGTTGCCGCGCATGCCGGTGGCTTCGCCAACATAGATTTCATCGCCGAGCAAAATGCCAACCGCTTCTTTGTCCCCGCGCTTGATGTCTGTCTCGGCCGTGGTGAACACGCCGATGTAGCCGATGCCGCGATCTTTGGTCAGGCCCATTTGGATCACGTTGTCGAGTTGATCCTTGGTCTCAACAAGGCAGGATTTCTTTTCGGTGTCGATGTGGACGTTCCACCCCTCAATGGCGCCGTAGCCGATAAATTTATCCGCATAGCTGGCGGAAGCGGCGAGAGTGGCGACACATGAGGCCGCGAGAAGACGTGAAAAACGCATGGGAAAACTCCAAACAAATCAATGGGTGATGCCACAGCTCTAGGTAGATTGGCTGGGCCTGTCCAGAGCATCACGCGCGCGCGGCGGAAATCGGCGGGTTTCAGGACTTTGAGCAGCCGCAGTGTTTGTTGTCTTTGCCGTCCGGCACCGGATCATAGCCTGAGCTGCCGAGCGGATGGCAGCGCCCGATGCGGCGCAGGGTGAGCCAGCTGCCTTTGACCGCGCCATGTTTTTCCAAAGCTTCCAGCGCATAGGCGGAACAGGTTGGCTGATAGCGGCAGTTAAACCCCACCCATGGGCTGAAAATCAGCCGGTAAGCTTTGACCGGAAAGGCGAAAAGGCGGGCGAGGGGCGTCATGGCCGCAATTTAGGCTTTGGTGGAGAAAAGAAAAAGGGGGCGTAGCATAGCTGATCCCCTTAGACTGTCTTTGGCAATGGGGCCTGTTACTTCACAATGTGCTCGTCTTTCACAAACATATTGGACCAGGCGCGGTCGATGAGGTCGGGGCGCATCTGGTAGGGAATGCCCTCAAATTCGCAGATCGAAATCATCTGGTCGATCAGGAACACCGGCTGATAGTTCGCATAGGTGTTGTCGATCGTGGGGTATTTGGTTTTCAGCAGATGCACGAGGCTGGCTTCGTCCAGCGGCAGACCTTTTTTCTTCGCCACAAGTGCGAAGATTTTCAGGAAGTTCTCCTGACTTGGGCCATCGATTTTGATCTTGTAGAAGATCCGGCGCAGCGCCGCTTGGTCAAAGATCTCATTCGGGTGGAAGTTGGTGGAGAAAATGACGAGCGTGTCAAAAGGCACCTCGAACTTCTCACCGGACTGCAGGGCAAGGATGTCTTTGCTTTCCTCAAGCGGAACAATCCAACGGTTCACGAGCGCCTGAGGCGGTTCTTCCTGGCGGCCCAAGTCGTCCACGATGAAGATGCCGCCGCTGGATTTCAGCTGCAAAGGTGCCTGATAGGTGCGCGCGGTTGGGTTGTAGACCAGATCGAGCATGCTGAGGGACAGCTCACCACCGGTGATCACAGTGGGGCGGTCACATTTGACATAGCGGCTGTCAAAACGCGCGGTGCGGCGCAGGCTCGACATGTCCTGCTCTTCGGCCTCAGCGGCGGAGTGTACAATCGGGTCATAAACAGTGATCACCTGACCGGCGTATTCGATGGCGTGGGGCACATAGACCTTGTCGCCCATCGCGTCGCGAATGCCGTTGGAAATCGAGGATTTACCGTTGCCCGGAGGGCCATACATCAGAATGGAGCGGCCGGAACCCACAGCCGGTCCCAACTGATCCAGCAGGGTGGGGGGCAGGATGAGGTGCCCCATGGCGTTGGTCAGTTGGTCCCGGGTGATCTGGATGTTGCGGATGGACTGGCGTTTGACCTGCTCGCGATAGACTTCGAGCGGCACTGGCATGGCGCCGAAATACTCGGACTGGGCAAGCGCATCCATGGCGCGGGATTTGCCGGCATCGGTGAGCTGATAGCCCATTTCATTGCCGCTGTTGGCGTTGAGTGTGCCCGTGGCTTCAAGCAGTTTCTGCTCGCGCGCCATATCCACCAGCTGTTGGGTGACGGCGATGGGTAGGCAGACGGCTTTGGCAATAGCGGTGACCATATCCACGTTTTTGCGGAAGATGGTTTTCAGCAGAATGTCCCGCATCATGACAACGGGCAGTTGCATGTCTTCGAGCCGCTTGGGGGGCGGCGGGGCCATCACATTGGTGGTCTGCATATTCATGGATGGATCGCTCCTAATCGGGCCACGTCTGGCCCCATTGCTGTTTCCATCTCATAGACAATCAAAAGGTGGCGTTTTTTGGGCCGCATCAAGCCGCGAAGGTGAAGCTTGCGCAGACAGCGCCTCGTCAAAAGCGCCTTCGCCAGTTGACGGCGTTACTGGCCGTAAAGCGCGCCGAGCAGGAGGTAGGTGCAGAGCATCAGGCCGATGCCGGTGCCCATGGGCAGGGTCATCTGATCGCCTTTGCCCACTGCCACGCCGTCAGTCGAGGGTTTCAGCCGCCATGCGGCCCAGTCAGGCGCAAGTTTGCGCAGCGGTGTGAAGCGCACGATCAGGGTGGCAACGGTGGCGGCGATGAGAGAGGCAAAGGCAATCCACATCATGTCGCCCGCGTCTGCGCGGTCCACAAAAAGCGCACCAACAGCGGCCATTTTCACGTCGCCAGCGCCCATTTGCCGGAGCATCCACATCAGCAGGAGGATGGCAAAGACCACCGCGTAATTGGCAAAACGCCAGACAAAATCCATCAGCGGCAGGGAGGCGAGGCCGACCACAATAAAGACGGCAAAGAGTGCCCAAACGGTCATGTTACTGATCCGTTTGAACTTCATGTCGACATAGAAGGCATACAGGCAAATCGGGAGCGCCAAGATCAGCGACCATAGCGCAAAACTGCTGGAAACCTGCATCTTTATAAAGCCTTAGGTGCGCTCAAGTGCATCCAGAGCACGGACCGCCGCCTCAAAGTGTTGCGGGTGCGTTTCGATGGCTTCGCGCAGCAGAACCTTGCCGGTTTCGGTGTCGCCTTGCTTGATCGCTGAAAGCGCCAATGTGTGCAGCAGCTGCGCGCGCTCGGTTTGCACCATGGGCACAACAGGCAGCGTGTATTTGCGCTGTGCTCCACGGGCGAGAACCATGTTGTTCTTGGCGGTGAAAAGCGTGCTGTCCTGACGGATGGCCTCGCCAAACAGGCGTTCCGCTTCGGCATAATCGCCGCGGGTCAGTTTGGAGTAGCCCCAGTTGTTCATCACACCGCCGGGGCGGGTGGTGAGACCAACGGCGATTTCATAGAAGCTGTCGGCGCGGTTCCATTCCTGATTGCTGTCCGCAATCATGGCCTCAAGGCGATAGCGTTTGAAGGTCTCATGGGTGGGAGGAATGCTGTCCAGCGTCTTTTCGGCGGCGTCCCACTGGCCCGCGCGGATCTGCGCATCGGCGAGATCAACGCGGTCGTTTGCGGTGCTCTCTTTGTGTTTGGTGACACGTGTCCAAGCGGGGACGGCCTCGGTGAAGCGTTTGGCGCGCACATAAGACACCGCCAGACCACGCTGAATATCAATGCGGTCAGGGTTGTCGTTCAACGTGCGTTGGAAATAGGCAATGCCTTCGTTTGGATCCGCCACCGTCAGCATCACATCTGACAGGTTGCTTTCATCCAGCGCGTTCACGTCCTGAATCGCGCGCTCAACGCTCTCTTGGTCGCTATCGGAGCAGGCTGCCAAAACAGCCAAGCTTAGCCCGCAGATCGACCCCAACACAGTATGGCGCATTTTTGCGTCCTTTGCTGCTCGTGCCTTCAACTATGGTGTCTGACGGATGAGATAGTCACTGCTGCCCCGTCGAACCAACTTATATTCTTGTGGTTTTTCGTCAGCATAGCTGGGTTGATTCGATTTTGCGAGCGCTAAGCGCAAATTATCCCGGATTGCGTCACTTTCGCCATTGTCCAGCGCATAGGCCCGTCTGAGGATCTGTTCGGCCTCGGCGTTTTTGCCCTGTTCCATCAGCGCAACGCCAAGATTGTTCCAGGTTTCGGGGTTTGTGTCGTCTGCCTGAGTGGCCTCGCGCAGCATGGTTTCCGCCTGTCCCAGACGGCCCATGACCAGATTGGCGGTGCCAACAGCAGAGATCACCTCGGGGGTGCGGCCCTGATCCACGGCGGCGCGCACAAAGGCGTCCATGGCCAGCTCGTATTCGCCCGCATCCATCAGGCGCCAGCCCACAAGCAAACCGTCGACCGCTGGTTCAGAGCGGTCCACGGCGGGCGCGTAGGGGCTGTCTTTGGACGCCCCAAGGCCGCCCGTGTCACAGGCGGCCAGTGAAAATGCTGCGATAAGGGCGCAGGCCCGAAAACCTGTCATCTTTTTTGCTTTTGCTCGTTTTGCCTTATTGGCCGAGCTGCGTGATCCCGATCACGGATGGGCTGACCAGAATGATCAACAGCGGCGGCACTGTGAGCATCATTGTGGCCAATGTCATCTTTGTTGGCAACTTGTTTGCCGCCTCTTCAGCGCGCATCACACGTTTGTCACGCATCTCTCCGGCATAGACCCGCAGGGCCTCGGCGATGGAAGTACCAAAGGTGGCCGACTGGATCAGCACGGTCACAAAGGAAGACACATCCTGCACACCGCAACGCTCGCCCATGTCAGAGAGCACCTGAGATTTGTCTTTACCGGCTTTCATCTCCTGCGCGACGATCTGAAACTCTTGGCTGAGCGCCGGATAGGAGGCGCGCAACTCGGCAGCAACGCGGACGATGGATTGGTCGAGCGACTGACCGGCTTCGACACATACCAGCATCATATCGAGGCTGTCAGGGAAGCCCGCGGTGATTTCCTCTTTGCGCTCTTCAACGCGGCGGGTCACCCAGTATTTCGGCAGCATGTAGCCTGCCGCACCGGGGCCCAGGGTCCAGAGCATCATATCGGTGGTGCTGGATTCCGGGGTTTGCTTCACAAAAATGAAGTAGCTCACACCCAAGATCAGACCGCCGATGCCCAGAAGAAACTGTGCCAAGTGATAGGCACGCACCGCATCGCGGGAGGGGTAGCCTGCCTGCATCAGTTTGAGGCGGACAGAGCTCAGTTCCTCTTCGCTTTGAGGTTCCAGAAAGGCTTTGTATTTGTCGAGTTTGGCGTTGGCCGCCTTGCGACGCAGCTTGTCCTGTTGTGAGTTCTTGGTGTCTGTCTTGCCGCTTTGTGCGCGCTTGAGCTTTTCGATGGGGTCATCCTGACGGGCGACCATCATGGCGAAAACCAGCAGGGCAAAGAAGCCGCCAAGCACCAGAACAGCGAGAAGGGGACCTTGGGGACCGATCATGTCGGTCAACATCAGGTTCAAGGCTTCCATAGTGGTCATAGTGGTTTCTCCTCAAACTTTGATGTTGGTCAGGATTTTCATCACGATGAGGTTCAGGCCAAGGAACATGCCCACGGCGATACAGCCGGGAATGTAGAGCCAGTGGTCTTTGACTTCGTCGTAGTAGTTCGGGTCCATCACGTTGATCACGATCAGCGCCAGAACCGGGAAGGCGGACAGGAATTTGCCGGACCATTTCGCCTCGGCGGTGATGGCTTTCACGCGGCGGAACAGGCGGAAACGTGCGCGGATCACTTTGGACAGGCCGGCGAGGATTTCTGCGAGGTTACCACCGGATTGCTGCTGGATGGTCACGGCCACAGACAGAAAGCGCATGTCCTGCATGTCCAGTCGTTCGGCCATATCCTTGAGCGCGTCGCCCATGTCGCGGCCATAGGCGGCCTCATCGGCGATCACCCCAAATTCTGTGGCCAGCGGGTCTTCGATTTCCTTGGACACGATCTGAATGGCGGAGGAGAACGGGTGGCCCACCCGCAGGCTGCGCACCATAAGTTCGATGGCGTCAGGCAGCTGCTCTTCGATCAGAGAAATCCGTTTGTTGGCCTTCATCGACACCCAGGTGAAGACGCCACCAACCCCCATCATCACGCTGATGGCGGCGCGGGTCACGGTGCCTGTTTGCGTGCCGACGGAGAGACCCACAAAAGCAAAGATGGTGAGCGCGACCATGATCAGGATCAGCTGTTGGGGCGAGAAAGCGATGGCTGCTTTCTGGGCTTTTTCAGCCAGCACCGAATAGAGCGGGATGCCGCGGTTTTCGGTGTGCTGCTTCATCTCCTTGCGGAGCTGTTCCAGCACCTCTTCGCGCTTGGCGCCCTTGTCGAGCATTTCAAGGCGGCGGTTGACGCGGCTGTTCAGGCTGATGGATTTGCCAAATACAGTCAGGTAGATGCCTTCGACCAAAACGAAGACACCCACAAAGATAAGCCCGTAGACAATGAGTTCGGGTGAGAATGGCATGTCGTCTTACCCCGCAGACGGTTCGTAAATTTCAGGTGGCAGGTCATAACCCCAGAGGCGGAAGCGCTCGGAATAGTGGCTGCGCACGCCGGTGGCGGTGAAGTGACCGATAATCTTGTTTTCCGGTGTCAGACCGGTGCGCTGGAAGCGGAAGATCTCCTGCATGGAAATCACATCGCCCTCCATGCCGGTGATCTCGGTGATGGAGGTCATCCGGCGCGAGCCGTCCTGAAGGCGGGAGGCCTGCACGATCAGGTTCACCGCCGAAGAGATCTGGCTGCGTACCGCTTTGATCGGCATTTCGATCCCGGCCATGGCGATCATGTTTTCCAGACGGGATATACCGTCGCGCGCGTTGTTTGCGTGGATCGTGGTCATGGAGCCGTCGTGGCCGGTGTTCATGGCCTGCAGCATGTCGATCACTTCTTCACCACGGGTCTCGCCCACGATGATGCGGTCAGGACGCATCCGCAGCGCGTTTTTCAGACAGTCGCGCGGGGAGACCTCGCCTTTGCCTTCCACGTTGGGCGGGCGGCTTTCCATCCGGCCCACATGGGTCTGCTGCAGCTGAAGTTCTGCCGTATCCTCGATGGTGAGGATGCGTTCGGCGTTGTCGATAAAGGAGCTGAGCGCGTTGAGCGTGGTGGTCTTACCGGAGCCTGTACCGCCGGACACAATCACATTGAGACGCGTGGCCACGGCGGCCTGAAGATAGGCGGCCATTTCCTCGGAAAAGGCGCCAAAACGCACCAGATCGTCGATGCCCAGTTTGTCTTTCTTGAACTTACGAATGGAGACCAGCGAGCCGTCCACCGCAATCGGGGAGACCATGGCGTTAAAACGCGAGCCATCGGCCAAGCGGGCGTCCACATAGGGGTTGGATTCATCCACCCGGCGCCCCACGGCGGAGACGATCTTGTCGATGATGCGCAGCAGGTGGCGTTCGTCTTTGAACACCACATCGGTCAGTTCCAGCTTGCCGGCGCGTTCCACAAAGATCTGCTTGGGGCCGTTTACGAGAATATCGTTGACGGTTTCGTCCTGCAGGAGGGTTTCCAGCGGGCCAAGGCCCGTGACCTCGTCATAGAGTTCCTGAAAGACCGTCGTGCGCTCTTCGCGGTTGAGGACAATGGCCTTTTCCTGCAGCACTTCGGTGGCAATCGCAGTGATTTCCGAGCGCAGTTCCCGCTCAGAGGCTTTGTCCAGCGCAGCAAGGTTCAGGTTGTCCAGAAGCTCTCGGTGCAGCTCCAGTTTGATTTCCCCAAGCCGCTCCTTGCGGCGGCGTTCCTTATCGCCCGCGACCACTTCGCCAGCGGCCTGCTGCGCCATCGGGCGTCGCATGATCTTTTTGGCCTCGACCGCAGCTTCCGGTGTTGGGGCTGTGGGGGCAGGCTTTGCGGCTTTCTTCTGCGCGGCGGCCGCCTTTTGGGCGACTGCGGCGCTGGGCTTGGCGTCGGCTTTTTTATAGCGGGAGAACATGGGGTGATCCCTCTTTAGGCAGCTTTGTCGTCAGATTGATCGAGCGCGTGCAGGCTGGTGGCCAGTTTGGCGATTTCCTTGCGCAGCGGGTTTTTGGCCGCGGACACCGCGAGGGGTTGGCCGTGGTCTGAGGCCTGCGCGATCTGCTTACCGCCGTCCGGCAGATGCAGGTCGATGGAGATGCTCAGGCTTTCGGCCAGACGTTTGACGCGGCTTTTGCCCGCCAGATCAGTGAATTTTGGTGCGCGGTTCATCACGTAGCGCAGCTTTTCAAACGGCAGATCTTCGGCCTGCAAAGCCCGTTTCAGGCGCATTGCGTTTTGGGCGGAGCGCATGTCGATTTCCATGGTCGCAAAGTAGACATGGGCCGCCTGCAGCACGACTTCGGACCACTGCACAAGCGTGGAGGGCATGTCCACGATCACGTAGTCATAGTGCTTGCGCGCCATTTCCAGCACCCGCTCGATGTCTTCGGGGCCGACAAGATCTAGCGGGATGATGTCTGCGGGTGCGGTGAGCACATGCAGGATGTCTTCGTATTTCTGCAGCGCCTGGCCGAAGCTGTCGCTGTCCATGCTTTCGGTATCGGTGATCAATTCAAAAACCGAATCCGGGCGTGGCAGATCCAGGTAGGTGGACATGGTGCCAAACTGCAGGTCGAGATCGACCAGGCAGACGCTTGGCGGTGTGTCGCCAATGGTTGCCAGCTCCCAGCCGAGATTGGTGGCCAGAGTGGTCGCGCCGGTGCCGCCTGCAAGACCATGCACGGCGATCAACACGCCTTCGCGGGATTCCGAGGAGGCTGACAGGGTGACTTTGCTTTCCGGGCCAGCGGCTTTGGCGGTTGTGGTGGTCCGCAGCTTTTCGATGGCGGCCTGAAGCTCGCCCGGTGGCAGCGGGTAGGGAATGAATTCGTCAGCGCCGTGGCGCAGCAAATGGTGCAGGGACGCGGGCGTGACATCCTCTGCGATCAGAAGCGTGCGGATATTGCGGTTGCGTGCCTCTGTGATGATCGCTGTCAGATCGTCCAGCGCGTCTTCATCCATGTCATCAATCGCCAGAGCAATGAATTCCAGATGTTCGGCATCCGGTTGCTCCATGAATGGAAGCGCGTCTTCAAACCCAAGGTCGCCCCATTGCTCCCCAAGTGCCTCTTCCATGTCCACGATCAGAAGCTCAAAATTCTGCACATCCCGGCAAATTGTGCATGCCAGGATCGGACTTTGATCAGTTTGCAGCGGTTCGCTACTCATATTCAGCCTCTAGTTCGCTTGCGCTTGACGCGCGTGATGTTGTGCAGAGGTGCCCACCTCGTTCAGCGTTTGGACTTCAGGGAAGCCCCCAGTGCCGCGAATCTTCGCAAGGGCACTTTGCCTCAAGAACGAACATCCCCCTCAACTGGGGCAACATTGGGGCCAAAAAGCCGAAATTGTGCGGAATTGTGCGACGATCAGCGGGTGGGGCGGGGATCGTTTCCCAAACAAAACAAAGCCGACCCAAGGGCCGGCTTTGTGTAACTCTTTGTTTTATGAGCGACTTTGGGCGCTTTGCGTTATTCGCCGCCGCCAGAAACCGCGAGACCGGAAATTGCTGTCGTCGGGAGGGCGCTGTTCACGTATTCGCGATAGACAATCTGGGCATATTTTCCGTCAAGCACGGTCGGGTGGCGATCCACAAAACCTGTGACTTCGGTCACGGTCCGGCGGTTCTGGCGTTCGCGGCCCTGGCTCACGACGAGAGGTTGGGTTTTCCCGAGAGAAACAACCGCTTCAAGCCGGTCGCTGCCGATGCCCTGTGATCCGAGGTAGGCCACAACGGCGCGTGCACGGCGCAGGCCCAGCTGTTTGTTGTAAGCACTTGAGCCGACCGCATCTGTGTGGCCATAGACCTTGAAGCGCACTTCAGGGAACTGTTTGATCCAGACTGCCTGCTGGCGCAGGATTGCGCGGGCCTGTTCGTCAAGTTCCGCGCTGTCAAAGCGGAAGTTCACCATATCCGGCACTTCTTCGGCGAAACGGTTGGCGAGGCTCAGGACGTAGCTTTGATCGCCATTCTGGATGCCGAGGTTATTGACGGTGGCCTGGCCAAATGTGCCGCTGTCAACGACGGAGCCAGCTTCGCGGAACCAAGACGGCACGGCGCTATTATCGCCGTCAGAACAGGCGGCTGCGAGGAAAAGAGTGAGGATTGCCAGTTTCTTCAACATGTCGCGTCCTTCCCTTAATCCATCACGTAGCCGTAAGAGCCGTTGAAATCCTGCTTCGCCACTTCACCCGCAGCACCGGTTTGTTTCTTGGTATTGCTGGTCACATGGCCAAAGAGGAAGAGTTCCTGCTCTGTGGGGGGCTTGATCCGATCTGTGGGCAGCGCAAGCGCTTCGCCACGGGTGGGGGTTACAAGATGGGCTGTTACAATGATCACCAGTTCAGACTGTGAGCGCTGATAGTCGGCGCTGCGGAACAGGGTGCCAAGAACAGGGATATCGCCGAGCCAAGGCACCTGGGCATTGTTGTCAAGAAAGTCATCTTCCAACAGACCTGCGATGGCAAAGCTTTCCCCGTCGCGGAGTTCAACAGTAGTTGCGGCTTCGCGACGTGTGAAGGCCGCGATGTTAAGGCCGCCAGCCACGATGCCGTTTGCTGTATCCAGAGCGGAGACAGCTGTTGCCAGTTCCAGATTGATCAGATCGCCGTCGACCACACGTGGTATAAAGTTCAACTCGATGCCAAACGGCTTGAATTCGACGCTGACTTCGCCGTCTTCACCGGGGCTGGGAACGGGATATTCGCCGCCCGCAAGGAAGCTGGCCTCTTGTCCTGAGAGTGCTGACAGGTTGGGCTCTGCCAACATGCGTGTCAGACCTTTGCGCTCCAGGGCCTGAATCAATACGCCCACTTCGAATGCACCGATGTCCAGATTAAATAGGCCGGCGCCGGTGGAGCCAGTCGAAACTTGGACGCCTCCTCCTTCTGCAGGAGGCAACAGGAATTGACCGGTTTCGATAATGTCACCTGAGCCGGAGATCTGAAGGCTGGTGCCCAAAGCCTTGGACACACTGCGCTGCATCTCGGCAAACCGCACTTTCAGCAAGACCTGCTGTACGCCACCAACAACCAAAAGGTTTGAAACACGCTCTGGCGCATAGCGCTCTGCCAGATCCAGGGCGCGTTGAAGGCGTTGCGTAGAACTGACTGTGCCCGACAGGACGATGCCATCATTGGCGGAGCGCACTTCGATTTTCTCGTCGGGGAGAATTTGGGTCAGGCGTTCTTTAAATTCGCTGAGGTCGGGGGATACCTGAACCTCGACATTGGTGATCAGCCTGCCGGTTGCGTCAAGCAGGGTGAGCGTTGTGATCCCCGGAGATTTGCCAAGCACATAGATCGTGCGGTCCGACAGGGAAGAGATGTCTGCAATGGCCGGGTTGGCAATTGAGAGCTCTGCAAAGGGAACGTCGCTTTCCACCACAACGGCGCGGTTCATCGGCACGCCAAGTGAAGAGTTTGTGCCGCTGCGCACCACCCGAAGGCTTTCCGCAGCAGAGGAGGTTGCCATAAGCGGCATAACCCCAACGGCAACGCCCAGAAGGGTCGCGCCAATAAGTCGTCTCATAATCATTGTGACCTGCCTCTCGATCACGCCTCAGTTCGCGGGTCTTTTGCCCACAATTGGCAGCACTCTGCGCCAGTTTGGTAAATATTGCAAGAATCAATGACTTTGGCGGGCTTGTTGATGTGTGGGGCTGTGTGCAGGCAGACACATTCCATCCGTTAGACGTGTGTCGCCTAGGGCCACACAAGAAAAAGGCGCCCGCGATCTGGGGCGCCTTTGATTTGGACTGGAACCGCTGACCAGTCTGTTTTTTAGAGTTTAGTTCGTGCAGGGGATCGGGATGGTGGACACATTCCCGCCCTTGCGTGTTTTGATGGAGCACACGCGTTCCGGCTCCACCTGAACCACTTCGCGCACTTCCGGTTCGGGCGCATCTTCGATGCCCAGCAGGCGTTTCTGGTCAACTTCGATCACCTCGGCGACCGTGTCATCCCCGGCGCCCACAAGCGAGAGAGACAGGCGGCCGGAACTTTGCGCAAAGTTCAGGGCAGGCACCTGATCGCTGGCAACGGCCACGGTCACGGTGCGGGCGATGCCGCCGCCTTCCATTTCTTCGTTCACGGACTGATCTACGGCGATGAGTTTGACATTGGGCTTGATGAGTTTGGTGAAGTCGCCACGGCGGGAGATGTCGTTTTCAACGCCGCCGGTCCAGTAAACATCCACGCGATCGCCAGGGCGCAGCAGCCCGGATACGCCGCTTGTGACATCGACCTTGATGGTGAATGCGCGCTCACCCTCTTTCAGACGGGAGCGAATACCGGCTTCCTGGCCCGGTTCGGTCAGTTTTGCCGCGATCAGGACCTCGCCTTTCTCCATGGTGCGCAGGACAACACGTTGCTTGTTGTCTCCGTCAGGGAAGATCTCATCGGCGTTTGTGAACATGCCCTCTGGCATGGCGGCTTTGGGCCATTTGGTGCGGCGCACGTCTTTGAGGGCAAGCTTCTCGCCAAACTTCATTTGGCGCGCGACAATAAAGCCATCCACCAGCTCGACGGTTGGCGGCGCGTTTTTGCGGGCCAGCTCGGCCTGCTTGTCGATTTCCTTGATGTAGTTTTGTGCCATGTAGACCGCGAATCCCGCGATCCCCAGACCGAAAAGCAGCACGGCTGCAAAGATACCACGCATGGGTCCCACCTCGTGTTTGTGTCGTTGTGCAAAGAAGGCGCACAGACTGGTTCACGAATGACATTGCTTGGCAAATGTGGCGAATTCAGGGAGCCAAAGGACAGGTTTCGTGACGTCTCTGTATGAAATGCGCCAGATGCTGGCTGGCAAAAACAAACAGGCGACCAAATCGGACGCCTGCTCAGCCATAAAAGCGTGCCAGAGGCACAGTATTACTGTGTTGGGACTGCCGCGCTGGTCGCGTCTGCGGCATTCAGGGTCACCGCTGCAGCTGTTACCGGCGCGCGCGCCGCAGATTCAATGGCTGCAAAAACAACGATCGCAAGTCCAATAATACCTGCTGTCAGAACGACCCAGTCAACTGTGACCGCGCCCGCTTCATCGTTTTTAAAAGACTTCATAGAACGGATCATTTAATTCCTCGCCGACTGTTGAGATGTCATCAAATTGATAGGCCGGGCGCCCCGCTTATCGCAGTGCGCCCGGCCTATGAGCGCTCTTCAAGAATTAGTTAGAGCTGCTGGTTGTGGAAATGGCGCTGGTTGTTGCGTCAGCAGAGGTCAGTGCCGCGGCTGCTTCAGTGGTCAGGCCGGAAGTTGTGGTTTCGATTGCAGTGAATGCTGCAACTGCGAGGCCAACAACGGCAGCGGTCAGAACAACCCAGTCTACGGTGACTGCGCCAGCTTCGTCTTTGCGGAAGTTTTTGATGAACTTGATCATGGGATTTCTCCAGTAAAGGGGGGCAATAGAGCAGGGCGAGGCCTTTTAGGCTGTCCTGCTCCTATGAGAAGCTCTCAGGGATTAGTTGGAGCTGCTGGTTGTGGAAATGGCGCTGGTTGTTGCGTCAGCAGAGGTCAGTGCCGCGGCTGCTTCAGTGGTCAGGCCGGAAGTGGTGGTTTCGATTGCAGTGAATGCTGCAACTGCCAGGCCAACAACGGCAGCGGTCAGAACAACCCAGTCTACGGTGACTGCGCCAGCTTCGTCTTTGCGGAAGTTCTTGATGAACTTGATCATGGTGTGTCCCTCCAAAGGATCTAAGAATTTGTGCCACCTTGTCGGGGGTGGTGGCAGCTCTCTCCTGTGCCGTCCCGACTTGGTATGGATGCAATATCCGCGTCGAATGGGGCGGGAATTGGGCGCAAGTGGCTCGATTTTGGATCATCTGGAAAATGTTGAATTTTCAGAATTAAGTTTATGTTTTTAAACGTTAAAAAAATTAACCAGCAACTTGGATAAATCTTTGGTTCGCTGGTTGAGGGCGCGAATCCGCGTCGATTTGGGCGGAATCGGCTGTCTAAAACTGGTCCGCAGCTGTGAAATTTGCGAGACTGAAAGAAAATACGCCGAGCAGGATTGATAAATGGTTGATTTTAGGTGGGTAAGGCGCTGCGCGCTGATGTGTTCTGTGGGATTTGCAACCGGTCTGGCGGCGGAGGCCCCCAAGCCCTTTCCTGATTTCTCTGCCAAAAGGGTGAAGCCGCCAGCTCCGGGGCAGAGTAAGCGCATTACCGTTCAAATCACGCCTGCAGAACCGGCGCTTGCGGCGCAAGAGGCCGAGGGAGATGTGCCGATCGCAGCGCCAGCGGCACAGACTATGGCGTGGTTTTGGCGGGATATTTCACCGGATGTGACCGCCAGTGGTCCCGGGCGATTGGAGCCTGCGCTGCAGCGGCTTTCCAATCCGCCGGAAGGTGGGCGGCTGGCGACGCCGCGGTTGGCGACGCTGCAGGCGATTACGGCAAATCACGGCACAGATATTTTACTCGCCTCAATCGGCACCACTGTGTCGCCCGCATTGGCGTTGGCGGTGATTGCAGTGGAGAGCGCGGGGCAGGCGGATGCGGTCAGCGAGGCCGGAGCGCAGGGGCTGATGCAGCTGATGCCGGACACCGCTGCGCGCTTTGAGGTCGCGGACGCTTTTGACGGGGCGGACAATATCGGCGGCGGCATTCGGTATCTGGATTTTCTGATGGAGAAATTCTCAGGCGATCCGATTTTGGTCCTTGCGGGCTACAATGCGGGGGAAAACTCCATCGCGAACCACGGAGGGGTGCCGCCATTTCCGGAGACGCGCGCCTATGTGCCCAAAGTGCTCGCGGCTTTTGAGGTGGCGCGTGCGCTATGCATCACGCCGCCTGAGCTGATTTCGGATGGGTGTGTTTTTGTGAAACCGTAACGGCGCCACTCTGAGGCGGCGCCGGTGGGTGGGTATCTGGCCTGTGAAAATCGGGCCGTTTGGTGCTTGGTCAGCAGTTTGGCACGTTGACGGCCAGACCACCCAGAGAGGTCTCTTTGTACTTCTCGTGCATGTCCGCACCGGTCTGGCGCATGGTTTCGATGACAGAATCCAAAGGCACAAAGTGCTGCCCATCTCCGCGCAGGGCGAGGGAGGCGGCAGATACCGCTTTGATCGCGCCAAGGCCGTTGCGCTCGATGCAGGGCACCTGCACCAAGCCTTTGACCGGGTCGCAGGTCATGCCCAAGTGGTGCTCAAGCGCGATTTCGGCGGCGTTTTCCACCTGCTCCGGCGTGCCGCCCATCACGGCGCAGAGGCCTGCGGCTGCCATGGCGGATGCGGAGCCAACTTCGGCCTGACAGCCAGCCTCGGCACCTGAGATGGAGGCGTTGAATTTCACCAGCCCGCCGATGGCGGCGGCGGTCAGCAGAAACTCTTCGACCCGGCTGGCGCTTGCACCGGGCACATGATCGAGCCAGTAGCGGATCACAGCTGGCATCACACCCGCTGCGCCATTGGTGGGGGCGGTCACAACTTGCCCGCCGGCGGCGTTTTCTTCGTTCACCGCCATGGCATAGGCGCTCATCCAGTCGTTGATGGTGTGAGGCGCGTTGAGGTTCATGCCACGCTCGGCCAGCAGAGCGTCATGGATGCCTTTGGCGCGACGGCGCACATTCAGCCCACCGGGCAGGGTGCCATCGGTGGTCAGGCCACGCTCAATGCAGTCGTTCATGACCTGCCAGATTCGGGCGCAGCCCTTGGCAAGGCTTTCGGTGCAGCCGCGCGCGATTTCATTGGAGCGCTTCATCTGGGCAATGGATTTGCCGGAGTGTTCGGCCATCTCCAGCATTTCTGCTGCGGATTTGAACGGATAGGGGATTGGCGCGCCTTCGTCGGTGGCTGCGCCGCTTTCCAGCTCTGCCTCGGTCAGTACAAAGCCGCCGCCAATGGAGTAATAGGTTTCCTGCAGGATCACGTCGCCCTGCGCATCGGTGGCCATGAGGATCATGCCGTTGGCGTGGCCCGGCAGGTTGGGGCCGAAGTCAAATTTGAGATCTTCGCGCGGCTCAAAGGCGAGCGGGTGCAGGCCTTCTGGGTGGACCTGGCCGGTGGTGCGGATCTGTTCCAGCGTGACTTCCGCTTTTTCGTGGTCATAGTTGTCTGGCAGAAAGCCTGCGAGGCCCAGAATGGTGGCGCGGTCGGTCGCGTGGCCGACGCCGGTGAAGGCGAGAGAGCCATGCAGGCTTGCGCGCAGGCCGTGGGCGTCAAAGGGGGAGGCGCGCAGCACATCAAGAAAGCGCGCGGCCGCAACCATGGGGCCCATGGTGTGGGAAGAGGAGGGGCCAACGCCCACTTTGAACATATCAAAGACAGAGAGAAACATTAGGTGGCAGATCCTTCTGGCGGTGCAGCTAGAGCGGGGTTGGTAAAGGGTGTCGGGCCCAGACCTTCGGCGATCTGAGCGGCATGGGTGCTGGCACGCGCTTCGGCGCGGGTGCAAATACGCAGGAGCGTGGGGTAGCGGTTGATGTCAAACCAGCGGTGATCGGGCAGGTCGGCGTAGAGTTTGGTCCAGCGCAGCAGACACGGCACATAGATATCCAGCAAAGTGGCGGTCTCTGCGCCTGCAAGATCGGATGTCTGGGTGAGGCCGTCTTCTAGAATCTGCAGATCCTGCTCCAGGCGCTGGCGGAAGATTTTGCGCAGCTGGGCCTGATGCTCGGGATCGTCGCCGATGAATTTTTCAGGATAGAAGAAATGCCGCAGGTCAATCTGGAAGGTGTTGGAGCACCAGAACATCCACTTAAGAAACGGCGCGCGCAACGGGGAGCCGGGTGGGGGTGCCAGTTTTTCAGTGGTCTCAGACAGCCACATCAGAATGGCGGCGGTTTCAAACAGAACGCCGTCTGAGGTTTCCAGAACCGGAATGGTGCCATTGGGGTTCAAGGCCAGATAAGCGGGAGAGAATTGCGCCTTGTTGCGCCGGTCCACGAGCAGGGTCTCATAAGACAGGCCAAGCTCCTCCAGTGCCAGCCGAATGATCAGCGAGGCATTGTCTGGGGCATAGTGCAGGCGAAAGGTCTCTGTCATATCTCTGTTTTATCCGTGCGGGCGGGGGAGGTGCGGCGCAAAAGCGACGTTTCCGATGGGAAACACGCAGCATCGCCAAGGTCAATGTCAGCGACGACGCCCTGAGCAGATTTTGGGCGCTGAAATCGCCAAAAGCACCGTATTGCACGGAATTTAGAGCAATCGGCTCTCGCCCCCGGCGGTCATCTTTTCTATAAAGCTGCAAAGTATGCAGGGAGTTGCCGCAATGACCGGAGAATTGTCGCCCATCGACAAGGCCAAATTTGTCGCCGCCAAACGCGCCACGGACTATGTCGAGGATGGCATGCGCGTGGGGCTGGGGACCGGATCAACCGCGGCCTGGCTGGTGCGGTGCCTTGGCGAAATGGTGCGCGATCAGGGGCTGCGGATCAAAGGCGTGCCAACCTCCACCCGCACCGCCGAGCTGGCGCGGGAAGTGGGCATCGAGGTGATCAGCCTTGATGAAGCTAAGTGGCTGGATGTGACCATTGACGGCGCGGATGAGTTTGATGCGGATCTCAATCTGATCAAAGGCGGCGGCGGCGCGCTGTTGCAGGAGAAGATCGTGGCCACCGCCTCTGATCAAATGGTTGTGATTGCTGATGTGGGCAAAGAGGTCGAGACGCTCGGTACGTTCCCCTTGCCGCTGGAGGTCGTGCCTTTTGGCTGGCAGACCACACAGGCGTTGATTGAAGAGACCCTTGTGAGCATGGATGTGCTTGGCCGGACAAGCACATTGCGGATGAATGGCGCTGCGCCTTTTGTGACCGATGAGGGTAATCACATCCTTGATTTGCACCTCAACCGGATCGGAGATGCACGGCAACTTGCGCTGGCAATCAACCAGATGCCGGGCGTGGTTGAAAACGGACTCTTCATCGATATCTGTGATGCTGTTGTGGTCGGCTATGGCGACGGTCGCGTGGAAGTGCGTGACATCAATGCCGGCACAATCGAAGAAGCGATGCTGGATTTCGCAGAAACAGACAATCTGTTCACGGATCTTGTGGACTAACAAAAAGGCCAATCATGTCATTTGATTACGATCTCTTTGTCATCGGCGGTGGCTCCGGTGGTGTACGGGCTGCGCGTGTGGCGGCAGCCGAAGGTGTGAAGGTCGCCCTGGCCGAAGAGGACCGCTACGGGGGCACCTGTGTGATCCGGGGCTGTGTGCCCAAAAAGCTGATGGTGTTTGCCTCCGAGTATTCCGGAATGGTGGGGGATGCGCAGGCCTATGGCTGGGACATCCAGCCCGGTGATTTCAGCTGGGATGCGTTCAAGGTGAAGCTGCATGCGGAGCTGGACCGTCTGGAAGGCATCTACCGCAACCTGCTGAAAAACAGCGGTGTGGAGAGCTTTGATCAGCGCGCCAAGATGGTGGATGCCCACACTGTTGAGCTGGCCGATGGCACCCGCAAAACTGCGAAACATGTGCTGCTCGCCATGGGTGGCCGTCCGGTATGGCCGGACCTGCCGGGGGCGGAGCTGGGCATCAGCTCCAACGAGATTTTCCATCTGGAAAAACTGCCCGAAAGCATCCTGATTGTGGGCGGCGGGTATATCGCCTCTGAATTTGCCGGCATCATGAACGGTCTGGGTGTGAAAACCACCCAGTTCTATCGTGGCCCGCAGATCCTGCGTGGGTTTGATGATGAAGCCCGCACCATGGTCTCTGAGGAGATGGTGCAGCGCGGCATTGACGTGCAGCTCAACACCAATGTGGCTGAGATGCGCAAAGAAGGTGAGCAGATCGCTGTCACCGACACCCACGGCAAGACCCATCTGTTTGATCAGGTGATGTTTGCCACAGGACGTGCGCCCAACACCGAGAACATGGGGCTGGAAGAGATCGGCGTGCAGCTTGGCCGCAAGGGCGAAGTGGAAGTCGACAGCTACAGCCAGACCGGCGTGCCGTCGGTCTATGCGGTGGGCGATGTCACCGACCGTGTCAACCTGACCCCTGTGGCGATCCGCGAAGGCATGGCCTTTGTGGAAACCGTGTTCAAAGGCAACCCAACCGAGGTGGATCACGAGCTGATCCCGACCGCCATCTTCACACAGCCGGAAATGGGCACCGTGGGGCTGAGCGAGGAGGAAGCCGCAGCGCAGGAACCGATTGAGGTCTATACTGCGAGCTTCAAGCCGATGCAGCAGGCCTTTGCCGGTCGTGCGGAGCGTGTGCTGATGAAGCTGATTGTCAGCAAGGCCAACCGCAAGGTGCTTGGCTGTCACATCGTGGCACCGGGGGCAGGTGAGATGATCCAGCTTGCCGGCATCGCCGTAAAAATGGGCGCAACCAAAGAGGACTTTGACCGGACGGTGGCCGTGCACCCGACCATGTCAGAGGAACTTGTGACGATGAAGGTGCCCAGCCGCAGCACCTAAGTGGCGGATGGGTTGATTTTTTCGGCGCAGCCCTCAGGTTTAGAGGGTGCGCCAATGACGATACGTAGAGAGGGAAGATCCCGTATGGCAGGTAACAATGGCGGCCCCTGGGGAGGGGGCGGCAATAACCAAGGCGGCGGCGGAAATCGCGGCAACAACAATGGAAACGGCCAACGTCCGCCGCAGGGTGACGGGCCGCAGATCCCGGACATCGATGACCTGATGAAAAAGGGTCAGGATCAGCTGCGCGTTCTGATGGGCGGCCGTGGCGGTGGCGGAGGCCAGCGCAATGGCGGTGGTGCCGGAGGCCAAGGCGGCCCCGGTCTGACCAAAGGCACCGTTGCGATTGGTGCCCTGGTCGCTGCCGGTCTCTGGGCGATGGCGAGCTTTTACACCGTAAAGCCCGAAGAAAAGTCCGTTGAGCTGTTTCTTGGTGAGTATTCCGCAACCGGCAATCCAGGTCTGAACTTTGCCCCCTGGCCGCTGGTCACTGCCGAGGTTCTTCCGGTCACCAACGAACAGACCGAAGACATCCCGACCCGTGGCAGCCGCACGGATGGGCTGATGCTGACCGGGGACGAGAACATCGTCGACATTGATTTCCAGGTGGTCTGGAACATCTCTGATCCGGCGCAGTATCTGTTCAACCTGCGTGACCCGCAGGAAACCATCCGCGCCGTGTCTGAATCTGCGATGCGTGAAATCATCGCGCAATCTGAGCTGGCGCCGGTGCTGAACCGCGACCGTGGTATCATCACGGACCGTCTGCAGGAGAGCATCCAAACCACGCTGGACACCTATAACTCCGGTGTGAACATCGTGCGGGTGAACTTTGACGGTGCCGATCCGCCCGAAGAAGTGAAAGACGCTTTCCGCGAAGTGCAATCGGCAAGTCAGGAGCGCGACCGTCTTGAGAAACAGGCAGACGCTTACTCCAACCGTGTGACTGCCGGGGCGCGTGGTGAAGCCGCGCAGATTCTGGAAGAGGCCGAAGCCTACCGTGCGCAGGTTGTGAACCAGGCACAGGGTGAGGCGAGCCGCTTCTCCGCTGTTCTGGAAGAATACGCCAAAGCGCCTGATGTGACCCGCAAGCGTCTTTATCTGGAGACCATGGAAGATGTTCTGGGTGGCATCGATAAAGTGATCATCGATGAAAACACCGGGGATCAGGGCGTGGTGCCTTACCTGCCGCTGAACGAACTGCGCAAGGGGAGCAACTGATATGAAAAAGGCAACATATCTTCTGCCTGTTCTGGTGATCATCATTGCCGGCATTCTGTCCTCCCTGTTCATCGTGGATGAACGTCAAAAGGCGCTGGTGCTGCAATTTGGCCGTGTGGTCTCTGTGAAAGAGGATCCGGGTCTGGCGTTTAAAATTCCTTTGATTCAAGAGGTTGTGCGCTATGATGACCGTATCCTGAGCCGCGAAGTTGGCCCGCTGGAAGTCACCCCGCTGGATGATCGTCGTCTGATCGTGGATGCGTTTGCGCGTTTCCGGATCGCGGATGTCACCCAGTTCCGTCTGGCTGTTGGTGCCGGTGGTGAAGCGCTGGCGGAGCAGCGTCTGGACAACATCCTGCGGGCGCAGACCCGTGAGGTGCTTGGTTCCGTGCGGTCCGATCAGGTGCTGTCCACCGAGCGTGAAAGCCTGATGAACCGTATTCGCGACAATGCGATCTCTGAGGCGCGTTCGCTGGGTCTGGAAGTGATCGACGTGCGCCTGAAGCGCACCGACCTGCCGCCAGCCAACCTTGAAGCGACCTTTGCGCGGATGCGTGCAGAACGTGAACGGGAAGCGGCGGACGAGATCGCCCGCGGTGAAGAGGCTGCACAGCGTAAGCGCGCGCAGGCGGATCGTACTGTGGTGGAGCTCGTGTCTGATGCGCAGCGTCAGTCTGAGATCACACGCGGTGAAGCGGATGCGGAGCGGAACGCGATTTTTGCGCAGTCCTTTGGTGAAGATCCGGAATTCTTTGAATTCTACCGCTCGCTCAATGCGTACCGTGCGGCGCTGCAGTCCAACAACTCCACCATGGTGTTGTCGCCTGAGAGTGAATTCTTCAACTACTTCAAGGACGCGCAAGGCCGCTGATGCTGGGCGTTGCACTTCTGGCCCTTGGGCTTGTGTTGATTGTGGAGGGGCTGGTGTACGCACTGGCCCCTTCGATTGTCGAAGACCTGCTTGCGATGCTGCGCGCGATCCCCGAGACGCAGCGCCGCTATATGGGGCTTGCGGCGATGGCCCTTGGGCTGTTGCTGGTCTGGCTGGCCAAAGCGCTGGGCGCGTGAGCCGGTAAAGTGAAACGCAAAAGGCCGCGAGAAAGTCTCGCGGCCTTTGTGATTTTGGAGAGATGTCTCAGGGGCGTTCGATGGCGATTGCCGTGCCTTCGCCGCCGCCGATGCAGATCGCCGCGACGCCGCGCTTCAGGCCGCGTTTTTCCATGGCATTCAAGAGCGTCACCATGATGCGCGCACCGCTGGCCCCGATCGGGTGACCAAGCGCGCAGGCCCCGCCGTTTACATTCACGATATCGCGGCTCAGTCCCATCTCTTGCATGAAGGCCATCGGCACCACGGCAAAGGCTTCGTTGACCTCCCAGAGCTCAACGTCTTCTTTCTGCCAGCCGATTTTCTTCAAAAGCTTCTGAGCCGCAGGCACAGGAGCCGTGGTGAACAGGCCGGGCGCCTGAGCGTGGCTGGCGTGCCCCACGATATGGGCGCGCACCTTGAGGCCTTGCGCTTCTGCGGCTTTCTCTGAGGCAATCACAAGTGCGGCAGCGCCATCGGAAATCGAAGAGCTGTTGGCGGGCGTGACCGTGCCGTTTTTGCGGAAGGCCGGTTTCAGTTGCGGGATTTTGTCGGGGCGCGCGTTGCCGGGTTGTTCATCTTCGCTGATTTCGACGGTGCCTTTGCGTGTGCTCAGGGTGACCGGGGCAATTTCGCCGTCAAAAGCGCCTGACTTTTGCGCCTCCAATGCGTTGGAGAGCGATTGCAGCGCGTATTCATCCTGCGCCTCGCGGGTGAACTGAAAGCTTTCGGCGCAATCTTCGGCAAAGGTGCCCATCAGGCGGCCCTTGTCATAGGCATCCTCAAGACCGTCGAGGAACATGTGATCCACCACCTGCTGGTGGCCAATGCGTGCGCCGCCGCGCATTTTGGGCAGCACATAAGGCGCGTTGGTCATGCTTTCCATGCCGCCCGCGATCATGACGTCGCGATCTCCCAAAGCAACGGTGTCAAACGCCATCATCGCGGCTTTCATGCCCGAGCCGCACATCTTGTTCAGCGTTGTGGCGGGCACCTCTTCGCCCAGCCCGGCCTTAAAGCCCGCCTGACGCGCCGGAGCCTGACCCTGGCCTGCAGGCAAAACGCAGCCCATGAGCACCTCTTCGGCGGTCTCTGTCCCGGCGTCTTTCAGGGCCGCTTTGATCGCGGTTCCGCCCAGTTCGGCCGCCTCCACACCGTCAAAAGCCCCTTGAAACCCTCCCATTGGCGTGCGCGCGGCGCCTGCAATCACTACTCTCCGCATCCCTTCGCTCCTCCTCCGCGATGTCTTTCACTATGTGCTTGGCTTTGACGGGTAATCTTTGCAAGGATGTTTCAGGATGATGAGTCAGAAAAGGCACGCCGATAAACAATTTGGACCGGCGCCCGCTCATAACTTGGTAACGAATTCCGAATAGTGTTTCCTGAGGACGAATGTTGAAGGAGACGTCTTATGAATCTGTCGAGTAAGGCAGAGGGCGGAGCACTTGTGGTGTCAGTTCACGAAGCGCGCATTGATGCGTCTGTTGCGATTCAGTTCAAGGATCGTATGCGGGAAGAAACCGAGAATGTTGAAGGGCGCGTGGTGCTAAATTTGTCCGAAGTAGACTTCATCGATTCGAGCGGCCTTGGCGCGATTGTCGCGGCCATGAAGCAACTGGGCGGTGAAAACCCGCTGGAGCTCGCCGGGCTCAATGAGAATGTTGATAAGGTATTTCGACTGACCCGCATGGATACGGTGTTCCGGATCCACGCGACGCTGGAAGAAGCCATCACCGAATAAGAGATCTTTGCAAAGTAGGGCACTCACACGCGTGACCAATTCGCAATCAGACATCCACATCGAGCTCGCAGGCACCCCGCAAGAGGTGCGCAATGCGCTCGAGACGCTGCGGCAGAAGCTGACAGCTGAGGAGTTTGCAGCCTGCAATGCGGGCGTGTTGGAATTGGTGCTGGCTGAAGTGCTGAACAATGTGGTCGAACATGCGCTGGCCGGACGCGAAGATGGCCAGATCGTCGTCACTTGCAATTATGTCGAACAGTGCTGGAACGTCGAAGTGCGCGACAATGGCGCGGCGATGCCGGATGGGCAGCTGCCAGCGGGCGTGATGCCCGATGTGGACGGTGCCATGGAAGAGCTGCCGGAAGGTGGCTTTGGCTGGGGGCTGGTGCGCACGCTCGCCGAAGACATTGATTACAAACGCCGGGCCTCCGGTCACAACGCTTTGCGTTTCCGCGTGCCCGACTAAGCGCGCAGCTTTCACGTACATCCCCATCTTTGCTTAAAATCACGCGCCACTTTTTGGTGAGGCGGTTGCAAAGCGCCTCCCGCTCCCTAACATCCGTTAACAAGTGAGGGAGAGTTCATGAGAGATTTTCATTTTCCGGGCCGTTCTGCTGTCATGGCGACCAACGGCATGTGTGCCACGTCCACACCTTTGGCGGCAGAGGTGGCGGTCGATATCCTGCGCAAAGGCGGCAACGCGATGGATGCGGCCATCGCAGGATCTGTGCTGTTGGGGATTTGTGAGCCTGCATCAACGGGGATTGGGGGCGATTGTTTTGCGCTGGTTTCACCGGCGGGCAGCAATGATGTTTTGGCCTTTAACGGATCTGGTCGTGCGCCTGCCGGGGCCAATGCCGCCGATCTGCGTGCGCGGGGGCTTGAGGCGGTGCCGCTCTTTGGGGTGGAGGCCGTGACCATTCCCGGCGCAATTGACGGGTTTTGCACCCTGTCTGAGCGCTATGGCAAACTTGGGATCGCCGATAGCCTCGCACCGGTGATCCACTACGCTGAAGAGGGTATTCCGGTGGGGCCACGGTCGGCCTTTGACTGGCACCAGACCCAAGGCAATCTGCAAGGGCACGGGCGGCGGCATTACCTGAAAGACGGCAAGCCACTGGTGAAAGGCGATATCTTCCGCGCCCCGGGGCAGGCAGAGGTGCTGCGCCGTGTGGCCGCACAGGGGCGCGATGCTTTCTACACCGGAGAAATCGCCGAGGATATGGTGGCCACCCTGCAGGCGATGGGCGGCACCCACACGCTTGAGGATTTTGCGGCCACCGCCGGGAATGACACAACCCCGATTGGTGGCACCTACAAGGGGGCTGAGCTGCTGGAGCATCCGCCAAACGGGCAAGGCGCAACGGCGATCTTGATGCTCAATATCCTCAATCATTTTGATATCGCGTCGATGGATCCTTTTGGGGTGGAGCGCACGCACATTGAGGCTGAGGCGGCCAAGCTGGCTTATGATGCGCGCGACCGTCTGATTGCTGATCCGGACACCACAGCCCGCACCGAACATATTCTGTCACTGAAGACCGCGGAAAAGCTGGCCGCGTTGATTGATCCCAAACGGGCGATGGCCGCTGCCGCGCCGCTGACGGAAGCAGTGCATAAGGACACGGTGTATCTGACGGTTGTGGACAAAGACGGCATGGCGGTGTCGATGATCTATTCGATTTTCCATGCCTTTGGATCAGGCATTGCCTCTGACAAATTCGGGATCCTGATGCAGAACAGGGGCGGGGGCTTTACCCTGAATGAAGGTCACCCGAACGAAATGCTGGGCGGCAAACGTCCGATGCATACGATCATTCCGGGCATGGTACGGCGTGACGGCCGTGTGGAAATGCCCTTTGGCGTGATGGGGGGGCACTATCAGCCCAATGGCCATGCGCGCGTGCTGTCCAACATCGAAGACTTCGGAATGGACCCGCAGGCCGCACTGGATGCACCACGGTCCTTCATTGAAGATGGCGAGCTGAAACTGGAGCGTGGTTACAGTGATGACGTGAAACAGGGGCTCGCGGATCTGGGGCACAATGTGGTGGTGCCGGCGATGCCAATTGGGGGCGCGCAGGCCATTCGCATTCATGCCTCAGGCGTTCTGGAAGGTGCGTCTGATCCGCGCAAAGACGGCGCAGCAATCGGGTATTAATCATGGCCATCACACCAATCAAAACACTTGTGGAGAACGCCAAAGCGGACATTCGGACGCTGTCGCAGGAAGAGGCCGCCGAGATGGTGACCGCGGGAGAGGCGCTGTTTGTCGACATCAGAGATCCGCGTGAACTGGCGCGCGATGGGCGCATTGAGGGCGCCTTTCATGCACCGCGCGGCATGTAGGAATTCTGGATTGCGCCAGACAGCCCTTATCACAAAGAAGAGCTGGCAACCGACAAGACGCTGATCCTCTATTGCGCCAGCGCCTGGCGCTCAGCGCTTTCAGTGAAGGCGCTGCAGGACATGGGTGTCGAGAATATCGCAGAAATGGAAGGCGGCTTTGGCGCATGGAAGAAACGCGGCGCGCCGATTGTCACCGAGTAAATAAAAACGCCGGGTCAGGTGGCCCGGCGTCGCTTCATGTGCGTTTGGCAAATGTCAGTTCAGTGCGAAATGCAGCGGGTAGGAGCCGTCTTCAAACGGGCCGAACATCTCATCCAGATCCGGATGGGTCACAGGCTCGCCGGAGTAGTCCGCAATCAGGTTCTGCTCTGACACATAGGCCACATAGTAGCTTTGTTCGTTTTCAGCCAGCAGATGATAGAAAGGTTGCTCTTTCGCAGGGCGGCTGTCCTCGGGAATGGCCTCGTACCACTCTTCGGTGTTGGCAAATTCTGGATCAACATCAAACACCACACCCCGGAAAGGATGCTTGCGGTGACGGACCACTTGGCCAAGGTAATATTTCGCGCGTGTTTTTAACATGTGTTGCAGGCCCTACTCCTCAAAGTTAGACCCTGCAAGGGGGCTTTGTCCAACTTTAGCCGAATTTTAGCGGGAAACAGTCTGTGAACCTAATCTTAACAGTGTTGGAAATTGTCGCGCCGGTGTTCCTGGTTGCGGGGGTTGGATTTGCCTGGGTCAAGGCCGGTTTTGAATATAGAATTCAATTTGTTACGCGCCTTGGCGTGAATTTGGCGGTGCCCTGTCTGATCTTTACGGCGCTGATGAAAACCGAGGCGGATCTTGGTGATTTGGCGCGCCTGACAGCGGCTGGATTTGCGGGATATTTTGCAACCGGCGCGCTCGGTTGGCTGCTCCTGAAGCTGGCCGGTTTGGACCTGCGCACCTATCTTGCACCCTTCATTTTTGGCAATACGGGCAACCTTGGCGTGCCGCTTGCGCTGTTTGCCTTTGGGCAGGCCGGGCTTGAAGCCTCAGTCGTGCTTTTGGCGGTCACGGCGCTCTTGTCCTTCACCTGGGGCATCTGGATCGTGGCGGGCGAGGGGGCTTTGGGTAAAATGGTGCAGGAGCCGATGATCTGGGCCACTTTGCTGGGCGCGCTGTTTCTCTACATGGGCTGGGAGACGCCCGACTTTATGACCAACACGCTTGATTTGATCGGGCAGATGGCCATCCCGCTTATGCTGCTGACACTTGGGGTTGCCGTGGCGCGGCTGACGCCCGGGCGGGTCATGATTGCGGTCTGCCTGTCGGTTGTGAAGTTTCTGGCCTGTGCAGCGATCGGTTGGGGAATCGCCTCGTTGTTTGGGCTCTCGGGCCTTTTGCTGGGCGTTCTGGTGCTGCAGATGGCGATGCCTGTGGGGGTCAGCAGCTATCTTCTGGCGGAGAAATATAAGGCGGATGCGGATGCGGTCGCAGGCTTTGTAGTGGTGTCCACTGTGGCCTCGGTGATTGGGCTGCCACTCCTGTTAACCTTGTTGTTATAACGTCTAATTGTGATTTACCGCCGCACTGGAAATCCGGTAGACTGTCAAAAAAGACAATACGATATAGCGAGAGGCAGATGAGCAGACTTCTCTTCGCGCTGGTGCTTTTGGGCTTTGTGGCTGCGTGTAGCAGCACCGATACCCGCGCGCCCAGCAATTTGGAAAACGCTTGTGCGATTCTGAAAGAACGGCCGCACTTCAAGCGCGCGTTCAGCACCACCCAGCGCAAGTGGGGTGTTCCGGTGCATGTGCAGATGGCTGTGCTGTATCAGGAGAGCAAATTCATTGGCAACGCGCGGACACCGCACAAATATGCGCTGGGTGTGCTGCCGATGGGCCGTCAGAGCAGCGCCTATGGCTATGCGCAGGCGCTGGACGGCACGTGGGATGAGTATAAGCGCGAGACCCGCAGCCGGGGTGCGCGGCGTGATGACATTCGCGACGCCACTGATTTTATGGGCTGGTACATGAATGAATCGCGCGACCGCAACGGCGTGTCCCTGCATGACGCGCGTGCGCAGTACCTGAACTACCACGAAGGTCATACCGGCTACGCGCGCGGCAACTATCGCAATAAGCCTTGGCTGACGCGGATTGCCGATGATGTGGCCAGCCGCTCGGCACGCTACCAGCAGCAGCTGAAGAGCTGTTCGCGGATCTGGTAAGCGAAACGCCAAACTTTCAAGCAAGACACACGTTTCACAGCGCCTTTCGGGGCGCTGTTTTGCTTGGTTGGCAGAGTTTGATTTTGAAGCGTTGACAATTCCGACTAAAATAGTCAGAAAGGGGTCAGCCACCCGATGGGAAGCCGAACACCGCAATTGATGGAGCGTCCCATGACCATGCAAACTCAGACCACCGACTACACAAATGCGATGCCAGTGCACGATGCGCGTATCCTGACCGGGGAAAACGGTCTGGCGCACATTCGACTGAATGACCAGCTGTATACGCTGCGCATCACCCGCGCAGGAAAATTGATTCTGACCAAATGAGCGGCGCGATGACACGCGGAGCGCAGCGCGTCGGATTGCTCGAGGATCTCAACGATGTAGAGCGATTGGCCGTGCGGTGGTTGCGCCATTGGGAGCGTGATCCTGAGGGGCAGGCCGCCTTGCAGAACAGTTTGGGTATGGCTCTGGGGCCGGAGCGCGCCCGCAATGTGAGCGGTGTGTTTGCCGATTTGATGCAGGTTGGTCACCAGTTTGGCCGCCGCCCTTTGTGCCGCCACGGGCTCTATTGCAACTGTCTGGGGGCTGATGAGGCGGTGTTTGCGCATCTGATTGAGGCCGCGTCAAACGGCGAAAACGAGGATGCCGCGCTGCTGGCGTCGCTGATCGTGCGCCCGGATATGGCCCTTTGTTTTTCGGGACTTGCCGCAGAATTTGGCATTGCGCTGGCGGCGTTCACACGGGCCGTGCCCAAGCCAAAGCGACGCCCTGTGCCCAAACGGCCTTCGCTGAAGGCAGAGACGCAAGCCGCTGCCTCTCACACTTTGCACTGATGTCGAAGGGCTCAGCCCTTCGCCCTTCCTAAAATATCACGCCGGTTCACGGGCAATTGTGCCAACGCGGCGGTCAGGTGGTTGAATCCTGCCCCCGAAGAGCACATGCTTTGTACAGACGACAGGCTTGGCCTGTCTGGTTATGAAACACCAAAGGAGAACCGACCGTGTTTTCTGACACACTCACGGACACACGTCCGACTCACGCCTTTTGGCGTATGACTTGGTTGATGCTTCTGGCTGCTGCGCTTTATGTGGCGCAATCTCTCACCGCGCTGGCCCAGAACGACCGTCCCGTCAGCTTTGCAGAGCTTGCCGAACAGATCAGCCCTTCTGTGGTGAACATCACCACTTCCACTGTGGTGGCTGGGCGCACAGGCCCGCAGGGCATCGTGCCTGAGGGCTCCCCGTTTGAAGACTTCTTCCGCGAGTTTCAGGATCGCCAGCAGGGGCAGGGCGACCGCCCGCGCCGCAGCTCTGCATTGGGCTCGGGGTTTGTGATCTCTGAAGACGGCTTTGTGGTGACAAACAACCACGTGATCGAAGGCGCAGATGAAATCCTCGTTGAGTTCTACTCCGGCGAGGAGCTGCCAGCCAAAGTGATCGGTACCGACCGCAATACCGACATTGCGCTGCTGAAGGTCGACTCTGACGAGCCGCTGGAATTTGTGGAATTCGGTGACAGTGACGCGGCCCGCATTGGCGATTGGGTTATGGCCATGGGCAACCCGCTGGGGCAGGGCTTCTCTGTGTCGGCTGGCATCGTGTCGCAGCGTGGCCGCGCATTGTCCGGCGCTTATGACGATTACATTCAGACCGACGCGGCGATCAACCGCGGCAACTCCGGTGGCCCGCTGTTCAACATGGATGGCGAAGTGATCGGCGTGAACACCGCGATTTTGTCCCCCAATGGCGGCTCGATCGGCATCGGCTTTTCCATGGCGTCCAACGTTGTGACCCGTGTGGTGGATCAGTTGCAGGAATTCGGCGAAACCCGCCGCGGCTGGCTTGGCGTACGTATTCAGGATGTGACCGAAGACATGGTTGACGCGGTTGAAGGCCTGAAAAACGCAGCCGGTGCGATGGTCACCGATGTGCCGGAAGGTCCGGCGCTGGAAGCTGGCATGCAGTCCGGCGACGTGATCCTGAGCTTTGATGGCGATGAGGTGGCCGATGTGCGCGGTCTGGTGCGCAGCGTTGGCAACACCAATGTTGGCAAAACCGTAGACGTTGTGGTGCTGCGTGATGGCTCTGAAGTGACGCTTGCGGTCACTCTGGGGCGTCGTGAGGAAGCCGAAGGCGCGGTGCCAGCGAGCCAGCCGGCCCCTTCTGAGGAGCCGAAGGAAAAAGAAATCCTTGGCCTCACCGTGACCACGCTGACCGATGAGATGCGCACCGAGATGGAGCTGTCTGACAGCACCGAGGGCTTGGTTGTGACCAATGTGGATGAGACCTCCAAGGCCTTTGAAAAAGGGCTGCGGTCTGGCGATGTGCTGACCGAGGCTGGCCAGCAGAAGCTGCGTTCCATTGATGATCTGGAAGATCGCATCCAAGAGGCGAAAGACGCCGGCCGCAAATCTCTGCTGCTGTTGGTGCGACGCGCGGGTGAGCCACGTTTCGTTGCGCTCAACATTCAGGACTAACGCAACTCACAAAGATCTTAAGGGCGCCCGCTGCGGCGCCCTTTTTTGTTGCTAGGAAGCTTCAAGCGTCTCGCGGGGGACGGCGATCAGGCCAAGCCGCCGTGCGCTCTCAATAGAGAGGATGGCGCTGTCGAGCCCTCCGGCCTTTTGGTAGCGCTGGATCGCGGCGCGGGTGCGCCCGTCAGGGGTTCCGCTGATGCCGCCAAAATAGAGCCCGCGCACTTTCAGTGCCCGTTGAACCGAGGCGGTGAACTCTTCGGTCCAGACCTCGGGGCAGGGCGTTTCAAACCACAGCTCGCGCCGTTCGCGCACGATACGCTGTTGGGTTTCAGTGCGGAAAATGCCGGGGGCCAAGACTGTGCCATCGGCGAGTACTTCAGGCGGTTGCACCATGATCTGATTGCTGACCGTTTCCACGACCGCCGGTGTGACATCACGCCCCCAGCAACTCCCGGCCCGTGCGCTGGGCGGTGTGCCGCTTTCTCCGGCGCGAATGATCTCCGGCGCGCTGCGGGCTGCGAGGTAAGGCGAGTCCACAGCACTCGGGTCGCAGCCGCCATGAAACATCAGCGCGCTGAGGGCTGTCGCCAGGGCGACAGGTCTGAGAGTTGTGAAAACGGGCATGCTCGGGCCTCTTTGTTTGACCCCTTTGTAACCTGTTTTGAGGCTTAGCGAAACTCTGTCCTGCGGCGCATAGGCGCGGACCTGTGGCATTTCGCGCGCAAACAGATGGGCAAAATGCATGATATGTCTCTAAGGCACGCATTTTATGGCGCGAAAGGGGCTGGAAGCAGCGCCCGCCGTTGACTAACTAAGGATGCGAACAGTTTTTGAGAGGAGCCGCCAGACATGGCAAAAATTACCTATGTCGAGCATAGTGGAACCGAACACGTGGTTGAGGTCGCCAATGGCCTGACCGTGATGGAAGGCGCACGCGACAACAATATTCCGGGCATTGAGGCAGACTGTGGTGGCGCCTGCGCCTGTTCGACCTGCCATGTCTATATTGACGACGCTTGGGTTGAGAAGCTTCCCGCGAAAGACGACATGGAAGAAGACATGCTGGATTTTGCCTTTGAGCCAAACCCAACCACCTCCCGTCTGACCTGCCAGATCAAAGTGACCGATGCGCTGGATGGCCTTGTGGTCAAAATGCCAGAAAAACAGATCTGATGTCTGCTGTGATGTCTGTCGCGGCACAGAGGGGGCAAAGGCCCTCTTGGCGCGCGCTCTGCGGCTCTCTGAGCTTGGTGGCAATACTGATCGGCGCGGGCAGCGCCACGGCAGACATCACTTCGGCACGCTACACAGATGAGACCACGCGCTATGCGCATGGTGTTTTGGGGGACGCCATTGAGTATGGCGCCCTTGAGATGGTCACGGACGCGCAGAAAACCCTGCGCATCACATTGCCTGAACATCTCGTTTTTGAAGACATTGCACCGCGATTGGTGGATGTGGACGGCGACGGCAGCCGCGAAGTCATCGTGGTGGAAAGCAGCCAGACCAAAGGCGCGCGGCTGGCGATCTATGACGCCAAGGGGTTCCGCGTCGCCACCCCGCATATTGGCACCCGCAATCGCTGGCTGGCCCCGATTGGCGCTGCTGATCTTGATGGGGACGGGCATGTGGAAATCGCCTATATCGACCGCCCGCATCTGGCGAAAACGCTGCGCGTGTGGCGGTTTGAAGACAATCAATTGAACGAAATTGCCACGCTGACCGAGCTGACCAACCACCGTATCGGAGAGGACTTTATCTCCGGTGGTGTCAGGGACTGTGGCGAGGGAGTTGAGTTAATCACCGCCGACGCCACTTGGCGCAATGTTGTGGCTACGCAGCTCATCGATGCGCGCCTTCAGACCCGCGCCATCGGTGCTTTCAAAGGGCCTGAGTCCTTTGAGGCGGCACTGGCCTGCGCGCCTCTCTGAGCCGCTTGCTGTGGGCAGGAGGCCTCAGCGTGCGCCGAGACCCATCTGCATCAGCGTCTTACGGACCGGACCCATCGCATAGAGCGCGTTCAACCCCATGGCGCGGGCATTGCGCAGGGGCTGTGCCTCGGCCATGGAGGCGCGGTTCAAGAGGTCGATGCCCTGCACCCGCAGTTTGATTTCCGTATGACGCTTGCGGTGATAGCTTGCCAGCATCGCGGCGTTGCCGAGGTTCGCAGGATCGGATTTGGCCAGATCAAGCAAGACGCGCATGTCCCCAAGGCTCATGTTCAGCCCCTGAGCGCCGATGGGCGGCACCACATGGGCGGCCTCTGCCACAAGTGCAAGGCGTTCGCCGTCCAGACGTTCTGCGGATTGGGAGATGATCGGCCAAATGGTGCGGTTTGACGCCAGCGTGAGCGGGCCAAAGAGGCCACAGCTGCGCTCGGTCATTTCCGTCTCAAAGGCCTCTTTCTCCATGGTCAGGAGAGCATCAGCGCGCGGGCCGCGTTCCATCCAGACAAGGGCGGAAGAGGGCATGCCGTTGTAGTCCGGCAGCGGTACCAGTGTGAACGGGCCGCCGGAGCGGTGAATTTCGGTGGAGACATTGGCGTGCGGGATCGGATGTGTCACCGCCAGAGCCAGCGCTTTCTGGCCGTAGCGGATGGTTTTTACATCAATGCCCGCGGCCTTGCGCATGGGCGAATTGCGCCCGTCTGCGGCGATCACCAGTTTGGCACGGGTCTGGCTGCCATCGGTCAGGCCGACGCGGGCTTCGTTGGTGCGGGTGAAGAGGCTCTTGGTGCCACAGCCTAGGCGCAGATCGACATTTTCGAGGTCTTGCAGGCGGGCAAGCATTTCGCGGCGCAGCAGCCAGTTTGGCAGGTTCCAGCCAAAGGGGAGATCAGACAGGTCTGAGGCGTCAAAATCTTTGACGATGCGCGGCTCGGCAACCTCGCCACCTGCATCCACGATTCGCATGACCTGAAGCGGGGCGGCGTGGTCTTCCAGCCGCGCCCAAAGGCCGGCTTCATCCAGAAGGCTGCGAGCCGGCTGCAAAAAGGCGGTGCTGCGCATGTCAGCACCAGCCGCGTCCCGTTCTGTGATCGGGGGCGTCGGGTCCACGCATTGCACGGAGAACCCGGCGCTGCCAAAGGCGGCGGCTGCGGTCAGCCCGGCGATGCCGCCACCGGAAATAAGAATGTCCACTTGGGTGTTGTTGGTCATGGCTGCGCCTCCTGGCGCGCACCATACGCCCGCGCGGGGCGGGTTCCAAGTGGGCGGGTTGTCACCCTCTGGAGATCAGAACCAGTGCCAGGAAAATCACTGGAACCGCGCCCACGGCCGGGATGTAGAGGCCCGGAATGCCGAACAGAGCAATGGAGGTGCCCCAAAGCGCAACCAGCAGCGCAACAATGGCATAGACCCAGCCCGCCCCGGTGATTTCAGCACCGTGGTCGTCGGCATGGGAGTGGGTGGTCAGATCGGAGGCATCTGCAAGGCTCATGGAAGTGTCCTGTTCACGACTGCCGCAGGCGGCAGATAAATTGGAGGAGGTGCGCCGCAAAAGCGGCAGCGATTGCTGCGCAACAGCAGGCATCTTTCCAGAGTTTGGAAATCTGTCCGGGAATCTGTCCTGTCGCGCCGTCTGACATATGCATCCCGGGATCGGGCGAAAGCGGTCAGAGTGTCGCAGGTAAAGCGCTCAGAGCAGCTTTGCAAGAAATCCGGTGAGGTCGTCCGTGTGGAAGTGAATATGAGATTCTTCCATAGAATCAGGGGCTACGTGCACGGTGCGCATGCCCATGTCATGAGGCGCCCGCAGGTTTCGCGGGTCGTCTTCAAACATCGCAGCGTCATGTGTTGTGAGGCCATCTTTGCTGAAAATTGTCTCAAACGCCGCGCGTTCGGGCTTGGGCAGAAAGTCGGCGTGCTCCACGCCGTAGATGGCATCAAAGAGCCCCTCAAGGCCGCGGGCGGCAAGCACGCGCTCGGCATAAGGCGCGGTGCCATTGGTGTAGACGATGCAACGGCCCGGCAGCGCCTTGATATGGGAGGCCAACGCCGCGTCCGGCTCCAGATGGTCCAGCGAAATATCGTGAACATCCACAAGATAAGGCGCCGGGTCCACATCATGCTCGCGCATCAGGCCTGTGAGCGTTGTGCCATAACGCGCCCAATACTCTTTGCGCATCCGGTCGGCGGTGCTGCGATCCACCCCAAGCGTGGCCATGACATAGTCGGTCATGCGCACTTCGATCTGATCAAACAGGCGCGCCTGAGGCGGATAGAGGGTGTTGTCGAGATCAAACACCCAGGTGGTGACATGGGAAAAAGCATCTTTAGGCATAGAGGCGTGATACGCGGGGGGCGTCCTCTGTGCAATGGGGGAGCGTTTGTCGCCTTTGGCGGGGTTGCATCACCTTGGGGGCTGCGCGATGCTGGCCCGCACAACGAAGCAAAGGAAGCTGCCCGATATGTCCCAAAGCGCTCGCCCGAATAAGGACGCCTACACGCTTATTCTGGAGGCCATTGATGTGGGGGTCTACAAACCGGGGGACCGGCTGGTGGAAAGCGATCTGGCCGAAAAGTTTGGCATGTCGCGCACCCCGATCCGTGAGGCGCTGCAGCGGCTGGAGACCCAGTCTCTTCTGGCGCGCGATGGGCGCAGCCTGATTGTGAACTCACTGGATCACAACCAGATGGCGGAGCTTTATGTGGTGCGCAGCGAGCTGGAGGGGCTGGCGGCCCGTCTGGCGGCGCGTCATGCGACCCAAGAAGAGGTGCGCGTGCTGCGAGACATGGTGGAGGCTGATCAGGCGCGGGTGGATGACCCCTCTGCCTTGGCGCGGTCCAACCGGCGGTTTCACAAGCAGATCCATCTGGCCAGCCACAACCGGTATCTGGTGCAGCAGCTCGACCTTGTGCATCGCTCCATGGCTTTGATGGCGACCACCTCCATTGCCGTGGAGGGGCGGGGTGAGGACACGATTGTGGAGCATCAGGCCATTGTGGATGCGATCACAGCCGGTGACGGGGACGCGGCAGATGAAGCGCTGCGTGCCCATATCTCAACGGCCTTTGTCACGCGCCTGAAACAGGAAAACGAGAGCTGATTTAGATCTCCGCTGTGTCTGTGCTCTGGACCGGAGTCTCGACCCCGTGGGAGATGCCTTCCGCGGTGCGGCCATGGCGGGTTTTGTCCCAATAGAACGGCGCCACGGCGATTTCGATCATGCCTTTGAACGCCGCCAGTGTGGCGAGCGGGAAATAGATCAGCATCGCGAATATCCATTTGTAGAGCCGTGGCCGTTTGGTTTTGGCAACGGCAGTGATCCAGATGGCGCCATTGGTTGCGGCGGCGGTGAGCAAAAGCGCCGTGATGGCATTTTGTATGCTGGGGGGTAGATGGTCGATCAGCGGCGCAGGTAGGCCAAAGGCCGCCCCCCAGAGCAGCCAGAGCAGCGGGGCCAGCAAGAATTGGCTGAGGCTGCACAGGAAGATCAGCTGGAAACCTATAAAGCCTCGCAGTCCCAAGGACTGTAGAAGCAGCCGGGGTTGGCGCATGTGGACAATGTAGGTGGCCGCATAGCCTTTGAGCCAACGGGACCGCTGGCGAATCCAGGCAATGGGTGCGCAATTGGCTTCTTCCTGGGTGACGCTGTCCAGCAGCTCGGTGCGGTAGCCGTGACGGGCAAGGCGGATGCCGAGGTCCGCGTCTTCGGTCACGTTGTGGCTGTCCCAGCCGCCAAGATTATCGAGAATGGCACGCCGGAAAAACAGCGTGGTGCCGCCCAGAGGGATCGCAAACCCCAACTTTGAAAGGCCGGGCAACACCAGCCGGAACCAAGCAGCATATTCGATGGTAAAGCAGCGTGAGAGCCAGTTGGTGTAGGGATTGTAGTAATCCAGCGTGCCTTGCAGGCAGGCCACATCCGGAGCCGCGCGCGCGAAGTGGGCCGCGACTTTTTCCAGTTGATCACTGGCCGGTGCGTCCTCGGCGTCCCAGACACCAATGATGTCGCCGCGACAAAACGGGAGCGCGTAGTTCAGGGCGCGGGGCTTGGTGGTGATGCCGGAACCTGCCGGGACTTCGACAACGCGCATCCAACGGGGCAGCCGGGTTTTGGCAATGGCCGCGCGGGTTTGCGTGTCTTTCTCTTCCAGCACCAGCACGATTTCAAGCAGCGCGCGCGGGTAGGTGAGATGGGTGAGCCTTTGGATAAGCGCCGATGCGATTTCCGGCTCGTCAAACAGCGGTACCAGAACGGAAATGCGGGGGAGAGGTTGCGGGATCGCGGTTGGCGGGGCGGTTTCGGGGAGCGCATTTGCGGCGGTCGGGTCGCGCGCAGAAACAGCCGCTTGGTAGAGGGCTGCAAGGCGTAAAAAAATCGCGCCCATCAGGGTGAGCAATGTCCAAAAGAGCAGGGTGTCACGCAGAAAGGTCGGGAAAGCCGCCGCGAGACCGGCAATCAACGTAAGGACCGCCAGCAAGATCGCTGTTTTGCCTTTGCGTGCATGCCCGAGCGTGCGGCAGCTGTCTGCCTCCGCCACGCTGGTTTCTGCGCGGTGAGTCAGGGATTTACGATGAAAGAGCGCGATGTGATGTTCAATGTCGCGACGGCTCGCAACAGCAAAGAGCGCGGATTTTAGAGGATCTGGCAGGGCGGCGCGCAGGGTTTCCAGCGCTTGCGGGCGGCCTGTCAGAAGGATCACCGTCTCGCCAAGTCGCGCCCAGGGTAACACGCTGTGTTGTAAGCAAAATTCCGGGGGCAGGAGCGTGGCCAGTTCCGCAGCGGGCGGCGTTCGGCTGAGATCGACCTGCCGCAGATCATGGCGTTCGGCCAACAGCGCACGCATGTCCGGCTCTGAAATCCAGCCGCGCGCGGTTAATATCTCGGGGAGGGAAGCGTCCCACTGGGCTTCGTGTTGCAGCGCGTAAAACACCTGCCAGGGTGTCACCGTATTGCGCTCGATCAGAGCACGCGCCAGGGGAAGGCGCGCGCTCTGTCGCGTGAGCGGTGGTGCCGAAAGTTTTTGCAGTCGTGCGGCTGCCATGTCGCCCACCTGCTTTGTTTCGCAGTTTCAGGCTGCGCCTTTATGGTTAACAGGTGGTTAACGAGATCGTCTTTGGCGGGCAAAAAGTTAAAAAACCCGACCTGCGGTGCAGATCGGGTTTGAATGTTTTTAAGAGCTTTGGGGGCGAGGTCAGGCGCGGGCCGCCATGGCTGCTGCAAAGTTCTCAAACAGATAGAAGCTGTCCTGCGGGCCGGGGCTGGCTTCTGGGTGGTGCTGCACCGAGAAGACTGGGCGGTCGGCCAAGCGGATGCCACAGTTTGAGCCGTCAAACAGCGACACGTGAGATTCCACCACACCTTCGGGCAGGGTTTGGCCATCGACAGCAAAGCCGTGGTTCATGGAGGTGATTTCCACCTTACCGGTGTAGTGATCCTTCACCGGGTGGTTCGCGCCGTGGTGGCCGTGGTTCATTTTCACGGTCTTGGCGCCAAGCGCGAGGGCGAGCATCTGGTGGCCGAGGCAGATGCCGAATACCGGGATGTCTGCTTTCAGAACGTCCTGGATCATCGGGACCGCATATTCCCCCGTGGCGGCCGGGTCACCGGGGCCGTTGGACAGGAACACACCGTCCGGGCCATGGGCGAGCACCTCTTCGGCGGTCGCGGTGGCTGGCAGTACGGTCACGTCACAGCCCACAGAGGCGAGGCAGCGCAGGATGTTGCGTTTGGCGCCAAAGTCCACGGCAACCACTTTGTGCTTGGGCGCGGTTTGGGTCGGGTACCCGTCTGGCCATGCCCACCGCATCTCGTCCCAGCGGTAGCTTTGTGCGCAGGTCACTTCTTTGGCCAGATCAAGACCTTCAAGACCAGAGAAAGCACGTGCCTTGGCGATCAGCGCTTCGGTGTCAAAGTTGCCATCCGGGTCATGGGCGAGTGCCACGTGTGGCGCGCCTTGTTGACGGATTGCGCGGGTCAGGCGGCGGGTGTCGATGCCGCCAATCGCGATACGGCCGCGTGCGGCGAGCCAGTCGGAGAGGGTTTCAACAGAGCGCCAGTTGGAAGGCGCGGTCGGGTCCCATTTCACGACCATGCCTTCGGCCACCGGATCCCCGGTTTCATCATCTTCCGGGTTCACGCCGGTGTTGCCGATGTGGGGGAAGGTGAAGGTGACAACCTGGCCTGCATAAGACGGGTCGGTCATGATTTCCTGATAGCCGGTCATCGCGGTGTTAAAGCAGAGCTCCGCGACAGTTTCGCCGGTGGCCCCAAAGCCACGTCCGTAAAACAGAGTGCCATCAGCAAGCGCGAGGCAGGCGGTCGGGTGATCGGGGGTCGATGCGGTCATGGGCGAGTCTCCGGCTGGCAAATTGGCCGATGCATATGTCGCCGCAGGGCGGGCGTCAAGCAATTCTGTGGCGAAGCGAAGCCCTTGTTTTAAGGGGTTTGGACAAAAAATTCCCGCTGTTGCGAGTCAGTTTACGTTTCTGTAAGGTCGCAGGCTTGTGTTTGACAGCAATTGGCAAGATGAATGGCACTCAGAGACGACATCAATAGCGCATTGAAACAAGCGATGCGTGACCGAGCCGCTGACCGGCTTTCGACATTGCGCCTGATCATGGCAGCGATCAAAGATCGTGACATTGCAGCGCGGGGCGAAGGTGACGACAGCGCCGGTGTGGGCGACGGGGAAATCCTGTCGATCCTGGCCAAAATGGTCAAACAGCGTCAGGAAAGCGCGCGCACCTATGAAGAAGGCGGGCGTCTGGATCTGGCAGAGCGGGAACTGGGCGAAATCCCGGTGATCGAAGAGTTCCTTCCCAAACAGCTCAGCGATGACGAGATCACCGCGGCGATCACGGCGGCAGTGTCCGAAGTGGGCGCTGAGTCGATCCGTGACATGGGCAAAGTCATGGGCGCCTTGAAGGCCAAATACACCGGCCAGATGGATTTTGGCAAAGTGGGCCCAAGAGTGAAGGACCAGCTGAGCAACAGCTGATCCCTGTAATGTGTTTCGCTAAGTTAGATTGGCTTAGCTGCGAGGCCAGAGCATCGGGAACCAGTCTTCCCGGAGTTTCTGGCCTTCTTGCATCTCGTGACCCGGAAACGGCGGTGAGGTACGGCCCGGACGCTCGACATAGCGCGCATCATCCCCCAGCAGACGGAGCGAAAAAGCGCGGCGGCGGGAGGTGGCGGTGTTGCCACGCGCGCCATGCAGGATGTGGTAGTTAAACGCCACCGCATCGCCCGGCTCCATTTCCCATTCCAGCACGCGCATGCCTTCGGCATCCGGATCGGGGATCGGCATATAGTCGTCCTCATTGGGGAAGAAGCTTTCCTCAGAGACCCAGCGAGTGGGCAGGACCGGCTTTTCCCATTTGTGGCTGCCCGCCACCATGCGCAGGGTGGCGTCTTTCACCGGATCCAGCGGCGACCAGAAGCTGATGGTCTGGCTGCCCTCGACGAAATAGTAAGGCCCGTCGGTGTGCCATGGGGTGGCCATTGAGGTGCCGGGTTCTTTCACAAGCACGTGGTCGTGAAACATCTGCACGGTCTGTGATTGCATCAGCTGTGCAGCGATCTCGGCGGCTTGGGAGGTTTCGATGACCTCCTGAAATTCCGGAATGCGCTGCCAGTTGCAGTAGTCATCAAAGAAACGACCGGTTTCTCCGGCTTTCTCGTTGTTGGATGCAAAGGGGCCGGGGGCGTTCATATTGCGGGCCACGCCAGCGCGCAGTGTCTCTACATGATCGGCAAACAGCCCTCTGATCAGCACGACTCCGTCGGTCTGAAAAGTGTCGATGTCGGTTTGGGTGATCTGCGCCATAGGGGCCTCCTGGTAGTCTTGCGCCCGCACGGTGGTGCAGGCGCTCAGAAGGGTCAAGCGGATTTCAGATCTGTGTGGCGTGCAGGCGCAGAGACTGCGCAATTTCCATCAGGCGCGGGGCCAGATCTTTCTCCATCCGCTCTCTTGTCAGGAAGGGCGCGGGGCCACCCAAGTTGAGGGCAAGATCCGGAGAGGCATCGCTTTGCACCGGGAAGGGCACGGCGATGGAATGCACGCCTTCGTGCCAGTCGCCATAGTTTCCGTAAAACCCTTTCTCGGCAATCTGGCGCTCGGCGTCTTTGATGCCCTCGAGGATTGAGGGCCAGCGTTCGGGGCCATGGTGGATGGCCAGTGTTTCCAGGATTTCGGCGCGTTCTTCGGGCTGGCATCCCGCAATATAGGCGCGGCCCATGGCGGAGCGGGCAAGAGAGATGCGCGAGCCGACACCGAGTTGCAGGGACATCATCCCTTTTTCCGCGCGCGCGCAGGCCAGATAGGTCACCGTGTGCTCGTCGCGCGCACCCAGCGCCACCTGCACCCCGTCCCCGGCGTAGTCGGCGAGCCGCTGCATGTGTTCCTTCGCGGCATCGCGGATAGGCATGCTGCCAAGGCAGGCAAATCCGAGGCTGAGCGCAGGCACCCCGATACGGTAGCGCCCGGTTTGCTCATCATAAAGCAGATAGCCGGTTTGCAGCAGCGTGTAGGTCAGGCGGGAGACTGTGGAGTTGGGCAGGCCGGTGCGCTCGGCCAACTCTCGGTTGGACAGCCCCATGCGGTCGCGCGGGCGGAAGCAACGCAGAACCTCCAACCCTCTGGAGAGGGCGGTGACAAACTGGCGGTCGGCCTCGGGCGCTTGGCTGGTGTCGCTGGTCGCTAAGGAACGTTTTCTCATGCAAAGGGGCCTATTTCCGCATTGTGGAATTTTCTATGCGTCATGTTAGGTCTTTCCACAAGACCTTGCCTGCGCCTGATTTGGGCAAAGCGTCCACAAATTCCACGATTGAGGGGCATTTGTAGGCGCTCATTTGGGTTTTGCACCATGCGATCACGCTTTCCTCGGTCAGCGTGCCGTGGGCTTCTGGATGAGCGACCACCACGGCCTTCACGCATTCGCCGCGCCGCTCGTCTTTGGCGCCGATCACGCAGGCCTCGGCGATATCCGGGTGGTGCAGCATCAGCATTTCAATCTCGGCGGGCCAGACTTTGAAGCCGGCGGCGTTGACCATGCGTTTGACCCGGTCGACCATAAAAAAGTAGCCCTCGGCGTCGCGGTACCCAATGTCGCCTGAGCGGAAGAAAGGCACGCCGTCAATCTCGACAAAGGCCTCTTCGGTTTCGTCAGGGCGTTGCCAATAGCCGATGAAGTTTTGCGGGGCATGCATGACAATCTCGCCAACCTCGCCATGGGGCAGTTCAGCGTCGCCGCCAATCTCCAGCACGCGGCTGTCGACCTCAAAAATCGGCTGTCCCAGACATTGACGCTTGGGGGCGTCAATCGGGTTCACATGGGTAGCGGCCATGGTTTCAGACAGGCCATAGCCTTCGACATAATCCAGCCCTGTCATGTCATAGAGCTTTTTGGCGATGGCTTCGGGCATGGCCGCGCCGCCGCCGCCGATCATCTCAAGGCTTGAGAGGTCATAGCTGTCAAATTTCGGGTCGTTCACCAGATCAATGGCCATGGTGGAGATCGACCGCCAGCGGGTGATGCGATAGCGCTCAATCAGCCCCGCAGCCAGCGCAGAGGACCAGCGTGGCAGGATGACATTGCGCCCGCCTGTAAGGATCGGCCCGTGCATGCCGTTCATCATGCCGGTGACATGAAAGAAGGGCAGGGCACCCAGATGGACGGTGTTTTCATGGATCGGGTTCCAGATCACGCCTGCGACCAGAGAAGCCATGACGGTGCGGTGCGTGTGCACACAGCCTTTGGGCTGGCCTGTGGTGCCGGAGCTGTAGGGCACGACGGCAAGATCATCACTGGTGGTGTCACGCGGACGTGGCGAGAGCCCTTGGTCCAGTGCCTTTTGAAAACCGACAATCCCCAGCGCTTCGGCCTCGCTCTCTGACATAGCGGCAGCGAGGTTTTGCGGCACAAGATCAAAGCGCTCTTGCCCCATATCAGTCATACGTGCGCCAATCAGCGTGGTCAGCGCACCCCGCTTGAGAGCAGGGAGGATGTGATCTGACAGCTCAAGGGCGCAGACGGCGACTTTGGCACCGGTGTCACTGACGAGGTAGTCGATCTCGGCCTGTTTGTTCATCGGGTTCACAGGCACCACCGCGCCGCCTGCGCGCAGGATGCCGTAAAAGGCAATGATGTATTGCGGGCAGTTCTGCGTAAAAAGCAGCACCCTGTCGCCCTTTTGCAGCCCTGCTTCATGTTGCAGATACCCTGCGAAAGCCGTTACGCGCGCTGCGATGTCGGCGTAGGTGTAATCCGCGCCATTGTAGGTCACCGCAATACGGTTCCCCCATTTCTCAACGCTGGCCTCAAGGTTTGCATCCAAAGGATGGTCCGGGCGATCAAACGTCCAGCGTTTTCCGGCTGGCCAAAAGTCAGGAATGCGGGCGTTGGGATGTGGCATTGGAGTGTCCGGTCAGCTGGTGTTGGGCGTTATTGGTGCGGGTTAGCCTAGCGGCAACTTGGTCTGCGTCATGAGGATTTTGCCCAAAGTCACGTCGCGTCGCAAATCGCGCGCTTTGAGCGAAACCGATTTTCAGGAGTGGCTGCGCGGCCCTAGACTGTTGCCAACGAGGAGGAGGCCGCGATGTTTGATTTGACGGGGAAAGTGGCGCTGATCACCGGCTCAAGCCGGGGCATCGGCCGCGCGATTGCCGAGATGTTTGCCAAAGCCGGCGCGCGTGTTGTGGTCTCAAGTCGCACGGCGGAAGCTTGCGAAGAGGTGGCGGAGGCCATCCGCGCGCAGGGCGGCGAAGCGCTTGTTGTGCCGTGCAACGTTAGCCACCGCGAAGAGGTTGAGGCGCTGGTTGCGAAGACCTACGAGGTCTGGGGGCAGATTGATGTCTTGGTGGCCAATGCGGCCATCAACCCGGTCTATGGGCCGATGAGCGCGTTGGATGATGCGGCGTTTCATAAGATCATGACGGCAAATGTGCTGTCGCCTCTGCAGCTTTGCAATCTGGTGCTGCCGGATATGGCCAAACGCGGCGGCGGCAATGTGATCATCCTGAGCTCGATTGCGGGTATTCGCGGCAACCCTGTGATTGGCGCCTATGGCGTCTCCAAGGCCGCAGACGCCGCGCTTGCGCGCAATCTGGCGGTTGAGTGGGGGCCGAAAGGCATCCGTGTGAACGCCATCGCGCCTGGGCTTGTGAAAACCGATTTTGCCCGCGCGCTTTGGGAAAACCCGGAAGTGCTTGCCAAGGTCGAAGGACAAAACCCGCTGCGCCGGATTGGCCAGCCGGAAGATATTGCCGGGACGGCGCTGTTTCTGGCGACAGACGCCAGCGCATACATCACCGGACAGACGATTGTTGCCGATGGCGGTGAAACCATTTGCTGAGATGTGCCGCCCCGCGTGGGCGGCGTTGAAGATTGAGGGAGGCTCCTGATGAGCGATAAAAAAGTCAGCGTAGAATTTGTGGATGATGTGGCTTTGATTTGCATCGACAACCCGCCGGTGAATGCCAGCGGGGTTGCGGTGCGCCAAGGTCTTGTGGATGCACTGGAAGAGATCCGCGCGGCGGGAACTGCCAAGGCGATTGGGCTTTACTGCGCCGGGCGCACTTTTGTAGCGGGGGCCGACATCACCGAGTTTGGCAAGCCGCCGATGGCACCGGGCTTGCCAGAGGTTTGCGATATTCTGGAAGCCAACGAGACACCTATTGTGGCGGCCATTCACGGCACCGCGCTGGGCGGGGGGCTTGAGACCGCGATGGGCTGTCACGCACGGGTGGCCGTGTCAAGCGCGAAAGTGGGCCTGCCGGAGGTGCTGCTTGGCCTTCTGCCTGGCGCGGGCGGCACACAGCGTGCGCCCCGTCTGGCGGGCATCCCCAATGCGCTTGATCTGATCCTCTCTGGCCGTCATGTGCCCGCAGCGGAAGCCCATAAGATGGGGTTGATTGACCGCATTGATGACGGTGAGCCGCGGGACGTGGCACTCGCCGCAGCGCGCGATGTGGTGAGCGGTGCCTTGGCGACGCGGCGGACTTGTGATCTGACCACAACGCCGGATGAGGCTGCGATTGAAGCCACTGCGGCGATGGTTGCAAAGAAACATCCGCAATTGATGTCCCCGCAGAAATGTGTGGAAGCAGTGGCTGCCTCGACGGGTGATTTCAAGGAAGGTCTGGCGCTCGAGCGTGCGGCCTTCATGACCTGTTTGGCCTCGCCGCAATCCAAAGGGCTGATCCACGCCTTCTTTGGCGAACGCGCGGTGGCGAATATCCCTGAAAAGAAAGCGCAGGCACGCGATGTGGCCTCACTCGGCGTGATCGGTGGCGGCACGATGGGCTCGGGCATTTCCACATCTGCATTGATGGCGGGGCTGCCGGTGACCTTGGTCGAGGTCACGCAAGAAGCGCTCAACAAGGGCGTGGCAACCATCACAGGTAATCTCGATGGTGCTGTGAAACGTGGCAAGATGAGTGCCGAGAAACGCGATGCCGCGCTGGCGATGCTGACAGCCTCAACCGCGCTTGAGAGCCTTGGCGATGTGGATCTGGTGATTGAGGCCGTGTTTGAAAACATGGACGTCAAGAAAGAGATCTTTGGCAAGCTCGATGGCATCTGCAAAGAGGGGGCGATCCTGGCCTCCAACACCTCCTATCTCGATATCAATGAGATTGCGGCGCAGACCAGCCGCCCAAGCGACGTGCTGGGGCTGCATTTCTTCTCGCCTGCGCACATCATGAAGCTGCTTGAGGTGGTGGTTGGCGAAAACACCGCTCCAGAGGTGGTCGCGACAGGGTTCGCGTTGGCCAAGAAGATGCGCAAAGTGGGCGTGCGCGCAGGTGTTTGTGACGGTTTCATTGGCAACCGGATTTTGGGGCATTACCTGAAAGCGGCGAGCTATCTGGTCTTGGATGGCGCGCATCCCGATCAGGTGGACAAAGCACTGGAAGGTTTTGGTTTTGCCATGGGACCGCATCGCGTGGGCGATCTTGCGGGGCTGGATATCGGTTATATGACCCGCAAGCGCCTGGCGGCGACGCGGCCTGCTGAGGAGCGCTACGGCGGGGCCATTGCGGACCGGTTGAGCGAAAATGGCTGGAACGGGCGCAAGACCGGCAAGGGCTATTTTGTCTATGAGGGGCGTGAGACGCTGGAGAATCCGGATCTCAACGGCATCATTGAGGAAGAGCGGACCAAGGCCGGGATCACGCCGCGCAGCTTTGGCGATGACGAGATCGTGGAGCGCTATATGACCGCGATGATCTCCGAAGCGGTGCGGGTGATCGAAGACGGGATCGCGCTGCGGCCTGTGGATGTCGATGTGGTGTTCCTGATGGGCTACGGCTTCCCACGGTTCCGCGGCGGGCCGCTGCATTATGCGGACACCATTGGTGCGGCTGAGCTGGTGAAACGCATTGAAACCTATGCCGCCGAGGATGCGTACTACTGGCAGGTGCCGGCGCTGCTGAAGAAGATGGCAGATGACGGCTCCACATTTGCTGATCTGAACAAAGGGAAGTGACGCCATGGATCTGAGTTTTTCCAAAGACGACCTCGCGTTTCGCGATGAGGTGCGCAGCTTTCTGGCCGACAACCTGCCGAAAGAGATTTCGGATGCGGTGCGCGCAGGCGGTGAGCTGACCAAAACGATGATGGAGGAATGGCACGCCATTTTGAACGCGCGCGGCTGGCTGGCGACGATCTGGCCCAAGGAGTTTGGCGGCCCCGGTTGGAGCCCGGTGCAGAAACATATCTTTGATGAGGAATGCTGTCGCGCCTATGCCCCGCGCATTGTGCCCTTCGGGCTGAATATGCTGGGGCCGGTGCTGCAGAAGTTTGGCTCCAAAGAACAGCAGGACCACTACCTGCCGCGCATTCTGGATGGCACCGATTGGTGGTGTCAGGGCTACTCGGAACCGGGGGCGGGTTCCGACCTTGCGAGCCTCAAGACCCGCGCGGAGCGGGACGGGGGCGAGTGGGTCATCAACGGGCAGAAAACCTGGACCACTCTGGGCCAGCACGCCGACTGGATCTTCTGCCTGTGCCGGACTGATCCGGATGCAAAACAGCAGCAAGGCATCAGCTTTATCCTTGTGGATATGGCCACGCCGGGCATCGAGGTGCGCCCGATCAAGCTGATCGAAGGCGGTTATGAGGTGAATGAGGTGTTCTTCACCGACGTGCGGGTGCCGATTGGCAACCTTGTGGGGGAAGAAAACAAAGGCTGGACCATTGCGAAATTCCTGCTGACCCATGAGCGCACGGGGATTGCCGGCGTTGGTTCCTCGATGCAGGCTCTGGAAGAGGTGAAATCCATCGCGCGCAAGACCATGCGCGGAGGGCGTCCGTTGATCGAAGATCCGCTGTTTGCGGCCCGGATTGCGCAGGCGGAGATTGATCTTGAGGCGATGAAAATCACCAATCTGCGGATGTTGTTCAAAGCTCAGGAACAAGGCGCGCCGGGGCCAGAAACCTCTTTGCTCAAAATCAAAGGTACGGTGATCAATCAGGAGCTCAAAGACCTCGCGCGCCGCGCGCTTGGCCCTGCGGCCGCGCCATTCCCCGGTCATGTGACCGAAGGCAACCTGATGTTTGGCCCCGCAGATACCGAACACAACGCGGCACGGTATTTCAACAACCGCAAAACCTCGATCTTTGGTGGATCCAATGAGATCCAGCGCAATATCGTCACCAAAACCATGCTGGAGCTCTGAGAGATGGACTTTAATCTGACCGAAGATCGCCAGATGCTGGCCGATACGCTGGGCCGTTTTCTGGCGGATCAATACCCTGTCGAGCACCGCATTAAGGTGGCTTATGAAGCGCCTTATCATGATCCCGCCCTTTGGGAGCAGATGGTGGAGCTGGGTGCGCTCTATGCGCTGGCACCTGAAAGCGCGGGAGGCATGGGCGGCACCGGCTTTGATATCTCCGTGGTGTTTGAGGCGCTTGGCAAGGCGCTCTGTCCGGAGCCGCTGCTCGGGGCTTTGATGGCCTCTCGTCTGCTGGCCGCAGCGGGGGCGGATCAGGAGGCTTTGCTGACTGGCGCCACCACATATGCGGTGGGCATCACGGAAATCGACGCACCTTATGAGCTTGACCAGATTGCCACGCAGGCCAAAGAAGCGGGTTCTGGGTTTACGCTCTCAGGTCGCAAATCCACGGTTTACGGCGGGCAGGTGGCGGATGTGATCCTCGTGGCCGCGCGCCACGGTGCAGGTCTCGGCGTGTTTGCCGTGCAGGCCGAGGACGCCAACGTCACCGGCTATGGCATGATGGACGGCGGCGGCGCTGCCGAGGTGCTGTTGGATGACGCGCCTGCGACACTGATATTGGCGGATGCCGAGGCGGCGCTCAAAGACGCGATCAACGCGGGCATTGTGGCGCTTTGTGCCGAAGCTGTGGGCGCGATGGATGTGGCCCATGCCGCCACCGTGGACTACTTCAAACAGCGCAAGCAGTTTGGTGTGCCGATCGGTAAGTTTCAGGTGCTGCAGCACCGCGCTGTGGACATGCTGACGGAAATCGAACAGGCCCGTTCGATCACCATCAAGGCAGCGGCGGAACTGGGCGGCGATGAGGCCTCAAAATATGCCTCGATGGCCAAGAACATGATTGGCCGTGCGGCGCGTCTGGTGGCGGAAGAGAGCATACAGATGCATGGCGGCATCGCGATGACCTGGGAATATGCCGTGAGCCACTATGCCAAGCGCCTGACCATGCTGGATGCCCAGCTTGGGGATACGGATTACCACCTGAGCCAAGTGATGAAAGGCTACGCTGCCTAAGACGCTTTGAGATTGGGGAGAGGGCGCATCTTACCGCAGATGCGCCCTCTTGCTTTTGGGTTAGCCCAGAATGCCGGGCCAGTTGGCCAAACCAGCCTTGATGTTGCCCGGAATGTCCTGACGCCAGAGTTCCATCGCGCGCATGTTGGCGTTGAGGTAGAGTTTGCCTTCGTAGATGGTCCAGGCCTCCGGAATGGTTGGGGCGAGGTAGCCCTTGGATGCGGCAAACGCGCAGTAGCCGCCAAAGACCGGGGCATAGGCCTCAGGATTGGCCTCGAATTTGGCCGCGTTCTGAGCAGTGGAAAAATGCCAGGTTGCGCCATTCCAATCAACGCGGTTGGCAGCGTCCCCTTTCACCGGCTTCTGCTTGGTGAAATAGGCAACCGGATCAATGCCATTGATGGCGAGCGGGTTTTGGAACACCAAGGGCTTGGCGGCTAGGGCGGCATTGGGAACAAGTGCAAGAGCCAGAGGTGTGGCGGCGAAAAGGCCAAGAGCGGCGCGGCGTGTCAGCATGATATGTCTCCTTTGATGATTTCTAGATATCCAGAGAAATCCGCAGCAGAAGACCTCGTCACTCCACTGTTATTAGATGAAACAAATCGGGCGCTGCTGTCGCGCCGGTTGAAGGATCGGATTTGAGCGCAATTTGTCCAACAATGCATGGATATTTTGCGAATTTTGCCCTCCAAACTCTGCCGCTTGAGAACCTTTCATTTACATGTCTGCTGCAGCGTCGCGGGGTGACCACTTGAGACCTTACCTTGGAGATTTTTGCAATGTTGAACCGAGTTCTGTGCGCCGCCGCTTTTGCCTGCGCGTCCCTCGCCACTGCCACTTCCGCTGAAACCATTCGCCTTGTTCAGGACGAAGCCTATGCGCCTTACATGGGCGTTGAAAATGGCGCGCCAACCGGGATCTGGGTGGACGTCATCACCGAAGCGCTGAGCCGCATTGAAGGCCAGTATGATGTCGAGATCGACGCTGTGCCATGGTCTCGCGCCGTGAATCTGGTGGAAAGCGGCCAAGCGCACGGTCTGATCGGGACATATGTGCGCCGTGAATCCCGCCCTTGGATCGGCACCTATTCCACCGCGCCTATCACCGAGAAAGTGTCCGTCTATTGCCGCAATGGCGTGGCCGATGCTGGCTGGAGCTATCCAGAAGATTTCTCGGGCCTGACCTTCGGAAACAATGCGGGGTTTGGCACGCCTGGCGACGCGTTCTTTGACATGGTGGCGGGTGGTTTGATCTCGCTGCAAGAGGCGCAGACCACCGAGCAGAACCTGATGAAGCTCGACCGTGGCCGGATCGATTGCTACGTGCAGGAGCAGCTTGCGGCAGAGATGGTGATCAACGACAAAGGCCTGAAGAACGTAGAGCGCGTGCTGGACACTTCCGCTGAGACCGCACACGTCGGCTTCCGCGGCGACTGGCAGGGCGCTGAGGCCACTGCATTCATGGATGCCTTTGATGCTGCGGTGCAATCCATGCTGGACGATGGCACCATCGATGCGATGGTCGCAGAGACAGTTGGCAGCTGATTGCTCATCTGAGTTTTAAGACGCGGCGCTTTGTGATGAAGCGCCGCGTTTTTCTTTGGTGATGGGGGCTTACAGCACCTCAAACAGGCCCGCCGCGCCCATGCCGCCGCCCACACACATGGTGCAGACCACATATTTTGCACCGCGACGTTTGCCTTCGATCAACGCGTGCCCCACCATACGTGCACCAGACATGCCGTAGGGGTGACCAATGGAAATGGCGCCGCCGTTCACGTTCAGAATGTCGTTGGGGATGCCGAGCACGCGTGCGGAATGCAGGACCTGACAGGCGAAGGCTTCGTTGAGTTCCCAAAGTCCGATGTCATCTATGGTCAAGCCATGCGCTTTCAACAGTTTTGGCACCGCATAGATTGGCCCAATGCCCATTTCGTCGGGCTCAAGCCCCGCAGCCATCACGCCCACATAGCGCCCGAGCGGCTCAAGCCCCTGCTTTTCCGCCAGCTTCGCTTCCATGATGACCGAGGCCGAAGCGCCATCTGACAGTTGGGAGGCGTTGCCTGCGGTGATAAATTGACCTTCTGCCACTTGCTGGCCGTCTTTGAACACCGGGTTCAAGCCCTGCAGGTTCTCAAGCGTCGTGCCGGGGCGGTTGCCTTCATCCTTCTCAAGGGTCACTTCGCGGAAAGAGATCTCCTTGGTCTCTTTGTCCATCACACCCATTGTGGAGGTCAGGGGCACAATTTCATCGTCAAACTTTCCGGCGTCCTGTGCTGCGGCGGTGCGCTGCTGGGATTGCAGCGCATAGGCGTCCTGATCTTCGCGTGTGACGCCATAGCGATCAGCGACAATCTCTGCGGTTTCCAGCATGCTCATATACAGCGCCGGTTTGTGCTCTTTGATCCAGGGATCTGCCAGCCGGTCACGGCGCATTTTTTCGTTTTGCACCAGCGAAATGCTTTCCACCCCGCCGCCGATGGCCACCTCCATGCCGTCATGGATGACCTGTTTTGCCGCCGTGGCGATGGCCATCATGCCAGAGGCGCATTGCCGATCCAGAGACATGCCGGCGACGTTCACGGGCAGGCCGGCACGCACCACGGCTTGACGGCCGATATTGGAGCCGGTTGAGCCTTGCTGCAGGGCTGCGCCGATGATGCAATCTTCGACTTCATCGCCTTCAAGTCCCGCGCGGGAGACCGCATGGGAGACCGCGTGGCCGATCAGCTCCTGAGCCTGCGTGTTGTTGAAAGCGCCGCGGTAGGCTTTGCCAATTGGCGTGCGGGCGGTGGAGACAATGAGTGCGTCGCGCATGAAAGAATTCCTGAAACTGAGGGGCGAGGGCGCGTCTGTGGCGCAGCTGTTTCGCGTTTGTTGTGCGTCGGAGCGGTGCCGTTCTTACCCGGCTTTCTTGAAGCTGGTGGCGTCTTTCTCAAAGCGCAGGTTTTTCCATTGTGCCACAAGTGCGGGCTTGTCCTCGCCCTTGATTTCGACGGTCACATTCCACTGGGTTTCAATCACACCGGGCTGAGGCTCGGCGTATTTGGCGAGCGTGAAGCGGCCTCGAATGTCCGCACCTGCCTTGACCGGCGCCACAAAACGCACGCGGTCAAAGCCGTAATTGATGCCGGTGCTTTCTGCTTCGGTGCGTGGCACCGCATCCGCGATCATTTGGGATAGCAGGGACAGGGTCAGGAACCCATGCGCCACGGTGCCGCCGTAAGGCGTGTCCCGCGCAGCATCCGGATCGGTGTGAATATATTGCTCATCCCCTGTGGCTTTGGCGAAGGCATCAATCATCGCCTGATCGATGTGGATCCATTTGGACAGACCGTATTCGCAGCCGACGCCATCTTCGAGTTTTAGAATGCGAGAAATCATGTGACGGGCCTCCGAGCCAAAAGTTCTGTGTTGGCGCTTAAATTTTGCAATGCAGAATTTTATTTTGCTTGTGAACAGAAAACGGGATTCGCCCCTGTCTGTCAATATGCAGAAAGAAATTCCACAATGCGGAATAATGGTGCTATGCGGCGGTCAGAGGCATGTCGGATTTGAGCCGTATTTACGACCTTCGTGCGCTTGCGGCGCAGAGAGCCTGAGCCTAGGTTGGCCGAAAGTTGGGCCAGTTGGCCGAGGCAAAGGGGAGCGCTGCCATGCATATGAGTGACCAGAGAGAGATTGCCGCACCGGTGGCCGAAGTATGGGCTGCGCTTTTGAGTGCGGATACGCTTCTGGCCTGTGTGCCGGGTGCCAAAGAAGTGACCGGAAACGCGGAAGAGGGCTTTGAGGCCACCGTGGTTCAGAAGGTGGGTCCGGTGAAAGCGACCTTCAAAGGCAAGGTGGAGCTGTCCAATCTGGTGGAAGGGCAAAGCTTGACCTTGACCGGCGAGGGCAAGGGGGGCGCTGCGGGCTTTGCCAAAGGCGGCGCGGATGTGACACTGGCGGAAAGCGAGACTGGCACGCTTCTGACCTATGAGGTTGAAGCGAAGGTTGGCGGGAAGCTCGCACAGCTTGGCAGCCGTCTCATTGACGGTTTTGCCAAGAAGATGGCCGACCAGTTTTTCACAAACTTCCAGAGCGCGTTGGAAGGTCCGGCAGAGGCAGAAGAAGACAGTGCTGATGCTGCTGAGGAGACCGGTGAAAAGAAAGGTCTGTTCAAGCGACTGACCGGCGGCTAAGCGCGCGCCTTATTGATTTCAACCGCATCGGTGCAGAAAGTCTGTGCGCCGATGCACATCACAGTCTCGTGAAATTGCACTTGGCCTGACGGCACCGCCTGTTAGGTTGTGGCCTTCAATGTAGAGGGGGCCGCGATTGTGATTGTAGAGATTGAAGACCTGCGCAAAACCTATGCTGGCGGCTTTGAGGCCCTCAAGGGCATCACTCTCAGCATAGAGCGCGGAGAGATCCTTGCGCTTCTGGGACCAAACGGGGCGGGCAAGACCACTCTGATTTCCACGATTTGCGGGATCACCATGCCGGGGGCGGGGCATGTCCGAGTTGGCGGGCATGATGTGGTGACCAACTACCGTCAGGCGCGCGCGATGATTGGACTGGTGCCCCAGGAGATCAATCTGGAACCTTTCAACAAAGTGATCGATACGGTGACCTATACACGCGGCCTGTTTGGCAAGCCGCGTGACCCTGCCAAAATCGAAGCGATCCTGAAGCAGCTCTCGCTGTGGGACAAGCGCAACTCCCGCGTGATGGAGCTGTCCGGCGGCATGAAGCGGCGGGTGCTGATCGCAAAGGCGCTGAGCCATGAGCCGGATGTGCTGTTTCTGGATGAGCCAACGGCGGGCGTGGATGTGGAGCTGCGCAAAGACATGTGGGACATCGTGGCTGGCCTGAAGGCGCAGGGTGTCACCATCATCCTGACGACGCATTACATCGAAGAGGCCGAGGCGATTGCTGACCGTGTGGGGGTGATCAACGGCGGCGAACTGCTGTTGGTTGAAGAGAAGGACGCGCTGATGGCGCGGTTGGGGCAGAAGACCTTGCAGATCGACTTGCAGGAGGCGGTTGCTGCAGTGCCGGAGGCGCTGACAAGCTATCAGCTGGAGCTGGTCGAAGGTGGCGCGGCGCTGCGCTACACCTATGACACGCGCGGGGAGAGCACGGGGATCACACGGCTTTTGAGCGATTTGTCCGCTGCCGGGTTGTCCTTACGGGATCTGCAGACCCAGCAGTCCAGTCTTGAGGATATTTTTGTGGGTCTGGTGTCGGAGGGCGCAGCATGAATTGGGCAGCAGTCTGGGCGATGTACTACGCGGAAATGACACGGTTTTTCCGCACGATTGCACAAAGCTTCATTTCGCCTGTGATTTCCACGTCGCTTTATTTTGTGGTGTTTGGCGCAGCCATTGGCAGCCGGATTGATCAGGTGGAAGGTGTGAGCTACGGCGCGTTTATTGTGCCGGGGCTGATTATGCTGTCGGTGATGACGCAATCCCTCTCCAACGCCTCCTTCGGCATCTATTTCCCGAAATTCATTGGCACTATCTACGAGTTGCTGAGCGCGCCGGTGAATTTTCTGGAGATCGTTCTTGGCTACGTCGGTGCAGCGGCCACCAAAGCGCTCTTCATCGGTGTGGTGATCCTCGCCACAGCCATGCTGTTTGTCGATGTGCCGATCCAGCACCCCGGCGCGATGATCCTGTTCCTAGTGCTGACATGCCTGAGCTTCTCGCTGTTTGGCTTTATCATCGGCATCTGGGCCGGAAACTTTGAGCAGTTGCAATTGATCCCGCTGCTGGTGGTGACGCCATTGGTGTTCCTTGGCGGATCTTTCTACTCGATTTCGATGCTGCCCCCGATCTGGCAGAAGATCACGCTGTTCAATCCGGTGGTCTATCTGATCTCGGGCTTCCGCTGGTCGTTCTTTGGCACCGCAGATGTGCCGATCGGCCTGAGCCTGTTGGCGATTGGCGGGTTTACGGCGGTCTGTCTGGCCGCGATCTGGTGGATCTTCAAAACCGGCTGGCGCATTCGCAATTGACGCCACGGCGCTGTGCAGGCGGGTAAGTTTTTTGGCATCAAACAGCGCTTTCCTTGGGGGCTTGCCTTGTGAAAGGCAGATGCGCGTTCTACATCCGATCAGATGAAACGCTTGAACCCTTTTGCCAAAAAACCGCCTGTGGTCGCCGTGATCCGTCTGCAAGGCGCCATCGCTGCGGGTACGCGCGGGCAACTGAATGATGCCACGCTGGCGCCAGTGATCGAGAAAGCCTTTAGCAAAGGCAAGCCAGCGGCTGTGGCGCTTGAGATCAACTCGCCCGGTGGCAGCCCGGTGCAAAGCGCGTTGATTGGCAGCCGCATTCGCCGCCTGGCGGAGGAAAAGGGCATCCCCGTGATCGCCTTTGTCGAGGATGTTGCCGCCTCCGGTGGCTATTGGCTCGCGGCCGCAGCGGATGAAATCTACGCGGATGACAGCTCCGTGGTGGGCTCAATCGGGGTGATTTCCGCAGGATTTGGCGCGAGTGTGTTCCTGTCCCGCCAGGGCTTTGAACGTCGTGTGCATACGGCGGGCAAAAGCAAGTCGATGATGGATCCGTTTCGCCCGGAGAAGCCCGAAGATGTGGCGCGGCTGAAGCAAATGCTCGAGCAGATCCACGAGAACTTCATTGAGCATGTAAAAACGCGGCGTGGCAGCAAGCTGGCGGATGAGCCGGAGCTCTACACCGGAGAGATCTGGATTGGCCGCAAAGCCAAAGAGGTTGGCCTGATTGATGAGATCGGTCATCTGGTGCCGGTGCTGAAGGCGCGATTTGGCGAGAAGGTGAAATTCCGCCGCTACGGCGTGAAGCGTTCAGTTCTACAGCGCTTCGGCGCGACGCTGGCGCAGGATGCGCTGGCCGGGATCGAAGAACGCGCGGAATTCGCGCGCTTCGGATTATAGAATGCTGGTAAAGATCGTTTCCTTTTTCCTGATCGGCATGGCGGTTCTGGCCATGTTTGGCAAGCTGCGCTTGCCGGGGCAGAAGCTCTTGGGAAAGAAGCGGTTGCAGTCAAAAAAATGCCCCAAGTGCGGGCGCTTCCAAATTGGCAAAGGGCCGTGCCCCTGCCGAAAGAACATGGGGTAACACATGGAATGGCTGCTGGTTGGGCTTGGGCTCGTGATCCTGCTTTTGGCAGGCGATGCGCTGGTACGTGGCGCGGTGAATGTGTCCTTGCGGATCGGGATCCCGGCGCTGATCGTTTCGCTGACGATTGTGGCGTTTGGCACCTCTGCCCCTGAGCTTCTGATCTCAATTGAAGCAGCGTTGAAAAACGCACCGGGCATCGCATTGGGCAATGTGGTTGGCTCCAATATCGCCAACGTGCTGCTGGTGCTGGGCATCCCGGCGCTGCTCGCGCCGATCCAAACCAGCCATTGCAACTCGCGGCGCAACTATGTGCTGATGATTGCCGCCACAGTCCTGTTCATCGGCGTGGCGAGCGCGGGCTTCTTCACATTCACCAGCGGTCTGATCCTGCTCGCTGGCCTGACCATCGCTTTGGGCAGTGCGTTTTATCAGGCGCGCTGTCACCGCAAGGCCGAGGCGGCCTGCGCAATGGAAGACGAAGAAGAGGTCGAAGGCGCAGACCCGGATATGCCGTGGTGGCGCATTTTTGTGTTCCTGATCCTTGGCCTGATCGGCTTGCCGCTTGGCGCGGATCTGATGGTGGATAACGCCGAAGTCATCGCCCGCCGCTATGGCGTGAGTGACACGGTGATCGGCCTGACCTTGATCGCGCTCGGCACCTCATTGCCGGAACTTGCGACCACGGTTATGGCCGCGCTGCGCCGTCAGGCGGATGTGGCTCTGGGCAATGTGATCGGCTCAAACCTTTTCAACCTTCTGGCCATCATTGGTGTGACATCGCTCATCCATCCGATTCGTGTGGATCCGGACTTCTTTGAGTTTGATTTCTGGGTGATGCTGGGATCTTCGCTGCTCTTGATACCATTTGTGTTCCTACGACAGGACCTCACACGTATTTGGGGTGTTGTCTTTACCGCGCTCTATCTGATCTACATCGCGGTGACTTTGACTTAAGGCAGGAGAGCACATTGCGGGCATTGGTGACAGGCGCTGGGGCGCGGCTGGGACAAGCCATGGCAGTCTATCTGGCGGAGCGCGGCTATGATTTGGCTGTGCACTATGCCAGCTCTCGTGTCGGCGCGCTGGAGACCGTTGAAGCCATTGTGAAAGCTGGGGGGCGTGGTGTCACGCTGCAGGCCGATCTGCTGGATGAGACCCAAACGCAAGCCCTCTTGCCGCAGGCCTCTGAGGCGCTGGGTGGGCCGATCACTTGTCTGATCAACAATGCCTCGATTTTTGAACAGGACAGCCTGCAGGACGCCACGCGCGAAAGCTGGGACCGCCACATCGAAAGCAACCTGAGGGCGCCATTTGTGCTGTCACAGGCTATGGTGGCTCAAGGCCTCATAGCGACCTCTGATGAGGCAGGGGAGCCGGTCGCGGCTGGTCTGATTGTGAATATGCTCGACCAGCGCGTGCGTAAGCTCACGCCGGAGTTTGCGTCCTACACCATTGCCAAGATGGGGCTGTGGGCGCTGACCCAGACAGCGGCGCAAAGCGCTGCGCCTCATGTGCGGGTGAATGCCATTGGTCCGGGCCCGACATTGCAGGGCAGCCGGCAATCTGAGGCGGACTTTGCCGCGCAACGCGCGAGCACCGTTCTACAACGCGGGGCGGATGCGTCTGACATATGCGCCGCACTGGGGTACCTGTTGGATGCAAAAGCCGTGACCGGGCAGTTGATCTGTGTGGATGGTGGCCAACATCTGGCCTGGCAGACGCCGGATGTTTTTGCCAGCGAATGACGCTTTGGCGCGCAGAGCCGATCATACATTGGGAAAGCACCTTTGAAGACATTCGTAGCTTAGAATGGTTCTGAGCCGCGCGAGTTGTGCACTGTTCACAGAGTTGTCATGTTTTCGTTACTTTTTGTTAATGATTTCAATAATTTGTGCATCGCAAAAAATAAAAACAAGTAAAATCAATTGCTTGCATATGTGCTTAAAAAATAGGCACGGTAACAAGTTGCGTTAAAAATAAGGGATTTCTTTACGGCTGAGAAAGATATCTCCAGAGTTATCCACAGTTTCCGTGGATGTAATTCTTCTTGCCCCGCCGGGCTTAAGATTGCAGGCCGACCAAAAGAATCATATTTGTCGGTCATGACGTCTGACATCGAAATTTCCTCTGCCGGCCCGACCGGTCACGCTTGTATTCAGAGCTATCTCAAAACCTTGGATGGCTCCCCCGGTGTGTACCGGATGCTCGATGCGCAGGCGCGGGTGCTCTATGTCGGAAAGGCGCGGAATTTGCGGGCGCGGGTGTCGAACTATGCGCGGCCCAGTGGGCATTCGGGGCGGATCGCGCGGATGATTTCCGAGACCGCGTCGATGATGTTTCTGACCACAAAGACAGAGACCGAGGCGCTGCTGCTGGAGCAGAACCTGATCAAGCAGCTCAAACCCAAATACAATGTGCTGCTGCGCGATGACAAAAGTTTTCCCAATATTCTGGTCAGTCGCGCCCATGGGTTCCCCCAGATCAAAAAGCACCGGGGTGCCAAGAAAGAGAAGGGCAGCTACTACGGCCCGTTTGCCAGCGCTGGGGCAGTCAATCGGACGTTGAGTCAGTTGCAGAAGGTCTTTCTGTTGCGCAACTGCTCGGATGCGATGTTTGAAAGCCGCTCGCGGCCCTGCTTGCTGTATCAGATCAAGCGCTGCTCTGGGCCGTGCGTGGGGCGGATCAGCGAGGCGGATTATGCGGAGAGCGTGCGGGATGCGGAGCGGTTCCTGTCGGGGCGCTCGACCCAGATCCAAGAGGCGTTGGCAGTGCAGATGCAGGAAGCCTCTGATGCGATGGAGTTTGAAAAGGCCGCTGCGCTGCGGGATCGGATCCGGGCGCTGACGACCGTGCAGTCCGCGCAGGGGATCAACCCGCGCGGGGTGACCGAGGCGGATGTGATTGCCCTGCATCTTGAGAACGGGCAGGCCTGTGTGCAGGTGTTTTTCATTCGTGCACATCAAAATTGGGGCAACCGCGATTTCTATCCGCGGGTAGGCAATGAGATCGATGCGGCCGAAGTGCTGGAAGCCTTTATCGGGCAGTTCTATGACGGCAAGGAACCTCCGCGCCAGTTGATCCTGTCTCATCCGATTGAAAATGAAGAGCTTATGGCGGAGGCCTTGGCTACGAAAGCGGGGCGTAAGGTGGAGATCCTTGTGCCGCAGCGGGGCGAGAAGGCTGAGCTTGTGGCCGGGGCGGCGCGCAATGCCCGCGAAAGCCTTGCGCGCAAGATGAGCGAGACCGCAACGCAGGCCAAGCTGCTGTCGGGCATGGCAGAAGCCTTTGATCTGGACGGGCCGCCGCAGCGTATCGAGGTCTACGATAACAGCCACATCCAAGGCACCAATGCCGTGGGCGGCATGATCGTGGCGGGGCCGGAAGGCTTCATGAAAAACAGCTATCGCAAGTTCAACATCAAAGGGGATGACCTGACGCCGGGTGATGACTTTGGCATGATGAAAGAGGTGCTCACCCGGCGGTTCAAGAGGCTGCTGAAGGAAGACCCAGATCGCGATCAAGGCATGTGGCCTGACTTGCTGTTGATTGACGGCGGTGCCGGGCAGGTGAGTGCGGTGCATGAGATCATGGAAGAATATGGCGTGGAAGACATCCCCATGGTGGGCGTGGCCAAGGGGGTAGACCGGGACCACGGCAAGGAAGAATTCTACCGGATCGGCAAACGCCCGATGGCGCTCAGACGCAATGATCCGGTGCTCTATTTTGTTCAGCGCCTGCGCGATGAGGCGCATAGATTTGCGATCGGCACTCACCGCGCAAAACGTGCCAAAGCCGTGGGCGCGACCCCTCTGGACGATGTGCCCGGCGTCGGCGCGACGCGAAAACGGGCGCTGTTGGCACATTTTGGCAGCGCAAAGGCGGTCTCTCGCGCCAATCTGGCGGATTTGAAAGCCGTTGATGGCGTCTCTGACAAGCTGGCTGAGACAATTTACGACTTTTTTCACGAACGGGGATGAAGCGGCCGCGCGGTGTGTGTTGCGCCGCAAGGCGTGCTCTTGCTGCCGCAGGTGCACGGTGAGGGCTTTTGATTGCGGAGAAAAGTGCTTAGGAAGTGGCTATGACTTGGAACATTCCCAATATTCTCTCCGTTCTCCGCCTGATCGCCGCGCCCATGATTGCGGTGATGTTTCTGTATTTTGAACGGCCCTATGCGGATTGGTTTGCGCTGATGCTGTTTCTGGTGGCTTCGGTCACCGATTGGTTTGACGGCTATCTGGCGCGGCTCTGGAAGCAGGAGACGCGGCTGGGCGCGATGATCGACCCGATTGCGGACAAAGCCATGGTGGTGATTGCGCTGATGGTGATCGTGGGGTATTCCTCCATGTCGCCCTGGCTGGTGCTGCCTGCCACCGTGATCCTGTTCCGCGAAGTCTTTGTGTCTGGCCTGCGTGAGTTCCTTGGCGATGTGGCCGGAACACTGAAGGTGACCAAGCTGGCCAAGTGGAAAACGGCCACGCAAATGGTTGCGATTGCTTTCCTTTTTGGCCAGGGCGTGTTTGAGCATTACCTTGGCATGTCGGCCTGGGGCATGGATCAGGCGATGGTCGATCAGATCATGCTGGGCGAGGTCGAAGACCTGCAGGGGCTGCGCTGGAAACATGCGGGCATGGTCTGGTCCGGCTGGATGGGACTTTGGTTGCTCTGGATTGCGGCGGCGCTGACCGCTATCACTGGGATTGACTACTTCAACAAGGCCAAGCCGCATCTAAAGGATTGATCGCTATGGATGTTCTCTATTTCGCATGGGTGCGTGAACGGATCGGGATCCCCAAGGAAAAGGTGGAGACCACAGCCAAGACCGTGGCGGAGCTGGTTGAAGAACTCAAAGCGCGCGAAGAGCGCTATGCGGTGGCCTTCTCCGATCTGAGCGCCCTGCGGGTGGCTGTGGATCAGGAGCTGACCGACTTTGACGCCTCTATCGAGGGTGTGCGCGAAGTGGCATTTTTTCCACCAATGACAGGCGGTTAAGAGGAGCGGGCCATGCGGGTTGTTGTGCAGGAAGCGCCGTTTGACTTTGGCAAGGAAGCGCAGGATTTTGCCAGCGGCCACAGCAATATGGGCGCCATTGTCACCTTCACCGGTGTGGTGCGCGATGCCGACAAGGGCGGCATGGATCGCATGGTGATCGAACACTATCCCGGCATGACCCAGAAGGCGCTGGAGACCATCGCCGAAGAGGCGGTAAGCCGTTGGAATTTGGGCGATGCTTTGGTGATCCACCGCCATGGCGAGCTGCGTCAGGGCGATATGATCATGATGGTGGCCACAGCGGCGCGCCATCGTGTGGATGCCTTCGAGGCAGCAGAATTCCTGATGGACTACCTGAAGTCCCGCGCGCCGTTCTGGAAGAAAGAATACACCGCAGACGGGGCCGAATGGGTGGCCGCGAAAGATGCGGATGAGGACGCGCTGAGCCGCTGGTGACCTTCACCGAGCACGGCGGATTGTCGGGCCGTTAACCAAAAAATTCTGCCAAAACCGCACGTCGGTATCGCGTCGGTATCCCTACGGTATTGCGTCGGTGCAAAATTCCGTGTCGGCCAAATGCGCAAGTGTGACCCGGCCGTGCTGTGCAACGGGACGCGGGGCAACAGCCTTGAGCGCCACAAGCCGTGTGTTTTCCAAATCGAGAACGAGGCGAACGTTGCTTTCTGGGTTTGGGCTCATGATCGTTGGCGGGGAACTGGTTGATTGCAGGCGGTTCAATGGCTGACACACCGCATTCGTTCTCTTGGGAGTTGGAGGGGGAGCTTTGACTGAGAGGTTTATTCTGCTGACTGGTTGTTCGGGCGGAGGCAAATCGACCCTGCTGGGTGCCTTGGCCGCGCGCGGTTGTGCGACCGTCCCAGAGCCGGGCCGACGCATCATCGCTGAGCAAGTGGCAGGCGGAGGCAAAGCGTTGCCTTGGGTCGATATGGAAGCTTTCGCACGTCGGGCCATCGAGGTGGCGCGGTCAGACCTAGCGGCGGCACAGAAGCTTGAGGGGCCTGTCTTTTTTGATCGCGGTCTGATCGACGCAGCCGTGGCCTTAGAGCACTGTGGTGGGGGCAAGGTGCGCGACACATTTGGCGAGGTGCTGCCCTATGCAACGCGTGTCTTCGTTGCACCGCCTTGGCGGGCGCTGTTTGTCAACGACGCGGAACGCCAGCACAGCTTTGAGGCAGCGGTCCAAGAGTACACGCGCATAGTGCGGTCATTGGATGCGCTCGGCTATGAACAATATGTGCTGCCCAAGATGTCGGTGACGGCGCGGGCCGACATCATATCAGAGCAATGCGGGTTTTAAGGGGCGAACTGCCTTTGGAGACCGCCTTGGCGACCGACATCTGTTATTTGACCTGATGTCTCGGACTTACCGTCCCAGCTGGCCGCGGAGTTCTTCGGCTTCCTGGCGGGCGTCGCGTAGGCCGTCCATGGCGGCGGAGAGTTCGGCTTCGGTCTGGGTGAGCTGGTTGGTCAGCTCCGCCTCGCGTTGCTGCAGATAGGTGATCGCCTGATCGCGGGTTTCCTCGGCCTCGTGCAGCTCCTGGCTCATGCGTTCCAGCTGGTCCACATCCGACTGGGCCACGCGGGTGAAGCGGTGCACCAGCCAATTGGCAAACCACCCCATGCAAAAGGCCACAAACAGGATCACGGCTGTGGTCAGGATGAACTCAATACGCGTCATTGCTCTTCTGTCTCCTCGCCGTCGTTCTGCGCGGCGTTTTCGGTGGATGGGGCCTCTGCTGCTGCCTCTGGCTGGCCCTCAACTTCGGATTCTTCGTTGGTCTGGTCGGTGGTCTGTTCGGCGGTTTCTTCGGTGCTCGCTTCCGGCGCGGCCTCGGTGGCTGCTTCGGTGGTTGCCTCAGAAGTGGCCTCGGACGGGGTTGCTTCTGCGCCCTCAGCGTCGTTTGCCTCACCCTCGGCTTCAGCAGCCTCAGCGGTTTCGGTGCCTTCGGGCAGGATGCGGACAAATTCGATGCGGCGGTTGGCTTCGCGGCCAGCCTCTGTGCCGTTGTCGGCAATGGGTTGGCTTTCGCCATGGCCCACAGCGACAAAGCCGGAGGTGAGCACGCGGCGGTCCTGCAGCGCGGTCAGCACGGCCTGGGCGCGGGTCTGGCTGAGCGCCTGGTTCATGGACTCGCGGCCCTGACTGTCGGTGTGGCCCTGAATTTCGATGCGCAGGTCGGGGCAGGCTTCAAGCTGTTGTGCCAGCTCGTCGATGATTGGATCGGCGCTGGCGTCGAGCGTGCCTTTGCCCGGCTCAAAGGCGATCTTGGTCTCGTTTTGAAGCGCTTGGATGTTGGCCATGCATTCCTCGGCGGTGGGGATGCCTGCCAGCGGATCAAGCGCTTCCACATAGGTCACGTTGATGGCGAAGTGGTCTGTCTGGCTGAGCTTGTCCGCCAGAAGCTGTGCGATGCGGGCGTTGGCCTCGGTGCTGCCGGTGTTGCCGGAGACAGAGACAGCCTCAGGGGTGATCTGCAGCACGCCGTTGTGCAGCAGCGAGAGCGCATCAAGGCCGGCCATCACACGGAAGGGCCAGGTGCGCGGCAGGGTTTCGTCCAGACGGGTGGCCATATGCACGGTGTCGCTGCTGAAGCGGGCGCGGGCATAGCTTTCTGTTGTGTCGCGCGCGATCTCATTGGGCAGGCGGCCGCGCAGTTGCAACAGGCCTTCCGGGCTGAGCGTTGCGGTGAATTCCTGTGCGCGGGAGGCGTCGTCGTCCTGCTGCGGGGCAGGCGGCAGGATGGCAAGCAGGGCGAAGGCCTCGGGCAGGGCAGCTTCGGTTTCGGCTGCGACTTTGTCAAACAGTGACTGACCGGTGCCCTGCAGCGCGGTGAGGGTCACATCCGCATCAGAGATGGTCAGCGTGCCGCCGCCAAGTTCGGCAAGACCTGCAAGGGAAGCCTCAACCGCCTCGGCCCAGCGGGTGGAGGGCACGCCAAGGCCGATCACACATTCGCTCTCAGCCTCCATGCCTGCGGCGCGGGCGGCTTTGAGGATGCGGGCACGGGCGGCTTCGGTGTCGGCCGAGCAGGCGTCAAAGCGGGCGCCGTCTTCATTGAGCACAAAGCGCAGGGTGAAGGGGGTGATCACCGGACGGGGCGCGGAGATGGCGAGGTTCACCTCTACGGTTTTGGGGGCGCGGCGCATCAGGTCGCGTTCCAAGGCGGCGCGGGCCTCGGCGCTGTCGGCCATGGCGGTCACATCCACGCGGCCTGCCTCAACAGAGATCTTGGCGCGGGGCAGTTCTTCCAGCGCGCCCAGAGCGAAGCGCACCGCAGGGCGCCAGCCTGCGGGGGTGGCGTAGTCGGCGGTTTCCAGAAAATCGGCCACGTCCTGCGCGCCGGAGGCCTCTTTCAGATCGTTGATGATCTGGGTGCGGTTGGCGTTTTTGGGGATCAGGCCAATGAGGGAGATGCCCGCGTCATTGCGCAGGATTTCCACGGAAAAGCGCGGCGGTGCGATGGCGGCGGTGGCCGGGACCTGCATGTTGTCGATCACGCGGGAGGCGTCGACGATGCGGCTGGCGGCAGACACGGCGCGGAAGCGGTCGGCCTCGGTCGGGGCCACACCGGCAAGAAAGATCTGCAAGCCTTCGGCATAGACCTCGGCCCAGTCCATATTGTTCTCAGCCAGCTCACGCTCCACGGCGGTGCTTGAGGTCTCTTCTATGAGATCGGCGGAGAGGCTGGCGGCGACGAGGCTGAGAAGGGCCGCAGTTGCGAAGGTGACAAAGAGGATCAGTAAGGAAGAAAGTCGCATTCAGAGGTGCAGTCCGGCCGTTGGTTGCCAAGGTGATACGACGCTGCGCGCGCGCTTGCAATCACAGGAAAATTGCGGTGGCGAAAAACAGCAGAGGGATCAGTCCCGCGTCGCGGTTGGAGCGGAAGAGCATGACCAGCCGTTCGGCGTCATCGGTCTGCAGCATCCGCAATTGCCATTGCATGTGCCAGCCCATGGCCACCGGCCCGATCAGGGCCACCGCCAGCGCCAGTGGGGAGTGCGGCAGGGCTGCCATCAGCGTGGCCAGCCCCATCAGGGCCACGGTCGCGATCAGAAAACCCTGTAGCCACTGCGGGCTATTCTCGCCAAAGAGCCGCGCGGTGGATTTAATGCCGATGAGCGCATCATCCTCGGTGTCCTGATGGGCATAGATCGTGTCATAAAACAACGTCCAGGCGATGCCCGCCACATAGAGCACCACCGCGGGCGCGTTGAGCGTGCCGGTGTGGGCGGTCCACGCCAGAAGAGCGCCCCAGTTGAAGGCGAGACCCAGAAACACCTGCGGCCACCATGTGAAGCGTTTGGCGAAGGGGTAAATGGCGACGGGAATCAGTGAGGCGATGCCCAGCAGAATGGCGGTGAGGTTGAAGCTGAACAGAATGAGCGCGGCGATCCCGGCCTGTGCCACCATCCAGACAGCCGCCTGTTTGGCGCTGACCTGACCGGAGGGGATCGGGCGGGAGCGGGTGCGCGCCACTTGTGCATCAAACTCGCGGTCGGTGATGTCGTTCCATGTGCAGCCCGCGCCGCGCATGAGGAAAGCGCCGACGGCGCAGCCAACCGCGATCCAGAGATCGTGCCAGGAGGCCTGACCGTCCCAGAGCATCGCCAGCAGAAGTCCCATCCAGCAAGGCAGAAGCAGGAGCCATGTACCGATTGGGCGGTCGGCGCGGGACAGCCGCAGGTAGGGGCGGGACCACGCGGGCGCAAGATGGTCGACCCAATTGCCGCGCACGGCGTCAGAGACCTGACCTTTTGGTTCTTCCTTCGCGGGCGTGTCGGCCATATGTAGGTTCCTATGAAACAGGCAAAAGTCAGACTGTATGTAGAGCAGGGGCTGGGGGAAGGGCAAACCATTCCTCTGACCAAAGAGCAGGCGCATTATCTTTTCGGGGTGATGCGGATGGCGGTGGATGATCCGGTGCTGCTATTTAACGGGCAGGACGGCGAGTGGCGCTGTGTTGTGACCGTGGCCAACAAGCGCAACGGCGAGCTGCTGTGTGAGGCGCAGACCAAGCCTTTGCAGATGCCCCCTGATTTGTGGCTGTGTTTTGCCCCGATCAAAAAGGCGCGCACAGATTTCATCGTCGAAAAAGCCGCCGAGATGGGGGCCGCCCGGATTGTGCCGGTGAACACCGATTTCACCAACAGCGAACGCATCCGGCAGGATCGCCTGCAGGCCCATGCCGTAGAGGCCGCAGAGCAATGTGGCGGCACCTATGTGCCCGAAGTTGCGGAGCTGACCAAGCTCGAGCGGCTGTTGGCGGATTGGCCTGATGGGCGGCAGCTGATGTTTTGTGATGAGGCTGAGGTGGGCAGCGCAAAGCGCCTTGCCGCCTCAGAAGGTGGGCCATGGGCCATTTTGATTGGGCCGGAAGGCGGGTTTAGCGAGGCGGAGCGGGCCAAGCTCAAGGCGCTGCCCTTTGCCCATGTGGTGAGCCTTGGGCCCCGGATCTTGCGCGCGGATACAGCGGCGGTGGCGGCGATGACGCTCTGGCAGCAATCCTTGGGGGACTGGGGATGAGCTGGCGGGAGATTGACCAGAGTGATCTTGCGTGGGTGGAAGCTTTCCTGAGAGAGCACATCCAGAGCTCGATGTTTTTTTTGGGCAATCTCCGCGATTATGGTCTTGGCAGCGCCGCGCCACGTGGGTTGCAGATCTGGGCGCGCACTGATGGTGCGCCGGCGCTGTTTGCGCGCACCAATGAAGGTATGATTCTGCTGCAGGCGCCCGACGCCAGTGCGCCTGACTGGCAGGCGACGGGGCCGTTGTGGCAGGGCCGCGCGGTTTTAGGCGTGCTTGGTGAGGCGCAGCAGGCGGCGCGGTTTCTTGAGGTGTCGGGCCTGAGTGCGCGCGCCACCACGATCAGCCGACCGGAACCGGGATACCGGCTGGCGCTGGACGCCTTGCAGATGCCGGATTGTGCCGGGTTCGCGCTGTGCCCGATCACACCGGATCTGCAGCATTTGGCCGAAGACTGGCGCGCGGATTACAACGCGGCGGTGATGGGGCTGAGCCGACTGGCGGCGGAGCAGACAGCAAAGCAGGATATTGCCGCCTATATGGTGCGCGACAGTCACCGTATTCTGTTGCGCGAAGGCGTGCCTGTGGCGATGACCGGATTTAACGCCAGCCTGCCGGACGTGGTGCAGATCGGCGGTGTTTACACGCCTCCGGAGCAGCGCGGGCAGGGGCTGGCGCGGCGGGCGGTGGCGTTGCATCTGGAGGAAGCCCGGGCGCAGGGCGTGACGCAGGCGATCCTGTTTGCCGCCAGTGCGGCTGCGGCGCGGGCCTATGAGGCCATAGGGTTTGAACTCAACGGGCAGTTTACGATGGCTTTGTTTGCGGGTGTGGAGGCGCATGCGGGGTGAGGTTTCATTTGTGTCGTTCCCATCGAGAAGGCAGTGCACAGCCGCGGGTGGGAAGCGAAGCGCCCGCCCATGGGGGCGGTTGGGCGCTGCCCGGCGGTTCCGCCCGGGCGAAGGCTATGAGGAGTACACTATGAGTTTCTTTCGACCGGAAGCGCGGGCGGCTTTGGTGCAATGGCGCGAGACCTTGGTGGGGGCGGCGGTGTTGCTGCTTGGGCTGTGGTGGGCCAGCGGCTTTGGCCTGTTGAAATGGCTGGGCATCGGGCTTGTGGCCGTGGGAGCTGTGCTGATCGTCAGCGGCATTCAGCGGGCGCGGTTTCGGATTGGGCAGGGTGGCCCCGGCGTGGTGCAGGTGGATGAGGGCGAGGTGGCTTATTTCGGCCCGCTCAACGGCGGCAGCGTGGCGATGCGCAGCCTCAGCCGCGTGGTGCTGGATGGCCGCAGCCAGCCGCCGGTCTGGGCGCTTTACCAACCCGGGCAGGCTCCGCTGCACATCCCGGTGAATGCGGCGGGGAGCGACGCGCTGTTTGACGCCTTTGCCAGTCTGGACGGCATCAAGACCGAACATATGCTGGCGCAGCTGAAGGCCGCGCCTGATCACCCGGTTGTGATCTGGGCAAAAGAGGATCGCAGGCTGCATTGACACGGCCTGCAAAAAACCCCACCACAGACGCCTGAAACCAGTCTCAGGAGCAGAGCAAACGCCATGTCCATTCCCCAGTCCGGCGGCGGCCCGATCGAGCATCATGACCAGTTGGCTGAATACCTCAGCTCCGGCTGTAAGCCGCGCGAAGACTGGCGGATCGGCACCGAGCATGAGAAATTCGGCTACTGCAAGGACAGCCTGAAACCCCTGCCATATGAGGGCGAACGCTCTATTCTGGCGGTGCTGGAAGGGCTGCGCGATGGCCATGGCTGGGCCCCTCTGGAAGAGAGCGGCAAGCTGATCGGTCTGGAAAAAGACGGCGCCAATGTGAGCCTTGAGCCCGGTGGGCAGCTGGAGCTGTCCGGTGCGCCGCTGGAGAACATCCACCAGACCTGTGACGAGGTGAATCAGCACCTCAAAGATGTGAAAGACATCGCCGACAAGATTGGTGTGGGTTTCATCGGGCTGGGCTCGGCCCCGATCTGGAGCCATGAAGAGATGCCGGTGATGCCCAAGGGGCGTTACAAGCTGATGACCGATTACATGGACCGCGTGGGCACCATGGGAAAGGTCATGATGTACCGCACCTGCACCGTGCAGGTGAACCTCGACTTCTCAAGCGAAGCGGACATGGTGCAGAAGCTGCGCGTGGCGCTGGCGCTGCAGCCGGTGGCCAATGCGCTGTTTGCCAATTCGCCGTTTCTGGATGGCAAACCCAATGGGGTGAAATCCACCCGGGGTCTGGTGTGGCGGCATCTGGATGATGCACGCACGGGCATGTTGCCCTTTGTGTTTGAAGAGGGTTTTGGCTTTGAGCGCTGGGTGCAATATGCGCTCGATGTGCCGATGTATTTTGTCTACCGCGACGGCAAATACATTGACGCGCTGGGCATGAGCTTCCGCGATTTCCTCAAAGGCGAGCTGCCTGCGCTGCCCGGTGAGACCCCGACCCTGAGCGACTGGGCGGACCACCTGACCACCGCTTTCCCGGAAGCGCGGATCAAGAAATTCATGGAGATGCGCGGTGCCGATGGTGGCCCGTGGCGGCGTCTCTGTGCGCTGCCGGCCTTCTGGGTGGGGCTGATGTATGATCAATCCGCGCTGGATGCGGCCTGGGATCTGGTCAAAGGCTGGGATGCGGAAACCCGTGAGGCACTGCGTGTGGCCGCGAGCGAGCAGGCGCTGCAGGCCCAGGTGGGCAAGATCAACATGCATGAGCTGGCGCGCGAAGTGCTGAAGATCTCTGAAGCGGGCCTGAAAGCGCGCGGTCAGGCCGGAGCTGGCGGGCTGGTGCCGGATGAGACACACTTCCTCAGCGCGTTGCAGGAAAGCGTAGAAAGCGGTCAGGTGCCTGCCGATGAGCTGTTGTCGCAGTACCACGGTGACTGGGGCGGCGATCTGACCAAAATCTACGGCGAACACAGCTACTGATTTTAAGGCTGATTTGAAGGGCTGCCCCTCTCAGGGGAGGGCGGTCCTCAGAGGCGTATCTACAGCAGATGCGCTTCTTTCTGACAGGGCTCGGGGAATTGGGCGATCTCTTCGTCAGAGAGATCCAGAACGGCAAAGACCTCAGGATAGCCCTGCACAATCATGACATCGTTGTCGTATTGCATGGCCTGCGCGAGGTCGATGAACATATCGGCAAAGCCGGTTGAGGCTTTGTTGGGCGCGATCAGGCAGACCGTGATCTTGTGACCGTATCTTGCATGGATCTCTTGTGAAGTTTTGGCAAAGGCGAGCAGCTCGTCAAAGCCGATGTCAAAATCGGTCACCGCGCTGAAATCCACAACCTCATTCATCCCGCGTTTGAAATCCGGAGAGGTGTAAGCCTCGCGCCAAGGATCTCGAAGACCCTCAAGTGTTACACGGCCGGAATACATAACATGCACCACGGAGAGGTCTTTGAGGATGTTGGCTTTGGAGGACATGTTGTCGGTTCCGAAAATATCTTGTCTCCGGTCAAGGCGGAGGGCGTGAATAATCTTAGCGGCTGGTGTGCCCAATGCTAGAAGTCTGATCTGCACAGGTGCAGTTAAAGCTTTACTAAAAATCTAGTTATACCCGACGATCAGAAGAAAAAAGGGTAAATTGGATGCAAATTTCTTTGCTGTCAGGGCTGCGTGGCGTTTGGGGCGGTCAGGGAGGCTTGGCATGCATACAGCCTTGGGGCGAATGAGATTGAGCGCGATCTTGATTTGCACCAGCGATCCCCAGCCCTGATGCGGTGCATATGCGTCGGGTGCAAGGCAAGGTGATACCGATCCGGCCATTTTTTATCTGACAGGCCAAGCCTTTGCGGATTTTAAGTATTCAGGTGTGTGAAAAGGGCGTGTGTGGCGGCTGATCCAGCTGCGTACATCTGGGGGATGTGCGGTGCTGGTGCCGGGACCGTTTCAGCATGAGAGATCTGGTGAGTTTGGCAGCTCTTTCGGCCGCGTGTATCGGGCGTCGCGATGAACTTAGCCGCTGCCGCGTTAGTGTCTCGTAAATCAATCTGTGGGCATCTGGGAGGGACCAGAACAGAGCGCAGCCCGTGAGGTCAAAGGACGTCAAAGGCGCGCGTCATGCGGTCGCTTGGGCCGCTTGGACTAGCAGAGAGAACAAGAACAATGGGCGAAGCCGTAATGAACCTTGTAAGTCACTCCGTGCCGACACTGCAGTTGTCGGATGCGGCGCTTGATATTTATGAGGCTGTGCAGGCGCTGCCAATTGTTTCGCCGCATGGGCATTGTTTGCCGGAGTGGTTTGCAGAGAACCGCCCGTTTTCGGACCCGGCAGAAGTCTTCATTGATCCGGATGTCTCCGTGATCCGCATGTTGCTGAGCCAGGGTGTCTGGCTGGAGGACATCGGCATCGGTGTGCCCAGAGAGGCGCGTAACCCGCGCGCAGCATTCCAACTGTTTGCGAACCACTGGCACAAGTTCCGCGGCACGCCGAGCCATCTGTGGATTTCCCATGCGCTTGTGCATGTGTTTGGCGTGGCGATGCCGCTGAACGCGGAGACCGCAGACAGCATTTATGATCGCGTGGATGCGGAGCTGAAATCCTCGCGCATGCGGCCTCAGGCGCTGTTGCAGAGCTTCAATATTGATGCGCTGGCCACAACCGACAGCGCGCTTGATGATCTGACCAGCCACAAGGCGGCGCGTCTGCAGAAACTGCGCGGCAAGATCATTCCCACATTCCGCCCGGACTCTGTGCTGGATCCAACCCATCCGGATTTCCGCGCTGATGTTGCGACGCTGGGAGAAATCACCGGCGAGAACACCGCGAGCTTTGCCGGATACCTTGAGGCGCTGCGTGAGCGGCGGGCCTATTTCATGGCAAACGGGGCAACCGCCACGGATCACGAAGTGGGCGAGCTGGCCACATGCTATCTGACGGAAAAGCGTGCGGCGACGCTGTTTGCAAAAGCGCTGGCGGGAACGATCACACCAAAAGAGTCGCAGGGTTTTTACGGGCATATGCTGACCGAAATGGCGCAGATGTCAGTGGAAGACGGGCTGGTGATGCAGATCCGTGGGGGTAGCATGCGCAACACCAACAAGGTGCTGCACGGAAAATACGGCCCGCAAGTAGGGGCCGATATGCCGGTTGGCGCGAATTGGGTGCGTGGTCTGGATGCGCTTCTGGCGCGGGTGGGCAACGTTCGGGAAATGAATATCCTGCTCTTCACCCTGGATGAAAGCGCCTTTTCCCGCGAGCTTGCGCCGATGGTCAGCCATTGGCCGGCGCTGCGGCTTGGCGCACCTTGGCGCTATTCGGACAGCGCAAACGGCATCGCGCGTTATCTGGATCAGGTGGTGGAGACCGCCGGGTATTGGAACCTCGCCGGGTTCAATGATGACACGCGCGCCTTCATGTCCATTCCTGCGCGTCACGATATGTGGCGGCGCGGCGTGAGCCAGCATCTGGCGCAGCAGCGCGCCCGCGGTGTGCTGACCCGCTCTGATGCCAATGAGATCGCCCGGCTGCTGTGTCGTGATCTGGCGATTGACGCCTATAAGCTTGGCAGTGTTGTGTGATCTGTAGGCCGCCCGCTGGGCGGCTTTCTTTTTGCGTGTTTTCTGCCTGAGCGTGTCTCTGATTCTTCCCAAGTGATTTCTGCGGCCTGTGCCGGAGGCAGATCTTGCCTTGCGGCCTGTGTTTTGGGGCAGGTTTGAAGGTGGTATTTGCCTCAAATGCGCGTGGTTTGAGTCAGCTTTTGTTAAGGGTTTGGCGGCTGTATTGGGAGAGGTTTCGGAGCGTTGCGGCGTGTTTTTTGGGGCGGCGTGAAACCTGCAATGTACTTAAAAATAAAGGAAAACTGCGCCTCTCTTCCTTGGGTTGCAAGGCGAGCGCGACGGGATGGAACGGCAGGCCCAATCTCTAGCGCCGAAGAGGGGCTGCGGCGCTGTCGCCTGCCGCAGCGGCAGGAAAGCGCGCGTCGCGCGACCTGTGCCCCGAATTCTGCACAAGTGTTATCAGATCAGTAACCACTTTCGCCAAAAATGGAGTCACGGAGACAAGAAATGGCTTCGTGATCGCCGCCGTACAGAAGTGCAATTGGCGACAATGGAAAAAGTCCATTTGTACCATTGGGTTACGCCCGTTGGGCGCGAAACAGAAAGTTGACGACCAAAATGGATACAGACGTAAGAACCGCTGGTCTCAGGCATCATTCCGAAGAGCTTTCGGGATGTGCACTGGGCGGTGCGGCTGGGGGCGCTAACCTGATCGGGCAGGGTGCCCCTGAGGGTGCATTTGGCAGGTTGGCCCCCAAGTCTGGCCCTGACGGCACCGGCCAGCCGATGTTTCGCTCGCAACGGGTGGCGCAAACCAGCGCATAAAGGCGACGCCTGATGAATTTACACCCTCTGACACGTCCGCTTTGCACCCCTCGGGTCTCTTTTTTGCTGCTGTCTGGCGGCGTGGGCGCGCGGGCGGAACATCATGAACCCAAACAGTTTTACAAACTCGCAGGCCACCCGATGGTGGCGCATTCGCTGATTGCGGCGGTGCGCTCGCCACATGTGGCCGAGGTGCTGATCAACGCGCCGGAAGGATTTGAAGAGCGCACACAACAGCTGATGGAGGCCTATTGCGGCCGCCTGCCGTTTCAGGTGGTGCCCGCCGGAGCAACCCGTCAGGAAAGCTGCGCGGCGCTGGCGGCGGCGGCGTCTCACGATGTTGTTGTTCTGCATGAGGCGGCGCGGCCGTTCATCAACCCCGAGATGCTGAGCGATCTGATTGCCTGTGAGGCCGAAAACGCGGGCTATTGCCACGCGATTGCCTTTTCCATGTGTCGGATTGATTCCGAAACCCGCGAAGTGCGGCGCGGCGTGTCGCGCGACAGGGTGTTTGACATTCAGCTGCCGCAGAAATTTGACCGTGAGACGCTGCTAAAGGCGCATGTTGCCGCGCGCAACACCGGTGCGGTCTACAATGAGGACAGCGTCATGGTCGTGGAAATGACCGGACAGCCGGTGCAGGCGCTGGAAGGGTTCAGCCGCAACCGGAAAGTGACGACGCCCGAGGATTTTGTCATCGCGCAAGAGATGATGAAGGGGTTTCACACCAACAGAAAGGCCTCCGCCCATGACTAAGACTGTTTTGATCAGCGGCGCCTCCAAGGGCATCGGGTTGGCCACGGCGCGGCGCTTTGCGCGCGGCATGGATGATGTGGCCTGCATCGTGATGGTGGCGCGCCGCTCAAGGCATTTTGACGATGCGGTGACAGAGGTGCGCGCGATTGCTGGCAACCGTCAGATTGTGGCCGTTGAGGCGGATCTCTCTGATCCGCAGGCGGTGTCAGATGTGTTTGACCGGCTCGCGGCGGAAAACATCGCCATCACCGCCATTGTGAACAACGCAGGGTTCACCAAGCCGGCGTCGATCAATGAAACCGATATGGCGGATTTTCAGCGCACGATGCAGATCAATCTCTATGCGCCGTTCCGCTTTGTGCAGGAGGCGCTGTTGCGCAGCCATCCCCTTGAAAAGGTGATCAATATTGCCTCGACAGCCGGTGTGAGTGGGCGCTCTGGCTGGATGAGCTACTCCACCTCCAAGGCGGCGGTGATCAATATGTCAGAGGTCATGCGCGAGGAGCTTGCGCCTTACGGGATTGATGTGGTCTGCCTGAGCCCCGGGCGCTGTGCCACGGATCTGCGCAAGACTTTGGCCCCGGATGAAGATCCCAGCACGATCATGCAGCCGGAGCATGTGGCGGATGTGATCGCGATGATGTCCTCCCCTGCGGGCAAGATGCTGATGAGTGAAAATCTGGTGGTGCGCTTGTGATCTGATGCTTCTGGCGCGCACTCCCAATCCGGATATCTCCCCCAAAAAGCCTGCTGCCGCGCCGGAGCTTCAGGATATGGAGATGGGGCAATTGCGCGTGTCCTCGGCTCCCGATGGGCTGCCTGATCAGGCGGTCTATCTGGACAGTCCGGTGCTCTCTGCACTGACACAGATCCGGCCGTTTTTTGAAAGTGGGGCTTTTGGCGTCACCGACACGCCTTTGTTTTTGCGGCAAAAACCGCTGCTACGCTTTCAGCGCGCCTTGGGGTGGTTGCCTCAGGAACTGGATGTCAGATGGATTAAGGGGCGGGCCGCGCGCCTGCCGGTGGCGGCGGGCGGGGTGGTGTTTTACCCGTTTAATGCGCGCTCCAATCTGCAGACGGTCACGCGGCGGGATATTCGCCATGTGCTGACCCTGCATGGGGAGAGCAATAAAGGCGCGTCGATGCGCCCGGCCGCACGGGTTTATGATTATGTCTCCATCGCCGGGCCACTGGCGCGGGACCGCTACCTGAAAGCGGGGATTTTCACCGCAGATGACGTGGACAGAGGTCGGCTGGTGATGATGGGCGACACCTTTGTGCAGCCCATGCCGGAGATCCGCGCCGCGCGCAGCTGTGATGCGGATCCGGCCCTGTTTTACGCACCAACCTGGGAAGGGTTTGGCGGGCAGGCGGACGATTACAGCTCGCTCTCGGGCCTGCGCGGCTTTGCGGCGGTTTTGGCGGCGGCCAAGGCGACAGGCCTGCGCCGCGTTGTGATCAAACCGCATCCTTATCTGGGCCTGCTGCGCCCCGCGATCACTCGCAGCTTTGTCGCCGGGGTGCGCCAGTTGCAGCAGGCGGGGCTGCGGGTCTCGGTGATGATGGAAGACGCCAGCGTGCCGCTGCGCCTTGCGTGTCTGCGCGCGTTGCGCAGGGCGCAGCAGTTTGTACCGGATCGCGCCGCGCCGCTGCCGGTGGCGTTGGGGTTGTGCGATGTCTCTGGAATGGAGGCGATCTTTCTCAAGCAACGCATCGCCCATCTGGTTCTGAGCCGCGAAGACGCGGTGCCGCGCGATATGGCCCCGCTCTATCTGCGCAAGGCGCTGTTGCCGGAGAGTGATGTGGCGCGGGTGCTGGCCCGCTATCTGGCGGAGGGTCAGGAGATCGACGCCGCCCATCGCGCGCAGGTGTTTGGCTGGACAGAGCCGTCGCTGGCAGAGCGGCCAACCTTTGCCGCGCGGGGCTGGCTTCTGGAGTATGTGAAACGCGATCCGTTCTGGCGTGTGGCAGGCGGGTGAGGCAGCGCGAGTGCGGCAGGATTTGTGGGTGCATGTGGAGATGCTGACATTTCGTAAACCCTTCGGGCGTAAACTGGGCAGTAACCAATGGGGCCGGGGGCCTCACATTCCGCCAGAAGGGGCCAGAAAGGGAAGGCATGGCTGAAATCAAAGTGCTCAAACCGGTGCCAGCGTTTGATGGCCCTCTTGGCGTTGTGCAGGCGGGGCCGAAAAACGCGCCGCACCGGCGCAGACGCTGGGGGCTTCTGGCGTCATTTGTGGCGCTGTTTCTGCTGCCGGTGGCCATGGCGGCGAGCTATTTCGGCTTTGTCGCAACAGACCGTTACGCGGCCAGCGCGAGCTTTGTGATCCGCTCTCTCGATGGTGGCGGCACGCCGGATCTGATGGCCTCGGTCACCGGATTTCCCGCCAGCAGCAGCCACACCTCTGACAGCTATGTGGTGCGCAACTATCTGGAAAGCCCGGACCTTCTGCGCGAGATCGATGATGAGCTCAATCTGCGCGGTCATTTCTCCCAGGACCATATTGACCCGATCGCCCGTCTGAGCCCGGAAAGCAGCTTTGAGGATATGGTGGAGTATTGGCAGTGGCGCATCAGCACGAGCTATGACAGCACCACCGGCATTGTGAGCTTTGAGGTGCAGGCCTTTGATCCCGGCACGGCGGTGCGGGTGGCGCGCAGCGCGCTGGCGGCCGCAGACCGGCTGGTCAACGATCTCTCTGAGACCGCGCGGCGGGACTCGGTGCAATTTGCCGCTGATGAGGTGGCCCGTGCGGAGGCGCGGGTGCGTGATGTGAGTCTCGATCTGGTGGCCTTTCGCGCGGAAAGCGGTGCGGTGGACCCGATGGTCAATGCACAATTGGATGCGGAGCTGGTTTCGTCGCTGGAGGCCAAGCTGGTGAAAGTGCAGTCCCAGATTGATGAGGTGGCAGGCTCTGTCGGGGAGAATTCGCCCATTCTGAAACAGCTCAATCGTCAGGCCAAAGCCTATCGCCAGCAGATTGCAGAGCGCAAAAGCCTGATCGGCGCGGCGGGGCAGGCGGCAAGCGCCAAAACCGCGGAAACGCTGGCGGGTTATGAGGCGCTGGTGATCGAGAAGCAATTTGCAGAACAGACCTATGCCTCTGCCATGGCCTCGCTGGAAGCTGCGCGGCTGGATGCGGACCGGCAACAGCGCTATCTCGGCGTGTTTGCCCGCCCCTTTGTGCCCAGTGAGCCGGCTTACCCGCTGCGGCTTCGGGATTTTCTGCTGATTGCCGCCGCCGCTTTTGCCGTCTGGGCGATTGCCGCCCTTGTGGGCTATGCGGTGCGCGATCATATGCGGTGAGGGCAGGGAATGCTGCACGCGATCTGGTTGCAAATGCGGGTGGTGGCCGCGCTCACCCTGCGCGAGACGCGCATGACTTTTGGCACCTCGCATGTGGGCTATCTGTGGGCGATCGCCCAGCCGGTGATTTCCGTGGGCTTTATGGTTGGGCTGTTTTACCTGATCGGGAGGCAGGCGCCCTTTGGCGCGTCGCTGGCGCTGTTTTTCGCCACCGCCGTGCTGACGCTGGATCTTTATAACAAGCTCTCCGTGTCGCTGATGCGGGCTTTCACCACCAACAAATCCCTGCTGAGCTACCCGATGATCAAAGAGCCCGACACGCTGTTTGCGCGGCTCACGCTGATCGCGCTGACCTTTCTGGTGATCGATGCGCTGGTCTATGGCGGGCTGATGGTGGTGGGCTGGGCGGAGCTGCCCGCCCATCCGGAGCGGTTGCTCTATGCCTTTGGCACCACGTGCTTTTTGGGCTTTGGCGTGGGGGCGATCAACGCCATGCTCTATCAGCGCACCCAAGCCTGGCAGCATGTGGAAAAGCTTGTGGCGCGGCCGCTGTTTTTCCTCTCTGGCGTGTTTTATATCCCGTCAGCTTTACCACCTGAGGCGGTGGCGGTGCTCAAATGGAACCCGCTGCTGCATATCGTGGAATGGACCCGCGAAGGGTTTTACGCCAATTACCGCAGCGATGTGCTCAACATTGCCTATCCGCTGTCGCTGGCCGCGGTTTTGGTGATCATCGCGCTGTTTGCAGAGCGGATCACCCGCAAACAGAGGGCGTGAGCCGTGATCGCCTTTGAGCATGTCACCAAGGATTATCACGTCAAAGGGGTTCACAAACGCATTCTGGAGGACGCCAGCTATCAGTTTGCCGAGGGCAAAAACATCGCACTGATGGGCCACAACGGTGTGGGTAAATCCACCATGATGCGGATGATTGCCGGGATCGAGGCGCCCACATCCGGTGCTGTGAAATGCACGGAAAAGGTCAGCTGGCCCATGGGGTTTTCCAAAGGGTTCAATGGCTTGATGACTGGCGTGGAGAACGTGCGCTTTGTCGCGCGGGTCTATGGCTGTGACACGGAACAGGTGCTGGCGCAGGTGCAGGAGTTTGCCGAACTCGGGCCTTCGCTGGATCTGCCGATTGAGACCTATTCCAGCGGCATGAAGGCGCGGCTCGCATTCGGGCTTTCGCTGGCGATCCGTTTTGAATGTTATCTGGTGGATGAGATCACCGCCGTGGGCGATCAGCGGTTTCGCAAGAAAAGCGAGCACGCCTTGCGTGAGCGGATTGAGGCGTCTCGCGTGGTGATGATCTCACATTCGGAACGCACAATCCGTGAGTTTTGCGACGAGGGCGTGCTGGCTTATGGCGGGAAGCTCTATCATTATGATGATCTCAACGCCCTGATCGCGGATTACAAGCGGTTCTGCTAAACGAAAGATTGGGCGCGACTCGCAGCGTTAAAGCGCGTTTTGAGCGTGTCTTTGGTTTCGCTTTGCCTCGTGAAACGCGCCTGACCAACGCGGATTCGCGAAACTCTCTTGGTATTTCTTTCGGTTTGATCTAGAAATCGAAAGAAACGGAGGGGAGATGATGAGGGCACGTGCCAAGACACGCGCGCGTCAGGAGGAGATCCTGAAGCTGCTCAAACAGGCCGGGCGCGCCATGGTTGAGGAGCTGGCGGAGCGGCTGGACACCACGCCGCAAACCATCCGAAAAGACCTGACCATGCTGGCTGAAGACAACCAGATCATCCGCTTTCACGGCGGGGCCACACTGGCGGCGGGCACGGAATACGCGGGCTTTGATGTGCGCAAGGAAATCATGCGCGATGAGAAGGATGCGATTGGTGCAACCATCGCTGCTCAAATCCCAAACCATGCCAGTGTGATCCTCAACGGGGGCACCACCACCATGGCTGTGGCCCGCCATCTGAGCCATCATGTCGGGCTGAGCGTGGTCGTGGATTCTGTGCATATTGCCAATATTTTAAGAGAGTTTCCCGGCGTTCAGGTGATTATCCCGGCTGGCGTGGTGCGTGGCGCGGATGGCGCCATTCTTGGGGCCACAGCGGTTGATTTTATCCGCAAGTTTCGCGCCGATATCGCCGTTGTCGGGGCTGCGGCCATGGGGCGTGATGGGGATCTTGTGGACTATGATCTGGAGGAAAGCGCGGTCAGCGCGGCGATCATTTCCAGTGCACGCAACGTGATCCTGGCGCTGGACAGCTCCAAGTTCGGAAGCTTTGCGCCGGTGTCTTTCGGCACGCTGGCAGACGTGAATTCACTGGTGACCGATGCGCAGTTCGATCCTGAGATGAAGGCCCTCGCCACGGCCCATGATGTGGGCTTTGTGGTGGCGGGGTGAGTCAAATGGGTTGACGCGTAGCTTCGTTTTGTGACCTAATCGAAAAAAACGAAATTACTTTCGACAGAAATGTAGTTTCGGCGCGATATTTTTGGGAGGATATATCGCAATGATGTTGGTCTTACGGCCTTTGGCGTGGGTGAACACCCACATTTTGCGCCTGTGCAGACGTCTGGGGGCTTTGGCGCTGGCGCTGATGGTCATCGTGATTCTAACACAGGTTTTCTGTCGCTATGTGCTAAACAACGCTCTGGCCTGGCCGGATGAGGCGGCGCGGTTTCTGATGTTGTGGCTGGTTGGTCTGATGGCGCCATCGGCGATGCGTTGGGGCGGGTTTGTGGCGATTGATACGCTGCCCAACATGCTGTCACGGGTGCCGGGGCTGGTGCTCAATCTGGTGCTGCTGTGTTTCTCCTTTGCGGTGCTGATGATCGCGGTGCAGCACGGTCAGGCGCATACGTTTGGTTTTGGCGGCAACTTTGACAGCTCTTCGCTGCGCGTGCCGCTTGAGTGGGTTGGCGGCGAGGGCTTCAAGATCAAGCTGCGCTACATGTACGGCTCACTGCTGTTTTGCGCGGTGATGCTCAGCATCGTCACCGTAGAGCTGATCCTGCGCACGATCATGGCGCTGATCAGCCCAGAAACCGAGCTTCCTGACACCGATGAATTTGCAATGGCCATGGGGGCGGCGGACTGATGCTGGCGTTTTTTCTACCGCTTTTCCTGATCTTCCTGATGATCGGCCTGCCGGTGTTTTTTGCGCTGCTGCTGTCACCCGGATTGCTGTTGTGGCTCAATGGGCAGGAGCGTGACATCGCGCTGCTGTATCGCAATGTTTACAATGGCATGGACAGTTTTCCGCTGATGGCGCTGCCGTTCTTTGTGCTTGCGGGTGAGTTGATGAACCGGGGCGGGATCACCACACGTCTGGTGGAGTTTTCCCAAGCTTTGATGGGGCATTTGCGTGGCGGGTTGGCGCATGTGAATATCCTTTCGTCGATCCTATTCGCGGGGCTGTCAGGATCAGCTGTGGCGGACACGTCTGCGCTTGGGTCGACGCTCATTCCAGCGATGGAAAAGAACGGCTATTCGCGCAAGTTTGCAGCGGCGATCACGGCGGCAAGCTCGGTGATCGGGCCGATCATTCCGCCCTCGGGCATCATGATCATCTACGCCTATGTGATGGGCGAGAGCGTGGCCGCGCTGTTTCTTGCGGGGATCGTGCCCGGCGTGTTGGTGGGTGTCGGCCTGATGGTGATGGTACGTCTGATGGCGGACAAATACGACCTGCCCAAGGCGGAGCGGATCGTGACCGCCGGGCAGACCATCAGCAAGACCGAGGCAGGTTTCAGCTTTGTGCTGTTGCGGATCAATTTTGCCGGTGTGCTCTTTGGTTTGTACTCGGCGATTGCGGCTATTCTGGCCTCCTCGGGGGTGAACATCGCCGTAAACGGCTGGCTGGTGTTCCTTGTGTTCCTGCCGATTGCCCATGTGATCCTGTTGCGCATTCGCAGGACGGTGAGCGCGGATTTCCGCATCATCTGCAAAAAGGCGGTGGTGCCGCTGCAGACGCCGATCATCATTCTGGGTGGCATTCTGGTGGGGGTGTTCACCCCGACCGAGGCCTCCGCTGTCGCAGTGGGTTATGCGCTGGTTGTCGGGTTGTTCATTCTGCGTTTGCTGAAACTGCGCGACCTGCCGGGCATTCTGATGCGCGCCGGGCTGGCCAGCGCGACCGTGCTGCTTTTGGTGGGGGCGGCGGTGGCCTTTAAGACCGTGGTGTCGCTGAGCCATGCGCCAGAGACCATGGCGGGCTTTATTTTGGGCCTGTCGGAAAACCCGCTGGTGCTGCTGTTCCTGATCAACGTGCTGCTGTTTGCGGTGGGCATGTTCCTGGACGCGGGACCGGCAATCATCATTCTGGGGCCAATTCTGGGGCCAATCTTTGTCGATCTGGGTGTGCATCCGGTGCATTTCGCCATCATCATGAGCGTCAACCTGACCGTGGGTCTGGCGACGCCGCCGATGGGGCTTGTGCTGTTTGTGGCCAGTTCGGTTTCCGGGGAACGGGTGGAGACCATCGCCAAGGCGATCCTGCCGTTCCTCGCCGTGGAGGTCTTTGTGATCTTCCTCATCACCTATGTGCCTGCCATTTCCATGACAATTCCAAGACTAACAGGATTTGTGCAGTAACATCAAATGCTTGAACCGTATCAGGGAGGATAGACATGTTCAGCAAAACCTTTAAGGCGGTGGCGACAGCCGCGCTGGTCGCCAGCAGCGCAATCGCCGCTCAGGCGGCGGATTACACGATCCGTGCGACCGCCAACTCCAATGAAAACGACGAGGATTATGACGGCCTCGTTGTCTTCAAAAACTTCGTGGAAAGCGCGTCTAACGGGGCCATCGAGGTTGAGCTGTTCATCGGCACACAGCTCTGCTCCAAAGGTGCAGAGTGTCTTCAGGGTGTGGCTGACGGCACAATTGACGTCTACATCTCCACCTCCGGTGGTGCGTCGGGCATCTTCCCCTATGTGCAGGTGCTGGACCTGCCGTATCTGATGGCTAATGACCGCATTGCAGAGACCGTGCTGGCAGGCGATTTCACCCGCAAAATGCGCGAGATGGCGCTGGCGGATTCCGGTGACAGCATTCGCCTGATGACCATCGGCAACACTGGCGGCTGGCGCAACTTTGCCAACACCAAACGCCGCGTGGCCTCCCCATCTGACATGGAAGGCCTGAAGATTCGCACCGTGGTGGCCGACCTGCCGCAGGAGCTGGTGCGTGCGCTGGGTGCGTCCCCAACCCCGATCCCATGGCCTGAGCTCTTCACCTCTTTCCAGACCGGTGTGGTGGAAGGCTCCAAAAATGGTATTACCGACATCATGGGCATGAAGTTCCCGGATGCGGGCCTGCAATATGTGACGCTGGATGGTCATGCCTACATGGGTGCGCTGTGGTGGATGAACAACCAGAAGTTCCTCAGCATGCCGGAAGACATGCGCCGCGTGGTTGTGGATGGCTTCTCCGCGCTGCAGCAGGCGACTTTTGCATCACCAAAGCGCAAGTCGATCAAAGCCTATGAAGATTTTGTCGCCGGTGGCGGGGATCTCTATGTGCCAACACCTGCGGAAAAGGCTGCGTTCAAAGAGGCGGCGGCACCTGTCTATGACTGGTTCAAAGGCAACATCAAAGGTGGCGATGAGATCTTCAACGCGCTGACTGCTGCGGTGGCCGAAGCAGAGGCGGATATCGAAGCGGGTATGGCGTCTGACCTGAACTAAGGCGTTGATCTAACGAAACGATTGGTGTCGGGCCGACGCAGGATTGCCGCGGCCCGACACCCTCAAAATCACCGGAATGGATAGAGCCATGTCCGGTAGTCATCCACCAGAATATGGGCTTTTTGAATTTGCTCGTCCGTCATCTTTTTCACCACTTCCTCAAGGGAAATGGCCGCATCAGGATCGCCTCCGATCGCGGAAAGTGTGTACCACATGTAGGCGCGCACGAGATCGGGCGAGGGCATGCCCCGGCCGACCTCGTAGTACCAGCCGATGCCGCTTTGCGCCCCGGCGTGGCCCTTGAGCGAGGCGCGCAGGTACCACTCAAAAGCACGGACGTCATCGCGCTCCACACCCAATCCAAGCGCATACATCACGCCGATCAATTCTTCGGCTTCCGCATTGCCGCTGTTGGCGGCTGGCAGAAGCTCCTGCATCGCTTTGGTGTACTCTTTGGCATCCATGTAGTCCCGGCCGGTTTCGATCTCGGCCAAAACGGGTGTGGTGGTCAAGGTTGTTCCAGCCAAAAGTGCAGCAAAAACAAAGCGTTTCATTCTCTCTCCCTCATCGCAGTTCTTGGCGCTCTCACGTGTGCGCCCGCGTATGGGAGCCCGCTTCCGCAGCCGTTGCAAGAGGATGATTTCATCCAGTTTGATCCGCGTCAGGCGAAGATCGGCCAGCTCTTGTTTTTTGATCCGATCCTGTCGGGCAACCGCAACATTGCCTGTGCCACCTGCCACCATCCGGAGCTTGGCTCTGGCGACGGGCTGAGCCTCGGGATTGGCGAGGGTGGTGACGGGCTGGGGCGACAGCGGACGCCGGGCACAGGGGACAGCCGGATTGTGAAACGCATCCCGCGCAATGCGCCCGCGCTGTGGAACCTGGCTGCGAAAGAGATCGACATCCTGTTTCACGACGGCCGACTGTCGGTGAGCGATATTTATGAGACCGGTTTTGACAGCCCGGCGCAGGAATGGCTGCCGGATGGTTTGAACTCGATCCTCGCAGCGCAGGCGCTGTTTCCGATGACCGCAGAGTTTGAGATGGCGGGCAACCCTAAGGAAAACCAGATCGCAGGGGCGGTCTATGACCGGATCGACAATGTCTGGCCGATTGTGGCCAAGCGGGTGCGGATCATCCCGGAATATGCGGAGATGTTCATTGCCGCCTATGACGATGTGGATCAGGCGCTCGACATCAATATCACGCATATTGTCAATGCCTTGGCGGCCTTTGAAGGCACGGAGTTCAAGAGCTACGACAGCCCGTTTGATGCCTATCTGAACGGCGATACGGCGGCGCTGAACGTCGAACAAAAGGCCGGAATGGATCTGTTTTACGGCAAAGCGATGTGCAGCAGTTGCCATGCGGGGCCGCTGATGACCGATCAGAAGTTTCATGCGCTGATGCTGCCGCATTTTGGGCCGGGCAAGACGCGGCAGTGGGATCCGATTGTGCGTGATGTAGGGCGCATGGGGGCGTCCGATCGTTTGGAGGATGCGTATCGCTTCCGCACGCCCGCGCTGCGCAATGTGGCGTTGACGGCGCCTTATGGGCACAACGGGGCGTATGACAGTCTTGAGGGCATGGTGCGCCATCACATGGACCCGCGCGGCGCCTTTGCGGCTTGGGAAACGAGCAATGCGGTGCTGCCGGAGGTGCCGTGGCTGGCGAAGGTGGATTTTCTGGCCTTTTCTGACACGCGGGAGCGGGCGCGTTTGGCCTCGCGTACCGATATTGAGCGGATTGAGCTTGATGATGCAGAGGTGGCGCAGATCGTGGCGTTTTTGCATGCGCTGACCGGGACGGAGAGCATCAAGGGGCGGCTGGGCGTGCCGGACAGCGTGCCAAGTGGGCTGGAGGTGCCGGAATGAGCAGGATCCTGTGCGTCGGCGCGGCGGTGGTGGATTTTGTCTTTCACCTGCCAGCCTTGCCCAATCGGGCGGAGAAATACGGCACCGAAGAAGCGGACATCGTGGGCGGCGGCTGTGCCGCCAATGCCGCCGTGGCGATTGCGCGGATCGGCGGCGAAGCTGTGCTGGGTGCGCGGCTGGGGGAGGACAGCATTGGCGATATGATCGTGGCCGATCTGGCGCGTGAAGGGGTGGATGTCTCCCACGTCACACGCACGGCAGGGGCGCAGAGTTCCTATTCCTCGGTGCTGATTGATGCGCAGGGCGAACGCCAGATTGTGAATTTCCGCGGGGCGGGGCTGGTGCTGAAAACCGACTGGTTTGACGGCCTCGCCGATCTGGGCGCGGTGCTGACGGACACGCGGCGGGTGGATGCGGCGCTGGCGGCGTTGGAGCTGGCCCGTGCGCGGGGCATTCCCGGCATTCTGGACGGGGAAGCGCCGATTGATCCGGCGCTGATGGGGGCTGCGAGCCATGTGGCGCTGTCGATGCAGGGGCTGCGCTCGCTCTATCCGGAAGCCGATATCGAAGACGCGCTTTTACAGATCGCGGAAGAACACGGCTGCTGGGTCTGTGTGACCGACGGCGCGGATGGCGTTTGGTTCACCGAAGGCGATGCGGTGCGCCATGTGACGGCCTTCCCGATCATCCCGATTGATACGCTGGGTGCGGGCGACGTCTGGCACGGCATTTTTGCGCTGATGCTTGCAGAGGGTATGGGCGCTGAAGAGGCAATCCGTCACGCAAACGGCGCGGCGGCCCTGAAATGTTTGACAAAAGGCGGGCGGGCCGGGGCTCCGAGCCGCGCTCAGCTCAACGACTTCCTTAAGGAGACGAAGGTATGATTTCCCTGACACCCGGCAAGCTGAGCGGCATGCGCCGCATGGCCGATGAGAACGGCATTTACAAGATGACCGCCGTAGATCAGCGCCCGCCGATCAAGGGCCCGATTGCGAAACATCACGGGGTGGAGACCGCGCCGTGGGAGGAGGTCGCGAAGTTCAAAGGCATGTTGGTGGAGACGCTTCAGGGACATTCCACCGCGATGTTGCTCGACCCGCATTATGCCATTCCCTACAGCTTTGATGCGCTCTTGCCGCACAAGGGGCTGGTGGTCACGCTGGAGGACAGCCTTTTCAAGGAGACCCCCGGTGGGCGGCTGTCTGACAGCATCGACAATTGGTCGGTGGGCAAGATCAAGCGCATGGGTGGTGACGCGGTGAAGGTGCTGGCCTGGTATCGGCCGGATGCCTCTGATGAGGTCAATCAGGCGCAGAAGGATTACGTGAAGCAGGTGGGCGAAGCCTGTGCAAAATATGACATTCCTTTCCTGTTTGAGCTGCTGGTCTATCCGCTGGCGGCAGACGCTCATCAGACCAAGGAATACGTGGAGATGAAGGGCAAGAAGGCTGATGACGTTCTGAAATCGGTCGAGGAATTTGCCAAGGCGGACTACGGCGTGGATGTGTTCAAGCTGGAAAGCCCGGTGAATGCGGCGGATGCGGATGGCTCTGCTGAGGTGCAGGCGGTGTTTGACGAGATGGGGCAGCTTGCCGGGCGGCCATGGGTGATGCTGTCGGCGGGGGCTGGCAAGGCGGAGTTCCGCAATGTGCTGGAGCATGCGTTCAAAGCGGGCGCGAGCGGCTTTCTCGCGGGGCGGGCGATCTGGCTCGATGCCTTCAACGCCTATCCGGATTGGGACGCCGTGCGCGCCGGGCTTGAGGGCGATGCGGTTGATTACATGAAAGACATCTCTGCCTTGGCGGATGCGCAGGCGGCCAACTGGGCGCAGCACAGCTGTTATGGTGACGGCGGCGCGCGGCTGTTGGCCGATGATGCCAGCTTCCGCAACAGTTACGCAGACATCTGAGGGCTTAAGCGCATGAAACTCGGCATTCTTCCATTGGGGCGTCCCACCTTTGACGTGCCCTTTGCAGAGGAAAACCTAACCGCGATGCTGGCCGCGCTCGACGCTACCGGCCATGAGATCGTTGGCCCGCGTGAGCTGCTGTTTGACGAGGTGGCGACCAAGGCAGGCATTGCGGCGTTGAAGGCTGCGGAGGTGGATCAGGTGATGATCCTGCAGGTCACCTTTACTGACGCCTCCATGACCGTGGCGATTGGCGCGGCGTTTGCGCAGCCTTTGTCGATCTGGTCGATCCCAGAACCTCGGTTGGGGGGACGGCTGCGGCTGAACTCCTTCTGTGGGCTCAATCTGGCGAGCCATGCCTTGGGTCTGAATAACCGTGCCTTTGGTTGGCTTTATGCGGACCCGACAGGCGATGTGGCGGCGGACCTGACCGCCATGCTCGCGGGCGGGCGGCCTTCGGGCAAGCTGACGCTGGGCGCGGTGCCGGAAGCCACGGAGGCGGGCCGGGCGATTGCCAAAGCGGTCAACGGGCAGCGGATTGCGCGGATTGGCGAGCATCCGGCGGGGTTTGACACCTGCGCCTATGACAAGGCGGATATGAAGGCGCTGTCTGGTGTTGAGGTGGATGAGCTGGCGCTGGAGGATCTGTTTGATCTGGCCCGCGCTGTGCCTGCCGAGGCCGCCGCCGAAGTGCGCAAACAGGCGGATGCGGAGCTGTCGGGGCTGGATGAGGTGGACCCGGAAGAGCTGGACCGCTCCCTGCGCCTGAAGGTGGGGCTGGATACACTGAAGGAAAAGGGCGGCTACGGGGCCTTTGCCATTCGCTGTTGGCCGGAGACGTTTACCGAATATGGCGGCGCGGTCTGTGGCCCGGCATCGATGATGGGCGAGGCGCGGGTGCCCTGCGCCTGTGAGGCAGATGTATACGGCGCACTTACGCAGATGGTTTTGGCGGCGGCGGCGGATGCGCCGGTGTTTCTGACCGATCTGGTGGATATGGACGCGGATGATGACACCGGCGTGGTCTGGCATTGCGGGCAGGCGCCGATCTCGATGATCGAACCGGGTGTCGCGGCTGAGGCGACCATTCACACCAACCGCAAGCAGCCGCTGCTCTATCAGTTTCCGCTGAAGGCCGGTGAGGTCACGCTGATGCGGATCAGTCAGGCGCATGGGCGGCCCCATATGGTGTTGAGCCATGCCGCCATGCTCACGCGGCCAATGGCCTTTACCGGCACCTCCGGGGTCTTGCGTTTTGGGCGCGGGGCGGGTGATGTGCTGACCGATATCATCGCGAGCGGGCTCGAGCATCATATGGCGCTGGCCTATGGCGATCATCGGGACGCCCTGCGTGGCGCTGCGGGGGCCATGGGGCTGCCGCTTTTGGAGATTTAAGATGACGATACGATATGGCCTGATCGGGTCAGGCATGATGGGGCAGGAGCATATCCGCAACCTCACCCTGCTGGAGGGCTGTGAGGTGACCGCGGTGAGCGATCCGGATGCGGGCATGCGCCAGCTGTCGGTGGACAGCTCGGGCGGGACGGCCAAGGCCTTTGGTGACTATAAAGAGATGCTGGGGTCCGGTCTGGTGGATGCGCTGTTGATTGCCGCGCCCAATGACACGCACCATGAGATCCTGCTGGATGTGCTGCAGACACCGCACCCGATTTTGGTGGAAAAGCCGCTGTGCACCACATCGGCGCATTGCGCGGAGGTTCTGGCAAAAGCAGAGGGGCGGGCGGCGCCGGTTTGGGTGGCGATGGAGTATCGCTATATGCCGCCGGTTCAGTGCCTGCTGAAGGAATTGAACGACGGCACCGTGGGCACGCCGCGCATGATGGCGATCCGCGAGCACCGCTTTCCGTTTCTGGAAAAGGTTGGTGACTGGAACCGGTTCAATGCACGCACGGGGGGCACATTGGTGGAGAAATGCTGCCACTTCTGGGATTTGATGCGGCTGACGCTGCAGAGCGATCCGGTGCGGGTTTATGCCAGCGCAGGTGTGGATGTGAACCATCTGGATGAGGCTTATGACGGCCGCACGCCGGATATTCTGGACAATGCCTTTGTGACGGTGGAATTCGCCAATGGTGCGCGCGGGATGCTGGATCTGTGCATGTTTGCGGAAGGCTCCTACTGGCAGGAAACCATTGCTGTGACCGGCGAAAAGGCGCGGGTGGAGGCCAAGGTGCCGGGGCCTGCGCGGTTTACCCATGACGGCAAAGAGCGCCACAGCGAGGTGGAGATCAGTTTTCGCGCGACCAAAGAGGTGGTGCGCGAGGAGGTCGAGGTAGATGAGGCCGTGCTGCAAGCGGGCGATCACCATGGCTCCACTTACTTTCAACACGAACGTTTCCGCGATCTGGTGCAGAGCGGGCAAGGGAAACCCGAAGTGAGCCTTGAGGATGGGCTGTGGTCGGTGCGCGTGGGCGAAGCGGCCGAAGAAAGCGCGCGCAGCGGGCAGGCGGTGACCCTGTGAGTGACGTCTGGGGCCATATGCCGGATGGCAGCGCCGTGCATCGGATCAAGCTCAAGGGTGGCGGGCTGACCGCCCATCTGCTGACCTATGGCGCGGTGTTGCAGGATTTGCGGTTGACGGGACATGACGCACCTTTGGTGTTGGGCTTTCCTGAATTCGCGCCCTATCTGACCCATTCGCCTTATTTCGGGGCCACGGCGGGGCGGTTTGCCAATCGCATTCGGGACGGGCATCTGGCGCTTGATGGGCAGAGCTATCAGCTGGATCGCAACTTCATCGGCAAGCACACGCTGCACGGTGGGGCGGACAGCATGGGCAAACGTCTTTGGGAGATCGCGGCAGAGGCAGAAGACAGCGCGACATTGCAGATCACGCTGCCCGACGGTCATATGGGCTTTCCCGGCAGCCTGACCGCGCGGGTGCGTTTTACGCTCCTTGAAGGGGGCGTGCTGGACATTCGCATGAGTGCCGAGACGGATCAGACCACGCTCTGCAGTCTGGCGCATCACAGCTATTTCAAGCTCGACGGGGCGGAGTCGATCTCCGAGCACAGTCTTGAGATTGCTGCGCAGACCTATCTGCCGGTGGATGCGGAGTTGATCCCGACCGGCGCGCAGGCACCTGTTGCGGGCACCGGCTTTGACTTCCGCCAAAGCGCGCCGGTGCAGCAGGCCCATCCGGTGGACCATAATTTCTGTCTCTCTGTCGCGCGGGAGGCTTTGCGCCCGGTGGCGACGCTTAAATCTGCGGCATCCGGGGTCACGATGCGTTGTCTGACCACCGAGCCGGGCTTGCAGGTTTACGATGGGGAAAATATCAACATCGCACTGCCTGGATTGGACGGGCGGCCGATGGGGGCCTATGCCGGGATTGCGATGGAGCCGCAGGTCTGGCCCGACGCCCATCACCATGACGATTTTCCACAGGCCGTGCTGCGGCCTGGCGAGACCTATCAACAACATACGCAGTTCGTCTTTTCGAAAGGTCAGACATGAGCAATTTCAACGGATTGATGCAGCAAGCCAACCTGATTGGCGGCCAGTGGGTGGGCGCTGATGATGGCGACACCACAGAGATCAACAACCCCGCCACCGGCGCTGTTGTGGGCACGGTGCCCAACGCCGGTCATGATGAAACCGAGCGCGCCATCGCCGCCGCGTCCCAAGCATTCAAAAGCTGGTCCAAGACCTCGCTGGCGGAGCGTGTGGGTCTGCTGCACAAGCTGCATGACGCGCTGATGGACAACCAAGAAGACCTTGCGCAGCTGCTGACTGCTGAGCAGGGCAAGCCGCTGTTTGAGGCGCGCGGTGAGATCGCGATTGGCGCGGCCTATGTGCGCTGGTTTGCCGAAGAAATCCGCCGCACCAAAGGCGAGATTATTCCGGCTCCGAGCAACGACAAACGCCTGCTGGTGACCCACCATCCGGTGGGCGTGGTTGGCATGATCACGCCATGGAACTTCCCAAGCTCCATGCTGGCGCGCAAGATCGCACCCGCGCTGGCGGCGGGCTGTACCGTCGTGGCCAAACCTGCGCCGCAGACGCCTTACAGCGGTCTGGCCTGGGGCAAGCTGTGCCAAGACGTGGGCTTCCCGGATGGAGTTGTGAACATCGTCACCGGCGATGCGCCCGCGATTGGCGGCGCGATCATGAGCAACAAAGAGGTGCGCAAAGTGACCTTCACCGGCTCCACCAATGTGGGCAAGCTGTTGATCCGTCAGTCTGCGGATCAGGTGAAGAAGGTCTCCATGGAGCTGGGCGGCAACGCGCCGTTCATCGTGTTTGACGATGCCGATCTCGATGCCGCTGTCGAAGGCGCGATGATCGCGAAGTTCCGCAACATGGGGCAGACCTGTGTCTGTACCAACCGTTTCTATGTGCAGGCGGGCATTCATGATGCCTTTGTGGCCAAGCTGAAAGACGCGATTGCGGCGATGAAGATTGGCGATGGCACCGAGGATGGCGTGGTGCAGGGGCCGTTGATTGATGAGAACGCGGTCAAAAAGGTGGAAGGCATGATTGCCGACGCCAAAGCCAAAGGTGGCGAGGTTGTGCTGGGTGGCGGACGCCACGCGCTGGGCCAGACCTTCTTTGAGCCGACCCTGATCACCGGCGCGACATCGGAGATGCAGTTCACCACCGATGAGATCTTTGGCCCGCTGGCAGCGATCTACAAGTTTGAGGACGAAGACGCTGCTGTGGCGGCGGCCAATGCCACCGATTACGGCCTCGCGGCCTATGCCTACACCAAAGATCTGGCCCGTGCCTTCCGCATGAACGAAGGGCTGGAATACGGCATGGTGGGCATCAACTCGGGCCTCATCACCACCGTCGAAGCGCCCTTTGGCGGCGTGAAGGAAAGCGGCATGGGCAAAGAGGGCGGCAGCCAGGGTTTGGAAGACTACCAGATCACCAAATACACCTGCGTGGCCGGGCTCTAAGCCAAACTGGGAAGGAGGCCTCTGATGATTTTGATCACGGAGTTCATGGATGACACGGCGGTGGGGCGGCTCAAAGCGGCCCACGCCACCACCTATGCGCCAGAGCTGGCCGATGCGCAGGGCGATATTCCAGCGCAGATGGCCGGGGTGCAGGCGCTTATCGTGCGCAACCGCACGCAGGTCACCGCAGCGCTCTTGGAGGCCTCCCCCGATCTGAAATGTGTGGGCCGACTGGGTGTCGGGCTCGACAATATCGACGTGGCGGCCTGTGAGGCACGCGGCGTGGAGGTCATGCCCGCGCTGGGGGCCAACACGCTCTCAGTGGCGGAATATGTTGTGACCAATGCGCTGGTCCTGCTGCGCGATGCCTATCACGCCAAACATGCGATGCTGGCAGGCGACTGGCCGCGCGCGCAGTGTTCCGGCCGCGAGGCGGGCGGGCGTGTGCTCGGCCTGCTGGGCTTTGGCGCCAATGCGCAGGAAACCGGCCGTTTGGCGCGGGCCATGGGGATGACGCTGATTGCCTATGATCCGTTTTTGCCGACGGACCATCCGGCGTGGCAGCACGCGGAGCGTGGCGAGATCGCCGATGTGCTCACCAAGGCGGATGTGGTGAGCCTGCATGTGCCGCTCACCGATCGGACGCGCCATATGATGAACGCCGAAGCCTTTGCGCAGATGAAACCGGGCGCGGTGGTGATCAATGCGGCGCGTGGCGGCGTATTAGATGAGGCAGCGCTGGTGGCGGCCATGCTGTCTGGCCACATCGCAGGCGCGGCGCTGGATGTATTTGAGACGGAACCTCTGACCCAAGATGCGGCAGAGATTTTCAAAGGGGTCAGCAATCTGATCCTGACCCCGCATATCGCGGGGGTCACGCAGGACAGCAATGTGCGCGTGAGTGCGATGATTGCCGATCTGGTGCTTGACCGGTTGGCGTAGAGCTTGAGTTTAGGGAGGAACAATGGCCACACAAATGGATCAGCAGATCGTCAATGATCTGAAGGCGGCGGGGATCGACTATGTCACCTCGGTGCCGTGTAAACAGCTGGCGGGCGTGATTGAGGTGCTCGATGAGACCTCGGAGATCATGCACATGCCCTCCAACAAGGAAGACGAAGGCATGGGGCTTTGCGCCGGTGCCTATATGGGCGGCATGAAGCCCTGCATCGTGATGCAGAATACCGCGCTGGGCGTGGTGGTGAACACGCTGGCGACGCTCATCCAGTTCTATCAGATCCCGCTGCCGATGCTGATTTCCTATCGCGGGGAAGTGGGCGAGCCGGTGGCTTGTCAGGTGGAGATGGCGCTGCACACCAAGGCGATCCTGAACCAGCTGCACATCCCGACCTATCACTTCCACAAGCCTGAGGATGCCGCCGAGCTGCCGGGCATTCTGGAATATTGCCAGATGTCCTCCAAACCGGTTGCCATTCTTTGTGACGCATCTTTCTGGAGGGCTTCCGCATGATCCGTAATGACGTATTTCAGACGCTGAAACCGATCATCAGCGAGCATCTTGTGGTCTGTAATATCGGCGCACCGAGCCAGGAGCTGCATGCGATGGACGATCAACCGTCCAATTTCTACATGCTGGGCACCATGGGGCTGGCGTCGTCTATTGGTCTGGGGCTGGCAGCAGCGCAGGACAAGCCGGTGATCGCGATTGACGGGGATGGCTCTGTGCTCACAAACCTCGGCACGCTGGCGACCATTGGCAACAATGCGCAGGGCAACTTCACGCTGTTGATCATCGACAACGGCTCTTATGGCTCCACCGGGGATCAGCCGACCTATGCAGGCATGAACACCGATCTGGCGGCCGTGGCCCGTGCCTGCGGCGCGCAGAATGTGCAGACGGTCTCTGCCGAGGACACCGCCGAAGCGATGAAGGCGGCGATTGCCAGCGACGAGATGACCATCATCGTCTCCAAATGTGAGAGCGGCAATGTGAAGGTGCCGGTGATCAAGACCAATCCAATCGTGATCCGCGAGCGCTTTATGGAAGAGGTCCGGCGCTGAGCGACCTGTGAATGCAAGAAGCCGCCGCAAGAGAAATGCGGCGGCCTTTGGCGCAAAATGCGCGTTATTGGCTTGGAGCCTTTGACCATGGCGTGTCCAAATAGGTCAGATCAATGGGGGTGCGCAGTTGCGTGTTGATCCAAGCAAAAGATCTGTCGTCTTTCTTCAATGTGACCGAGGGAAGTGCCCCGCGCGCAAGGTCAAACGGATCGCCTGAAACCCGTTCGCGTATCTGTGCTGCAAAAATATACATCGGGCGGCACTTCCATGCGCCACCATGCTCTTTGGTCACAGGATTGTACGACTTTGAAGGGTACTTATAGCAGATTTCGACCTCGCTTACGTTGTCTCGGGTCTCCCAGAAAGAACGTACGGCGGCCTTGTTTCCCGGATACCAAAGGTAGGCGCGTCCGTCTGGAGCGTGGTACTCAATCTGTGTGCCATGATAGGGATCGAAGGTGCGAATGGTGCTCCCCGACAAGTAGTTTTGCGCGCTCTTAGCAGTGCCCATGTTTTGCTGCAGGTAGTAGAAGTACCTGCTGTTTTTGTTGTCAAAATACTTGTCATGCGCGCTGGTTGGCTGTTCCGTGCAGCCGGCCAGATACATGAAACCAAGTGCAAGGCTGAGAGCGAGAAAACGTTTCAAATCGGCAATCCCCTTTGCGCATCTGAATGCATTTGTGGCGAAGCTGGCAAATATAGGCATGGGTTGCAATGGTTGTCTGTTAATCTTGACATGGTTGCTTTGGTTGAATGCGATCAAGCGGGTTGTAGGCGGGGGGATAGGATGACGGTCATCGTCTCCAAATGTGAGAGCGGCAATGTGAAGGTGCCGGTGATCAGGACCAATCCGATCGTGATCCGCGAGCGCTTTATGGAAGAGGTCCGGCGCTGAGCGCTTGGTTGGCTGATTTACTGGCTGAATAGAAATTCACCGAAACCCGGAGAGGCGCCGATTTTGGCGCCTTTTTTCATTGGGTCGGGCCGATTTAGGTCCAGAATTGCTGAAATAAGAGGCGGTTGTGGCTTGATAATTCCCGCGTGGACGTGGATCATCGCGCCACCAACTTTATCAGGGGAGTGAAATTGATGAAGTTCAAAACAATGATGCTGGCGACCGCTGCGATGGTGGCGATGCCAATGCTGGCACAAGCTGAAACCCTGCGCTGGGCGCGTGCGGGTGATGCGCTGACACTTGACCCACACGCACAGAACGAAGGCCCAACCTCTGCGCTGGCACACCAGATCATGGAAACGCTGGTTATGCGCGACCATGCGGGTGCGATGGTGCCATCGCTGGCCACCGAATGGGGTCCGTCCGCGGACAATCCAAATGTGTGGGTGTTCAAGCTGCGCGAAGGTGTGACTTTCCATGACGGCGCGACCTTTGACAGCGAAGATGTAAAATTCTCGCTTGACCGCGCGATGACCGAAGACTCTGACTACAAAGAGCTGCTGGCCTCTGTGAAAGAAGTGCGTGCCACCGATGCCTATACGATTGAGATTGAGACCAACGGTCCCAACCCGATCATGGCCAACAACCTGACCAACATGTTCATCATGGACAAAGACTGGGCAGAGGCCAACAACGCGACCAAGGTGCAGGACTATGAAGGCGGCGAAGACACCTTTGCAGCCAAGAACGCCAACGGCACCGGCCCTTACAAGCTGGTCAGCCGCGAGCCTGACGTGAAAACCGTTCTGACGATCAACGAGAACTACTGGGGCAAAGATGAGTTCCCGCTTCAGGTGACAGAGATCATCTACACCCCGATCCAGAACGCAGCGACCCGTGTGGCGGCGCTTCTGTCCGGTGAGGTGGACTTCATTCAGGACGTGCCTGTGCAGGATCTGGGCCGCGTGGACAGCACCGCTGGTCTGGACGTGCGCACAGCCCCACAGAACCGCGTGATCTTCTTTGGTATGAACCAGGCGGCAGAAGACATCGTGAATGACGATGTGGACGGCATGAACCCGATGTCTGACGTGCGCGTGCGCAAGGCGATGTCTATGGCGATTGACCGCAACGCGATCATGAAGGTTGTGATGCGCGGCCAGTCCGCCCCTGCGGGCATGATTGCGCCGCCGTTTGTGAACGGCTGGAACGAAGCGATGGACAGCTCCTCCACCACCGACATCGAAGGCGCGAAGGCGCTGATGGCGGAAGCGGGTTATGCAGATGGCTTTGGCATCACGCTGAACTGCCCGAATGACCGCTATGTCAACGACGAGAAGATCTGTCAGGCGGCTGTGGGCATGCTCGCAAAAATTGGCGTGAAGGTGAACCTGGACGCGAAGCCCAAGGCACAGCACTTCCCGCTGCTGAGCAATCTGGAAACAGATTTCTACATGCTGGGCTGGGGTGTTCCGACCTATGACTCCGAGTATATCTTCAACTTCCTCGCCCACTCCAAAGGCGAAAAGTATGGCTCCTGGAACGCAACCCGCTTTGCGGATGCGGATCTTGATGCGAAGATCGAAGCGCTGGCCGGGGAAACCGATCTGGAGAAGCGCAACGGCATGATCAACGAGATCTGGCAGGTTGTGCAGGATCAGCAGCTTTATATCCCGATCCATCACCAGGTGCTGAACTGGGGCATGAAAGAGAACGTTGGCACCATCGTGGAGCCGGAAGATTCTCCGAAGTTCAAATACTTTGAAATGAACTAAGCCTGCGGGTTTAGGACAATAAGAAACCCCCGCAGTTTGCGCTGCGGGGGTTTTTCTTTTTTAGCTGTGATCGCCGTTTAAGACTTGGCCCAGAGCGCGCGGGCGGCCTCGGCAATGCTGTCGCGTGACGGCATGGTAGCGGCATAGGCCGGGCCGGTGGCGATAAAGCTGTCATGGGCGGCGATGCGGGCGTGGGGCAGGGTGGTTTGCTCCTGCAGCAGCGCCATCAGCGCCTCAGACTGGCTGCCGGTGGTGCGGCATTCATCCACCACCAAGACTTTCTCGGCCCCCTCAAGCGCGGCAAGGATGCCCTCGGCAGGCAGCGGCGCGAGCCAGCGCATGTCGATCACACGGGTCTGGATGCCCTCTTTGGCAAGGTCGGCGGCGGCCTGTGTGGAGAGATAACGCCCGTTGCCATAGGTCAAAATGGCCAGTGGGCCGTCACCCTCAACGCCAACTTCACCCAGAGCGATGGATTGATCTGGGGCGGGATAGGTGGCCATCCAGCCGTTGTCTTTGTCCTCCAGCAGGTCGCGCATCGGATAGAGCGCGATCGGCTCCACCATCACCACGACGCGGTTTTCCGCACGGGCCAGCCGCACACATTCGCGCATCATCTTGGCCGCATCATCGCCGCGTGAAGGGCAGGCGATGATGATGCCGGGGATGTCGCGCAGCACGGCCAGCGAGTTGTCATTGTGGAAGTGCCCGCCAAAGCCTTTCTGATAGCCAAGCCCAGCGATGCGCAGCACCATCGGGTTGGCGAATTGACCGTTTGAAAAGAACGGCAGCGTCGCCGCTTCGCCGCGCAGCTGGTCTTCGGCGTTGTGCAGATAGGCGAGGAACTGGATTTCCGGGATCGGGACAAAGCCGTTGTGCGCCATGCCGATGGCAAGCCCAAGGATGCTCTGCTCATCCAGCAGCGTGTCGATCATGCGATCCGCGCCAAAGCGGTCTTTGAGCTTTTGCGTGACGCCATAGACGCCGCCTTTGGTGCCGATGTCCTCGCCCATCATCACGATTTCGCCGTGTTCCAGCATCAGATCGGTGAGCGCCCAGTTGAGCAAGCGCGACATGGGCTGGAGTTTGTCCATCTGCTTGAGATCCGCGCCAAAGGCCTTTTCGCGGGCCTCCGGTGTGGGGCCGTTGCTGGCGGCAATCTCGCGGGCCGGTGGCACCAGCGATGCCATGACCTCGGCGGCATTTGAAAGACGCGGGGTTTTCACGGCCTTTTCCGCCAGTGCGGCGCAGCGGTCCTCGGCCTCCTGATAGACCGCAAGAGAGACCTCAGGCGTCTGCGCACCGGCCTCAGACAGCAGGCGCACGGAATGCAGCAGCGGATCATCCGCTTCCCAGGCCTCAAAGGTGGCTTTGGGCAGGTAGGCCTGCTGCATGTCAGAGCCGGCATGACCGTAAAGGCGCACAAGCGTCAGATGCAGAAAGGCCGGTTTGCGGTGTTTGCGCACATAGTCTGCGGCCTCTTGGGCGGCGCGGAAGGTGTCATAGATGTCGAGTCCGTTGGCAGTGAAGTACTTCAGGCCGGGTTTCTGGGCAAAATTGGCGTTGATCCAGCCGCCCGGCGTGCGGGTCGAGATGCCGATGCCATTGTCCTCGCAAACAAACAGCAGCGGCATGGGGGCGGATTGATAGGCCGTCCAGCAGGCGGTGTTGATCGCACCCTGCGCAGTGGAGTGGTTGGCGGAGGCATCGCCAAAGGAGCAGATGACGATGCTGTCATCAGCCAGTTGTTTGTGCTCGGGCGCGCGGCGTTTGGCGAGGCCGATGGAATAGGCGGCCCCCACGGCCTTGGGCAGGTGGGAGGCAATGGTGGAGGTCTGCGGCGGGATGTTGAGCGCCTTGGAGCCCAGCACCTTGTGACGCCCGCCGGAGATCGGATCCTCCATCGAGGTGCAGAAGCTCAGAAGCATGTCCCATGCTGCATCCACGCCTTCAACCTGTGTTGAGCGCATGGCCTGAAACGCGCCATCGCGGTAGTGCAGAAACGCCATGTCATCAGGGCGCAGAGCCGCAGCCACCGCTGCCATGCCCTCATGCCCCGAGGAGCCGATGGTGTAATACCCATTGCCCTCAGACTGCATTTTGCGCGAACGGCGGTCCAGATTGCGGCTGAGGCACTGCGCTGCAAAAATCTCGCGGGCGCGCGCGTCCTCCAGCGGTCCTGATGCGGCGGCCCCCTGCGGCAGGGCCCCTTTGGTCAGGCGCTCTCTGAAGGCCTGATCGACAATATCGGCACGGTCCATTTGCTCTCCCCGTAGTTGTTGGAGAATGCGTAGCACCGGGACTGTGCAAAGGCCAAGAGCCTCTGTTTGGGCAGGACGTACAGTCTTTTGTGCTCTGGCCGCGTGGGTTGCACTCAGAGCGGCAGTAGCGTGGTCAGAATTTCGCCTCAAAAGAACCCGATTTTGCCCCAATCGGCGTCCTCATCGAGACATCTTTACATTTCATTAATGATTGACGAGACGCCCAGCAGAAGTTGGGGCGCCGCAGTTTTTTGGGGGCGGCAGTACGAGGTGAAATAGACCTATGAGACATGGGTTTCGTTTGGGAGATTTTGATCCGGAGCAGCCGCAGGATGCGGTTTTCGGAGGCAAGGACAGCTTGGATGGACCGCCAAGCGATGACCGTCGTTTGATGCGTGAGGCCAAGCGCCGTATGGGGCGATTGTCCCTGCGCAAGAGCAAAACGCCAGAACTCTCGAATGTAGACCGTGCCATGCTGCGCAATGCCCCTGACCTTGTGTCGGCAGAAAAACGTGCCTTGGCGGAGCCGGAGATGGCCGATTGGCGCAGACGCTGGCCACGCCCGCGTCTCTTGGCGCTGATTGTGGTGATCACACTGGCGGCGGTGGTGCCTTCGGTGGCCATGCGTCTGATGATCTGGCTGGTGATCATGCTGCTTCTGACCGCAGTGCTTCTGGGGCCGGAACGTGCCCGGGATGCGGTGCAGGCGGTGGCGATTCACTTTGCCCATGTCTGGGGGCGGGAGATCGGCGTGCTGCGCAAGCTATTGGCACGCAGCGGCTCCTGAGCTTATATCCTAGCGGGAACGCCGCGCGGCGCTTGCATCTTCTGGGTGGTGCGACACCGGAGTTGCCACATTTTTTCCCAAATTTGACCGCATCAATGTCGTGATGGCCTTTGATTTTAGAGGGCTACCGCACCCTCTGTTTGGTGCACTGGTGATCTAGTAAAGCAGGGTAGAGAGATGAGTGAAGATCTGACACTTGCACGGCCCAAGAAACCGAATCAATTCGGCGAGGATATCATTCAGCCGGGCGAGCCCTACACAGACGCGACCTTGGACACTATCCGCGCCTTGTTGGCGGAATCAAATCCGGTGCCGGAAGCCAAACCCCTTTCTCCAAGCAACCCTTTTGCAGCCCGACCACAATACACCGGTGCAGGCTATGAGCCGCCCGTGCGTGCCGCGCCGCAGCCGTCCACGGAACGTGTGGCGCAGGTTGCAGCAGAGCCGCAATCAAGCGCACCGCAAGAGCCTGAGTCCATCTATCCGGACCCTTACATCGACAACCTTCAGCCCGTGAAACGCAGCTGGCGCAAGATCGAGGTGGTGGAGGGTCGCACCGGGCGCAGCCTGCGCCGCGTGGTCACCTCTCCGCGCATGATTTCCTTCATGTTTCTGTGCAGCGTGGTGATCTGGCAGCCCTGGTTCATTCCGATGCTGATCCTGAGTGTGATCTCTGCGGTGCTGCTGATTGGTGCACTGATTGGTCAGGACCGCATGGCGCGGATCGTGCTCTATATGCTGAAACGCTATGTCTGGGCCGATCAGTCCCGCGCGCGCTTTCTGCAACGGATTTTGCCGCGCCGCTGGCATGGCATTCTCAACCGCCCGGTGACCGAGGCCGATGCATGGGACGGGTTGGTAGATCCGAGCTTTGAAGCGCGGCTGGCGCGGATCAGAGGCTAAGCCCCAACCAATTGCCTGCGCATTGCCCCCGCTTGGGCCTTGAAATTGCCGCAAGCCCCAAGTATGTCAGCCTTTGATCAAGGCAAAGAAGAAGCGTCATGGCGAAAACCAATCCGATCACCTTTATTCAGCAAGTCCGCGCGGAAGTTTCCAAAGTGGTCTGGCCGACCCGTCGCGAAGTGCTGTTGACCACTGTGATGGTCTTCATCATGGCAGCGCTGACCGCGGCCTTCTTCTCGCTGGTGGACATTCTGATCCGCTCCGGCTTGCAAGGCATTCTGGCGCTTTTTGGCTAATCCCCACAGGCCTTCGCTCGCCGGTTGTCCCTTGAATTGAGCGGGCAAGGGCGGTAGGGACTGCTTCTACAAGATGCATGGCGTGTGGCGATTCGAGTTGCACGCCGATTTTTTGTTCCTGATAGTCTGATTTGAGACTTCGAACATAAACGACACTCCGGCCAGACGCCGGCAAGGACGGGAAGAACAACAGATGGCGAAACGGTGGTATTCGGTTAGCGTGCTTTCGAACTTCGAAAAGAAGGTCGCCGAAACAATTCGCACGTCGGTCGAAGAGCAGGGGCTTGAGGACCAGATTGACGAAGTGCTGGTGCCGACCGAAGAAGTGATCGAAGTGCGTCGCGGCAAGAAAGTGACCACCGAGCGCCGCTTTATGCCGGGCTACGTGCTGGTTCACATGGAAATGAGCGACCAGGGTTATCACCTGATCAACTCCATCAACCGCGTCACCGGCTTCTTGGGCCCACAAGGCCGCCCAATGCCAATGCGCGACGCGGAAGTTCAGGGCATCCTGGGCCGCGTTGAGGAAGGCGAAGCCGCACCGAAGCTGATGATCAGCTTTGAAGTGGGCGAGAAGGTCAAGGTCAACGACGGTCCGTTTGAAGACTTCGACGGTATGGTTGAGGAAGTGGACGAAGAGAACCAGCGCCTGAAGGTGACGGTCTCCATCTTCGGCCGTGAGACCCCGGTTGAGTTGGAATACACGCAGGTGACCAAGCAGATGTAAGCTGCGGCACTTTGCAGAGACAAAAAAGCCCCGCATCCGGTGATGCGGGGCTTTTTCTTTGTCTGGTGGTTGCCTGAGCCTAGGTCATCGTCCGACAAATCTGCAACGACTGTATCGAGGCACATAGGCCAGCCCGCGACCCTGGGTGGGGGTAAAGCCCCCTCCCATGGGGAGGGCCCGTAAAGATGGAGGGGGCTGGTCGGCTTCGCCTCCTGCGCGTCGGTGGAGACCGTGCGTTTCAGATCTGTTGAGCGATCAGGCTTCGATCATGTCCACGCGGGTGGCGTGGCGGCCGCCCTCAAACTCGGTAGAGAGGAAGGCATCCACGATTTCAAGCGCGAGGCCTTCGCCCACCACGCGTGCGCCAAGCGACAGCATGTTGGCATTGTTGTGCGCGCGGATCATCGCGGCGGAGAACGTGTCAGAGCAGACACCGCAGCGGATGCCTTTGACCTTATTGGCGGCCATCATGATGCCCTGGCCGGTGCCACACAGGATGATGCCGAGATCGGCCTCGCCAGCGACAACGCGCTCAGCGGCGGCCTGGCCGTGTTTGGGGTAGTGGGTGCTTTCGGTGGTGGTTGGGCCGATGTCGAGCACCTCATAGCCTTGGGCAGAGATGTGATCGGCCACCGCGCGGCGCAGATCAATGGCGGCGTGGTCGCTGGAAAGCACGATGCGTTTGTTGGATGTCATGAGGGAGCCTCAGAAGGTTGCGGAGGAGATAGAGTGCGGCGCGCTTGAAGCAGGTGAGGCGGAGTTTGTCAAATTTGAGCTGAATTGGGCTGGGGCGCACAGATCATAATTCCCTAGAGGTCGATGATCTTGGTTTTCTTGGCGTGCGAGGCCTGAAGCTGTTGATTATCCAGTTAGACTATGGTCCCTACCGCATTGAAAATGCCATGTTGACCGCCCATTTTTAAATAATGGAAAACAATCAGCGGCTACTTTTACATGTAGAAACCATATACGCGAAGCATCTTGAATTGTTCCGGCACTCGGATGACTTTGTGCAGCAGCGCACTACTCAATTTGCTACTACAAATACAATTCTCGTGGCAGCTTACGGTGTTCTTTTGGGGGTCGCCTACGAAGCAAGTCCGCTTGCAGCAAACTCTAAACTCTTACTGTCTCTGGCGATAATTTTGTCCGCAGTTGGGGTCTTTTATTCATACGTTTGGTACTGCTCTTATAAGCGCAGCGCCGCCTATAGAAAGATCCATCGAGACACGTTGAAAGAACTGGATAGCTATATTTTAGAGTTGCAGCCCGAGCTAAAGTTGCCTCGCCGAATTCTCATCGGCCCTTTTCAATTGCGCCATGATATTATGTACTTAGGTAAGTCTTATCCAATAGGCAGCGAAAGCGAAACTACACAGATCGGTCGGTTTGAAACAAAGAGAACGTTTTTCAATGTGGAGTCGATTCCTTTGTTTTCGCTTTTTCTCTGGCTATCGTTTTGCGGAATCGCGGTTTGGTTGATCCTCCGCTAAAGCTCTTTCAAAATGATGTCCCATTGAAGCTCTGGGAATAGAAGTCTTAGGCGGTAATCAGATACTCAGAGTCAGTCTCGCCTATTTATTTGAACCCCTTGCCAACACCCTAAAACAGGCGTAAACGCCGCCTCTATCGTCTTCGGGCGAGATTCTCTCGTGGGAGGTCTTGGGCATCGCGATGCACAGATCGGACCACGCAACACAAACCGGGCAGATCGCGTTCTGCCTATGTTGAAAGGAAAACCAAATGGCTAAGAAGCTTGCTGGTACAATGAAGCTGCAGGTTCCTGCAGGTCAAGCCAACCCGTCCCCGCCCGTAGGTCCGGCGCTGGGTCAGCGCGGCATCAACATCATGGAATTCTGTAAGGCGTTCAACGCCAAGACACAGGACATGGAGCCAGGTGCGCCTTGCCCAACCGTGATCACCTACTATCAGGACAAGTCCTTCACCATGGACATCAAGACGCCACCTGCGTCTTACTACCTGAAGAAGGCTGCCAAGCTGAAATCCGGTGCAAACCTGCCAGGTCGTGAGACCGTGGGTTCCGTGACCGCTGCCCAGGTGAAAGAAATCGCCGAAGCGAAAATGAAAGACCTGAACGCAAACGACATCGATGCTGCAATGCAGATCATCCTTGGTTCCGCGCGTTCCATGGGCATCGAGGTGAAGTAATGGCGAAACTTGGTAAGCGTACTGCTGCCGCGCGTGAAGCGTTCGCAGGCAAAGAGAACCTGAGCGTCGAAGAAGCTGTTGCACTGGTCAAAGGTGCGGCGACTGCAAAATTCGACGAGACCGTAGAAATCGCTGTTCAGCTGGGTGTTGACCCACGTCACGCAGACCAGATGGTCCGCGGCGTTGTTGGTCTGCCTAACGGCACCGGCAAAGACGTGCGTGTTGCAGTATTTGCACGCGGCGCAAAAGCTGAAGAAGCACAAGCAGCAGGTGCCGACATCGTTGGCGCAGAAGACCTGATGGAAACCGTTCAAGGCGGCACCATCGACTTCGACCGCTGCATCGCGACCCCTGACATGATGCCTGTTGTTGGCCGTCTGGGTAAAGTGCTTGGCCCACGTAACCTGATGCCAAACCCAAAAGTTGGCACCGTGACCATGGACGTTGCTGACGCTGTCAAAAACGCCAAGGGTGGCGAAGTTCAGTTCAAAGTGGAAAAAGCCGGTGTTGTACACGCAGGCGTTGGCAAAGTGTCTTTTGACGAAGGCAAGCTGGTTGAGAACGTGAAAGCCTTCATGGGCGCGGTTCTGAAAGCCAAGCCTGCTGGCGCGAAAGGTGCCTACGTGAAGAAAGTTGCTCTGTCCTCCACCATGGGCCCAGGCGTGACCATTTCCGTGGACGCCGCTGCTTCTGAGTAAGCGCAACACTTTGCAGAAGAATTTGAGGGCGTCCCGGTTGGGGCGCCCTTTTTCGTGGACAGGCGGCGCCCTGCAGGATGTATTGCGCAGCGAAGGTGGCGCCTCACCGAATGGTAACCCAAGCGGTGCATGATGAGGTCACATCAATGGAACGACAGCCTGAAGGTCGATGTGACAGAGAGCAACGCCGAAAGACTTCTGATTTATGCGCCCGTGCCGCTTTACCGGGCGGAGGGGCAGTTGTTTCTGGAGGATCAGGCGCGGGTTGGCTTGCGGCTTTGGGCGGATAATTTTGCCACTGTGGCCGCTATGATGCCAGTGATTGATGCGCCACCACCCGTGGGCTGGAGCGCCTATCAGTTTGGTGACCTTGATCGGGTGGCGCTGCATCCGCTGCCTGCGGCCTATTCCCTGGCAGGTTTTGCAAAGCATTACCCCGCCACGCGCCACAAGATCCGGTCGCTGATCAAAGAGGCGGATGTCCTGTCCTTTGCCATTGGCGGGCTCTTGGGGGACTGGGGCGCGGTGGCGTGTTTCACAGCCAAAAGCGCCGGGCGTCGCTTTGCGGTCTGGACCGATCGGGTGGAAAGCGAAGTGACCCGCCTGACCGCCACGCAAGGCCCGTTGCGGACCCGGCTGCGCAAGCGGCTGACGGCGGGGCCGATGTGGGCGCTTGAGAAAGCGGTGATCCGGCGCGCGGATCTGGGGCTGTTTCACGGGCGGGAGACCTTTGACACCTACGCACCTTTTAATCGCAATCCCCATGTGGTGCATGACATTCTGCTGGACCGCAGTTTTCAGATCGACACGACGTCTTTTCAGGCCAAGCAGAGCGCCCTGCAGCAGGGGCCGCTGCAGATCGTCTATGCTGGGCGCGCGGATGCCATGAAGGGGCCGCTGGAGTGGCTCAGCGTTTTGCAGGGGCTCCGCGACGCGGGGGTGGTGTTTCACGCCAGCTGGCTGGGCGACGGCCCCATGCTGGAAGAGATGCGGCGCGCGGTGGCCAAGGCGGGGCTTGAGGCGCAGGTCTCCCTGCCGGGCTTTGTGCAGGACCGCGAGGTGGTGATGGCCGCCTTGCGGCGTGCCCATATCTTCCTGTTTTGCCACAAAACCCCGGAAAGCCCGCGCTGTCTGATCGAGGCGCTGATGTCGGGCACGCCGATTGTCGGTTATGACGGCGCCTATCCGCGCGAGCTGGTGGCAGCCCATAGCGGCGGACGTTTTGTGCCGCGCGGAGACGTGCAGGCCCTGTCAGAAACGGTGAAGACCTTGGCGCAGCAGCCCGAGGCGCTTTTGTCCCTGCAGGGGAGTGCCCGGCAGGACGGGCAGGCCTTTGATCAGGACAGCGTGTTCCGCCACCGCAGCGCGATTTTGAAACAAGCCTTGGGCGGCGCGTGAACCTGCTATTGCCGCTTTCTTCTGGACATGTGCGTTTTCTCGCGATGTAGTTGAAACCATTAGAACAACCGGCGGGCAGCGCTGGTGGAAGTGACTTTTGGGGGAGCGGGATATTGAAACGCATTTTGACCGTGGCAGCCTTGTGGCTGGCCAGCGCGGAAGTGGCGGCTGCAGATTGTGCTGCGGCGCGCAGCATCTGGGGCGATGTGAAAGACAGCAGCTCGGCGCAGGTTTTTGAGGAATACCTCTCGGTTTTTGGGGATTGCGCGATCTATTCGGGATTGGCGCGCGAAAGGCTGGCGGTTTTGGGCAACGTCCCGCCATCGGCGCCAATCTCTGCACCGGAACCTGATCCGGAACCCGCGGTGGCCGACAATGACGAAGGGCAGCTCTCGGACTGGGAGGTGTTTGAAATCGAAAACGCCTGTATGCGTGCCGCCATCGCCCCCCTGCATGTCGAGGATTACATGGGCAGGGCCTGGGATGACATCGTCACCGAAGAAGCGCTTGCCGCCTGCGCTCCGGTGATGGATTTGGACGATCCGGATCCCGAGGCCATGGCGGCCTATGGCCGGGCGCTGATGAAGGCTGAGGACTATAAGGAGGCGGCGGATGTGAGCCTGGCCGCAGCCATGTTGGGCAGCGGGCTTGGGGCCAACAATCTGGGCGTGCTCTATGAAGACGGAAACGGCGTGCCGCAGGACTATGGTGACGCGCTGCTGTATTACACCATCGCCGCAGATTACGGTTCTCCCTTCGGGCACATAAACGTCGGGGACCTCTATCGGGACGGCAAAGGCGTTTCTGTGGACGCTGAGCTGGCGATTGAGGCTTACGAGGCGTCAGGCGCGTTGGGCTATGGGCCTGCCTTTGAGCGCATCGGCGACCTCTACCGGGACGGGGACATTGTGCCTCAAAGCAGCTCGAAGGCGATCTATGCCTACAGCTCGGCCCATGAACTGGGGGAATACGCCTGCGGTAACAAGATTGCCTATATCTATGAAACAGGTCAGGGAGATCAGCCGCAAAATGAAAGTGAAGCCTTCAGTTGGTATCTTGATGTGCTGCTGAAAGGTGTCACCGAGGAATGGGCGACCTACCGCGCGGGGCGCATGATGCTGGACGGGCGCGGCGTTGAGGCGGATGAGGAAAAGGCGCGAAACTGGTTTGCCCTTGGCGCGCATGGTGGCCATGCGCCGAGCCAGCGGGAGCTTGGCCGTCTGTTGCACCGTTGGGGTGAAATTGATGAGGCGGAGACCTGGCTGCGTCAGGCGGCGGATCAGAACGATGAGGACGCGCAGGCCTTGCTGGCGATCTGGTTCTGAGGCGTCAGCGCAAAGCGCGCCTGCGGCACAGCGGCTCTGAGCGGACCGCCTGCCTCTGCACAAATTTCAAATGGCCAAGCGCGGGTTTGAACGCCATGCGCCGGTCATCGCGCGCCATATAATCCAGAATCCGGTAGATGTTTATCGGCTGCTGTTTGATCAACGTCAGGAGACGCTCCTGCGCCTCTTCCGGCGGGTAGCTGTCGATCAGCACACAGGCGCTTTGGGTGGGCGTCAGGATGTAGAAATCCTGCGGCCTGCGTTTGGTGAAATGGGTGGCGTTGAACGGGGATTCGCCAAGCGCGCGGAACTTGGGCATGACCATCTGCATATCCGCCGTGGTGTGCGCGATGACATGGCCGGTGATCTGCTCAAACCCCAGCGGTTTCAGCTTCTGCATCACATGGCTGCGCATGGGCCCCGCCAAGGCATCAACGTCGGCGCGGTCATATCTGAGATCGTCAAACACTGAAATGATCTGCAAATCCCAGTCGACCACATAGAGATAGGGATCCTGATCGAGCACACGCAGGCTGTCTTTGAGCTTAGTAAGACTTGGGGCCGCAGTTGAGGCTTTCGCGCCGCTTGCGGGCCGGGCGGCGGGCGCTGACGCCAATGCGGAGGTGATCCGTCTGATAAAGCTGCGCGTGGTCATGGGTGTCGTTCTCCTGCTCAGAGGGTAGCACAGATCTCATACGGCGCGGGGCAGGGGGCGGCTCACTTTACCGGCAGGGCGCGCGGTTTTGCGTCATCCCTTGATCGCGCCGTTTCGTATGCGCATCTAAGAGATGAGAGAATTGCCTCAGGAGGGCCAGCCATGTTGCAGGAAAAGCGCAAAGATCTGGATGCGGAGAAGCTCAAGAAGTTGCTGCAACGGCTGGTCTCAGAGCTGAGCGGGCTTTATCCGGATCTTTATTATCAACCAACCAGCGAAGTCGCCGCCCTGATCCTGCGCCATGTGGCGGGGGAGGCGAAGCTCAACGCAGATGAGCACGCTCTGTTGAAACCTCTGAGCCAGCGCGATGTCGAGGTGCTGTTGAGCCTGCATTGAGCGGGTCAGACCTGACAGTCTCAGAGTGGCGGTGTGCCACAAAGATCCCGGAGGCAGAGTCGCCTGCCTCCGGTTTTGCATTTATTGAGACATGCCGCCTTCGGTGGCGATTTGCTCTTCGACGTGGTCCTGATTGGTCACGGCGACACCGCGTGGCGGGAAGTCCTCAAAGGTGGTCAGGTGCTTCTGGACCAGTTTTGCCGCAGGACCGAAGGCCCACATTTTGTTGCCCATCCAGCGGGTGTACATGCCGGATTCATCCGCCGCCTTCTCGTAGGGATCGCGCCGCAGGTTGAAGAGCAGTGGGGCGTTGAGCTCCTCTTTGGGGCCGGCCCAGCCTTGCGTCTGGACGGTGAAATGCGCTTTCCAGTCGCGGTAGCGCACCGCCTGAAGGTCTGGCCCCTCATAGTAGATGATCTCATCGCGGTTGCTGTCGCCTTGTCCGGTGATCAGGGGCATCTGGTTGTAGCCGTCCAGATGCACCTGATAGCCTTCGTGACCTTCCAGCAGACGCGCGGGCAGGTTGTCTGGGCCACCGGCTGCGGCAACAAGGGTTGGCATCCAGTCAAGACCGTCAAAGATGCCGTTGCTCACCGTGCCAGCGGGCACTTTGCCGGGCCAGCGGATGATCGCAGGTACGCGGAAACCACCTTCCCATGTGGTGCCTTTCTCGCCGTGAAACGGCGTTGTGCCCCCATCCGGCCAGGTCATGGTTTCGGGGCCATTGTCTGAAGTGAAGACAACAATGGTGTTGTCGGCAATGTTGAGCGTGTCCAGATGCGCCAGGACTTTGCCGACATTGTCGTCGAGCTCTTTCATCACCACATCCTGCAGGCCGCGCCCGTCGCCGAGCATGGCCTCATATTCCGGGCTGAGATGGGTCCAGACGTGGGCACGTGCGGGGGCCATCCAGACAAAGAAAGGCGTTTCGCTGTCCACGGCGCGATTGATGAAATCCAGCGTATGGGCGGTGACCTCGTCATCAAGCGTTTTCTGGCGTTCGGGCGGGGCCGGGCCATCATCCACGATGCGCTGTTTGCCCACGAGGCCCCAGCGCGGATCGACGGTGTCATCCGCGGTCTCGGTGGCATAGGCGTGGATGATATTGCGCGGACCAAAAGTGTCGTTAAAGGTCTGATCCTTTGGCCAATCCGGGTCAGACGTATATTCCATCGCGTTCAGGTGATAGAGCCAGCCCCAGTACTCATCAAAGCCTTTCACCGTTGGCAGGAACTTGTTCATGTCGCCAAGGTGGTTTTTGCCAAACTGCCCGGTGGTGTATTCCAGCGCCTTGAGCATGTTTGCCAGGGTCGGGTCGTTTTCATTCAGGCCTTTTTCAGGATCGCCCGGCAGACCCACCGTATGCATGCCTGTGCGCACCGGCAGCTGACCGGTAATGAAGGCTGAGCGCCCGGCAGTACAGCTGGGCTGGGCGTAGTAGTCTGTCAGGCGCAGGCCGTCAGCAGCCAGCTGATCCAGATTGGGGGTCTGGATGCTTTTGACACCCTGATGGTAGCTGCCGAGGCTGGCCCAGCCCACGTCATCGGCCATGATCACCAGAATGTTGGGTGGGGGCGTTTCTGCCCAGATCGGGCTGGCGTAGAGCGTGGCCGCAGCCACGGCGCTGGCCGCCGCGAGAGACTTCAGTTGGTGCATTTTAGACCTCACACTGGTTAGACATCACGTAAAGCGTGTATCGTCGATGGTGTTTCTGCATAGCGATCAAGCATTTGATGCCGCAACGGGGCTTTACCCAGATTTCAGATTGTGAAACCTAGAGGTTGAAAACTGAAAGCAGGTGCGCCCGTATGATCCCCGAAAACGCATTGACCGCTTTTCTCGCTTTGGCTGAGAAGGGCAGTTTTCAGGGCGCGGCGCGAGAGATGGGCGTGTCAAACGCCTCTTTGTCCCGCTACATCAATCAGGCCGAACAGCACGTCGGGACACCGCTGTTTCACCGCAGTCGCAACAGCAGCACGCTGACACGTGCGGGGCAGGAGTTTCTGCCGATTGCAGAAGGCTTGCGTCAGGATCTCAACCGCTATGCCACCCATGTGGCCAAGCTGCGCGACAGAGGGCCGGGGGTGTTGCACATCGGCTGTGGCCCGCTGACCACCAGAACCTTGATACAGCCCGCGATCCGCGCGGTGCGCGCCGTTCTGCCTGATTTGCGGTTTAGGGTTCTGGTAAGCGCCTATGGCCGGCCCCTGGATTTATTGCAGGCCGGGCAGTTTGACATTTTCCTCGGGGATCTGACCTACACGCCGGAAGCGGACAATGTGGAAATCATGGTGATGCAGAAACGGGCGATCCAGTTTATGGCTCACCGTGATCACGCCATTCACGACGGTGGCCCGCGCACACTGGCCGAGGTGTTTGCTTATCCGTTTGCCTCACCTTACTTGCACAAGCATTGGCGCAGCACGCTGACAAAAGCTCTGGGCGGAGATGTGCAGGCGGAGGCAACAGTGCGCGCGCTGCCGCAGATCGAAAGTGACGACTATCATCTGCTGACCGGGCTGCTCAGTGAGCCTGAGTATATTGTTGGCGGGGTGGCGGAGAGCTTTTCAGAGATCATGCCAACCGGTCAGGCAAAACCTGTGTCGATGGCGCAGGAGATTTCGTGGAACATCTGCGCGGCACGGAAGGTGGAGAACACCTCCTTGGGGCTGGAGGCTTTCTGGGAGGCTTTGGCCGCACACAAGATCTAAGCGCAATGGCGCGCTCCTAACTTTCCTGTGGACAAACCCGCGCGCCCCTTCTAAAAGCCCGCTTGCCCACCTTGGGGTGTCGCGTCAGCGATTCTTCTGAGGTGGCCTGTCCAAGACGGAGGGTTCCGGCAGCCGCCTGAATAATTCCTTCCCGAGATGGGGTAAGAGACAAGAATTCTAAGAAGGCCCTTTCCGGGCGCTTCGGCGATCTTGGTTCCCAACCCTTTGTTTGGACCTAAACGCATGCCGCTTTGCGGTGTGCAAAACTGAGCCGGGGTGCAAGCCCCATATTTGGAGTAAAACTGTGGATAGAGCACAAAAAGAGAAGGTGGTCGAGGAACTCGGCCAGATCTTTGAAAGCTCTGGCGTTGTAGTGGTTGCCCACTACGCGGGTCTCACGGTTGCTGACATGCAAGACCTGCGCGCACGTGCGCGTGACGCGGGTGGTGCAGTACGTGTCGCCAAGAACAGGCTCGCCAAGATCGCCCTGGAAGGCAAACCATGCGAGAGCATGGGTGACCTTCTGTCGGGTATGACCGTTCTGACCTATTCCGAGGACCCTGTGGCAGCCGCCAAAGTGGCCGAGGACTTCGCCAAGACGAACAAGAAGTTCGAAATCCTTGGCGGTGCAATGGGCGAGAACGCTCTGGACCGTGCCGGTGTTGAAGCCGTGTCGAAAATGCCTTCCCGCGACGAGCTTATCGCTCAGATCGCTGGCATGCTCGGCGCACCTGCTTCCAGCATCGCCGGTGCAATTGGCGCACCTGCTTCGAACATCGCATCCATCCTGTCTACCATCGAGGAAAAGGCAGAGGCTGCGTAAGCAACTTTTTGAACCGCGTAGGGTGAATGCCCAACGTTGGAACACATATCTGATAACGGAAAGAGTCTAAAATGGCTGATCTGAAAGCACTCGCAGAAAGCATCGTGGGTCTGACCCTGCTGGAAGCACAAGAACTGAAAACCATCCTCAAAGACGAGTATGGCATCGAACCAGCCGCCGGTGGCGCGGTTGTAATGGCAGCAGCTGGCGGCGACGCCGGTGGCGCAGCTGAAGAAGAGAAGACTGAATTCGACGTGATCCTGAAATCCGCAGGCGCATCGAAAATCAACGTCATCAAAGAAGTTCGCGGCATCACAGGTCTGGGCCTGAAAGAAGCCAAAGAGCTGGTCGAAGCTGGCGGCAAAGCAGTTAAAGAAGGCGTGTCCAAGGACGAAGCCGAAGACATCAAAGGCAAGCTGGAAGCAGCTGGCGCTGAAGTCGAAGTTAAGTAATTCGGTTTTTTCACCGATTTGCTGCAGGCGTCCCATTCGGGGCGCCTGTTTTCGTTTGGGCAACCTGTTGCGGTTGCCATTCATCAGGCGTTAATCCCTTGGCTTTGGCCATCTAGCGGTTGCCATCAGGCGCACAATGGGCAATCACAGAACCGAGAGCGCCTGTCAAAAACAGCGCCAAGCAGCAAACCTGGCCCCCGTTTTGCTTTTGGGGCCACAGATAAGAAGTCGACTATGAAACACTCCATTCCCCTGACGGCACTTCCTGAGAATACAGTTTTTGGCGCGGGCGATGTTTTCGTCCTGTTTGGTGAGCTCTTCGGGCGCGGCTATGCGACAGGCCTGATCGAGGCGGCGAAGGCTGCTGGCATGGAGGTGATCGGCATCACCGTGGGACGCCGCGAAGACGATGGGGCTCTGCGCGCACTGACCGATGAAGAGCACGCAGCGGCAGAGGAAAACCTCGGCGGCAAGATCATCAACATTCCGCTGATGGCCGGCTTTGACATGGATGCGCCGGAAGGGGGCGCGACGCCCACCGATATGCTGGGCGACATGACGCTGGACAACTGGCAGGAGTACAAACTCGACTGGGAGGCGGTGGACACCTGCCGCGAGATCGGCACCGCGCGTTTCACCGAGGCGCTTGGCCGCGTGATGGCAGAGCTGGAAGGCATGATCCCGGCGGGCAAGAACGTGTTCTTTGCCCACACCATGGCGGGCGGCATTCCACGCGCAAAAGCGTTTCTGGCGATTGCCAACCGCATCTACAAAGGCCGTGGCGCGCGTCACATGCCGTCTCAGGCGCTGATGGACAGCGATCTGGGCAAGCTGATCCTGCAGAACTTTGACGAGGTGACCGCTAACAGCTTTGGCCATCTGCTTGAGCAAAGTGCCGCGCTGCGCAGCAAGATCGAAGCGGGCGGCGGGCAGGTGCGTTACTCCGCATATGGCTACCACGGCACCCGCGTTCTGATTGATGGCACCTATCAGTGGCAGACCTACACCAGCTACACGCAGGGCTATGCCAAGATGAACCTGGAAGCGTTTGCGCAGAAGGCTTGGGAGCAGGGCGTGAAGGCAACCGTGTTCAACTGCCCTGAAATCCGCACCAACTCTTCGGATGTGTTTGCCGGGATCGAGCTGTCGCTGGTGCCGCTGCTGGAAGCTTACCGCAAAGAGGGCGGTGGCGCCTGGGTGCAGGGTGTCTGGGATGAATGTCAGGCGCTGCTCAAAGACGGCGAAACGCTGGAAGCCATTCTGGAGACCGTTGGGGCCTATCAGCAGAACCCGGTGATGCAGTCCTTCTATAACTTTGAAGCCTGGCCGATGCAGAACAGCCCAGAGCAGGTCGAAATGACCGTGGGCACATCCGCTGACATCGTGGCGCTGCACAAGAACCGCAAAGAGCTGGTGAGTGACGTGCTGAGCGCCCATGTGGTGAGCGCGACCGGCGCTTTGATCTTTGGCGCCTCCAGCAATGCCGATGGTCCGGTTCTGTGGCTCGACCACGATCTGGTGGCACAGCAGCTGATCGCAGCGAACAGCTGATCCTGCGCATTATCGCAAGCTTTTGGCAGGCGTCCCTCGGGGCGCCTGTTTTGCGTTTGGGCGGTGCCGCCTCGCAAACACGATTGTGTCAGTCCCTTGTTTTTTGCAGCCACTTCGCTGACGCTGCTGGGAAATTCCAGAAGAGACGCAAGAAAAGACGGAGACCACAGCCACAAAAAGGAGCGGCGGAATGTGCGATATATGTGTGATCAATGCGGTCAAAGACAAAATGCTGTCGCGGCGGGAGTTCTTCCGCGCGGGCGCGGCAGCAGGGGCGGTTGCCGCCGTCGGGGCGGCCAGCGCAACCCCGGTGCGGGCGCATAATCACGGGGGCATCACGGATTTGACCTACAGCCTGTCATCGGAGTTTCCCACTTGGGGCGGGGAGCCGGGCTTTGCGGCGGAGCAGGTCTTCAAGTTTGCCAAAGATGGCTTCAACCTGCTGAACCTCACGATCAACGAGCACACCGGCACCCATATCGACGCACCGCTGCATTTTTCTGCGGATGGCAATTCGGTGGACGAAATCCCCGTGGAAAATCTGATCGCGCCGATCTGTGTGGTGGATATCGCCGCGCGCGCGGCGGAGGATGCGGACACCACGGTGACGCCGGATGATCTGAAGGCCTGGATCTCCGCCCATGGGGACATTCCGGACGGGGCCTGCGTGGCGATGCATTCGGGCTGGGGCGCACATGTGACCACGGAGAAATTTCGCAATTTTGACGGTCAGGCCCAGCACTATCCGGGCTTTCATGTTGAGGCGGCGCAGATGCTGATGGAGGAGACCGGCGCGGCCTCGCTGGCGGTGGACACCCTGTCGCTGGATCCGGGCAATTCAGCTGATTTTGCCACCCATTACGCTTGGCTGCCGTCAAATCGGTTTGGCATCGAGAACATGGCCAATCTGGACAAGCTGCCAGCCTCGGGCGCTACCGTCTTTATCGGCGCGCCGAAGTTTGCCGGTGGCACCGGCGGGCCGGCCCGCATCATCGCAATGGTGTGACGCGGGATTTGGAGCCAAGCTACGCAGCGACCCCATAGGGTGTCGCGCCCGGTCTCGGGCGCGGCGCTCAGGTCGGGCGGAGGCCTTTGTCCAAATGTCAAGCCCTGAGGGGTTGCAAAGGCACGGGCGATTCACTATTCGGTAGTCTCTTGCGGTTTCGAGCGATTCGGGGCCGCTTTTGCCCTATGCGGACACGTTGTGGCCGGAGTGGCGCGGACAGAATGGCGAATAAACAGCTAGGGCAGGGCATAGGGGCGGCAAACCCCGCGATCAGATCAGACTGACGGAAGTTACTACACGGACCTTAAAAATCGACGAATAGCCCCGGCTTGGTAAGCCTCTCGGGGTGCGATCTAGGCGCACATGAGAGGTTTTCCAAGGCAGGGTTTGGAACGGGAGGCTCCCTTTGGGACGGGGGCCGGGAATTGTCCAGATCTTGACCGTCTCGTATGGGCGTGGTGCCGGGGACCCGACGGCACTTGCGTTCGGTGAGAAATGAAAGGTGACGATAGTCATGGCTCAAAGCTTTCTTGGCCAGAAACGTTTGCGCAAATATTACGGCAAGATCCGCGAAGTGCTGGAGATGCCGAACCTGATCGAGGTTCAGAAATCCTCATATGATCTTTTCCTGAAATCCGGTGATGCACCGCAGCCAACCGCTGGCGAAGGCATCATGGGCGTGTTTCAGTCGGTATTCCCGATCAAAGATTTCAACGAAACCAGCATTCTGGAATTCGTGAACTACGAGCTGGAAAAGCCGAAGTACGATGTTGAGGAATGTCAGCAGCGTGACATGACCTACAGCGCGCCGCTGAAGGTCACTCTGCGTCTGATCGTGTTTGATATCGACGAAGATACCGGCGCGAAATCCGTCAAAGACATCAAAGAACAAGACGTCTTCATGGGCGACATGCCTCTGATGACCCAGAACGGCACCTTTGTGGTGAACGGCACCGAGCGCGTGATTGTGTCTCAGATGCACCGCTCCCCTGGTGTGTTCTTTGATCACGACAAAGGCAAAACCCACTCCTCCGGCAAACTGCTGTTTGCCTGCCGCATCATTCCCTACCGCGGCAGCTGGCTGGACTTTGAGTTTGACGCCAAAGACATCGTCTACGCCCGTATCGACCGCCGCCGTAAGCTGCCTGTGACCACCCTGCTGTATGCGCTGGGTCTGGACCAGGAAGGCATCATGGATGCCTATTATGACACGGTGAACTTCAAGCTGGAGAAGAACAAAGGTTGGGTCACCAAGTTCTTCCCTGAGCGTGTGCGTGGCACCCGCCCTGTGATGGATCTGATCGACGCCGCAACCGGCGAAGTGATCTGTGAAGCAGGCAAGAAAGTCACCCCGCGTGCGGTCAAGAAGATCATCGACGAAGGCACCATCACCGAGCTGCTCGTGCCGTTTGACCACATTGTGGGCAAATTCGTTGCTGAAGACATCATCAACGAAGAAACCGGTGCAATCTACGTCGAAGCCGGCGATGAGCTGACGCTGGAATATGACAAAGACGGCGATCTGATCGGCGGGTCCCTGAAAGACCTGATCGACGCTGGCTTCACCGACATTCCGGTGCTGGACATCGACAACGTCAATGTCGGTCCATACATGCGCAACACCATGGCGGCAGACAAGAACATGAGCCGCGACACCGCGCTTATGGACATCTACCGTGTGATGCGTCCGGGTGAGCCACCCACCGTTGAAGCGGCAAGCGCGCTGTTTGACACCCTGTTCTTTGATTCAGAGCGTTATGACCTCTCCGCGGTTGGCCGTGTGAAGATGAACATGCGCCTTGCTCTGGATGCAGAAGACACCCAGCGCACCCTGCGCAAGCAAGACATCATTTCCTGCATCAAGGCGCTGGTTGAGCTGCGTGACGGCAAAGGCGACGTGGACGACATCGACCACCTCGGCAACCGTCGTGTGCGTTCCGTTGGCGAGCTGATGGAAAACCAGTACCGCGTTGGCCTGCTGCGCATGGAACGTGCGATCAAAGAGCGTATGAGCTCTGTTGAGATCGACACTGTGATGCCGCAAGACCTGATCAACGCCAAACCGGCCGCAGCGGCTGTGCGTGAATTCTTCGGCTCCTCGCAGCTGTCGCAGTTCATGGACCAAACCAACCCGCTGTCCGAGGTGACCCACAAGCGTCGTCTCTCCGCGTTGGGCCCAGGCGGTCTGACCCGTGAACGTGCGGGCTTTGAGGTGCGCGACGTGCACGCGACCCACTACGGTCGTATGTGCCCGATTGAAACGCCGGAAGGTCCAAACATTGGTCTGATCAACTCGCTGGCAACCTTTGCCCGCGTGAACAAATACGGTTTCATCGAAACGCCTTACCGCAAGGTTGAGAACGGTGTGGTCTCCGACGATGTGAGCTACATGTCCGCAACCGAAGAGCAGCGTCACACCGTTGCTCAGGCAAACGCGGCGCTGGATGAAAACGGCAAATTCGTGAACGAATTCGTCAACACCCGTCAGGCTGGCGAATATACGCTGGCAGCTTCGGAAAACGTCGACCTGATCGACGTGAGCCCGAAACAGCTGGTGTCTGTGGCGGCCTCGCTCATTCCGTTCCTTGAAAACGACGACGCCAACCGCGCTCTGATGGGCTCGAACATGCAACGTCAGGCGGTTCCGCTACTGCGTGCTGAGGCACCGCTGGTGGGTACCGGTATCGAGGAAAAAGTGGCGATCGACTCCGGCGCGGCCATTCAGGCTAAGCGTGCGGGTATCATCGACCAAGTGGATGCACAGCGTATCGTGATCCGTGCCACCTCCGATCTGGAGCTGGGCGACGCGGGCGTGGACATCTACCGTCTGCGCAAGTTCCAGCGCTCCAACCAGAACACCTGCATCAACCAGCGTCCGCTGGTGAAAGTGGGCGATACGGTTGCGAAGGGCGAGGTGATTGCTGACGGTCCGTCCACCGATATCGGTGAACTGGCGCTTGGTAAAAACGTGGTCGTCGCCTTTATGCCTTGGAACGGCTACAACTACGAAGACTCCATCCTGATCTCCGAGCGCATCGCGCGTGACGACGTGTTTACTTCGGTTCACATCGAAGAATTCGAAGTCGCCGCACGTGACACCAAGCTTGGCCCAGAAGAGATCACCCGCGACATTCCGAACGTCGGTGAAGAAGCGCTGCGCAACCTCGATGAGGCCGGCATCGTTTACATCGGTGCGGACGTTGAGCCGGGCGACATTCTCGTTGGTAAGATCACACCGAAGGGCGAAAGCCCGATGACCCCGGAAGAAAAGCTTCTGCGTGCCATCTTCGGTGAGAAAGCTTCTGACGTGCGTGACACCTCGCTGCGCGTGAAGCCGGGTGACTTCGGTACTGTTGTGGAAGTGCGCGTCTTCAACCGCCATGGTGTGGAAAAAGACGAGCGTGCGCTGCAGATCGAACGTGAAGAGATCGAGCGTCTGGCACGTGACCGTGACGACGAACTCGCGATCCTGGATCGTAACATCTATGCCCGTCTGAAAGACATGATCCTCGGCAAAGTGGCTGTCAAAGGCCCACGTGGCGTGAAGGCAAACTCGGAAATCACCGAGGAACTGCTGGCAAGCCTGAGCCGTGGTCAGTGGTGGCAGCTGGCTCTCGAAGATGAAGCCGACGCACAGATCGTTGAGGCTCTGAACGAGCAGTATGAGATCCAGAAGCGTGCGCTTGAGCACCGCTTTGAGGACAAGGTCGAGAAAGTCCGTCGTGGCGACGATCTGCCACCGGGTGTGATGAAGATGGTCAAAGTCTTCATCGCTGTGAAGCGTAAGCTTCAGCCGGGCGATAAGATGGCCGGTCGTCACGGGAACAAAGGTGTTATTTCCAAGGTTGTGCCTATGGAAGACATGCCGTTCCTCGCAGATGGTACGCCGGTTGACTTCTGTCTGAACCCACTGGGTGTGCCTTCGCGTATGAACGTTGGTCAGATCCTTGAAACCCACATGGGTTGGGCCGCACGTGGCCTTGGTCTGAAGATCGACGACGCGGTGCAGGAATACCGCCGCTCCGGCGACCTGACACCGGTTCGCGAAATGATGCGCCTGGCCTATGGCGAAGATGTCTATGAAGAAGGCATCGCTGGCATGGACGAAGGTCAGCTTCTGGAAGCGGCGGGCAATGTGACCCGTGGTGTTCCAATCGCGACCCCGGTCTTTGACGGCGCCAAAGAAGGTGACGTGAACGACGCTCTGGTGCGTGCTGGCTTCTCTGAAAGCGGTCAGTCCATCCTGTTTGACGGTCGTACCGGTGAACAGTTTGCGCGTCCGGTGACCGTGGGTATCAAGTACCTGCTGAAACTGCACCACCTGGTGGACGACAAAATCCACGCGCGTTCCACTGGCCCATACTCCCTCGTCACACAGCAGCCGCTGGGTGGTAAGGCACAGTTTGGTGGTCAGCGCTTCGGGGAGATGGAGGTCTGGGCTCTGGAAGCTTACGGCGCCGCCTACACCCTGCAGGAAATGCTCACGGTTAAGTCGGATGACGTGGCAGGCCGGACCAAGGTCTACGAAAGCATCGTCAAGGGCGAGGACAACTTTGAAGCGGGCGTCCCAGAATCGTTTAACGTTCTGGTCAAGGAAGTCCGTGGCCTCGGCCTGAATATGGAACTCTTGGATACGGAGGTGGATGAGTAACGGTGCGCCCTCAGGGCACACCCTACGTAGGGTGCGCAGTTTCTGCGCACCGTCCCCTCTGCACCCTCTAACCTTTGAGGTACCAAAATGAACCAAGAATTGACGAACAATCCGTTCAACCCGCTGACCCCGCAAAAGGCGTTTGACGAGATCAAAGTGTCTCTCGCGTCTCCAGAGCGGATCCTGTCGTGGTCCTACGGTGAGATCAAAAAGCCAGAAACCATCAACTACCGTACGTTCAAGCCAGAGCGTGACGGTCTGTTCTGTGCGCGTATCTTTGGCCCGATCAAAGACTACGAATGTCTCTGCGGCAAATATAAGCGCATGAAGTATCGCGGCGTTGTCTGCGAGAAATGTGGTGTTGAAGTTACCCTTCAGAAAGTGCGCCGTGAGCGTATGGGCCACATCGAGCTGGCCGCGCCAGTGGCACACATCTGGTTCCTGAAATCGCTGCCATCCCGCATCGGCCTGATGCTGGACATGACCCTGCGTGATCTGGAACGTGTGCTGTACTTTGAAAACTACGTTGTCATCGAGCCGGGTCTGACCGACCTGCAATACGGCCAGATGCTGACCGAAGAAGAGTACATGGATGCGCAGGACGCATACGGCATGGACGCTTTCACCGCCAACATCGGTGCTGAAGCGATCCGTGAGATGCTGGCGCAGATCGATCTGGAAGCCGAAGCCGACCAGCTGCGCGCTGATCTGGCCGAAGCCACCGGTGAGCTGAAGCCCAAGAAGATCATCAAGCGTCTGAAAGTGGTTGAGAGCTTCATCGAGTCCGGGAACCGTCCGGAGTGGATGATCCTGACCGTGATCCCTGTGATCCCGCCAGAGCTGCGCCCGCTGGTGCCGCTGGACGGTGGCCGCTTTGCGACCTCTGACCTCAACGACCTCTATCGTCGTGTGATCAACCGGAACAACCGTCTGAAGCGTCTGATCGAACTGCGTGCGCCTGACATCATCGTGCGTAACGAAAAGCGTATGCTGCAGGAATCCGTGGATGCGCTGTTTGACAACGGCCGCCGTGGCCGCGTGATCACCGGCGCCAACAAGCGTCCGCTGAAATCGCTCTCTGACATGCTGAAAGGTAAGCAGGGTCGTTTCCGTCAGAACCTTTTGGGTAAGCGCGTCGACTTCTCTGGCCGTTCGGTGATTGTGACCGGTCCGGAACTCAAGCTGCATCAATGTGGTCTTCCCAAGAAGATGGCGCTCGAGCTGTTCAAGCCGTTCATCTATTCCCGTCTGGAAGCCAAAGGTCTGTCCTCCACTGTGAAACAGGCCAAGAAACTGGTGGAAAAAGAGCGTCCCGAAGTTTGGGATATTCTGGATGAGGTGATCCGCGAACACCCTGTCATGCTGAACCGTGCGCCAACGCTGCACCGTCTTGGCATCCAGGCGTTTGAGCCGGTTCTGATCGAAGGTAAGGCCATCCAGCTGCACCCGCTCGTCTGTTCTGCGTTTAACGCGGACTTTGACGGGGACCAGATGGCTGTTCACGTGCCGCTCTCGCTGGAAGCCCAGCTGGAAGCCCGTGTTCTGATGATGTCCACGAACAACGTTCTGTCGCCGGCCAACGGCGCACCGATCATCGTGCCTTCTCAGGATATGATCTTGGGCCTCTACTACACCACCATCATGCGTGAAGGCATGAAGGGTGAAGGCATGGTCTTCTCCTCCATCGAGGAAGTGCAATACGCGCTGGATTCCGGTGCGGTACACCTGCACGCCAAGATCCACGCCCGTATCCCGCAGATTGACGAGAACGGTCTGGAAGTTGTTGAGCGTTTTGAAACCACCCCGGGCCGTGTGCGTCTGGGTGCGCTTCTGCCGCAGAACAACAAGGCGCCGTTTGAGCTGGTGAACAAGCTTCTGCGTAAGAAAGACGTGCAGAACGTGATTGACACCGTCTATCGCTACTGCGGTCAGAAAGAGTCCGTCATCTTCTGTGACCAGATCATGACCATGGGCTTCCGTGAAGCGTTCAAGGCGGGTATCTCGTTTGGTAAAGACGACATGGTGATCCCCGACAACAAGTGGACCATCGTGGATGACACCCGTGATCAGGTGAAAGACTTCGAACAGCAGTACATGGACGGCCTGATCACTCAGGGCGAAAAGTACAACAAAGTTGTCGATGCGTGGTCAAAGTGTAACGACAAAGTCACCGACGCGATGATGAACACCATCTCGGCGGGTCAGACTGACGAGAACGGGGCCGAAGCGGAACCAAACTCCGTTTACATGATGGCGCACTCCGGTGCGCGTGGCTCGGTCACGCAGATGAAGCAGCTGGGCGGGATGCGCGGCCTGATGGCGAAGCCGAACGGCGACATTATCGAGACCCCGATTATCTCGAACTTTAAAGAAGGCCTGACCGTTCTGGAGTACTTCAACTCCACCCACGGTGCCCGTAAGGGTCTGTCTGATACGGCGCTTAAGACGGCGAACTCGGGTTACCTGACCCGTCGTCTGGTGGACGTTGCGCAGGACTGCATCGTGCGTATGCACGACTGTGGCACTGACGCTGCGATCAACGCCGAAGCGGCTGTGAACGACGGTGAGGTTGTCTCTTCGCTGGCAGAGCGTGTTCTGGGCCGTGTTGCGGCTGAGGACATCATGAAGCCGGGCAGCGATGAAGTGCTGGTGGCCCATGGTCAGCTGATCGACGAACGTATGGCGGACGCCATCGACGAAGCAGGTGTTCAGAACGCCCGCATCCGCAGCCCGCTGACCTGTGAGGCCGAAGAGGGTGTCTGTGCCATGTGTTATGGCCGTGACCTCGCACGCGGCACCATGGTCAACACCGGTGAGGCCGTTGGCATCATCGCGGCGCAGTCGATTGGTGAACCTGGTACACAGCTTACGATGCGGACCTTCCACATCGGCGGTGTTGCGCAGGGTGGTCAGCAGTCGTTCCTCGAAGCGAGCCAAGAAGGCACGATCGTCTTTGAAAACGCCAACATCCTTGAGAACGCCAACGGCGAAGCTCTGGTGATGGGCCGCAACATGAAGCTGATCATTCAGGGCGAAGACGGCGACGAGCGCGCAAACCACAAAGTGGGTTACGGCTCCAAGCTGTTCGTCAAGGACGGTCAGGTCATCGCCCGCGGCGAGAAGCTGTTTGAATGGGATCCATACACCCTCCCGATCCTCGCGGAGAAGGATGGTAAGGCGAAGTTCGTTGACCTCATCACCGGCCTGTCGGTGCGTGACGAAACCGATGACGCAACCGGTATGACCCAGAAGATCGTGTCTGACTGGCGCGCCGCACCGAAGGGCAACGAGCTCAAGCCGGAAGTGATCCTTGTGGACGCGGATGGTGAACCTGTGCGCAACGATGCTGGCAACCCGGTACACTACCCGATGTCCGTGGACGCCATCCTGTCTGTCGAAGACGGCCAGGACGTTCAGGCCGGTGACGTTGTCGCGCGTATTCCGCGTGAAGGCGCCAAGACCAAGGACATCACCGGTGGTCTGCCACGTGTGGCCGAGCTCTTTGAAGCGCGTCGTCCGAAAGACCACGCAATCATCGCGGAAATCGATGGTTACGTGCGCTTTGGCCGCGACTACAAGAACAAGCGCCGCATCGCGATCGAGCCGTCTGATGAAGGCCAGGAAACCGTGGAATACATGGTGCCCAAGGGCAAACACATCCCTGTGCAAGAAGGCGACTTCGTGCAGAAGGGTGACTACATCATGGACGGTAACCCGGCACCGCACGACATCCTCTCCATCATGGGTGTTGAAGCGCTGGCGGACTACATGATCGACGAAGTGCAGGACGTGTATCGACTGCAGGGTGTGAAGATCAACGACAAGCACATCGAGGTGATTGTGCGCCAAATGCTGCAGAAGTGGGAGATCCAGGACTCTGGTGAAACCACCCTGCTCAAAGGCGAGCACGTTGAGAAGGCCGAGTTTGACGCCGCCAATGAGAAGGCACTGGCCGAAGGCCGTCGTCCTGCTCAGGGTGAGCCGATCCTGCTGGGTATCACCAAAGCGTCGCTGCAGACCCGTTCCTTCATCTCCGCGGCATCGTTCCAGGAGACCACCCGTGTTCTCACCGAGGCTTCTGTCCAAGGTAAGAAAGACAAGCTGGTCGGCCTGAAAGAGAACGTCATCGTGGGTCGTCTGATCCCGGCCGGTACCGGTGGGGCCACTCAGAAGGTGCGCCGCATCGCGTCTGAGCGCGACAATGTGGTGATCGAAGCCCGCCGTGAGGAGGCAGAAGCCGCCGCACGTCTGGCCGCGCCAACCGATGATGTGACCGCCGAGGACGTGTTTGACAGCGGTCTGGTGGAAACACCGGAAAGCCGCGACTTCGACTGAGACCTCTCAGACTGAATGATGATTAAAAAGGGCCCCCGGCATCAAGCCGGGGGCCCTTTTGCCTTCGGCGAGGATATTTGGGGCAAGAGGAAACCCGGGGTTGGCAAATCCCGCGCTCGGCCCTAACGTCGCGCGGTTGCTAATCGGGGAGGGCGGTCCATGGCGATGTCAGACAACACCAAGGGCGCGCTTCTGATGATGTGCTCCATGGCGGCCTTTACGTTCAACGACACCATGGTGAAGTCGCTGGGGCCGGATGTGCCGCTGTTTCAGATGTTGTTTCTGCGCGGTGTGGTTGCCAGTGCGCTTATTTATCTGCTGGCCAAATCCCTTGGCAAACTGCGCTGGCAGCTGTCACGCCATGACTGGGGGCTGGTGGCGCTGCGCACGGTCTCTGAAATCGGCGCGGCCTATTTCTTTATCACGGCGCTTTATCACATGCCGATTGCCAATGTGACGGCGGTTTTGCAGATCCTGCCATTGACCGTGACCCTTGGCGGGGCGCTGTTTTTTGGCGAAGCGGTGGGGTGGCGGCGGGCCTCGGCCATCGCCGCCGGCTTTTGCGGCATGCTGCTGATTGTGCGCCCCGGGCCGGATGGCTTTGATCAATACGCGCTTTATGCGCTGGTGGCGGTGGGGTTTGTCACCCTACGCGATCTGGCGACACGCAAGATGTCCTCTGATGTGCCCTCATTGACCGTGACCCTTGTGGCCTCGCTGGGAGTGATGCTCTTTGCCGGGGTGGCGAGCCTTGGCTCTGAGTGGGTGGCGATGGACCTGCGCCAGTGGATGCTGCTCACCGGGGCGGCGGTGTTCATTCTGGGCGGTTATCTGTTTTCGGTGCTGGTGATGCGCGTGGGCGAGATCAGCTTTATCGCGCCCTTCCGCTACAGCAGCCTGCTGTGGGCGCTGATGCTGGGCTATGTGGTCTTTGGCGACTGGCCTGATCCGATCACCCTGACCGGGGCCGCGATTGTGGTGGCCGCCGGGGTCTTCACCTTGATCCGCGGGCGGCGCCTTGCTCAGGCAAAAAGCGCACGCACCTGATCCGCATCCACCGCAAAGCGCAGCCGGTATTCTTCCTCCTGCGCGGCGCAGAGCGGTTCCACCGGCACCGGTTTCACCTTCTTCTGGCGGCTGTCGTTATAGCCGTTGTGGGTGCGCAGCCACATGGGCGCGTCGGTGAAAGAGACCGCGGGCATATGCTGGTTCATGATGCCGTGGCGAAAGTTCATGATGGTGTGGGAGACACCGCCGCGCACATACATGCCAAGCGCGGCCACATAGAGGTTGCGCACCGTGTCGGTGGCGGCAATGCCTGCCGCGCTCATCTCTGCGATGTAGCCCCGGTTCCAGTCAAAGGCCACGGTGGCATTGTCGCGCAACAGCCCCGGCACATCGTCCACCGCTGCGCGCAGCCGTTCAAAGAAATCCACCGAGATGGCGTCATCATCGTCATGGCGGAACTGCAGGCAGGGCGCTTTCATGTCCTTGCGCGCGCGGTTGATGATCTCCTTCATCAGCGGGCGGTGCGGCTTGGGCGGATGGGCCTCAATACGGACCTGCGGCAGGTCGGCGGTGATGTCATGCAGCCGCTCTTTGTGGTGTTTGGGCAGGCTGTCACCGATCACCACGATCAGTTCAAAATTCTGATCAGTCTGTTCCCGCAGACAGGGCAGGGCGATGGCCTCAAACAGCTTGAAGCGCTCCTCCAGCCGGTGCTTCTGATAGAGAAAGGCAATGCGGTCCTCGATGCTCTCATGTTCCACTTGAAACCCGCCCAAAGCCGGGTATGAAAACCGGCACAGGCCAATCACCTGCATGTCTTTGCTGTGCATCTTACGCGCCTTATTTCCTGCTGGCCGCACCTTGGCAGCAGCGGCGGGCCAGCGCAACAGGGGGCAGCTGTTGACAAGTGCTCCGACTCCCAATATACGCGCGCTCATCCGGCAATGGGAGCAGTGTGCCCAACGCCGTTTCATACCTGTAGTGGTCAAGTTCCGGTCTACTTTGAAGGCCGCAACCTCTGAGACTCCACCGCGTCGTTCGCCTCGGAATGGGAACGAATGCGGTTTTTGCGCATGTGGCAACATCATGTGCAGAAAAAACGAAAACCGTGTGGGGCTCGCCCCGCGCATAATGGAAGCAATAGGAAAGAGACCCTATGCCAACGATTCAGCAGCTGATCCGCAAACCGCGTCAGCCTAAAATCAAGCGCTCCAAGTCACAGCACCTGGAGCAGTGCCCTCAGAAGCGCGGCGTATGTACACGTGTGTACACCACCACGCCTAAGAAACCGAACTCCGCTATGCGTAAAGTTGCGAAGGTGCGCCTGACCAACGGTTACGAAGTGATCTCTTACATCCCAGGTGAAAGCCACAACCTTCAGGAACACTCCGTGGTTCTGATCCGTGGCGGCCGTGTAAAAGACCTTCCGGGTGTCCGTTATCACATCCTGCGTGGTGTTCTGGATACCCAAGGCGTCAAAGACCGTAAGCAACGTCGTTCGAAGTACGGCGCGAAGCGTCCTAAGTAAGAAGGAGAGGCTGATATGTCACGTCGTCACGCCGCCGAAAAACGCGAGATTCTGCCTGACGCCAAATTTGGCGACAAGGTCCTGAGCAAATTCATGAACAACCTGATGATCGACGGCAAGAAATCTGTTGCCGAAAAGATCGTTTACAACGCGCTGGACCGCGTTGAAAACAAGGTGAAGCGCGCCCCTGTTGAAGTGTTCCACGAAGCACTCGACAACATCAAACCATCGGTTGAGGTTCGCTCCCGCCGTGTGGGTGGTGCCACCTATCAGGTTCCGGTCGAAGTGCGCCCTGAGCGCCGCGAAGCCCTGGCCATCCGTTGGCTGATTGGTGCTGCGCGTGGCCGCAACGAAAACACCATGGAAGAACGCCTGGCCGGTGAACTTCTGGATGCCGTGAACTCCCGCGGTACCGCCGTTAAGAAGCGCGAAGACACTCACAAGATGGCAGAAGCTAACAAAGCCTTCAGCCATTATCGTTGGTAAAGCCCAGAGGACATTAGACCAATGGCACGCGAATATACGCTCGAACATTACCGTAACTTCGGTATCATGGCGCACATCGACGCAGGTAAAACCACCTGTTCCGAGCGCATCCTGTATTACACCGGCAAATCCCACAACATCGGTGAGGTGCACGACGGTGCAGCCACCATGGACTGGATGGAGCAGGAGCAGGAACGTGGTATCACCATCACCTCCGCTGCGACGACCACTTTCTGGGAGCGCACCGAAGATGGCAAATCCGCTGATACTCCAAAGCACCGTCTGAACATCATCGACACCCCAGGCCACGTTGACTTCACCATCGAAGTTGAACGTTCTCTGGCGGTTCTCGACGGTGCCGTCTGTGTTCTGGACGCCAACGCTGGTGTTGAACCTCAGACCGAAACCGTGTGGCGTCAGGCTGACCGCTACAAGGTTCCGCGTATGGTGTTCGTCAACAAGATGGACAAAATCGGCGCTGACTTCTTCAACTGTGTGAGCATGATTGAAGACCGCACCGGTGCAACCGCTGTTCCAATCGCGTTCCCAATCGGTGCAGAAACCGAGCTGGAAGGCCTGGTTGACCTGGTCACCATGGAAGAGTGGCTGTGGCAGGGTGAAGATCTGGGCGCGTCCTGGATCAAGGCACCTATTCGCGACGAACTCAAAGATCTGGCCGACGAATGGCGCGGCAAGATGATCGAGAACGCCGTCGAGCAAGACGACGACGCGATGGAAGCCTATCTGGAAGGCGAAGAGCCTGACGTGCCAACCCTGCGCAAACTGCTGCGCAAAGGCACTCTGTCTCTGTCTTTCGTTCCGGTTCTGGGCGGTTCTGCGTTCAAGAACAAAGGTGTTCAGCCTCTGCTTAACGCTGTGATCGACTACCTGCCGTCCCCACTGGACGTTGTTGATTACATGGGCTTCGCACCGGGTGACGAAACCGAAGAGCGTAACATCGCGCGTCGTGCAGACGACGACATGGCGTTCTCCGGCCTGGCGTTCAAAATCATGAACGACCCGTTTGTTGGCTCCCTGACCTTTACCCGGATCTACTCCGGTCAGTTGAACAAGGGCGACACGCTCCTCAACTCCACCAAAGGTAAGAAAGAGCGCATCGGTCGTATGATGATGATGCACTCCAACAACCGCGAAGAAATCACCGAAGCATTCGCAGGTGACATCATCGCTCTGGCGGGTCTGAAAGACACCACAACCGGTGACACGCTCTGCGCGACCAACGATCCGGTGGTTCTGGAAACCATGACCTTCCCGGATCCGGTGATCGAAATCGCTGTTGAGCCAAAGACCAAAGCTGACCAAGAGAAAATGTCTCAGGGTCTGCAGCGTCTGGCAGCCGAAGACCCATCCTTCCGTGTTGAGACCGACATCGAGTCCGGTCAGACCATCATGAAGGGCATGGGCGAACTTCATCTGGACATCCTCGTGGATCGTCTGAAGCGTGAGTTCAAGGTTGAGGCCAACATCGGTGCGCCGCAGGTGGCATACCGTGAAACGATCTCCAAGGCGATCGAGCACACCTACACCCACAAGAAACAGTCCGGTGGTTCCGGTCAGTACGCTGAAGTCAAAATGGAAATCATGCCGACTGAAGCGGGTGAGGGCTACTCTTTCGAAAGCCGCATCGTTGGTGGTGCTGTTCCGAAGGAATACATCCCGGGTGTTGAAAAGGGCATTCAGTCCGTCATGGACTCCGGTCCTCTGGCTGGCTTCCCTGTGATTGACTTCAAGGTTGCTCTGATCGACGGTAAGTTCCACGACGTGGACTCCAGCGTTCTGGCCTTTGAAATCGCAGCTCGTATGGCAATGCGTGAAGGCATGAAACTGGCCGGCGCGAAACTGCTTGAGCCGATCATGAAAGTGGAAGTGATCACTCCGGAAGAATACACCGGTGGCATCATTGGTGACCTCACCTCCCGTCGTGGTCAGGTGTCCGGTCAGGAGCCTCGCGGCAACGCCGTGGCGATCGACGCATTTGTGCCTCTGGCCAACATGTTCGGTTACATCAACAACCTGCGTTCGATGTCTTCCGGCCGTGCCCAGTTCACCATGCAGTTCGACCACTACGATCCGGTTCCGCAGAACATCTCCGACGAGATCCAAGCGAAATACGCATAACGAAATTTGGGAAGCGGGCTGCCCGCTTCCCTTCTCAACATCAAGGAGGCCATCATGGCTAAGGAAAAGTTTGAGCGCAGTAAACCGCACTGCAACATCGGCACCATTGGTCACGTTGACCACGGCAAAACCACGCTGACCGCCGCGATCACCAAACAGTTTGGTGACTTCAAAGCGTACG